>NZ_JBHYOB010000001.1:0-343807 GCF_042744565.1 Streptomyces sp. NPDC058812
GCCGGTGGGGGCCGTTCGCGCAGTTCCCCGCGCCCCTTTCAGGGGCGCGGGGAACCGCGCGATCAGCCACGACGCACCCGCACCCGCCACACCCCCGAACCACCCGAGCTCTACGGCGCTCACCTGCACAAACACCCACCAGCACAGGTCACTCCGTGCCATCGCCGAAGGCACCCCGTGCCGACTTTCTCGTAATCGAGAGGTTTTGCCCCTCAACCCTTTGATCGATCATCGATCAGGGAGTTACAGTCACCGACGGGCTTGCACCCAAGCCTCACGCCCTGTCCTGCCAAAGACCTAGGGCACCCCCGAACCCTTGACGATGAGGGAACCCCCTTCGACTGAGGAAGGCGGCGACATGACCGACCCCAAAGCCATCCAGCCGAGCGAGCTCGACCAGCTCCCGGACCGCGACCCGGAGGAGACCGCCGAATGGCAGGCCTCCCTGGACGCCGTCACCAAGGCGGCCGGGCCGCACCGTGCCGCGTACCTGATGCGCCGCACACTGGAGCGCGCCGAGGGCGCCGGCATCGCGCTGCCGAAGCTCCTCGAGACGGACTACGTCAACTCCATCCCGACCGCCGACGAGCCCGCCGTGGACGGCGACGAGGCGTTGGAGCAGCGGATCACCGCCTGGAACCGCTGGAACGCGGCGGCGATGGTCACCCGCGGCAGCAAGCACGGCGTCGGCGGCCACATCGCCACCTTCGCCTCCGCGGCCTGGCTCTACGAGACCGGCTTCAACCACTTCTTCAAGGGCAAGGAGGGTGACGGCTCCGGCGACCAGCTCTACATCCAGGGCCACGCCTCCCCCGGCATCTACGCCCGCGCCTTCCTCGACGGTCGGCTGGGCGAGGAGCAGCTGGACAACTTCCGCCGCGAGGCCGGCGGGAACGGTCTGCCGTCCTACCCGCACCCGCGCCGGCTGCCCTGGCTGTGGGAGTTCCCCACCGTCTCCATGGGCCTCGGGCCGATCTCCGCGATCTACCAGGCGCGGTTCAACCGCTACCTGACCAGCCGCGGCATCAAGGACCTGACCAACTCCCACGTGTGGGCGTTCCTCGGCGACGGCGAGATGGACGAGCCGGAGTCCACCACCGCGCTCACCCTCGCCTCCCGCGAGGGCCTGGACAACCTGACCTTCGTCATCAACTGCAACCTGCAGCGCCTCGACGGTCCGGTCCGCGCCAACTTCAAGATCGTGCAGGAGCTGGAGGCCCAGTTCCGCGGCGCCGGCTGGAACGTCGTGAAGTCGCTGTGGGGCACGGCGTGGGACGAGCTGTTCCAGCTCGACACCACCGGCGCGCTCGTACGCCGCCTGCGCGAGGTACCCGACGCGCAGGTGCAGACGTACCAGACGCGCGACGCCGCCTACATCCGCGAGGACTTCTTCGGCAAGGACCCGCAGCTCGCCGAGATGGCGAAGCTGCTGTCCGACGACAAGATCCTCGAGTGCTTCCACTACTCGCGCGGCGGCCACGAGTCCCGCAAGGTCTACGCCGCCTACCGGGCCGCGCTCGCCCACAAGGGCGCGCCGACCGTGATCCTGGCCCAGACGGTCAAGGGCCACACCCTCGGCACCGGCTTCGCGTCCAAGAACGCCAACCACCAGATGAAGAAGCTCTCGGTGGACGAGTTCAAGGACATGCGCGACCTGCTCGGCCTGCCGATCAAGGACAGCGACTTCGTCGACGGCGTGGTCCCCTACGGCCACCCGGGCGCCGACTCCCCCGAGGTCCGCTACCTCCAGGAGCGCCGCGCCGCCCTCGGCGGTCCCGCCCCGGCCCGCCGCGTCCACCCGGTCGCCCCGCTGCCCGCGCCCGCCGAGAAGGCGTTCGCGTCCTTCGACAAGGGCTCCGGTTCGCAGAACGTGGCCACCACCATGGCCTTCGTCCGCCTGGTCAAGGACCTGGTCCGCGACAAGGAGACCGGCAAGCGCTGGGTGCCGATCGTCCCCGACGAGGCGCGCACCTTCGGCATGGAGAGCCTCTTCCCGTCGCTCGGCATCTACTCGCCCAAGGGCCAGACGTACGAGCCGGTCGACCGCGACCAGCTGATGTACTACAAGGAGGCCAAGAACGGCCAGATCCTCAACGAGGGGATCACCGAGGCCGGTTCGATGGCCGACTTCATCGCCGCTTCGACGTCGTACGCGACGCACGGCGAGGCGATGATCCCGTTCTACATCTTCTACTCGATGTTCGGCTGGCAGCGCACGGCCGACCAGATGTGGCAGCTCGGCGACCAGCTCGGCCGCGGCTTCCTGGTCGGCGCGACCGCCGGCCGGACCACGCTGACCGGTGAGGGCCTCCAGCACGCGGACGGCCACTCCCCCGCCATCGCGGCGACCAACCCGGCGTCGCTGACGTACGACCCGGCGTTCGCGTACGAGGTCGCGGCGATCGTCAAGGACGGTCTGCGCCGGATGTACGGCGAGGCGGCCCCGGGCGAGGACCCGAACGTCTTCTACTACCTGACCGTCTACAACGAGCCGATGCCGCAGCCGGCCAAGCCGTCCGCCGCCGGTGTCGACGAGGGCATCGTCAAGGGCCTGTACCGCTTCAACACGGCGGAGTCGGCGGGCCTGGCCCCGGCCGCCAACGCCCCGCGCATCCAGCTGCTGGGCTCCGGCACGGCGATCCACTGGGCGCTGAAGGCGCAGAAGCTGCTCGCCGAGGAGTGGGGTGTGTCCGCCGACGTGTGGTCCGCGACCTCCTGGACGGAGCTGCGCCGGGACGCGATGGACGCCGACGCGGCGCTGCTGCGCGGCGAGGAGCGGGTGCCGTACGTCCGCCAGGCGCTCCAGGGCGCCGAGGGCCCGGTCCTCGCGGTCTCCGACTACATGCGCCAGGTCCCGGACCAGATCGCGCAGTGGGTCGAGCAGGACTGGTCCTCGCTGGGCGCCGACGGCTTCGGCCTGTCGGACACCCGTGAGGCCGCCCGCCGCCACTTCGGCGTCGACGCCGAGTCCATCGTGGTCGCGGCACTGGCCCAGCTCGCGGGGCGCGGCGAGGTCAAGGCGACGGCCGTGAAGGAGGCGCGCGAGCGCTACGGCCTGTAAGGCCGGCATGGAGTGAGGAGGCCCCCGCCGCGGCGGGGGCCTCCCGCGTCTCCTGCATGATGTGGGCATGCGCGCTGCCCGCCTCATCAAGATGGTGCTGCTCCTCCAGTCCCGCCCGGCCATGACCGCCGCCGAGCTGGCCGAGGAGCTGGAGGTGTCGGAGCGGACCGTGACGCGGGACGCGCAGGCGCTGTCGGAGGCGGGCGTACCGGTGTACGCGGAGCGGGGCCGGGCCGGGGGCTACCGGCTGATCGGCGGATACCGCACTCGGCTGACCGGACTGGCGCGGGGCGAGGCCGAGGCGCTGTTCCTGTCCGGGGTGCCGGGGGCGCTGCGCGAGATGGGCCTGGAGGACGCGGCGTCGGCGGCCCGCCTGAAGGTGTCGGCCGCCCTGCTGCCCTCCCTCCGGGACGCCTCCCGCTCGGCGGCGCAGCGGTTCCACCTGGACGCGCCGAACTGGTTCCGGGATCCCCGGACGCCCGAGCTGCTGCCGGCGGTCGCGGACGCGGTCTGGGACGACCGGACCGTCGCCGCGCGCTACCGGCGCGGGGAGGAGGAGGTCGTCCGGGAGCTGGAGCCGTACGGGCTCGTGCTGAAGGCGGGCGTCTGGTATCTGTGCGCGAGGGTCGCACGGGCGGCGGGTGGCGGGGCCTTCCGGGTCTACCGCATCGACCGGTTCACGGCGGTGGACGCGGGCGAGGAGCGCTTCGCGCGGGACGACGACTTCGACCTGCCCGCTTTCTGGGCGGAGCGGGCGGAGCAGTTCGCGCGGTCGATCCTGCGGGCGGAGGTCGTGGTGCGGCTGTCGGCGGAGGGTGTGCGCGGGCTGCCGCACGTCCTCGACGCGCGGTCGGCCCGGGAGGCGCTGGAGGCCGCGGACGCGCCGGACGCGGACGGGTGGGTGACGGTGACGCTGCCGGTGGAGTCCGAGGAGGTCGCGCGCACCCAGCTCAGGGGGCTCGGGCCGGAGGTGGAGGTGCTGGCGCCCGAGGCGCTGCGGGAGCGGTTCGCCCGGGAAGCGCGGCGACTGGCCGGGTTGTACGGCGACGGGGTGTTCGGGGACGGGTTGGACGGGATGGACGGCGACGCGCACCGAGCCGGCGCATAACGATCCGCACCACTCCACGTGCGTACCACCCCTTCAGGACCGATGCTGGACCCGTGATGGACGAGACGGAGTTCTGGGAGCTGATCGACGCCACCCGGCAGGGTGCCGACGGCGATCCCGAGGACCAGGCCGACCTGCTCGTGGAGCGGCTCCTCGGGATGGACCCGGACCTGGTGCTCGACTTCGCCCGCCATTTCGAGGCCCGCTACAACCGCGCCTGCACCTGGGACCTGTGGGGCGCCGCGTGGGTGCTGCTCGGCGGTGCCAGCGACGACGCCTTCGACTACTTCAGGTGCTGGCTGATCGGCCAGGGCCGCGAGGTGTACGAGGGCGCGGTGCACGAACCCGACTCGCTCGCCGAACTGCTGGACGACTTCGACGAGGAACTGGACGGCGACGGCGAGGAACTCGGCTACGCGGCCGACGAGGCATACGAGCAGCTCACCGGCACCGTCGCCCCCGATCTCGGCATCGCGCCCGCGCCCGCGGAGCCGCTGGGCACCGCGATCGACCTGGAGAACGACCAGGCCGTCGCCGAGCGGTTCCCGCGCCTGTGGGAGCGGTTCGGGCAGGACTGAGCAGACAGGGCCGAGCAGTCAGGACCGAGCAGACAGGGCCGAGCAGTCAGGGCCGAGCGTCCCGGCCCTGGAGCCGCGCCGCCTCCTCCCTGATGTCCGGAAGGCGGGCGGTGAGGGCCGCGCCCGGGCAGCTGGTCTGGTAGCCGTCGTCGTGGCCCGCGACGGCGGGCAGGGTGGCGGTGGCGCCGGCGGCGTACCGGCTGAGGCCGTTGCTGGAGACCAGGCTGGCCCTTCCGCGCGGGTCGGTGTCGGTGCGGCCGAGTTTCCAGGCGGCCAGCGCGGCGATCGAGTCGGTCAGCGCGTCGGGCACGGGCACGCCGGCGGTGAAGGTGCCGAGGGCGGCGATGCCGGTAGTGCGGTGGTTGAAGCCCTGGGTGTGGGCGCCGGTGACGGGCCGGTCGATGCCGCCCGCGCGGCCCTCGTAGATGGTGCCGCAGCGGTCGACGACGAAGTTGTAGCCGATGTCGTCCCAGTCCCGGGCGCCGGTCTGGCCCGTGTAGACACCGCGGAGGATGGCCGGCACGTCGGCGCAGTCGTAGCCGTTCGGCGTGTCCGTGTGGTGGACGAAGACGGCGAGGATCTCGTCGTCGTAGCGCGGGGGCGGCTGCGCGCGGGCGGCGTCGCCCAGCCAGACCGACCGGGGCACGACGGGCGGCCGGGGCGCGGTGTGCCGGTCGGCGGCGGCCGGCCGGGCGTGCGTCGCGGCGGCCCGTTCCACACCGCTCGCGCACAGCGCCAGCGCGGCGACGGCGGCCAGACCGGGCAGACAGCCGAGCAGCGCCCGTGCCGCGCCCGGTATGCGGGCCGCGCCCGGTACGGGAACCGCACGCCGTTCCCGGGCCTCGCGCGGTCCTCGGAAGACACGCATGGTCCCACTGTCCGGCGGATCCGCTCCATCCGCGATGTGTGCTGTGCCACCCGATGGAACCATCGTCCCGGTCCACGACGTTTTCCGGTTGATCGCACCACTCGCGCTCACTCGCACACCCGTCGACGCGCACGGGTACCGTTTTCGGACAGCCGCGCGTCCCAGGCTGATCACCGGGCCCGTCCGGCACGTACTCAGGGTCCCGGGGTCCGCAGAGGGTCCGGACAGAGAGGCGGCTCACGTGGACCTGCTCGACATCCTGCTGGCGCTGGTGGTGCTGGCCTACGCCGCGGCCGGCTACCGGCGCGGCCTGGTGGCCGGCTGTGTCTCGCTGGCCGGTTTCGTGGGCGGTGCGGCGCTCGGCGTGTGGATCCTGCCGTGGGTGATGGATCTGGTGGCGGCGGAATCGACGGCGGCGACGGTGGCCGCCGTGGTCACGGTGCTGCTGCCGGCGGTGGTGGGCCACGAACTGGCGGGGCGGCTCGCGCTGCGGCTGCGCCGGGAGCTGGACGCGGGGCCGCTCAGGGTGGCCGACGGGGTCGGCGGGGCGGTGGCCAACGCGGCGGCCGCGCTGGTCGTGGCGTGGGTGGCGGCGAGCGTCCTGGCGGCGTCCTCCTCCTCGCTGCTCACCTCGGCGATCCGGGAATCGACGCTGCTGGGCGCGGTGCAGCGGGCGATGCCGGACACCACGCCGGCGTGGTTCTCCGGGGCGACGTCCGCGCTGACCGAGGCGGGTTTCCCGCGGGTCTTCAACCCCTTCGAGAACGAGTCGACCGCCGAGGTCGCCGAGCCCTCCGGCGACAGCGTCACGGCGGCGGCCACCAACGCGGCCAAGCTCAGCACGGTCAAGGTCGAGGGCGTCGCCGGGGCCCAGGGCCGGGAGGGCAGCGGCTTCGTCTACGCGCCGGAGCACGTGATGACCAACGCCCACGTGGTGGCC
The DNA here is from genome assembly GCF_042744565.1 of Streptomyces sp. NPDC058812. Taxonomy (NCBI): domain Bacteria; kingdom Bacillati; phylum Actinomycetota; class Actinomycetes; order Kitasatosporales; family Streptomycetaceae; genus Streptomyces; species Streptomyces sp. NPDC058812. The sequence continues at coordinate 6,556 of NZ_JBHYOB010000001.1, forward strand.
GGCATCGACGACCCGAGCGTGCGGGTCGGCGGGGTGGGACCCTCGTACGAGGCCCGGGTGGTGCTGTTCGACCCGGGCAAGGACGTGGCCGTGCTGTACGTCCCGGACCTGTCCGCGCCCGTCCTGCGGTTCGACGACGACGCCGGGCGCGGCGACCCCGCGGTGGTCGCGGGCTATCCGCAGGACGGCGACCTGGACCTGCGGGCGGCGACGGTGGCGAACCGGATACGGGCGACCGGGCAGAACATCTACAGCGACGCGAACGTCACCCGGGAGATCTACTCGATCCGCTCCACGGTCCGTCCCGGCAACTCGGGCGGACCACTGCTGACCACCGACGGCCGGGTGTACGGCGTGGTCTTCGCCCGCTCCACCTCCGACGCCCGGACCGGTTACGTGCTGACGGCGGACGAGGTGGCCGACGAGGCGCGGCGCGCGGCGGAGGCGACGGAGGCGGTGGACACGGGCGAGCCGGTCACGTCGTGAGCGTCAGGGGCCGGTCAGCGACCGCCCCATCAGCACGTCGTCGACGTACTCGCCGTCGAGGTGGAACTCCTCCGGCTGCACGCCCTCCACGACGAAGCCCTCGGACTCGTAGAGCCCCCGGGCCGTGGTGTTGTGGCCGAGGACCCGCAGGGTGATGCGCCGGGCGCCCAGGCGGCGGGCCTCCTCCACGGCGGCCCGGACGAGCGCGCGGCCGACGCCGTTGCCGCGGGCCGCGTCGGAGACGGCGAGGCCGCGGATCTGGCGCACGTGGGAGTTGGAGGCCAGTTCCGTGGGGAAGCCGAGACGGACGTAGCCGACGACGGCGCCGTCGAGTTCGGCGACCAGGTGGTCGGCGGGGCCCGAACGCTCGCTGAAGAAGGCGTCGTCCGGTGCCGGCGGAGGCGAGACGGCGTGCTGGTACGACCAGGTCTCGTGGTCGAGCCTGCGCAGCGGCTGCTCGTCGTCGGGCCTGGCCTGGCGTATGTGCGGAGCTGGCATGACGGTCACTGTACGACGCCGGACCGGCGGCCGGTCCGGGGTTTTTCCCGGGCCACCCGGCAGGATGGGCGCATGGACGATGGACGCAAGGACAGGGAACGTTCCCGCGTCGCGGTGGCCGGTGCGTCCGGTCTCATCGGCAGCGCACTGGTGCGGTCCCTGACCGCGGACGGGCACGACGTGGTGCGCCTGGTGCGCCACGCGCCCCGGAACGCGGACGAGGTCCGGTGGGATCCCGAGGGCGGACGCGTGGACGCGGCCGGGCTCGACGGGTGCGACGCCGTGGTCAATCTGGCCGGGGCCGGGGTGGGCGACCGCCGCTGGACCGACGCGTACAAGACGCGCATCCGCAGCAGCCGGGTGCACGGCACGACGGCGCTCGCGGAGGCCGTCGCCTCGCTGGAGCGGCGTCCGCGGGTCTTCGTGAACGGCAGCGCGATCGGCTTCTACGGGGAGACCGGCGACCGGGCCGTCGACGAGAGCGCGCCAGCGGGCGAGGGTTTCCTGCCGTCCCTGTGCCTGGAGTGGGAGGCCGCGGCGGCCCCCGCCCGGGAGGCGGGCGTACGGACGGTGTTCGTGCGGACCGGGCTGGTCGTCGCCCGCCGGGGCGGGGCCTGGGGACGACTCTTCCCGCTCTTCCGGGCGGGGCTCGGCGGGCGGCTGGGCGACGGGTCCCAGTACTGGTCCTTCGTGGCACTGCACGACGAAGTGGCGGCGATCCGGCACCTGCTGGACCGCGACGACCTGTCCGGCCCCTTCAACCTGACCGCCCCGCACCCGCTGACGAACCGTGAGATCACCGCGGCCATGGGGCGCGTACTGCGCCGCCCGGCCGCCTTCGCGGTGCCCGCCCCGGTCCTGCGCGCGGCGCTCGGCGAAATGGCCGGCGACGTCCTGGGCAGCGCCCGGGTCCTCCCGGCCCGCCTGCTGGACTCGGGTTTCCGCTTCGCGTTCCCGGAGATCGACGGGGCGATCCGGGCGGCGCTGTGAGGTGAGGGCGGGTGGGGTTGGCGCGGGGTGGGAGCGGGGCGGGGTGGGGCCGGGGCGGCGGCCGAGCCGGAGACGCCGGGGCACCGCCCCGAACCCCGCTGGGAGTGCCGAGGCCCCGTCCCCACCCGGCGCACGACGGCGCCCGCCCGCCCCGCGCACGACCGCGCCGGACCACGACCGCCCCGCATCGCCGAGCATCGCCACGCACTGCCGCACGACCGCAGCCGCCGCCTCCGCTCCCCTTCCCCCGCCGCTTCCCGGCCGTATGCCGACCACATGGCGACCACATGGCGACCACATGGCGACCACATGGCGACCACATGAGCCCATACCCCACCCGTATGCGACCGCCGTGCGACCGTGCCCTGTCCCCGTGCGACTCCCCTTGACCGTTTCCGGTTCTAACCTCGACTCGAACTCGGGTATCCCTCAAGCCGGTTGGGGGCATGACGTCTCCAGCGGCCGCGCAACCTCGAGGAGGGGCACGTGCTTGAGCCCGCGTACCAGGCGGACGTCGTCGTCGTGGGGGCCGGGATCGCCGGACTCGCCGCGGCGCATCGGCTGACCAGCGCAGGAGTGACGACCACGGTCCTGGAGGCCGCCCATGGCGTGGGCGGCCGGATGGCGACCGAGAAGGTCGACGGCTTCCGGCTCGACAGAATCGGACAGCTGCTGTCCATGGCGTATCCCGAACTGCGCCGCACCCCCGGGCTCGACGGCCTCGCGCTGCTGCCCTTCGCCCCCGGCGTCCTGCTGCACAGCGAGGGCCGTCACCACCGCGCGGGCGCCCCGGCGGGCGTACGGGGCTCAAGGGGCGCAAGGGGCGCACTTCACGCGGTGCGCGCCCTCGCGAGCGCCCCCCGGTCCGTGCCCGCGCCCCGGCGCCCGGCCAACGCGCCCCGAGCGTCCGGGAGTCCCGTGATCCCGCCCCGCACCCGGGCGGGCGCCCCGCTCGGCACCGCCGTCGACCAAGCCCGGCTCGGTGCCGCGCTGACCCGTCTGGCGAGCACCCCGGTCGAACGGCTGCTGGCCCGCCCGGAGCTGCCCGCCGCCCAGGCGCTCGCGGTGCGCGGGCTGCCGGCCCGTACGATCGACGGCTTCCTGCGCCCGCTGCTCGCCGCCCTGCTGTGCGACCCGGACCTCACGACCTCCAGCCGGTGCGCCGACCTCGCGCTGCGCGCCTTCGCCGGCGGGCGGCTCGGGCTGCCCGAGGGCGGCGCCGAGGCGTTGCCGGAGCTGCTGACGCGGGCGCTGCCGCCCGGCACCGTGCACACCGGCGTCCGGGTCACGTCGGTCGCCACCAACGCCGTGGCCACCGCGGAGCACGGCGTCATCCGCTGCCGGGCCGTGCTGGTGGCGACCGACGCCCGCGCCGCGGCCGAGCTGCTGCCGGGCCTGCGCGTGCCGGACTTCCATCCGGTGACGGTCGTGCACCACACGACGGACGAACCGCCGACGACCGGCGCCTCCCTGCTGCTGGACGCGGACCGCGGCGGCCCGGTCGCCCACACGGCCGTGGTCAGCCACGTGGACCCGTCCCGCGCGCCGGCCGGACGCGCCCTCGTCTCCTCGACGGTCCTCGGCCCTCCCCCGTCCGGCGTCGACACGGCCGTACGCATGCACCTGTCCCGCCTCTACGGCACCCCGACCACCCGCTGGGAGACCCTCGCCGTGCACCACACGCCCGAGGCGGTGCCCGCGATGCGCGCACCGCACGACCTGCGCCGGCCGGTACGGCTGCTGGCCGGTCTGTACGTGTGCGGCGACCACCGCGACACCAGCACCGTCGAGGGCGCGCTGCACTCGGGCCACCGGGCGTCCGCGGCGATCCTGACGGACCTGGGGGCGGGCCGGCCGATGCACAGCGCCGACCCCGTGCCGACGGCCCGAGCGGCCTAGCTAGGGCCCGTCCGACGGATCAGGTCGCAGGAAAGCCTCATCAGCGCGGGTGAGCGGGGGCTGGTGCGTCCAGCTGCAAGGCAGTGGAGGGCGACAGGGCGGAGCCCTGGCAACCGACGACAAGGCCGCAGATGGGCGTGCCGGCCCCCGCGCCTGCGGCGTGATCCGCCGGACAGGCCCTGGCGAACGCGCGCCCCGGCTACCCCAGTGCCGCCACCTTGTCCCGGTACCCCCGTACCGGTGCGGCGTCCCGGTACGGCTCCAGGCGCCGTTCGAAGTCGCGTACGTACTCCGTCGCGCGCACCGACCGCATCTCGGCCGCCTGCCCGGCCGCCTCGGCGGCCAGCTGGCAGGCCTGGTCGAGTTCGCCGAGGCCGAGGCGGGCGGTGGCGAGGACCACCCGGCAGAAGAGCCGGCTGCGGGCGTAGACGGGGGCGCGCAGCAGCAGCGAGCGTTCCGCGTACTGGGCGGCGGCGCGGAACTGCTGGAGGTCGCGGTGGCAGTGTCCGAACTCGTCGGCGAGCTGCGCCTCGTCGAAGAAGCGCGCCCAGTGCGGCACCTCGTCGCCGGGCCGGGCGGCCTCCAGAGCGCGCTCCGCCCTGACCAGCGAGGCGGTGCACGCCCGCACCTCACCGAGGATGCCGTGCGCCCGTGCCTCGGCGGCGTGCAACAGCGTCTGCACGACCGGCGGCGCGGAGGTTCCCACACCCTGCTGCGCCACCCGCGCGAGCTGCACCGCCTCCCGTCCGTGGCCCAGGTAGACGGCCTGCCGGCTCATGGTGACCAGCACGTAGGAGCCGTACGCCCGGTCCCCGGCCGCCTGCGACAGCCGCAGCGCCTGGACGAAGTAGCGCTGGGCGAGGCCGTGCGCGGCGATGTCGTACGAGGTCCAGCCCGCGAGCCGGGTCAGGTCGGCGGCGGCGGCGAACAGCCGACGGCCGGTCTGCTCGCCGTAGGTGCCGCGCAGCATCGGCTCCAGCTCGTGCTCCAGGTAGCGCACGAGGGCCTGGCGGGCGTGTCCGCCGCCGTACCGGTCGTCCAGGCTGCGGAACAGCTCGCCGACCGAGCGGAGCGCTGCGAGGTCGCCGCCGGTGACCTTCTGGCCGGGCCCGCGCTCGGCCGGGCCCCGCCGGCGGGGCGGGGCGAGCGGGGTGAGGGTTCCGGGGGTCGCCGGACGGCCCTGCGCGGGGATGCGGACGGGCACCTCGACGCGGGCCACCTTCTCGTCGGCGCGGCCGATCAGCCAGTCCCGGCTGGGCACCACGAGGCCCGCCGGGGTGAAGGCGATCTTGCGCAGTTCGGCGTGACTGCCGGAGTCCTTGCGCCACAGCCCGCCGACGATGTCGACGGCCTCGTCCGGGGAGGCGGCGAACTCCAGCCCCGCGTAGACGGGGGCACAGGCGTCCAGGCCGAGGTCCTGGGCGGTGAGACGGCGGCCGAGGCGCCGGGTGAAGACCTCGGCGATCAGGGCCGGGGTGGTGCCGCGGGGCTGCTGGCCGCGCAGCCACCGGGTGACGGACGTCTTGTCGTATCTCAGGTCCAGGCCGTGTTCGAGTCCGAGCTGGTCGACGCGACGCGCGAGACCCGCGTTGGAGAACCCCGCTTCGGCGATGAGCGCGGCGAGCTGGCGGTTGGGGGTGCGCTGCGCGGGTCGTTCCGTCATGGTGCGGTGCGGTCTCCTGCCTTCCGGGCCGTTCGATGTGCCCGGAGCGCCTGTGAGCAGCCCTTATGGCCTCGTGAACGGCGCGAATGTAGCGGAGAGTAAGCGCCCGATCGCACACTTCGCCCGGCATTCATCCGATCGTGTGAGGATTGCCCGCCCGGCTGACGACGGGCGGACGGTCGTACAGTGGCGTGGGCACGGTTCGTGCCTTACGACCTTCCAGGGAGGCACTTGCCGTGAGTGAGCTGCGGTTCGTCCGAATGGGGTTCGGTGCCGATCGCGTCGAGTACCAGGAGGCGTGGGACGAGCAGCGCCGGGTGCACGCCGCGCGGTTCGTCGACGAGGTCCCCGACACGGTACTGCTCCTCGAACACCCGCCGGTCTACACCGCCGGCCGGCGCACCGAGGACAGCGAGCGTCCGCTGGACGGCACGCCGGTCGTCGACGTGGACCGCGGCGGCAAGATCACCTGGCACGGTCCGGGCCAGCTGGTGGGCTACCCGATCCAGAAGCTCCCGCGCCCGGTGGACGTGGTGGCGCACGTGCGGCGGCTGGAGGAGGCCCTGATCCGCACCTGCGCGGAGTTCGGCCTGGAGACCACCCGGGTCGAGGGCCGCAGCGGGGTGTGGGTGCTGGGCGACCCGCTCGATCGGCGCCCGGCGCTCGGCGGGCTGTCCCTGGACTTCGACCCGCGGCTGACCGACGAGGAGTTCGACCCCCGGATGAACGGGCCCGAGTACGCCCCGTCCAACGCCGGCCAGCGCCGCGAGGACCGCAAGATCGCCGCGATCGGCATCCGGGTCGCCAAGGGCGTCACCATGCACGGCTTCGCCCTGAACGTGAACCCCGACAACAAGTGGTTCGACAGGATCATCCCCTGCGGCATCCGCGACGCGGGCGTCGCCTCGCTCGCGAACGAGCTGGGCCGGGACATCACCATCGAGGAAGTACTGCCGGTGGCGGAGCGCCACCTGCGCGACGTCCTGGAGAACGCGGAACTGAAGCCGAGGGTGATCGAGAAGACGCCGGCCTGAATCCTGCGCGGCATAAATCCAGCCCGTCCGGCGTTTGAGGACGAGGCCGTTCAGGCCGAAGCGGGGGCCTGGGGGCGGCAGCCCCCAGCGAGGCCAGCACCCTCGCCGGGCATTCAAATCAACGGGCGTACGCTTAAAGGCGCCGAAGAATCAAACGCTAGGGAGCCGGTCGTGTCCGCAGTCGCACCCGACGGACGCAAGATGCTGCGCCTGGAGGTCCGCAACAGCCAGACCCCCATCGAGCGCAAGCCCGAGTGGATCAAGACCCGGGCGAAAATGGGCCCCGAGTACACCAAGATGCAGAACCTCGTGAAGAGCGAGGGCCTGCACACCGTCTGCCAGGAAGCCGGCTGTCCCAACATCTACGAGTGCTGGGAGGACCGCGAGGCGACCTTCCTCATCGGCGGCGACCAGTGCACCCGGCGCTGCGACTTCTGCCAGATCGACACCGGCAAGCCCGAGGCTCTCGACCGCGACGAGCCGCGCCGGGTCGGCGAGTCCGTGGTCACCATGGACCTGAACTACGCGACCATCACCGGCGTCGCCCGTGACGACCTGCCGGACGGCGGGGCCTGGCTGTACGCCGAGACGGTGCGCCAGATCCACCAGCAGACGGCGGAGCGCGCGGACGGCCGCACCAAGGTCGAGCTGCTGGCCCCCGACTTCAACGCGGTGCCGGAGCTGCTCCAGGAGGTCTTCGCCTCCCGCCCCGAGGTCTTCGCGCACAACGTCGAGACGGTGCCCCGGATCTTCAAGCGCATCCGCCCCGGTTTCCGCTACGAGCGCTCGCTGAAGGTCATCACGGACGCCCGCGACTACGGCCTGGTCACGAAGTCGAACCTGATCCTCGGCATGGGTGAGACCCGCGAGGAGATCAGCGAGGCGCTGAAGCAGCTGCACGAGGCGGGCTGCGAGCTGATCACCATCACGCAGTACCTGCGCCCGTCGGTGCGCCACCACCCCGTGGAGCGCTGGGTCAAGCCGCAGGAGTTCGTGGAGCTGCAGCAGGAGGCCGAGCAGATCGGTTTCTCCGGCGTGATGTCGGGCCCGCTGGTGCGGTCCTCGTACCGGGCCGGACGGCTCTACCGGATGGCGATGGAGCAGCGTAACTCCGCCACCGTGTGAATTCACGCACAAGTCACTACTCACCAGTAATGGCCGATACGCCGCGGTCCCGACCGTCCTCGCAGATGAGGACACCGGTCGGGGCCGCGACGCCGTTCCGGCCCCCGGCATCGCGGCTTCATGTCCGTTTGACCGGGGGGTCACGCCCTGGTAACACCAATCAGTGACCCTGAAATCACAGCACGTACACCCGTCTCCGTGCCCGGAGCCGTACCGAGGGGGGACCTCCACGATGCAGCCCGCGCCCGTTCGCGCCACCGCCGTTCGCGCCACCGCCATCCCGTCGTTCACCACCGCCCTGCGGGCCGTCGAGTCGCTGCTGATGAGCAGTGGTCAGCGCACCGCCCGGCGCAACGCCTGGACCTCCGTCCTGGAGGACCGCCGTCGCGCCAAGGACCGGATCGAGACGGAGCGCGTGCTGCGGCAGTCCGTCGCCGGCCGCCCCTGACTCCGATCCCGCCTCCGTCCCGTCTCCCCGCGCCGGGCACTGCCGTCGTCGGCGCTTTCGGGGGCACGTAGACTTCGTGCCATGGCGAGGAAGGAACCTGCAGCGGACGCTGCGAATCCCGGGCGACTGAAGCAGATCGCTCTGACCTACAAGATGACCCGCAAGGCCGACAAGAAGATCGGTCTTGTACTCGCGGGTGTCGGCATCGTCGTTTTCGGTGTCCTCCTCGCGATCGGGTTCTTGATCGGTCACCCCATCTATGCCGGCATCCTGGGCGTGCTGCTCGCCTTCCTCGCGACGGCGATCGTCTTCGGGCGCCGGGCCGAGCGGGCGGCCTTCGGTCAGATGGAGGGACAGCCCGGCGCCGCGGCGGCCGTGCTGGACAACATCGGCCGGGGCTGGACGACGACCCCCGCGGTGGCGATGAACCGGAACCAGGACGTGGTGCACCGCGCGGTCGGCAAGGCCGGCATCGTGCTGGTCGCGGAGGGCAACCCGAACCGGGTGAAGTCCCTGCTCGCCGCCGAGAAGCGGAAGATGAACCGCATCGTCGCCGACGTGCCCGTGCATGACCTGGTCGTGGGCACCGGCGAGGGCCAGGTCGAGCTGAAGAAGCTCCGCACGACCATGCTCAAGCTCCCCCGCGTCCTGAGCGGCCCGCAGGTCACCGTGACCAACGACCGACTGCGCGCCCTGGGCGACCTGATGAGCAACATGCCGCTGCCCAAGGGCCCGATGCCGAAGGGCATGCGCATGCCCAGGGGCGGAAACCCCAGGCAGCGCTGACCCCGTAGGACTTCAAGACGCCGGTACGGCGATGGGGGCACCCGGATCACTCCGGGCGCCCCCATCGCCGTACCGTACGCGCAGCGTCAGATCCGTACTTCCACGGTGCGAGCCAGCCGGTCGTGCAGGCCCCGGCCGTCGCGGTCCCAGATCAGCGCCGGGAGGGCGACGCACAGCAGGACCGAGCGCAGCAGCGCACGTGGGGGGCTCGGGCGGCCCGTGCCCAGGTCCAGCACGCGCAGGCCGAAGAGGCGCTTGCCCGGGGTGAAGCCGACCGTGCCGACGGTCAGCACGCTCAGCACGAAGAAGATCAGCAGGGCCCAGTTGCCGGTCGCCTGGTCGTAGCCGTCCGTGATCAGGCCGTATGCGATCAGGAGGCACAGGGCCCAGTCGACGGCCAGGGCGCCGATCCGCCTGCCCGGACGGGCGATCGAGCCCGGTCCCTCCTCGGGCAGACCGAGCTGCTCACCCCGGTATCCGAGATCGGCGCCGGCCTCTTCGATGGCCGCGCGCGGCCCGGAAAGCCACGATCCGATTGCTTGCCTGTTGTCCACCCGTACACGGTACTGCGCCCGTATATGACCGGCGGACGGAGGGTGGGCGCGGAGGCCGCGGAGCGGCGTACGGCGGGGTGTGGCGGGCCGGGATGAGGCCTACGCTGGAACGGAGCCGGTTAACTTCTGCGAAACAAATGGGTCACGCCCGAGAAATCACCCGTCCCTAGGGTCGAGGAAGCGTGTGCCACCCGCACTGGCCGCACGAACGATCTACCACCCCGGCGGGACGGTCGGGAGTAGGAGGAGCTGGATGTTCCAGAACGCCGACGAGGCCAAGAAGTACATCGCCGACGAGGACGTCAAGTTCGTCGACGTCCGGTTCTGCGACCTGCCGGGCGTGATGCAGCACTTCACGTTGCCCGCCGCCGCGTTCGACCCCGATGACGAGCAGGCCTTCGACGGATCCTCGATCCGCGGCTTCCAGGCCATCCACGAGTCGGACATGTCGCTGCGCCCCGACCTGTCCACCGCGCGCGTCGACCCGTTCCGCCGGGACAAGACCCTCAACATCAACTTCTTCATCCACGACCCGATCACGGGTGAGCAGTACTCCCGCGACCCGCGGAACGTGGCGAAGAAGGCCGAGGCGTACCTGGCCTCCACGGGCATCGCCGACACGGCGTTCTTCGGCCCGGAGGCGGAGTTCTACGTCTTCGACTCCGTCCGCTTCGCCACCAGCGCGAACGAGTCCTTCTACCACATCGACTCCGAGGCCGGCGCCTGGAACACCGGTGCCCTGGAGGACAACCGCGGCTACAAGGTCCGCTACAAGGGCGGCTACTTCCCGGTCCCGCCGGTCGACCACTTCGCCGACCTGCGCGCCGAGATCTCCCTGGAGCTGGAGCGGTCCGGCCTCCAGGTCGAGCGCCAGCACCACGAGGTGGGCACCGCCGGCCAGGCGGAGATCAACTACAAGTTCAACACGCTGCTCGCGGCGGCCGACGACCTCCAGCTCTTCAAGTACATCGTGAAGAACGTGGCCTGGAAGAACGGCAAGACGGCGACCTTCATGCCGAAGCCGATCTTCGGTGACAACGGCTCGGGCATGCACGTCCACCAGTCGCTGTGGTCGGGCGGCGAGCCGCTCTTCTACGACGAGCAGGGCTACGCCGGCCTGTCCGACACCGCCCGCTACTACATCGGCGGCATCCTCAAGCACGCCCCGTCGCTGCTGGCCTTCACCAACCCGACGGTGAACTCCTACCACCGCCTGGTGCCGGGCTTCGAGGCGCCGGTGAACCTGGTGTACTCGCAGCGCAACCGCTCGGCCGCGATGCGTATCCCGATCACGGGCTCGAACCCGAAGGCCAAGCGCGTCGAGTTCCGCGCGCCGGACGCCTCCGGCAACCCGTACCTGGCCTTCTCGGCCCTGCTGCTCGCGGGCCTGGACGGCATCAAGAACAAGATCGAGCCGGCCGAGCCGATCGACAAGGACCTCTACGAGCTGGCTCCCGAGGAGCACGCGAACGTGGCGCAGGTCCCGACCTCCCTCGGCGCGGTCCTGGACCGCCTGGAGGCCGACCACGAGTTCCTCCTCCAGGGCGACGTCTTCACGCCGGACCTGATCGAGACGTGGATCGACTTCAAGCGCGCCAACGAGATCGCGCCGCTGCAGCTGCGTCCGCACCCGCACGAGTTCGAGATGTACTTCGACGTGTGATCGACGCCCGGGTCCGCCCGGGTCGTCCGGCGCCCCCGTCTCCTGCTCGTCAGGGGCGGGGGCGCCGTCGTTGGCCCGCCGGCTCGCCGGCCCGTTGACTCGCCGGCTCGTTGGCCGAAAAGCTTCACAGGGGGAAGCGGGCCCAGGATCATGTTTACTGACACGGTTGTTCGAGTCAGGGGACGGGGAGAGGGACCGGACATGTCCGATCGGGACGATGAACGCGAGTTCGACATCAAGTGGGCGGACGGTGCCGAGCACAAGGAACCCTCCGCACGCGCCAGGATGCTCGCCGCGCGCTGGAAGGAGAACCCGCCCGGACCGGTGCCCTTCCGCGCCGATCCCGAGCACGTGGGCCGCTCCGGGCGCCGGTCGTCGTGGGTGTCGACCGCCGTGGTGCTGGGCTGCGTGGCCGCGCTGATCGTCCTGCTCGGGTACGCCAACTTCCGGGCTTCCTACTAGGTCGCTCACCGGGCCGTCCGGCCCGGGACGCCGGCGGCAGCGGGACTGGGACCTCGCGCCCGAGCTGCGGCCGACGCTGTTCGACCGCAGCGGCAACATGGGGCCGACGGTGTGGTGGAACGGCCGCGTGGTCGGCGGCTGGGCCCAGCGGACCGACGGCGGGATCGTCTGGCGGGTGCTGGAGGGTGAGGGGGCCGGCCGCGAGGCGGAGACCGCGATCGCGGCGGAGGCCGAGCGGCTGGCGTCCTGGGTGGCGACGACCCGGGTGACGCCGCGGTTCCGGACACCGCTGGAGCGGGAGTTGTCGGCGTAGGGCACGCCTTTGAACGCCGGGGGGCGCTTTCAGCCGGTCCGGCCTTTGAGGACGAGGCCGTTCAGGCCGACAGCGGGGGTCTGGGGGCGGCAGCCCCCAGAGACGGCGACACGGACGCAGGGCACCGCGGAACGAACGGCACCCTGCGCCCCGCTCACCGCGAGTACCGCATCAACGCCCGCACCATGTGGCACGTCGTGTCCGACGGCGGGTGAACTCCGATGGCCAGCGCAGCGCTCCGTATCCTCTCGTTGCGCGCCTGGTTCGGCAGGTAGACGCCGGAGTCGAGCAGGGCGATGGCGAGTCGCATCGCCTTGAGCCGGCGGTTGTGCGTGACGTACCACTCGCGGGGACGGCCCGCCGGCAGCGGACGCTTCTCCACGGGTTCGTAGGGCAGGTCCAGCAGGACGGGACGCTTGGCGGTGGACTGGGTGGGCAGCGGTTTCGGCTTCAGTGCGGCAGCGGGCACGGGCATCCTCCTGTCGCGGTCAGGGCGCCGTCCGGACCTCTCGGCGACACCCTCGAACACTGCTTCTATTTTACCGCCCACCACTGACAAAAGCCCCTGGCCACAAGGGCTTTCGGGGTCACTGTGGCGCACGGGGTGAACGGGTTTTCGCGCCCTCGGGCTACCGTGTCGCCATGGAGATCTGGATCAACCCGGCCTGTTCGAAATGCCGCAGCGCGGTCGGCCTGCTCGACGCCGAGGGTGCCGACTACACCGTCCGCCGCTATCTGGAGGACGTGCCGAGCGAGGACGAGATCCGCGAGGTGCTCACCCGTCTCGGACTGGAACCGTGGGACATCACGCGCACCCAGGAGGCCGCGGCCAAGGAACTGGGCTTGAAGGACTGGCCCCGTGACGAGGCGTCACGCGATCGCTGGGTCACGGCGCTCGCCGAGCACCCGAAGCTGATCCAGCGTCCGATCATCACGGCGGACGACGGAACGGCCGTCGTGGCCCGCACCGATGAGGCGGTTCGGGACGCTCTGTCCCGTTAGGCAATGCCTTGTCGGGCGCCGGGACTCAGGACTGTCCGCGCTGTTACCCTGCGCCGCCATGACCCACGATGATCAAGGAACGCAGCACGGACCGTACGGGCAGCACGGACCGTACGGGCAGTACGCGCAGCACGGGCAGCCCGCTCAATACGGGCCGTACGGCCCCGCGACGGCTGCGGCCTCCTGGACGGCGGAGCAGCACCGCATACGCAGACGCCGCCGCACCCGGCTCGCGGTTCTCGCGGCGACCGGCGGCGTCCTCGTCGTGGCCATCGCCGCCGGCACCCTGATGTACACGGGCGGCGACGACGACCGGGCCGTGCCGCCGCCCGCCACGGCGACCGCCACGGCCGCCGCCGCCCCCTCCGTCACCGCCGCCCCGCCCTCCGACGCACCCTCCACCCAGCCCTCGCTGCTCGCCCGCCCGGTAGTGCGCCCGGAGCAGGCCTTCCCGGAGACGAACGTGCGGCTGTCCGACGGATCCCGGTACAAGCGCGTCGACCTGGTCACCACCACCGAGTGCGCGCAGGGCATGTCGCCGGAGCTCGCCGCCCTGGTCGACCAGGGCGAGGGCTGCCTGCGGCTCACCGCGGCCCTGTTCACGGACGCCGAGCGGCGCTCGCAGGTGAGCGTGTCCGTGGCGAGTTTCGTGCGCGCGGAGGACGCCGGGACGGTGTACGCGATGGCCGCCATGGACCCGGTGACGTACCAGACGGTCTCGCTCGACCCGCCGCCCGAGGCGGGGCTGCCGACGGTGCCGCCCGGGTCGGCCGGCGTCTTCAAGCGGCTGATGACCGTACGGTCGGTGGTGTTCGCGAACGGCCAGTGGGGCGACGGGGCGGAGACCGGGGAGGCCGCGCTCACCCGGCAGACGGAGGGCCTGCTCCAGTATGTCAACGACCACGTGGTGGCGTACGAACAGGGCAGGGTCTGACGCAGGTTGCCCATGCGCATCGGCGCGACCGCTGAGTAACCCTGTTCGGTATCTCGTACCCAGCGGCGTACGCTCCCCTACTTCTTCAGGAGGCGCGCACGTCGCGCAGGAGAACTCTCGGCACGAAGAAGAAGATCGCGCTGCTGGTCAGCGCGGCGGCGGTGGCCGGCGGTGGGGCGTTCGTGGCGGCGAACGCCTCGAACGCCTCGCAGACCTCCCAGAACGCGCAGACGAAGGCCGCCCAGGACTCCTCCGTCCGCCAGGGCCTGGCCACCGCGCTCGGCGACAACCAGCGGTTCAGCGACGGCCAGCGGGCCGATCCCGACGCTCAGTCGGAGGCCCGGATCGCCAACCGCGAGGCGGTCATCGCGGAGACAGGACCCAAGCAGGCGGCGTCCGGGTGCGCGGTGGGGAGTCGGCTCAGGACTCCCAGACCCCACAGCCGCCGCAGGACGGCCAGGAAGCGGGGCAGGACGCCGGGGGCGGGCGGGAGCCGCGACGGGAACAGTGAGAGACCCGCCACACCGACCCCAGGTAACACGGGGTTCACATATGGGCAACGGACGGGAAATCGCCTGTTGGCACGCTGCTGCGCAGTAGACGCGACGCCCCCGGTCGCCCCGGCGCCGCAGCACCCGCGAGTGCGCCCAGACCCACCCCGAAGGATGTGTCCCCGTGACCTTCAAGGCCGAGTACATCTGGATCGACGGCACCGAGCCGACGGCCAAGCTCCGTTCCAAGACGAAGATCATCACGGACGCCCCCGCCGGCCTGGACGCCCTGCCGATCTGGGGCTTCGACGGCTCCTCCACCAACCAGGCCGAGGGCAGTTCCTCGGACTGCGTGCTCAAGCCGGTCTTCTCCTGCCCCGACCCGATCCGCGGCGGCGACGACATCCTGGTGCTGTGCGAGGTCCTGGACACGGACATGACCCCGCACCCGAGCAACACCCGCGCCGCGCTGGCCGAGCTCTCCGAGCGCTTCACCGCGCAGGAGCCGATCTTCGGCATCGAGCAGGAGTACACCTTCTTCAAGGGCGCCCGGCCGCTCGGCTTCCCCGAAGGCGGCTTCCCGGCCGCGCAGGGCGGCTACTACTGCGGTGTCGGCTCGGACGAGATCTTCGGCCGTGACGTCGTCGAGGCGCACCTGGAGAACTGCCTGAAGGCGGGCCTGGGCATCTCCGGCATCAACGCCGAGGTCATGCCCGGCCAGTGGGAGTTCCAGGTCGGCCCGCTGGCGCCGCTGGAGGTCTCCGACCAGCTGTGGGTGGCCCGTTGGCTGCTCTACCGCACGGCCGAGGACTTCGAGGTCTCCGCCACCCTCGACCCCAAGCCGGTCAAGGGCGACTGGAACGGCGCGGGCGCGCACACCAACTTCTCCACCAAGGCGATGCGCGAGGGCTACGAGGCGATCATCACCGCCTGCGAGTCGCTCGGCGAGGGCTCCAAGCCGCTCGACCACGTCAAGAACTACGGCGCCGGCATCGACGACCGCCTCACCGGCCTGCACGAG
The DNA here is from genome assembly GCF_042744565.1 of Streptomyces sp. NPDC058812. Classification (NCBI taxonomy): domain Bacteria; kingdom Bacillati; phylum Actinomycetota; class Actinomycetes; order Kitasatosporales; family Streptomycetaceae; genus Streptomyces; species Streptomyces sp. NPDC058812. The sequence goes on from NZ_JBHYOB010000001.1 coordinate 21,925, forward strand.
ACCGCCCCGTGGAACGAGTACTCCTACGGCGTCTCCGACCGCGGTGCCTCGGTCCGCATCCCGTGGCAGGTCGAGAAGGACGGCAAGGGCTACATCGAGGACCGCCGTCCGAACGCCAACGTCGACCCGTACGTGGTGACCCGCCTGCTGGTGGACACCTGCTGCACGGCGCTGGAGAAGGCCGGCCAGGTCTGATCCGGCCGTCCCCGGCCACGCGACTCGCGCGAAGGGGCGTCCACCACGACGGTGGGCGCCCCTTCGCGCTGCCGTCGCGACCGCGCCGCGGCACCGGTTGCGTGCCGTCGACCAGACGCGGTGGTGAACGTCGCGGACCTCCTGCCGCCGGGCGCCACCTGGCTGCCCGCTCGTACGCATCGACACCGCGCGGCGCACCGCCGCCGTGGACGGACGCGAACTCGCCCTGCCCTACCCGGAGTTCGAGCCGCTCGCACCCCTCGTCGCGCATCCCCACCGGATGCACACCCGCGACCGGCTGGTCACCACGGTGTGGGGTACGGACACGTGGCTGACGGCCGCACCGTCGACGTGCACATCGCCCGGCTGCGCCGGAAGCTCGGCGCCGAACACCGGCGGACGATCCGGACCGTGCGGCGCGTCGGTTACACGTACACACCGCCCACCGGACGCTGAGCCACCGCTGTCTCTGCTGCCTCCGCTGTCTCTGCTGTCGGCAGACAGGCGTTCCCTCCGGCCGCCGCGCCGGGCACAGTGAACCGCATGAGGCTACTGGTGCTGGGCGGTACGGAGTTCGTGGGGCGGGCCGTGGTGGAGGCGGCGCTCGGGCGCGGCTGGGAGGTGACCGTCTTCCACCGAGGACGGCACGCGGCGCCGCCCGGAGCGCGGTCGTTGCACGGCGACCGCACCGCGTCCGACGGGCTCACCGCCCTGGCCGACGGCACGTGGGACGCCGTCGTCGACACCTGGTCGGCGGCGCCCGGCGCCGTGCGGGACGCGGCGCGGCTGCTGCGGGGCCGCGCCGGCCGGTACGTGTACGTGTCGAGCTGCTCGGTGTACGCCTGGCCCCCGCCCGCCGGGTACACCGAGGACGCCCCGCTCGTCGACGGCGCCTCGGCGGACGCCGGGCAGACCGACTACGCCCGGGACAAGCGGGGCGCCGAACTGGCCGTCCTGGACGCCTTCGGCGCGGACCGTTCGGTGCTCGTCAGGGCCGGGCTGATCCTCGGCCCGTACGAGAACATCGGGCGGCTGCCATGGTGGCTGAACCGCGTCGCGCGCGGCGGCCCGGTCCTCGCACCGGGCCCACGGGACCTCCCCCTCCAGTACGTCGACGTCCGCGACCTCGCCGACTGGGCCCTCGGAGCGGTCGAGCAGGAGCTGAGCGGACCGTACAACCTGGTCTCGCCGCCGGGGCACACCACCATGGGCGCCCTGCTCGACGCCTGCGCGACGGCCACGGGCGGAGCGGCGGAGCTGCGCTGGACCACCCCCGAGACCGTACTCGCCGCCGGCATCGAGCCGTGGGGGCAACTGCCCGTGTGGACACCGCCGGGCAGCGACCTGCACGACGCCCTGCAGAGCGCGGACGTGTCCCGGGCGCTGGCGACGGGCCTGCGCTGCCGCCCGGCCGACGCCACCGTCGCGGACACCTGGACCTGGCTGCGGGGCATCGGCGGCACGGCGCCCCGGCGCCCGGACCGGCCGCCGGTCGGGCTGGACCCCGAGACGGAGGCGAAGGTACTCGCCGCCGACCGGAGCGGGCCCCACGAAGGTGTACCTCACACCACCCTCTGACCGGGGGGTTCGGCCCAGTGACCCGCGCCGTCGCCTCGGCGAGACTGACGGCATGAACACCGAGACGAAGAGCGACGACCGGCACACCGACCGGACCACACGGACGCGGGGCGTGGCTCTGCCGGCCGTGCGGGGACTGGCGCTGACACCGATCTCCCTGGTCGGCTCGGTGCTGTGCTTCTGCCTGACCCTCGTCTCCGTCGCCCTCGTCCCGATCGGGATCGGCCTCGTCACCACTCCGTGGGTGCTCACGGGCGTGCGGGCGTTCGCGGACTGGCGCCGACTGCTCGCCGCCGAGTGGGGCGGGGTGCGGATCCAGCGGGCGTACCGGCCACTGCCCGAGAACGCCAATCCGTGGACGCGCACCTTCGGAATGCTCAGTGACCCCGCGACCTGGCGTGACTTCCGGTGGCTGCCGGTCGACATGACGGCGGGTACCCTCACCGCGCTGCTGGCCTTCGTGCTGCCGCTGTACCCGTTGGAGGGGTTCGCGATCGCGGCCGGGCTGTGGCGGGTCCTGCCCGACGGGTACTGGTACGGCTTCGTCCGGGTCACCGACCAGACCTCGGCCTTCTACGCCGCGGGCCTCGGCGCCATGCTCCTCCTCGTCGCCCTCTGGCTCACCCCTCGCATGCTGTACGCCCACTTCCGGCTCACCGGCGCGGTCCTCGGCACCGGCCAGGGCCAACTCGCCGAGCGGGTGCGCGTACTCACCGAGACCCGCCGTGACGCCTTGGACACCTCCGCCGCCGAACTGCGCCGCATCGAGCGCGACCTGCACGACGGGGCGCAGGCCCGGCTGGTCGCCATGGGCATGGACCTGGGCACCATCGAGGCACTGCTGGAGAAGAACCCGGAGAAGGCCAGGGAACTGCTCGTGCAGGCCCGCCAGTCCTCCGCCGACGCCCTGACCGAACTGCGTGAACTCGTACGCGGCATCCACCCGCCGGTGCTCGCCGAACGCGGCCTGGGCGACGCCGTACGGGCCCTGGCGCTGCGGCTGCCCGTCGCCGTCGAGGTCGAGGTGGACCTGCCCGGCCGCGCGGAGGCCCCCGTGGAGTCGGCCGGGTACTTCGCGGTCAGCGAGATCCTCACCAACGCCGTGAAGCACTCCGGAGCCGACCGGATCTGGGTCGACATGCACCACGCCGAGGGTCATCTGCGCATCGCCGTCACCGACAACGGCAAGGGCGGAGCGGTGACCGGAGCGGGGTCGGGCCTGGCCGGGGTGGAGCGCCGACTCGGTACATTCGACGGCGTCCTGGCCGTCAGCTCGCCCGCCGGCGGTCCCACCATGGTCGCGTGCGGCGGAGGACCAGCCGCTGGAACGGCTGACGCCCCGGGAGCTGGAGGTGCTGGAGCTGATGGCGCAGGGACGGACCAACGCGGCGATCGCCGGCAAGCTCGTCGTCACGGAGCGGGCGATCGCGAAACACACGGCGAACATCTTCGCGAAGCTGAGCCTTGAGGTTTCGGACGACGACAACCGGCGTGTACTGGCGGTTCTGGCGTATCTGGACCGCGGCCGCTGACCCCGTCGCCGTTCCCACCGGTCCCACAGGACCCAGCGATTTCCGAGACGGGTGAACACCCTTGGAGCGGCTCCCGTAGTTAAGGGAGCCGCTCCATCTGGTTGGGCGTTTCAACGCCCGGTGCTCCTCGGTGAAGTCAGAGGAGTTCCGTGACTCCGCCCACCGCTGAGGCGGCGAGGCTTCCAGCCCGGAGGCTGCGGTCCAGCCCGAACCGACCCTTTGCGGGGCAAAGGACAAATTACCAGAACACAGGGAAGCGGATTCCCCCCTCGACCGAGGCCGAGGGCCCCTCGCTAGGAGACTGATGGCACGCAACACAAGAAAACGCCGTACGCCGCTGGCCACCAAGGTCGTAGCCGGGGCGGCGGCCCTGGCGGTCGGCGGGGGCGGGCTGGTCTGGGCCAACTTCCACGCTTCGGCGCACGAGGAGAATCCGGCGCACAACCGGACGCGGTCCGCCGCCGCGCAGGTGGCGACGATCGACTGTCCCGACGTCGGCCAGCAGCTCTCCGGCGTGCCGGACCGGGCGCGCGGGGAGGTCGACGGCGAACTGGCCACGATGGACAGCCAGATCACCGACGCCTACAAGCGCCTCGCCACCACACGGCGCGCGCAGGCGGGTGACTCGCGGTTTGTCCAGAACGCCATTCTCGGCCCGCTCAAGGACCGCCGGAAGGCGATCATCGACCGGATCCAGCTGGAGATCAACCGGGCCGGCGGCCAGGCCGACGACAATCTGGACGAGCTGGCCCAGTGCCAGGGGCAGCCCGCGGAGCAGCCGCAGAACGGCGACGGCCAGGGCGGCGACGGCCAGGACCAGGACGACAACGGCAACGGCGTCGCGGGCCCGGTGGCCGACGACTTCGTCGACATCAACGACGTCGAGCCCAATTCCCGCAACAGCCAGAACGGCCTGGCCGCCAACGGCGACGGCGGGTCCACGGGCACCTTCACCACGGACTGCGGTGTCAACGAGAACGATCTGTTCAACAGCGACAACCTGATCGCCGCCCCGGGCGTCGACAACGGCGCGCACCACGTGCACGACTACGTCGGCAACCAGGACAACGACGCCTTCTCCAGCGACGAGGACCTGGCGAACGCCGACACCTCGTGCCAGAACCAGGGCGACAAGTCCACCTACTACTGGCCGGTGCTGCGGCTCCAGGACGGTACGGAGGAGTTCGACGCGAACGACCTGGGCGGTGGCGCCGACGGCAACGTCGGCAAGATCCTCGAGCCGGCCCAAGCCGAGCTGAAGTTCGTCGGCAACCAGCAGAGCGACGTGGTCGCCATGCCGAAGTTCCTGCGCATCATCACGGGTGACGCCAAGTCCTTCACCAACGGCGACGCGAACGCCAACAGTTCGTGGAGCTGCACCGGCTTCGAGGACCGGCAGGTCACCGACAAGTATCCGCTCTGCCCCGAGGGCAGCCAGGTGGTGCGCACGTCCAACTTCCAGAGTTGCTGGGACGGCCAGAACATCGACAGCGCCAACCATCGTGATCACATGGCGTTCGTCCAGGCGGACGGCAGCTGCGGGAACGGCTTCCAGGCCATTCCCCAGCTGCAGGTCCGCCTGGTGTACGACATCCCCACCCCGACCATCGAGAACGGCTCGGTGCAAAACCCGTACGCCGTGGACAGTTTCCCGGAGCAGTTGCACAAGCCGATCACCGATCACAACGACTTCATCAACGTCATGGACGAGGACCTGATGAACGAGGTGGTCGACTGCATCAACAGCGGCGAGGACTGCCAGTAGTCCTGCCGAGGGCGCGTGAGGGGCCGGTGGCGGCATTCGCCACCGGCCCTCTTCGCGTCCCGCGCGGGGGTCAGCCGCCGTGTCCACCGTGCCCCGCCGGGCGGCTGCCGCCGCCGTGCCGCGTGCCCTGCTCCAGGGTCCCGCCGAGCCGGCCGCGCAGGTCCGCCACGACGTCCTGGTGGCCGACGGCGACCCATTTGCGGCCGACGAGGTAGTAACCGCCGTAGTCCTTGGCCGTGTTGATCCACTCGCGCTGGCCGCGGTCGGTGGAGAAGGTGGCGAGGACGTACTTCTCGTCACCCTTCTCGCAGATCGCCTGGCGGATGGTGTCGGCGTCGGTCTGCATGTTCGGGGCGCACTTCGCCTCGGCGGCCAGGTGCTCCAGGCTGCCGGTCGCCGTCTCGGGCACGGACGCCTCGCCGTCCCCGTCGGATCCGCAGCCGGTCAGCGCCAGTACCGCCGCCGCTCCGGCCAGCGCGAGCATCGGTCGGGTCAGCCTCATGTGTTCCTCCGGTCCGTTCCGGCGACATGCCGCACGGAGCCCCGGCGAGGGCTCTCGGCATCGATACGGCCGCGAGGCGCGAAGTACTCAGCGATCCTGGTGCCCCGAGCCCGCCCGTGCGAAAGTGGCGCCGTGGACCAGGACTGGGAAGACCGAGTGACCGCCGCGTGGGCGACGTTCGACGACTACGCGGAAGACGACGCCGCCGCCTTCCGCGCGGTGATCGACGCCCTCGCCGACGAACTGCCCGCGGACAGCCCCCTCGGCCTGTTCGAGCGGGCCTGCGCCTGGGACTCCACGGGCCACTCCGACCGGGCCGTGCCGCTGTACCGCGAGGCGCTGGCGCGCGGCCTGGGGGAGGTCAGCGGCTACAAGGGCCGCCGGGCGAAGATCCAGCTCTCCAGCTCCCTGCGGAACACCGGGCACCCGGAGGAGGGCGTCAAGCTGCTGTCGCCCGAACTGCTGGCGCCGTCCGACGAGTTGGACGACGCGGTACGGGCCACGCTCGCGCTCTGCCTGTCGAGCATGGGCCGCGACCGTGAGGGCCTGTCCCTGGTGCTCGGCGCGCTCGCGCCCCATCTGCCGCGCTACCAGCGTTCGATGGCCGCCTACGCACGGCAGCTGGTGGAGCCCGAGGATTGACCTGGGCACGGTGACCAACCACCGATTCGCTCGTTCTGCTGAACGTGCAGTCACAGGATGTCGCCCCGCGCCCCGCACCGTCCTCAACCTCCTCGGCCGACCCGGTCGTCGACGTCGAGCAGGCCGAGGCCGCGCTCGTCGAGCACTATCCGCGCCTGGTCCGGCTCGCCTATCTGGTGCTGCCGCCACGCCTCGGCCGGAGCCGCCGCGTCCTGACCGCGCACGCCCTCACCCAGCGCGCGCTGCCCCGGAACCGGACGACGACACCCGTGATCCCGGCCCAGTCGACCGGCCGCGGGGTCGACCCCGGCTACGCCCTGGTCCGGCTACGGGTCGTACGTACGGCGCTGGAGGCGGGCCTCCCGCTCAGGCGGCGCGCGTGGCCCAAGCGCTCCCAGCTGCCGCCGCTGCTGCCCCAGGTACGGGGGCTCAAGCTCTTCCCGCGCTCCGGTGGTGCCGACGAACTCGCCCTCGACCAGCGGCTCTCCGCCCTCTCCGCGCCGGGCCGGGCGGCATACGTGCTGCGGGGTCTGGAGAAGCTCTCCGACGACGACGTACGGCAGCTGCTCGGGGCCGCCGGGGTGGCCGACGCGGACGCCGCGCTGCGGGAGGCCGACGAGGTGCCCGGCCAGCACGCGCTGCTCGGCTCCCCCGAATTCGACCCCTGCTCGCTGCAGGCCCGGCCGACCGACCTGATGCGCCGCCGGCAGCACACGAAGGCGGCGCTGGTCGCCGGGGCCGCCCTGGTGGTGTGCGGGGCGCTGCTGGGCCTGCCCGGTGAGGGCTGGGGGCCGGACGGCGCCGCCGCCCCGCCGTACGCGCGGAACCCGGCGGCCGAGGCCGCCCTCGACCCCGGCAGGCTGACGAAGGCCGCCGCCGCCGCGTGGGAGACGTCCGCGCGCACCGATTTCTCGGTGTGGCCGGCCCGCGGTGACCTCACCGGCGACGAGGAGCTGCTGCGGCGCGCCCTCGCCGTCTGGGCCCGGCCCGGCGAGGCGGTGGGTGTCTCGGCGACACCGGGCACCCCGACCGGCGGTCCGTCCGGCCCGCCCCAGCTGCTGTACGCCGGGACCGTCGACAACGCGCGCGTGGTGATCCTGCACGACGGGCTGCGCATCGCCCGGTACGCCGAGCCGAAGGACGGCACGGCCGGGGCCGCCCTGGACTTCGCGCGCACCGACGGCGCCGGCCGGGCCGAGGCGAACGCCGTGGTCCTGGGCCGGGCCGACGGCAACGTCCGCTATCTGACGGCGCCCTGGGTGACCAAGGCGGCCGGGCGGGACCTCACCGACCCGGACGCCGGCGCCCGGGACCTGACGCTGACCGACGGCGTGACCTCGCCGGTGGCCAGCCCCGTGCAGCAGCGGTCGGGTGCGTGCGCGTCCTGGGACGTGCTGGAGCTGACCGACGGCTCGGACACCCGCCTGGTGACCGACCTCGGCGAACTGGTCCCGGCCCGCCTCACCACCGGGCGCCCCGGCTCGGCGAAGGACGCCTCGGGGGCGAAGGCACTGGACGCGTGGGCGCCGTACGCCTGCTCACTGGGCGCGGTGCGGGGGCAGGGCGTGCGCTCGGTGAACGCCTGGGAGTTCGCGACGCAGCCGCTGCCCGACTCCAGCGGGTCGGCCGCGTGGGTGTGCACCCGGGCCGAGACGTGGCGGGGCGACGGGGCGCGCGTGCTGGCCCAGTTCCGGACGCCGGGCGGGACGCAGGGCGCGGTGGCGGCGAAGGCGCAGGGCGTGCCGGCCTGCGGCGAGCGCGACCCGCACGTGCTGGCCGGGGTGCTGTGGAAGTCGGAGGGCGGGCACTGGTACCTGCTCGCCGCCGGCAGCCGCGACACGAAGTCGGTCGAGGCGACGGGCGGGATCAACGACTCCGCCGACGGGAACCTGCTGACGGCGAAGGCCGAGCAGGGCGCGCAGGCCGAGCTGAAGGGCACCCTGGAGAAGGGCCGGACGATCGGCGGACTGCGCTAGGGCCGGGCGGCGGCAGCTGACACTGGCGTCAACAAGTGGCGGCACGAGGGTTCCCCGGAGATCTACCCGACAGTACATTGACGCCATGTCTAATACGCATGTCCCGCTCAAGGCGCGGAAGGTGTCCTTCGCCTGGGAGGACACCCCGCTGCACTGGGTGCCGGGAGACCCGTTCACGACGCACACGATCAATGTGCTGCACCTGCTGCTGCCCGCCGGGGAGCGCTGGTTCGTGCACGTCTACAAGCAGGTGCTGCCGTACATCCGGGACGAGCGGCTGCGCGAGGACGTCATCGGGTTCATCGGGCAGGAGGCGATGCACTCCCAGGCCCACGACGAGGTGCTGCCGCACCTGAAGGACCAGGGGCTCGATCCGACGCCGTACACCGCGCAGGTCGACTGGCTCTTCGAGAAGCTGCTCGGCGACCGCACGCTGCCGCCGGGCCGGCCGCGCCGGTGGTGGCTGATGGAGCGGGTGGCGCTGATAGCGGCCATCGAGCACTACACGGCGTTCCTCGGCGACTGGGTGCTCAACGCCGACGCACTCGACCGCCGCGGCGCCGATCCGACCATGCTGGACCTGCTGCGCTGGCACGGCGCCGAGGAGGTCGAGCACCGCTCCGTGGCCTTCGAGGTGTTCCTGCACGTGGACGGGGGCTACGCGCGGCGGGCGCGCACCTGGGCGACCGCGTTCGCGGCGCTGGTGTTCCTGTGGCAGCGCGGGGCCAGGTACTTCATGGAGAACGACCCGACGCTCATCGACGGCCGCGCCACCTTCCGGGACTTCCACCGGCGCGGCCGACGCGGCCTGCTGCCCTCGACCGGCGCCGTGATCCGCTCCGTACCGCGCTATCTGAGCCGTGCCTACCACCCGTCCCAGGAGGGGTCGACCGAGCAGGCCGTGGCCTACCTCGCCACCTCCCCCGCCGCTGTTGCCGCTGTCGCCGCCGAGAAGTCGCAGGAGGGTGCCGTATGAAGCCCAGGCCGATGACCCTGGTGCTCGCGGCCGGTGCCGCGCTCGTCGTCCGCCGGGCGCTGCGGCGCCGTGTCCAGGCCTCGCCGCTGTGGCCGATGCCCGCGCTGGACCCGCCGGTCTCCGGGCGGCCCCGCTCGCGCGCGCTGACGCTGCTGGTCACCGCGCACGAGCGGATAGCCGACGGGGTGGTCCGGATCCGTCTGGAGGGACACGACCTGCCGCGCTGGGAGCCGGGCGCCCACCTGGACCTGGTGCTGCCGTCGGGTCTGGTGCGGCAGTACTCGCTGTGCGGCGACCCGGAGGACACCTCGTCGTACACCGTCGCCACGCGGCTGGTCGAGGACGGGCGGGGCGGCTCGCGCGAGGTGCACGAGCAGGTGCAGGAGGGCGTGGAGCTGGAGGTGCGCGGCCCGCGCAACCGCTTCCCGCTGGTCGACGCCCCCGCCTACGTCTTCGTCGCCGGCGGTATCGGCATCACGCCCGTCCTGCCCATGCTGCGGGCCCTGCCGGAGGGCGCCGAGTGGCGGCTGCTGTACTGCGGGCGGACGCGGGCCTCGATGCCGTTCCTGGAGGAGATCGAGAAGCTGGACCTGGACCACGAGCGAAGCGGGACGGGGGCACCCCCGGCCGAAGGCTGGGGGAAGGTCACCGTCGTCGCCGAGGACGAGGACGGGCGCCCCGGGCTCGACGCCTTCCTGGCGGACCTCCCCGAGGGCACGGCGGTGTACTGCTGCGGCCCGGAGGGCCTGATGGCGGCCGTCGAGGAACGCCTCCCCGAGGGCACGGCACCGCACCTGGAGCGGTTCGCGCCGCGTACGACGGCCGGTGGCGACGGGGAGTTCGAGGTCGAGCTGCACCGCAGCGGGCGCACGCTCACCGTGGACGGGGACACCTCGGTGCTGGCCGCCGTGCGCGCCGAGCTGCCGAACACGCCGTACTCCTGTGAGCAGGGCTGGTGCGGGACCTGCCAACAGAAGGTGCTGGAGGGCGAGATCGATCACCGGGACGAGCTGCTGACCGACTCGGAGCGCGGGGACTCGATGCTCATCTGCGTGTCCCGCGCCCGGGGGACACGGCTCGTGCTGGACATGTGAACACCTGCGCCCGGTCCGGCCCGTTCGGGGGCCGGATTCGATCGGTAAGGTGTTCGTATGACTACCGGGGTACGCCGCAGAATGGGCGTCGAGGAGCGGCGGCAGCAGTTGATCGGCGTCGCGCTCGATCTGTTCAGCCGCCGCTCGCCCGACGAGGTCTCCATCGACGAGATAGCGTCGGCGGCGGGCATCTCGCGCCCGCTGGTCTACCACTACTTCCCCGGCAAACTCAGCCTGTACGAGGCCGCGTTGCAGCGCGCCTCGGACGATCTGGCGGCCCGGTTCGTGGAGCCGCACGAGGGCCCGCTGGGCGCGCGGCTGCTGCGAGTCATGGGCCGCTACTTCGACTTCGTCGACGAGCACGGCCCCGGTTTCTCGGCCCTGATGCGCGGTGGTCCGGCCGTCGGCTCCTCCACGACCAACGCGCTCGTGGACTCCGTACGGCAGGCCGCGTATGTCCAGATCCTTTCGCACCTGGGCGTCACCGATCCGCCCGCGCGCCTGGAACTGGTCGTCCGCTCCTGGATCTCGCTCGCCGAGTCGACGGCGCTGATCTGGCTGGACGGGCGCCGCATCCCGCGCGCCGAGCTGGAGGTCCAGCTCGTGCACGACTTCGCCGCGCTGGTGGCGGTGAGCGCCGCCTACGACGAGGAGATGGGCGCCCTGCTGCGCCGCGTCATCGACGACGAACCGGCCGACGGTCCCTTCGGGGACCTGGTCGGCCGGCTCGTCGGTCTTGCCGGTTAGCTCTCGACCGGTCAGCTCTCGAACTTCCGGTACGACGGGTCCAGGTCGCGGACCTCGGCGGAGGCGTGCAGGGCGAGGCCGTCGCCCGGCTTCACGTGCTGCCGCAGCAGTTCCAGGACGGCCTCGGTGAGCCGGGCCTTGGTCTCTTCGGTGCGGCCCGCGAGCAGCCCGAGGGTGACGTGCACGACGGCGTGCCCCTCGGTGTCGGGGCCGACCGTGGTGTCCTCGCCACGGCGGAACTGCGTCTTGCACGCCGGCGGCTTGGCGGCCGCGATCTCGACGACGGCGGTGTGCAGCGCCCGCGCGAACGCGGGCCGGTCGAAGTCGTCCGCGAGCTGGGCGGAGTAGTCGACGGTGATCTGCGGCATGAGCCCTCCCGTTGCGTGAACAGCAGGGCTCACCCTAGCCGCAGACCACCGCGGTCCTACGGCCGTCAGCCGGACCGCTCGAACACGGCGACCGTACGGCCCGGCACGGTGAACGTGCCGTTCTTCGCCGCGTACGAGGACTCCTTCACCACCGGGTCCGCGCCCGCCGCCTGCACCGGATGCAGCCGGTAGCCGGTGCCGGCCGCCGTCTCGATCCGCTGCTCCTGCTGTCGCGGGGTGGCGTTGAAGACGACCACGAGGTCACCGAGGAGCATGGTGATCACGCCGGGCGTCTCCTCCTTCCCGGAGAGCGGGAAGGAGAGCCGGGACTGCACCTGCCCCGCCGTGGCGAGGGAGAAGTCCTTCTCGCTCGTACGGATCTTCAGCAGGTCCCGGTACGCCGCCGAGGCGCCGGTGATCTGCGGGCAGCCGACCTTCACCGTGCCGAGCAGGGGCTTTGCGTAGGGCCACTTGTCCTGGTTGTCGGCGGCCGGGGGCAGGCCGCGGCCGAAGCCGTTGCCGTCGGCGCAGTTCCAGTGGATGGCGTTGAACCAGTCGCCGCTGTCGTAGGAGTTGCGGTCCAGCGACTTGGAGCGCAGCAGGTCGGTGCCGGCCTGGGAGAGTGCCGGACCCTGCGAGAGGGAGGCGGTCGCCATGGCGAGGACCTGCATGCGGGCCCGGTCGTCGGCGCTCACGGTCGCCGGCAGCTTGAAGGCGAGTGCGTCGAACAGGGACTCGTTGTCGTGCGCGTCGGCGTAGGCGAGGGCGTCGCCCGGGGCCTCGGCGTATCCGGCGGGGGCGCCGTTGTAGTCGACCTCGGAGCCCTTGACCTCCTTGCCGTCGGTGTCCGTGAAGGTGAAGTCGGCGAGGTTGCCGGTCAAGCCGACCTTGATCAGGTCCTGGTAGTGCAGCAGGCGGGCCTTCTGCTCGGCCTCGGTGCCGTTGGCCTCGGAGGAGTTGGGCTCGGTGTACAGGCCGGAGGCGAAGCCCTGGACGCCGGGGTCCTCGTCGAAGGGGCCGCCGCCGCGCACGGCGTCGCGGGCGCGGTCGGAGAAGGTCGCGATGCCGGTGCCGGCCATGTTCTTCTGGGTGGCCTGTGTGAAGCGGGCGTCGTCGGCGACCTCGCCGAAGTTCCAGCCCTCGCCGTACAGGATGATCTTCTTGCCGTCGACGCCGTCCTCGGCGAGGGTCAGCTCGTCCAGCGCCTTCCTGACCGCGAGGATGTTCTCCTTCGGGTGGTGGCCCATGAGGTCGAAGCGGAAGCCGTCGACCTTGTACTCCTTGGCCCAGGTGACGACCGAGTCGACGACCAGCTTGCCCATCATGGCGTTCTCGGTGGCGGTGTTGGCGCAGCAGGTGCTGTTCGCCACCGAGCCGTCGGCGAGGAGCCGCTGGTAGTAGCCGGGGACGATCCGGTCGAGGACGCTGGTCTTCGCCTGACCGCTCGCCGCGGTGTGGTTGTAGACGACGTCCATGACGACGCGCAGGCCGTCCTCGTTGAGCGCCTTGACCATCTCGCGGAACTCGACCGTGCGGGCGGTGCCGTCCGGGTCGGTGGCGTAGGAGCCCTCGGGGACCGTGTAGTGGTACGGGTCGTAGCCCCAGTTGTAGGCGTCCTTGGCGGCGGCCTTCGCCACGCACTCCTGCTGCTCGTCGGAGTCGGCCGGGAGCGCGGCGAGGTCGCAGTCGACGGTGGCCTGGTCGGACTTCCTCTCGGGGATGGTGGCGATGTCGAAGGCCGGGAGGAGGTGGACGTACGACGTGCCCGACTCCGCGAGCCGGCGCAGGTGCTCGGAGCCGTCGCTGTCCTTGTCGGTGAAGGCGAGGTAGGTGCCCTTGTGGTCCGCGTCCGCCGTCCGGTCCGCGACCGAGAAGTCGCGGATGTGCAGCTCCTGGATCTGGGCGTCCCTGAGCGGCACGGCCTTGGGCTTGTCGTAGCTGTGCCAGCCGCGCGGGGCGAGGGAGCGGTCGCCCAGGTCGACGACGAGGCTGCGCTCGGAGTCGGTGGTCAGGGCGAGCGAGTAGGGGTCGGTGACCTTGTTGGTGACGACCTTGCCGGCGTCGGGCGCCCACACCTCGACGGCGTAGCGGTAGGCCTTGCCCTTCCAGGAGCGCGGGCCGCGCACGGACCAGACGCCGGTGTCGTCGTCGCGCCGCATGCGGACCGTGCGGTCGCCGATCTCCAGCTTCACGCTCTGCGCGGTCGGCGCCCACACGGAAAGCGTGGGCCTGCCGTGGCGGAAGGTCGGGCCGAGGTCGGCCTTCGTCGCGTCGGCCGCGTACAGGTCGTCCAGGGCGCCGGCGATCTGCACGCCCGTCGCGGCGAGCACGGCGCCGTTGGCCGCACGCTGGGAGGCGACGACCTGGCCGCGCAGGGCCTCGCGCACCCGGTCGCGGTCGCGCGGGTCGACGGACCAGGCGGTGTAGTCCCGCAGATGCGGGAACTTCGCCTTCTGGGCGTCGGTGAGGGTGGTCCCGGTGAGGCGGAGCCAGGTGGTGTCGTCGGCGCCGGTCAGGGTGGAGCCTTCAGCCTTGATCGCGCCGGTGCGGGAGGCGAGGAGCTGGGTGGAGGCGGCGCCCTCGGAGCCGTTCCAGGCGACGGTGTTCCGGTCGATCCAGACCGCCTTGGCGGTGGTGAGGTCGACGGCCGCCGCCGAGCCGGCCGGCTGCGGCAGCAGGTACTTCTCCTCGCCGCTCACCAGCCACACCTCGTACCCGTTGGCCTTGAGGTCCAGGGCCTGGTCGGTGGGCAGGTCCTTCTCGTCGCCCTTGTGGACGATGTAGCTGAGACTGCTGGCACCCTCGGTGAGCGGTACCTCGAAGACCGCGCCATAGGAGTCAGTCTTCACCGGCGTCAGGGGTTTCGACCAGTCGGTGGGGTGCGCGGCGCCGCCCCAGACGTGCAGTCCCCAGCCGTCGTAGTTCCCGTCGGCGCGGTGGTAGTGGAGGATGGCCTTGGTGGTGTCCTGGGCGGGGTGGTCGGGCCGCTCCGTGGCGACCTGCTCCTTGCCCTGCGCGATCCACACCTCGCCCGTCCGCGTGACGTCGATGGTGCGGTCGGTGGCGACGTCCTTGTTGCCCTCCTTGTCGATGACCAGGAAGCTGACGTCACTCGCGCCGGGCTTGAGCTTGACGTAGGCGAAGGCGCCGTAGGCGTCGCGGCCGGTGAAGGGGTGGCTGTCGGGCCAGGTGGTCGCCTCGCCGTCGGCGAGGTCGCCCCAGGCGTACAGGCCCCAGTCCTCGTAGTTCCCGTCCGCCCGCTTGTAGTGGACGATCGCGTAGTCGCGGGAGGCGGCGGCGGGGGGCTGCTCGACGGGCGGGGTGCCGGTCGTGGAAGCGGCCGTGGTGCTCGCGGTACGGCCCGCCGAGTCGACGACGACCGCCTTGTAGCGCAGGGCGGTGCCGGCGGGGGTGTCCTCGCCGATGGTGTGGGTGACCTTGTAGGGGGCGTGGTCGGCGGAGCCGAGGGTGCGCCACTCGCCGTCGCCGGTCTGGGCGGCGAAGACGACGCGGTTGAGCTGTCCCCCGGTGACGTCGGCGGTCAGCTCGACGGTGCCGGTGGCGCCGGGCTCGGGGGCGGTGAGGGTGAGGGCCGGCTCGGTGGCGGGCTCGGCGAGCCGGCCGGCGGCCTTGAGGACGATGGCCGACCCGGCGGGCACCGTGACGGTGACCTTCTTGTCGGCGCCGGACCGCGCGGTGGCGTCGGTGCCGTAGAGGCCCCGGAACGTCATGTCGGCCGAGCCGGTCGCGAAGGTCGCGGTCTTCGCCTCGTCGGCGTTGTTGAAGGCGACGACGTACTCGGTGCCGCGTTCGGCGTCGGTGCGGGAGAAGGCGTAGACGCCGGCGCCGTCGGCCGCGTAGCGCTCGGTCTGGACGCCGTCGGCGAGGGCGGGATGGGCCTTGCGGAGCCCCGCGAGAGCACTGATCTGCTGGTAGAGCGGCGCTCTCGTGTCATACGCGTCGTCGGCGTGGGTGCGGTCGGTGCCGAGCTGGTCGTCGTCCAGGTAGTCGGCGGTGCGGGAGGCGAACATCGGCTGGCGAGCGTCCTTGTCGCCGCCCGCGCCGGTGAAGCCCTGCTCGTCGCCGTAGTAGACGACGGGGTTGCCCCGGCTGAGGAACATCAGCTCGTTGGCGAGCCGGTCCTTCTTCAGCAGTTCGGCGTCGGTGGCCTTCGGGTCGTCCTGCTTGAGGAAGGTGCCGAAGCGGCCCATGTCGTGGTTGCCGAGGAAGGTGACCTGCTCGTAGGCGTTGGCCTTGTCGGTCGTGTACTTGTAGTCGTCGCCGAAGACGGCCGCGAGCTTCTTGGCGCTGCCGCCCTGGGAGGCGTACGCGCGGGCCGCGTCCTGGAAGGGGAAGTCCAGCGTGGAGTCAAGCCGGCCCTGGGTGACGTACGGGGAGGTGACGGCCGTGTCGGCGGAGTAGACCTCGCCGAACATGAAGAAGTCGTCCCGGCCCTTCTTCGCCGCGTAGGCGTCCAGGGCGGTGGCCCACTGGGTCCAGAACTCCATGTTGACGTGCTTGACCGTGTCGATGCGGAAGCCGTCGATGGCGAAGTCCTTCACCCACCGCTGGTAGATCTTCTCCATGCCGCTGACGACCTCGGGCCGTTCGGTCCACAGGTCGTCGAGACCGGAGAAGTCGCCGTAGGTGGCGGACTCGCCGGCCCAGGTGGAGTCGCCGCGGTTGTGGTACATCGCCGGGTCGTTGAGCCACTTCGGGACCTTGAGGTCCTTCTTCGCGGCGGGGACGACCGGCGTACGCGGGAAGGAGCCGGCGTCCACGCGGGGGAACCGGCGGTCGCCGTTGGCGTAGTCGGCGTCGTCGAAGGGCTCGCCGGCCTTGGTCAGGTACGGGAAGGCGCCCTTGGAGAGGTAGTCGTAGGACTTCTCCTCGTAGTCGACGACGTCGGCGGTGTGGTTGGTGATGACGTCGAAGAAGACCTTCATGCCCTTGGCGTGCGCCTTGGAGATGAGGTTCTTGAGGTCCTGGTTGGTGCCGAAGTGCGGGTCGACCTGGGTGAAGTCGGTGATCCAGTAGCCGTGGTAGCCGGCGGAGGCGTTCTCCCCCGTGCCCTGCACGGGCTGGTTCTTGAAGATGGGCGCCATCCAGATGGACGTGGTGCCCAGGCCCTTGATGTAGTCGAGCTTGTCGGTCAGGCCCTTGAGGTCGCCGCCCTGGTAGAAGCCCTTGTCGGTGGGGTCGTAGCCGGTCGCGAGCCGGGTGCCGGTCAGGCCGCCCCGGTCGTTGCGGGCGTCGCCGTTGGCGAAGCGGTCCGGCAGGACGAAGTAGAACTGCTCGCGGGTGAGGTCGTGCCGGGCGTCGGCCTTCGCGAGCTTGGCGTCCGACGGGGGCGGGGGCGGGGCGTCGGCCCGCGCGGCGAGGGGCGGGAGGAGGGTCGCCGCGAGCGCGGCGACGGTGACGGCCGCGATCCGTGGGGCAGCGGCCCGTCCGGATACGGCGGTTCGGCGCTTCACAGGCGCCGGCCATCTCGGTATCACCGGTGTGAACTCCTTGCGATTACGACTCGCGATGTGCGTTCGATCGGGTCCGACCCCGGCGAGACCGTAGCGCCGACGCAAGGCTTGCAGCAAGGGTCGTGAAAGTAACGGAAAGAATTTTCACGGGACTTCACGACACGGACGGCCCGCCGCTCCCGGTGGGGAACGGCGGGCCGTCGGAGGATGGGGGGACGGGCCGTCAGGCCGTCGTCCACCACACCGTCGTGTCCGCCGGCACCTTCGCCTCGCCGGCCGCCTCGGTCACCTCACCGCTGGCCAGCAGCACCCGCCCGTACGCGGGCATCGGCACCGACTCGCCGGTGGTGTTGGCGACGCACACGAACTCGCCGCGCCGGAAGGCGACGACACCCTCGGGCGCGCGCAGCCACTCGACGGCGTCGCCCGCGCCCAGGTCGGCCTGCTCGCGGCGCACGGCCAGCGCGGCGCGGTACAGCTCCAGGGTCGAGCCGGGCTCGCCGGTCTGCGCCTCGACGCTCAGCTCGCCCCAGCCCGCCGGCTGCGGCAGCCAGCTGCCGCCGTCGCCGAAGCCGTACGACGACCCCGTGCGCGTCCAGGGGATCGGCACCCGGCAGCCGTCGCGGAAGCCGTCCTGTCCCGCGCCCCGGAAGTACGCCGGGTCCTGGCGCACCTCGTCCGGCAGGTCGACGACGTCCGGCAGACCCAGCTCCTCGCCCTGGTAGACGTAGGCCGAGCCGGGCAGCGCCAGCATCAGCAGGGTCGCCGCGCGGGCTCGGCGCAGGCCCAGTTCGCGGTCGCCGGCCAGGCGGATCTGGGTACCGAGCCCCGCCGGGTTGGCGAAGCGGGTGGCGTGCCGGGTGACGTCGTGGTTGGAGAGGACCCAGGTGGCCGGGGCGCCGACCGGGCGCATGGCGTCCAGCGTGCGGTCGATGACCGTGCGCAGCTCCGCCGCGTCCCAGTGGGTGCCGAGGTACTGGAAGTTGAAGGCCTGGTGCAGCTCGTCGGGACGGACGTAGTTCGCGGTGCGCTCGACGGTGGGGGTCCACGCCTCGGCGACGAAGATCCGCTCACCGGAGTACTCGTCGAGGATGAGCCGCCACTGGCGGTAGATGTCGTGGACGCCGTCCTGGTCGAAGAACGGCATGACATCGTTGCCCAGCAGCTTCAGCTGCTCGTGTGATCCAAGGTCGGGCAGGCCCTCGGCCTTCACCATGCCGTGCGCGACGTCGATCCGGAAGCCGTCGACGCCCATGTCCAGCCAGAACCGCAGGATGGAGCGGAACTCGTCGCCGACGGCCGGGTGCTCCCAGTTGAAGTCGGGCTGCTCGGGGGCGAACAGGTGCAGGTACCACTCCCCCGGCGTGCCGTCGGGCTCGGTGACCCGGGTCCAGGCGGGGCCACCGAAGATGGACTCCCAGTCGTTGGGCGGCAGTTCGCCGTTCTCGCCCTTGCCCGGGCGGAAGTGGTAGCGGTCGCGCGACGGCGAGCCGGGGCCCTCGGCGAGGGCGCGCCTGAACCACTCGTACTGGTCGGAGGAGTGGTTCGGGACCAGGTCGACGATGATGCGCAGGCCCAGCGCGTGGGCGTCACGGATCAGCGCGTCGGCGTCCAGCAGGGTGCCGAACATGGGGTCGACGGCCCGGTAGTCGGCGACGTCGTAGCCGGCGTCGGCCTGCGGCGAGGCGTAGAAGGGGCTGAGCCACACGGCGTCCACGCCGAGGTCGCGCAGGTACGGCAGGCGGGTGCGGACACCCTCCAGGTCGCCCATGCCGTCGCCGTTGCTGTCGGCGAAGCTGCGCGGATACACCTGGTAGATGACCGCGTCCCGCCACCAGTCATGGCGCCCTGCGACGGTGGCGACGGCGGAGGCGGGGGCCGGTGCGGCGGAGTGCTGCTGGCTCATGTCGTCCTTGTGA
This sequence comes from Streptomyces sp. NPDC058812, assembly GCF_042744565.1. NCBI lineage: Bacteria > Bacillati > Actinomycetota > Actinomycetes > Kitasatosporales > Streptomycetaceae > Streptomyces > Streptomyces sp. NPDC058812. The sequence goes on from NZ_JBHYOB010000001.1 coordinate 40,693, forward strand.
TGTGACGGAGTTCAGGTCATGGAGGCACGGGTGAGGGCGAGGCGGCCGGCCGCGGTGCAGCGGGGTCGGATGGGCACCGCGGCCGGACGATTTCCCCGGCGGGGCGTCAGCCCTTCGTGCCGCCGGCGGTGAGGCCGGTCACCAGGTTCTTCTGCACCAGGTAGAAGACCGCGGAGACGGGTATCGCGACGAGTACGGCGGTGGCCGCCATCAGATGGCGCTGCGCGTCGTGCTCGCTGACGAAGCTCTGCAGACCGACGGCGAAGGTGTACTTCGTGTCGCTCAGCATGAACGTCGAGGCGAAGGCGACCTCGCCGAAAGCGGTGATGAAGCTGTAGAAGCCGGCGACCGCGAGGCCCGGCCGGGCGAGCGGCAGGATCAGCCGGAAGAAGGTGCCGAAGGGGCTCAGCCCGTCGACGCGCCCGGCCTCGTCGATCTCGAACGGGATGGTGTCGAAGTAGCCCTTGAGCAGCCACGCGCAGTACGGCACCGCGGTCGAGCAGTAGACGAGGACCAGGCCGAGGTAGCTGTCGACGAGCTGGAGTTCGGACAGGATCTGGTACATCGGCACGATCAGTACGGCGATGGGGAACATCTGGGTGACCAGCAGGACCCACATGAGCTTCTTGTACCCCGGGAAGCGCATCCGCGAGACCGCGTAGCCGGTGGTGGCGGCGACCATGACGCCGATGACCGCGGTCCCCAGCGAGACGATCAGCGAACTCTTCAGCCAGTCGAAGAACTGCGTGTGCTGAAGCACGAACGCGTAGTTGTCGAAGGTCATCTTCGACCAGATGCGCCCGGGGTGCAGGTAGTCGTTCTTGTCCGGGCCGAGCGACAGGTAGACCAGCCAGGCGACCGGGAAGAGCGCGATGAGGCTCGCGACGGACAGGACGCCGTGGGAGGCGAGGGTGGCGGCGCGGCTGCGTTCGCCGCGGCCACGCACCCGGCGCCGCGGCTCGGTGGACGCGGTGGCCTGCTCCGCCGGGGCCTTGGTCGGCGTGGTGGTAGTACTCATGGCGGCTCCTGCCTCAGTTCGCGAGCTGCTGCTCATTGCGGTTCAGCCAGCGGCGGTAGAAGGAGGTGAAGACGATCAGGATGGCCAGCAGCAGGATGCCGTAGGCCGCGGACTGCGCGAAGTCGCGCGGCTGCTGCCCGAAGCCCAGGTTGTACGCCCAGGTCACCAGGATCTGCGCGTCGGGGGCGGTGTTGCCGAACAGCAGGAAGATCACGGCGAACTGGTTGAAGGTCCAGATGATGCCGAGCAGGACGACCGTGGAGCTGACCGCCCGCAGACCGGGGAGGGTGACGTGGCGGAACCGCTGCCAGGCGTTCGCGCCGTCCATCTCGGAGGCCTCGTACAGGGTGTTGTCGATGGACTGCAGGCCGCCGAGGAGGGAGACCATCATGAACGGCACACCGCACCAGGTGTTCACCATGATCGCGGAGAACCGCTGCCAGAAGGTGTCCTCCAGCCACGCGGGGGTCGGCAGGTGCAGCCAGTCCAGGGCGGAGTTGATGACGCCGGCGTCGGCGAGCATGAAGCGCCAGCCGAAGACGGTGACGAAGGTGGGCACGGCCCACGGCAGGACCAGGATCAGCCGGTAGAAGGTGCGGCCGCGCAGCTTCTGGTTGAGCAGCAGGGCGAGACCGAGGCCGATGAAGAAGTGCAGGCCGACGCAGACCGCCGTCCACACGATGGTCCAGATGAAGTGCGACCAGAAGCGGTCGTACGCCGTCGGACCCCACAGGATGTCGGCGTAGTTGTCCAGGCCGACGAACTCGTAGGTGGCCTCGATCTCGTTGACGCCGATCGTGCGCCCGGTGTTGAGGCTGTTGGCGTCGGTGAGGGTGAGGTAGAGGCCGTACCCCAGCGGGTACAGCACGAGGACGCCGATCACGACGGCCACCGGCGCGATCATGGCGTAGGCGTACCAGTGCTTCTGGTACCCGTCTTTCAGACGCCGGCCAAGGCCGGGCCGCGGCGTGCGGTCACCGCGGCGCTTGCCGGTCGCGCGGTCGATGGCGACTGTCATGGTTCGACACCTTCGGGAGCATCAGGACGAGCGGGACGATCAAGGGGTACGGCGCGCAGGCCGGTGGCCGCCGGGTCCCCTCCCCCCACGTGGGGGGACCCGGCGGCCGCGCGGACTCACTTGCTGAAGTCCGGCACCAGCTTGGCGATCGCGGTCTCGGCGTCGCCCAGCCCCTCGTCCAGGGACTTCTTGCCGCCGGCGATCTGGGGCAGCTGCTCATCGAGCGGGGTCCACAGGGAGCTGTACTCCGGCAGGGCGGGGCGCGGCTGGGCGGCGGGCAGGACCGTCTGGAAGCCGGCGATGCCCGGGTCGGCCTTGACCTTGTCGGTGTAGGCGTCGTCGCGGGTCGGCAGCGTGGAGTTCTTCAGGGCGACGGTCTCCTGGGACTTCGCCGAGGTCATGAACTTCACGAACTTCAGCGACGCCTCCTGGTGGGCCTTGTCCGAGCCGGCGTACACCGACAGGTTGTGGCCGCCGGTCGGGGCGCCCGCCTTGCCGGTGGAGCCGGCCGGGACGGTGGCGATGCCGAGGTTGTTCTTGTCCTTGAAGGCGGAGCCCTTGTAGAAGTTGGTGATCTCCCACGGGCCCTGAATGATCGAGGCGACCTTGCCGCTGACGAACGCCTCCTGGATGTGGGCGTAGGCGTCGGCGGTGACGTCGGCCCTGTGCAGGCCCTTGCCCTCGAAGAGGCTCAGCCAGGTGCCGTACCCCTTCTTCGCCTCGGGCGAGTTGACGGTGATCTTCTTGCCCTCGGCGTCGACCGTGTCGGTGCCCTCGCCGTACAGGAACGGCTGCGCGTAGTACCCGGCCGTGGAGGCCCAGTAGCCGTCGGCGCCGGTCTTGTCCTTGATGGTGGCGGCGGCCTTCTTCAGGTCGTCCCAGGTCTTGGGGGCCTCGACGCCGGCCTTCTTGAAGAGTTCCTTGTTGTAGACGAAGGCGAGGGTGTCGGTGACCAGCGGGACGCCGTAGGTCTTGCCCTCGTACTCGGCCTGCTCGATCAGGTTGGGCTGGAACTTGTCCTGCTCGGCGAGGGCCTCGGTGCCGTCCAGCGGCAGGAAGAAGCCCTTCTTGGCGAAGGCGGGGGTCCAGCCGACCTCGGCACGCAGCACGTCGGGGGCGCCCTTGGAACCGGCGGCGGTGTCGAACTTGTTCTGCGCCTGGTCGAAGGGGACGTTGACGTAGTTGACCTTGACGTCCTTGTTGGCGGCCTCGAACTCCTTGACCAGGGCCTTGTAGGTCGGCGCCTCGTTGGTCGCGTTCGAGGTGTCCCAGTACGTGATGGTGACCGGTCCGCCCGACTCGCTGTCGCTGTCGCCGTCCCCGCCGCACGCCGTCGCCGCGAGGGCGAGGGAAGCCACCAGAGCGGTGGCCGCTATGCCACGCCGCATGAGTTCTCCTTGAGGGTGAAAGCCCGTGTGGTGCAGGGTGCGGGCCCGTCCGCCGCTCCTGCCGACACCGACCGCGTCGTTGCCGCCGTCGGGCGACGTGAACGTAACAGCGCTGCAAGCTCCGCGAAAGGGCTTGCAGCAAAAAAGTGCAAGAGATCTCCGAAGTTATCCGTGCGTGACCTCCTGGCGACCGTCATGAGACGCTTGTTTACGGGGGCCGAGCGGTATCGGGCCGGTTGTGCAAGACTCTGCAAGCTCTTGCCGCCACTTTCTCGAGGGAGCGCGATGACGCAGCAGCCCGCGCCGGGCCGTCCAACAGGCCGTGCACGGCGCCCGATCGGTGTGCAAGGCGGCGGCCGACAGGTACAGTCCACCCCTGTGACCACACGGCTTGCCGACATCGCCGCCCAGGCGGGGGTGAGCGAAGCGACGGTCAGCCGCGTCCTCAACGGGAAGCCGGGCGTCGCCGCCACCACCCGACAGTCCGTACTCGCCGCCCTCGACGTCCTGGGCTACGAGCGCCCCGTGCGACTGCGGCAGCGCAGCGAGGGCCTGGTCGGCCTGATCACGCCGGAGCTGGAGAACCCGATATTCCCGGCGCTGGCCCAGGTCATCGGCCAGGCGCTGACGCGTCAGGGCTACACGCCGGTCCTCGCCACCCAGACCCCGGGCGGTTCCACGGAGGACGAGCTGACCGAGATGCTGGTCGACCGCGGGGTCGCCGGCATCATCTACGTCTCAGGTCTGCACGCCGACACCACCGCCGACATGCAGCGCTACGAACGGTTGCGCGCACAGGGCGTGCCGTTCGTCCTCGTCGACGGTTTCTCGTCGAAGGTGCAGGCGCCGTTCATCTCCCCCGACGACCGCGCCGCGATGAGCCTCGCGGTCACGCACCTCGTCTCGCTCGGCCACACCCGCATCGGGCTGGCCCTCGGCCCGAAGCGGTTCGTGCCGGTGCAGCGCAAGATCGAGGGCTTCGTCCGCACGATCCAGGACCAACTGGATCTGAGTGCCGAGACCGTGGAGACGGATCTCGTCCAGCACTCCCTCTACACCCTGGAGGGCGGCCAGGCGGCGGCCACCGCCCTCATCGAGCGGAACTGCACGGCGGTGGTCTGCGCCAGCGACATGATGGCGCTGGGCGCGATACGGGCGGCCCGGCAGCGGGGCCTGGACGTGCCCAAGGACTTCTCGGTCGTCGGCTTCGACGACTCACCGCTGATCGCCTTCACCGACCCGCCGCTGACGACCGTCCGCAAGCCGGTCCCGGCGATGGGGCAGGCGGCGGTGCGCACGCTGCTGGAGGAGATCGGCGGAACGCCCGCGCCGCACAGTGAGTTCGTGTTCATGCCGGAGCTGGTGGTACGCGGCTCGACGGCGTCGGCGCCGGGCGAGCGCAACCGGTAGCCCTGGCCCCTACCCCGCGAGGTGGCCGGATGCGGCCCGGATCCGACTGGGGGATGATCGGTGGGAGAGGGCTTTTCTGGCAGACTTCATGCCTATGGGTGACGCGACCGTGAGGACTCCGGAACGCCTGGGAGAGGGCGTTCCGCACCCCGTCACGGAGGAGACGGGGCGGGGCCCGCTGTGCCGTCTCCGCGCACCGCGCCGACCCCGGCTGTGGTTCGAGATCCTGCTGATCGCCGTCAGTTACTGGACGTACTCCCTCGTCCGGAACGCGGTACCGGAGCAGCGGACGCAGGCGCTGCGCAACGCCGACTGGATCTGGCGCGTCGAGCAGCAGCTCGGCATCGCCGTCGAGCAGTCCGTCAACCATGCCGTGAACTCGGTGACTTGGCTGGTCGTCGGCATGAACTACTACTACGCCACGTTGCACTTCGTGGTGACCCTGGGTGTGCTGGTGTGGCTGTACCGCAGCCACCCCGGGCGGTACGCGGCGACCCGGCTCGTGCTCTTCGCGACGACGGGCGTCGCCCTGGTCGGCTACTACCTGTATCCGCTCGCCCCGCCCCGCCTGATGAACGGCGGGCACTTCATCGACACGGTGATGGTCCACGAGACGTGGGGCTCGATGGCGTCCGGCGACCTGAAGAACATGTCGAACCAGTACGCGGCGATGCCGTCGATGCACATCGGGTGGTCGGTGTGGTGCGGGCTGACCATCTTCGCGCTGGCTTCCGTGCCGTGGGTGCGGGTGCTGGGGCTGGTGTATCCGGCGCTGACCCTGGTCGTGATCGTCGCCACCGCCAACCACTTCTGGCTGGACGCGGTGGGCGGGGTGCTGTGTCTGGGGTTCGGTTACATGGTGGCGGCGGCCTGGTACGGGCGCCTGCCGTACGCGTTGCCGCGGACGGTGGCGGCGCGGTGGCGGGCGTGGTCGCCCACGCGGGCGTAGGGCCGGCCGTCCCCGGACGGGCTCCGGCCCCGCGCGGCGGGACGGCTCCTCAGCTGTGCCGAGGAGGGCAGGTGACCTCCCAGGCCGCCTCGATCATCCGGAAGATCTCGTCCAGCGCGGCCTGCGGATCGGGCGCCTCGCGGGCCAGCGAATAGGCGTCGACCGCGAACCTCGCGAGCGTCCGGCAGACCGTCGTGCTCCGCGTCAGGCCGGGATCGGCGGCGATGGCCGCCGCCAGCGACTCCGCATGGCGCAGCCTCATCGACTCCTCGTACTCCCGCAGGGCGGGTGATCCGTCGACCATGCGCCGGATCGGGGCGGCGCCGTCCGCCGTGCAGTGCCGCACCAGGGCCAGGACCTCGCGGCGCAGCGCGGGGACGAGCGGCTCGTGCGGCGCCCGGTCGGTGACCGCCCGCGTGAGGCGATGCTCGAAGTCCTGGTCCTGCTCGAACACCAGGGCCTCTTTCGAGGCGAAGTGGGAGAAGAGCGTGGTGACGGCCACGTCGGCCTCGGCGGCCACGTCCCGGATGCCCACCGCGTCGTAGCCGCGTTCCAGGAAGAGCCGCAGGGCGGCGTCGGCGATCTTCTGGCGGGTCGCTGCCTTCTTGCGCTCCCGGCGCCCGGTCGGCACGGTCATGCGCTGACACTACCAAATGCAAAGGTGTAACCGTTTCGAAAACCTAACCGTTAGTGCTACGGTCGCCGACATGAAGAAAGTGAGCTTCGCCGAGTTCGGCGGTCCGGACGTCCTGCGACTCGTGGACGCCGAGGAGCCCCATGCCGGCCCCGGCCAGGTACGCGTCGCCGTGCGGGCGGCGGGCGTCAACCCCGTCGACTGGCGGGTCCGTGAAGGCCAGATGCTGAAGGCCCATCCGATCGAGTTGCCCGCCGGGGTCGGGCTGGACGCGTCGGGGGTGGTGGACGAGGTCGGCGAGGGCGTCGAAGGCGTCGAGGTCGGCGACCACGTGTTCGGTGAGGGTTCGAGCACCTATGCCGAGTACGCCGTGCTGGGGGCCTGGGCCCGGATGCCCGAAGGGCTGACGTTCGAAGAGGCGGCCGGATACCCCTCCGTGGTGGAGACCGCGCTGCGCGTCATCCGCGAGGTCGGTGTGCGGCCCGGGCAGACGCTGCTGGTCAGCGGTGCGTCCGGGGGCGTCGGGTCGGCGGTGCTGCAGATCGCCCGCGATCGCGGCATCACGGTGATCGGCACCGCCGGGGCCGCCAACCAGGACTATCTGCGGAGCCTGGGCGCCCACGCCACGACGTACGGCGAGGGCTGGGTCGAGCGGGTGCGGGCGCTCGGCCACGTCGACGCGGCTCTCGATCTGGCCGGCTCGGGGGTGATCCGCGAGCTCGTCGAGCTGACGGGCGATCCGAGCAGGGTGGTGTCCATCGCCGACCTCGGTGCGCCGGAGTCCGGTGTCCGGTTCTCCGGCGTGGCCGGCAGCGTGCCGGACGCGCTCGCCGAGGCCGTCGGCCTCATCTCACGGGGCAGGCTCCACATCCCGGTCGAGAAGTCGTACCCGCTCGCCGAGGCCGCGGCGGCGCACATCGACAGCCAGACCGGCCACACGCGCGGCCGGCGGGTCGTGGTCGTCTGAGCCCTGGTCCGAACGACAGGCCCTAGGTGTGGGACGACAGGCCCTAGGCGTAGAACAGGTCCTCCACCACCGCCCGGGCCCGGCGGGCCGTGCGGCGGTACTCGTCGAGCATGTCGCCCGCGTGGCCCGGGCCGTGGCCCAGGTAGCGGCCGACCGCCGCCAGTTCGCGGGGGTCGGTCGGGAAGGTGTCGGCGGCCCGGCCGCGCACCAGCATCACCGCGTTGCGCACGCGCGTCGCCAGTACCCACGCCTCGTCGAGTGTCCCGGCGTTCTCCGCCGAGATCAGCCCGGCGTCGCAGGCGGCGGACAGGGCCTGGCGCGTCCGGGTGGTCCGCAGCCCCCGCTCCGCGTGCCCGTGCCGCAGCTGGAGCAGTTGCACGGTCCACTCCACGTCGGACAGCCCGCCCGGCCCCAGTTTGGCGTGCAGCTTGGGGTCCGCGCCGCGCGGCAGCCGCTCGGACTCCATCCGGGCCTTGAGCCGCCGGATCTCCCGTACCGCGTCCTCCCCGAGCCCGTCCGCCGGGAACCGCAGCGGATCGACCAGCTCGGTGAACCGGCGCCCCAGGTCCGCGTCGCCGGCGACGAACTCGGCCCGCAGCAGCGCGTGCCGCTCCCACACCAGCGACCAGCGCCGGTAGTACGCCTCGTACGACTTCAGGGTCCGCACCAGCGGGCCGGACTTGCCCTCGGGACGCAGGTCGGCGTCGATGAGGAGGGGTGGGTCGGCGCTGGGGACCTGGAGCAGGCGGCGCATCTCGGAGACGACCTTGTTCGCCGCCTCCGACGCCTCCCGTTCGTCGACCCCGTCCCGCGGCTCGTGCACGAACAACACGTCCGCGTCCGAGCCGTAGCCCAGCTCGTGCCCGCCGAACCGGCCCATGCCGATGATCGCGAACCGGGTCGGCAGCGTGTCGCCCCAGCCTTCCCGGACGACGGCCCGGAGCGTGCCCGCCAGTGTCGCCGCCGTCAGGTCGGACACGGCGCCGCCGACCAGGTCCACCAGGGCGCCCTGGTCGGCCTCGACGGGCTGCGCCTCGGTGCCGTAGGAACCGACGATGTCCGCGGCGGCCGTACGGAACAGCTCCCGGCGCCGGACCCCGCGCGCCGCCGTCACCGCCTGCACCGCGCCGTCGGCACGGCGGACCGCGGCGAGTGTCTCCTGCTCCAGCTGGAGCCGCCCCCGCGGCGCCAGCCCGCCGGCGTTGCCGTCCCCGAGCAGCGCGACGGCCTCGGGCGCCCGCATCAGCAGGTCGGGGGCGAGCCGCCCGGCGGAGAGCACCCGGGCGAGGTTCTCCGCCGCGGCACCCTCGTCCCGCAGCAGCCGCAGGTACCAGGGCGTCGTGCCGAGCGCGTCGGAGACCTTGCGGAAGTTGAGCAGGCCGGTGTCCGGGTCGGCCGAGTCGGCGAACCAGCCGAGCAGCACGGGCAGCAGGGTCCGCTGGATGGCCGCCTTGCGGGTGACACCGGACGCCAGCGCCTCCAGGTGCCTCAGCGCGGCGGCCGGGTCGGCGTACCCGAGGGCGACCATCCGCTCCCGCGCCGCCTCGGGACTCAGCCGGGCCTCGCCGGGCGCCAGCTGGGCCACGGCGTCGAGCAGCGGCCGGTAGAACAGCTTCTCGTGCAGCCGGCGTACGACGGACGCGTGCCGCTTCCACGCGCGCAGCAGCCCGGTGACCGGGTCCGTGCGCAGGCCGAGGGAGCGGCCGAGGCGCCGCAGGTCGGCCTCGTCCTCGGGGACGAGGTGGGTGCGCCGCAGCCGGTGGAGCTGGATGCGGTGCTCCATGGAACGCAGGAAGCGGTACGCCTCGTCGAGCTGGGCGGCATCCGCCCGGCCCACGTACCCGCCCGCGGCGAGGGACTCCAGCGCGTCCAGCGTCGTACCGCTGTGCAGGGACGTGTCCGACCGCCCGTGCACCAGCTGGAGCAGCTGGACGGCGAACTCGACGTCCCTGAGCCCTCCCGGACCCAGTTTCAGCTGCCGGTCGACCTCGGCGACGGGGATGGTCTCCACCACCCGGCGGCGCATCTTCTGCACGTCCGGGACGAAGTTCTCGCGGTCGGCGGCCTGCCACACCAGGGGCTGGAGGGCGGCCACGTACTCGGCGCCGAGCCCGGGGTCGCCGGCCACCGGGCGGGCCTTGAGCAGCGCCTGGAACTCCCAGGTCTTGGCCCAGCGCTGGTAGTAGGCGAGGTGGCTGCTGAGGGTGCGCACCAGCGGGCCGTTGCGTCCCTCCGGGCGGAGGTTGGCGTCGACGGGCCAGATGGAGCCCTCGACGGTCGTCTCGGAGCAGATCCGCATCAGGTGCGAGGCGAGCGCGGTCGCGGCCCGCATCGCCCTGGCCTCGTCGGCCGCCCCGTCGGTGCCTTCCGCGGGCTCGCCCACGAAGATCACGTCCACGTCGGAGACGTAGTTCAGCTCGTGTCCGCCGCACTTGCCCATCGCGATGACCGCGAGCCGGCACAGGGCCGCGTCCTCGGGCGCGGCGGCCTCGGCCTGGGCGAGGGCGGCGCGGAGTGTGGCGGTGGCTAGGTCGGCCAGCTCGGCGGCGGTCTCGGCGACGTCGATGGTGCCGCACACGTCGCGGGCGGCGATGGACAGCAGGCAGCGCCGGTAGGCGACGCGCAGGGAGACGGGGTCGGTGGCCTCGGCGAGGCCGCGCTCGAACTCCGCCACCCCGCGGTGCAGGTCCCGCGGCTCGTAGGTGACCAGGGCCTGCCAGTCGCCGGCGTGCCGGGCGAGGTGGTCGCCGAGCGCCTCGGAGGCGCCGAGCACACCGAGGAGACGGTCGCGCAGCGGCTTGGCCGCTATCAGGGTGTCCAGCAGCTCCCGGCGGGCGGTGGGGCCGGGCTGCGCCTCCAGGAGTCGGACCAGGCCGTGCAGGGCGAGGTCCGGGTCGGCGGTGGCGCCCAGCGCCTCCAGCAGGACCGGGTCGCTGCGGACCGGTGCCAGCTCCACGCCCTCCAGCAGCCGCTCGGCGGCCGAGGGATCGGTGAAGCCGTGCCGCAGCAGCCGTGTGAAGGTACTGCTCCTGCGCCCCGGCGCCGTCATCTCGGTCTCCTGTCGGACCTGTGGGATCAAGGTCGTACGGCCTGAGCGTAACCGGGGAGCAGCGCGCGGGCGCCGGGGCGTACCGCTCTCGCTCCCCGTTCCCGGCCTCCGGTGGACCGCTCCACACTCGTACGATATCTTGTACAAGCCGCGAAGGGAGGCACCGGTATGTCCATTACCGCAAGCGAAGCCCGTCAGAACCTGTTCCCCCTGATAGAGCAGGTCAACGAGGACCACGCCCCGGTGCACATCACCTCCCGCAAGGGAAACGCCGTGCTCATGTCCGAGGAGGACTTCACGGCCTGGACGGAGACGGTGCACCTCCTGCGCTCCCCCAAGAACGCCCGCCGCCTGCTCGATTCCATCGCCGAGGCCGAGTCCGGCGGCGCACGGCGGCGTGAGCTGATCGATCCGGACGCGGAGCGCACGTGAAGATCACTTTCACGTCGCACGGCTGGGAGGACTACGTCCACTGGGCCGAGAGCGACCGGAAGGTGACCAAGCGGATCAACAAACTGATCACCGACATCACACGTGACCCGTTCAAGGGCATCGGCAAGCCTGAGCCCCTGAAGGGCGACCTGTCGGGCTACTGGTCACGACGCATCGACGACACACACCGTCTGGTGTACAAGCCCGTCGATGGCGTGCTGGTCATCGTGCAGGCGCGGTACCACTACTGACAGATGCCGACAGAACCGACATCACGACATCGTGCTCGACAAGGACGTCGAAGGAGCCATGCCATGGACTTCACGCTCGAAGTGATCCCGCTGCCCGTGACCGACATCGACCGGTCCCGGGACTTCTACCGGGACAAGGTCGGCTTCCACGTCGACATCGACCAGGAGGTCATGCCGGGGATGCGCATCGTCCAGCTGACGCCGCCCGGCTCGGGTTGCTCCATCGCCCTCGGCGAGGCCATCTGGGACATGGCCGAAGGCCAGACCGCGCCGGCCCCCGGCACGTACCAGGGGCTTCAGCTGTGCGTCACCGACATCAAGGCGGCCCACGCGGAGCTGGTGGGGCGCGGCCTGGAGGTCTCCGAGCCGGTGCAGTACGCGCCGGACGACGGCGCCACGTTCATGTACTTCAAGGACCCGGACGGTAACGGCTGGGCGGTCCAGGAGTACCGCCGCCGGGCGACGGAGCCGCTGCACCAGCTGCTGGCGGACCAGCAGCGGCAGGGCTAGGGCCTGTCCGCCGGACTGGCCCCCTAGTGGGCCGTTCGGATCAGCCGGTCTCCCGCCACCGGTTGGTGATCGGGAGCCGGCGGTCCTTGCCGAAGCCCTTCGGCGAGATCTTGGTGCCCGGCGGGTACTGGCGCCGCTTGTACTCCGCGGTGTCGACCATGCGCAGCGTCTTCGTCACCAGCTCCCGGTCGTACCCGGCGGCCACGATCTCGTCCGCGCCCCGGTCCCGGTCGACGTACAGCTCGAGGATCGCGTCCAGCACCGGGTAGTCCGGCAGCGAGTCCGTGTCGACCTGGCCCGGGCGCAGCTCCGCGCTCGGCGGCTTGGTGATCGAGTTCTCGGGGATCGGCGGGGCCTGACCGCGGGATTCGGCCGCCCGGTTGCGCCACTCGGCGAGGCGGAAGACGGACGTCTTGTACACGTCCTTGATGGGCCCGTACGCGCCGACCGAGTCGCCGTACAGCGTCGAGTACCCCACCGCCAGCTCCGACTTGTTGCCGGGCGCGAGCACGAGGTGGCCCTCCTGGTTGGAGATGGCCATCAGCAACGTCCCGCGCAGCCGCGACTGGAGGTTCTCCTCCGCCAGCCCGGTCAGGTCCAGCGAGCCCATGTACGCGTCGAACATCGGCTCGATCGCCACGGTGCGGTAGTTCAGTCCGGTGCGCCGCGCCATCTCCGCCGCGTCGTCCCTGGAGTGCCCGGAGGAGTACTTGGACGGCATGGAGACGCCGTACACGTTCTCCGCGCCGACCGCGTCGCAGGCGATCGCCGCGACCAGCGCGGAGTCGATGCCTCCGGACAGTCCGATCAGCACCGAGCGGAAGCCGTTCTTCGCGACGTAGGCCCGCAGTCCGACGACGAGCGCCGAGTAGACCTCCTCGTCGTCGTCCAGCCGCTCCGCGTACCCGCCGGACAGCTCCGGCGGGTAGGCCGGCACCGGCTCCTCGGACAGCACGACCCGGTCGACGCGCAGCCCGTCGTCCACGACGCCCGTCGGCGCGTCCGGGTCGGCGGCCGGCAGATCCAGGTCGACGACCACGCAGCCCTCGGAGAACTGCGGCGCCCGCGCCACGACCTCCCCGTCCCGGTCGACCACGATCGAGTCACCGTCGAAGACCAGCTCGTCCTGCCCGCCGGTCATCGCCAGGTAGGCGGTCGTGCACCCGGCCTCCCGGGCGCGCCCGCGCACCAGTTCCAGCCGGGTGTCGTCCTTGTCGCGCTCGTACGGCGAGGCGTTGACGGAGAGCAGCAGCCCGGCCCGTGCCGAGCGCGCGGCCGGCACCCGGCCGCCGTCCTGCCACAGGTCCTCGCAGATGGCCAGCGCCACGTCGACGCCGCGCACCCGCACCACCGGCATGGTGTCGCCGGGCACGAAGTAGCGGAACTCGTCGAAGACGCCGTAGTTGGGCAGGTGGTGCTTGGCGAAGCTCAGCACCACCTCGCCGCCGTACAGCACGGCCGCCGCGTTCTGCGGGGCGCCGGCCGGCTGGCCGTACTTCGGCTGGGCGGTCGCGGAGCGGTCGAGGTAGCCGACGACCACCGGCAGCGTGCCGAAGCCCTCCCGCGCCAGACGCGCCGCCAGCGAGCGCAGGGCCGTGCGGGACGCCTCCACGAAGGACGGCCTGAGCGCCAGGTCCTCGACGGGGTATCCGGTCAGGACCATCTCCGGGAACGCCACCAGGTGCGCTCCCTGCTCGGCCGAGTGCCGGGTCCAGCGGACGACCGACTCCGCGTTCGAGGCGATGTCGCCGACACACGAGTCGATCTGGTTCAGGGCGAGTCGTAGTTGAGGCACGCGCACAGTGTAATCGTCAGAACGACGCGATGGGGTGGCGTGCCGGTACCCGCATGTCCGCTACTCGCCTCATGTCCGAGGCTGCGCGCCCCGCTCCGCCAGCAGGTCCGTCATCAGCCGGATCTCCGACTCCTGCGACTCCACCATCCCCCGCGCCAGCCGTTTCTCCACCCCGACCGTGCACTTGTCGGCGCACCCCTGGGCCATGTGGACGCCGCCCTTGTGATGCTCGGTCATGAGCTGGAGGTAGTAGACCTCCGCCCGCTTCCCGTCGAGCGTGGCCAGCTTCTCCATCTCGGCGTCGGTGGCCATCCCCGGCATCAGCGAGCCCTCCCCCGCCGACGGCATGTCGCCCATGCCCATCCAGGTCATCGGCGGGTCGGACGACACCTTCGGCAGCCCCCACAGGTCGAGCCAGCCGATCATCATGCCCCGCTGGTTGGCCTGGGTCTGCGCGATGTCGTACGCGAGGCGCCGCACCTCCTCGTCCTTCGTGCGGTCGCGCACGATGTACGACATCTCCACGGCCTGCTGGTGGTGCACCGACATGTCCCGCGCGAACCCGGCGTCCGCGGAGTCGGCCGACGGGACCCGGCCCGCGCCGTCGTCCCCGGCGACGGCGTAGGTGATGCCGCCGGCCGCGACGAGGGCCGCGGCCGCGGCCCCCGTGATCCAGCCGGCCCGCCTCGGGGTCACTGCGACAGCCCGTTGGTGCACGCGGCCCCCGGCTCGGGGGTCTGCTCGCCCTGGACGAACTTCTCGAAGAACTTGTCCACGTTCGGGTCGTCGGCGCCCGTCACCGTGCGCTGGTGGCCCCAGGCGGTGAGCATGATCGGGTCCTTCTGCTTGTCGTCCGGGCTCATCAGCGAGTACGGCGTCTTCTTCACCTTCGCCGCCAGCTTCTCCACGTCGGCCTCGGGCGCCTTGTCGGTGTACGTCACCCAGACGGCGCCGTGCTCCAGCGAGTGCACCGCGTTCTCGTTCTCCAGCGGCTTGGTGTAGACGTCACCGTTGCAGTTCATCCAGACCTGGTTGTGGTCGCCGCCCACCGGGGGCTCGGCCGGATAGGACACCTTCTTGGTGACGTGGTTGCGGGACAGGTCCCCCTTCCAGGTCCGCACCCCGTCCTCCCCGGCGACGAACTTGCCGGAGGTCTTGCCGTCCGACGCCGTGGCGTCGTCGGAGTCGCCGGACTGCGACCGGACGAGGACGACCCCGCCGACGACGAGACCGGCGACGACCACGGCGCTGACCGCGATGGTGAGGATCCGGTTCCGGCGGTCGCGGGCCTCCTCGGCGCGCCGCATCTCGGCTATGCGTGTCTGTCGCGCCGTGTTGCTGCTCTTCTTGGCGGAACCCATGGGGTGTGCCCTTCTGGGAAAAGGGGGGCGGTGGAGTCCGCTGATCGTAAGGGCGGAGGAGGGCTGAATCGTAGGGAGATCACAGGATCCGTCGCGGTGGGAGTCCAGGAATGGCCCGATCGAACAGGTGGCCTCTACGCTGCGGGGAGAGCCGGTGGGCCGATCGAGGCCCGCAACGCGTACGAAACCGTGCTGTGGTGTGATGCTCAGGTGCAGGGCCGCCTCCCGCCGTACCGGAGACAGGCGGCCTGACCAGCGAGGATGGGGAAGCGGAAGATGGACAAGCAGCAGGAGTTCGTGATCCGGACGCTGGAGGAGCGCGACATCCGGTTCGTACGCCTGTGGTTCACGGACGTACTGGGCTTCCTCAAGTCCGTCGCCGTGGCCCCGGCCGAGCTGGAGCAGGCCTTCGACGAGGGCATCGGCTTCGACGGCTCCGCGATCGAGGGCTTCGCCCGGGTCTACGAGTCCGACATGATCGCCAAGCCGGACCCCTCCACCTTCCAGGTCCTGCCCTGGCGCGCGGAGGCCCCCGGCACGGCCCGCATGTTCTGCGACATCCTCATGCCGGACGGTTCCCCGTCCTTCGCCGACCCGCGCTACGTCCTCAAGCGCACCCTGGCCCGCACCTCCGACCTGGGCTTCACCTTCTACACCCACCCGGAGATCGAGTTCTTCCTGCTGAAGGACAAGCCCGTCGACGGGACGGTCCCCACCCCCGCCGACAACTCCGGCTACTTCGACCACACCCCGCAGAACATCGGCATGGACTTCCGCCGCCAGGCGATCACCATGCTGGAGTCGATGGGCATCTCGGTGGAGTTCTCCCACCACGAGGGCGCCCCCGGCCAGCAGGAGATCGACCTCCGCTACGCCGACGCGCTCTCCACGGCCGACAACATCATGACCTTCCGCCTGGTCATGAAGCAGGTCGCGCTGGAGCAGGGCCTCCAGGCCACCTTCATGCCGAAGCCGTTCTCGGAGTACCCGGGCTCGGGCATGCACTCGCACCTCTCGCTCTTCGAGGGCGACCGCAACGCGTTCTACGAATCGGGCGCCGAGTACCAGCTCTCCAAGGTCGGCCGCTCCTTCATCGCGGGCCTGCTGCGGCACGCGGCGGAGATCTCGGCGGTCACCAACCAGTGGGTGAACAGCTACAAGCGCATCTGGGGCGGCAGCGAGCGCACGGCGGGCGCCGGCGGCGAGGCCCCTTCCTACATCTGCTGGGGCCACAACAACCGCTCGGCCCTGGTCCGCGTCCCCATGTACAAGCCCGGCAAGACCGGCTCGGCCCGCGTCGAGGTCCGCTCCATCGACTCCGGCGCCAACCCGTACCTGACCTACGCCGTCCTCCTCGCCGCCGGTCTCAAGGGCATCGAGGAGGGCTACGAACTCCCGCCGGGCGCCGAGGACGACGTCTGGGCCCTGTCCGACTCGGAACGCCGCGCGCTGGGCATCGAGCCCCTCCCCCAGAACCTCGGCGAGGCCCTCGCCCTGATGGAACGCAGCGACCTGGTCGCCGAGACCCTCGGCGAGCACGTCTTCGATTTCTTCCTCCGCAACAAGCGGCAGGAGTGGGAGGAGTACCGCTCGCAGGTCACCGCGTTCGAGCTGCGGAAGTCGCTGCCGGTGCTGTAGGGCGGATCCGCGGGCGCGTCCCGCTGTCATGACAGAGGGGCCGACGGTCGACTGACCGCCGGCCCCGACGTGTTACTCCCCCCGAGCCGGTCTTCGAGCCGGGACCGACCCCGAAAATCCCTCGGACCTGCACACCGTTCATCACTCGGTCGCACGGAAAGGGCGTGGTGGAGGCGGATCGGGCCGACCGCGCCCGTCGCGGCCCCGGGGAGGCCCCTGTACCGGCGGGTAGCGTGAAGACGCGAGCTCTTTCCCTGACCGCATGGGCACACTGATGGATGCGGAGACGCCGGGAACGGCCCCTCAACAGCACACGGATAGTCGGCCGTTCACCAGCGTGCTTTGATCGGTGCGCGGCACGCCGGCGATCGGTTCCGGACTCCCCCAACTCCGCGTTCCGGGCGTGCGTGCCTCACCGCTCCCATTTCGTTCGCACGAAAGGAAAGACCTGTCATGAACCTCGTCCCCCAGGTCGAAACTGCTGAAATCTCCGACGCGGACCTGGACCAGGTGTCCGGCGGCAACATCGGCATCGACGCCGGCACGGCCGTCATAACGTCCGGTGGCGCCGTCGGCACCGGTCTCTACGCGGAGGCCGGCCCGTTCGCCCTCGGTGCCGGTGCCGGCGCCTCCGCGTCGCTCGGCGGCGCTTCGGCGCAGGGCCACGCGCACACGACCATGGTCTGAGCCGCACGACTGACGCGCGCGTGAAGCCCCGGACCACTGCGTCCGGGGCTTCTCACGTGCCGGTGCCCGCCACGAACGCCGCCCACATGGCCGGGGCCACGGCGAGGCGGGGGCCGTCGGGGCGCTTGGAGTCGCGGACGTGGACGGTGGCGGGGGTTATCGCGACCTCTACGCAGTCGTTGGGGTTGCTGCTGTCGCTGTAGCTGCTCTTGAACCAGGTCAGGTCGGCGACGTCTCCGGACGCGTCCATGCGGCTCATGTCTCCCCCAGCAGTTGTTCGATGAAAGCCAGTGATTCCCGGGCGGTCAGCGCCTCGGCCCGGATAATGCCATAGCGCAGTTCGAGGATTCGCAGCAGTCGTGGGTCGGTGACCGGACGGTTGCCGAACTCGTCGTCGGCCCGGCCGACCGCCGTGCCGTCGCCGAACTTGAGCACCTGAATCCGTCCTCCCGTACCCGGGTGATCGCCGCGAGACGTCGGCATCACCTGGACCTCGACGTGCCGCAACCGCGCCACCTCCAGCAGATGCTCGAGCTGCCTGCGCAGCACCATCTTGCCCCCGACGGGACGCCTCAGAGTCACCTCTTCCTGGACAAAGCTGAGTTCCGGGGCGGGGGCCCGATCGAAAATCGCCCTGCGGGCCATCCGCGCGGCGACCGCCCTCTCCAACTCCTCCTCCGTCAGCGCCGGCCGCCGCGTGCCCAGCAGGGCGCGGGCGTACTCCTCGGTCTGGACGAGGCCGTGCAGGTTGTGGCTGCCGTACGAAAGCGACTCGACCGCGCGCGCCTCCATCTTCGCCAGGTCCCGCACGTACTTCGGATATCGGACCTTCTTCACGTCCTCCCAAGTCGCGGCAATGAGCCCACCTGCCGCCAGCACCTCGTCGGCCCGCTCCAGATACTCCCGCCGCGGAATCCGCTTACCGCCCTCGACCTTGTAGACCAGGTCCTCCCCGTACCCCACCGCCGTCCCGAACTCGGCCGCCCGCATCCCCGCCGCCTCGCGCCGCAGCTTCAGCTGCCGCCCCACGGTGGCGATGACCGCCACGCCCCACTCGTCGTCCGGGTCGACCTCCCAACCCGGCTCGTCCGCCCCACCGTCCACCGACATCCGCACCCCTCCGCCGTACGCGTCGTATCGCGACGTGCGTCACGGTAGACGGACGATCGTCGCCACGGTGGCGGGATGCTGCCCCCGTCACCCCGACGTGGGGCGCGGTCCTCAGCGGCGCGCCGTCTCCACGGCCTCCGGCACGTGCCCGGCGACCACGCGTTCCCGCCCGGTGACCGGAGCGGCGGCGGCCCGCCGCCGGTCCACGGCGTAGGCCGCGCCCGCGACCGCCACGCCGAGCACCGCCAGCCCCGCGCCCGCCGTCGCCGGGGACGTGGCGCCGAAGCCCGCCGCGAGGGCGAGGCCGCCGATCCAGGCGCCGCCGGCGTTGGCGAGGTTGAAGGCGGCCTGGTTGGCGGAGGAGGCCAGGGAGGGGGCCGCGGCGGCCTTCTCCATGACCATCAGCTGGAGCGGGGAGCCGGTGACGAAGGCGGCCATGCCGAGCAGGGCCACCGCTGCGGCCGCGCTGACCTCCGTGCGCATCAGGAGCGGGAAGAGGGCGAGGACCACGACCAGTGAGGCGAGGCCGCCGAAGAGGGTGCCCCGGAGGGAGTGGTCGGCCAGGCGGCCGCCCAGCAGGTTGCCCGCGGTGGCGCCGACTCCGAAGAGGGCCAGCAGCAGCGTCACGCCGGCCTCGGCGAATCCGGCGGCGTCCGTGAGCATCGGCGTGATGTAGCTGTACGCGGAGAAGAGCGCGCCGAAGCCCGCCACCGTCGTGCCGAGCGCCAGCCAGACGGGCAGGGAGCGCAGGGCGGCCAGTTCGCCGCGCAGGCCCGTGGCGGGGGCGGGGGCGTTCTCGCGCGGGATCAGCGCGACGAGCGCCGCTATCGCCGCGACGCCGATGGCGCTCACGCCGAGGAAGGTCGCCCGCCAGCCGAGTTGCTGGCCCATGGCGGTGGCGGCGGGGACGCCGACGATGTTGGCGACGGTCAGGCCCAGGAACATCAGGGAGACGGAGCGGGCCTTGCGTTCCGGCGCGACCATGCCGGTGGCGACCACCGCGCCGACGCCGAAGAAGGCACCGTGCGGCAGGCCGCTGACGAAGCGGGCGGCCAGGAGGGAGCCCTCGCCGGGCGCGACGGCCGACAGGGCGTTTCCGATCACGAACAGCGCCATCAGGGCGATGAGGACCGTGCGGCGGGACATCCGCGCGGTCGCCGCGGCGAGCAGCGGTGCGCCGATGACGACGCCGAGCGCGTAGGCCGAGACCAGGTGGCCTGCGGCGGGGATCGAGATGTGCAGGTCGTCCGCGACTTCGGGCAGCAGGCCCATCATCACGAACTCGGTCGTACCGATGCCGAAGGCGCCCACGGCAAGGGCGAGCAGGGCCAGGGGCATGAAGGGTCTCGCCTTTCGAGAGCGGAGGTGCGTACGGGACTTCTTCGCTATGTTCCCGTACGGAACAAAGCCTCTCAGGCCGAGTATTCCGTGAGGTGACGCGTGGGTTTCCGGCAGTCGCCCATACGGGGCTGACCAGGGACTTTCAGGACTCCGCTGTGTCGACCCTCACACGCGCGGCGATCGGGAGGTGGTCGCTGCCGGTCGCCGGGAGGGTCCAGCTGGTCGTCGGTTCCACGCCGCTGACCAGGATCTGGTCGATGCGGGCCATCGGGAAGGACGCCGGCCAGCTGAAGCCGAAGCCGTCGCCCACCGCGCCCTGGGGGGAGCGCATCTGGGAGGTGATCGCGGTGAGGGCGCGGTCGTTCATGGTGCCGTTGAGGTCGCCGAGCAGGATCTTGCGGGGCAGCTTCTCGTCGGCGATGGCCTCGCCGAGGGCCTCGGCGCTCTTGTCCCGCTGCCGGGCGGTGAAACCGGCCTCCAGCTTCACCCGTACGGAGGGCAGGTGGGCGACGTACACGGCGACCGGCCCGGACGGGGTGGCGACGGTGGCGCGCATCGCGCGCTTCCAGCCCAGTTCGATGTCGACCGCCTTCACGCCGCTGAGCGGGTACTTGCTCCACAGCCCGACGGTGCCGACGACCGCGTGATGGGGGTACTTCGCCGCGAGCGCCTTCTCGTACGTCGGTACGGCGGACGCCTTCAGTTCCTCCAGGGCCATCACGTCCGCGCCGGCGGCGGCCACGGCGCGGGCGGTGCCGGCCGGGTCGGCGTTGTCGGCGTTGACGTTGTGCGTGGCCACCGTGAGGTCGCCGCCGGTGCCCGTCTTGTCGAAGAGCAGGCCGCCGAAGAGGTTGAACCACACGGAAATCGGCAGCAGGAGCGCGATCAGCGCCGTCGCCGACTTGCGGGCGAGGGCGATCACCAGGAGCACCGGGACCAGCAGGCCGAACCAGGGCAGGAAGGTCTCCGTGAGGCTGCCGAGGTTGCCGATGGCGTTCGGGATGCGCGAGTGGCCCGCCATGACGACGGCCAGGACGGCGGCCACCGCCGCGGTGATCAGGCCCCGGCGCCAGATCCGCGGGTCTCCGCGCCAGCCGGTGACCGCCCGGTCGAACAGGCGCCGAATCCGGGTCTCCCGGCGCTCGGGCCCCGAGCCGCCGCTGTCCGTCTCCGTCATGTACGCCTGCTGCGCCATACCGTCGCCTCACAACCTGCCGTGCAACACCGTCGCCCCCTGTGACTCAGCACCCTAGGGGATGATCGGTTCCGAACCCGCCGTCCCGTGACGGCCGTACTGGCACGAGGACGTACGAGTCGGCGTCCGGAGTTCCGAACAGCGCCGACCCGGGCCGCTCTGTGACACAACGAGCACATTCGCCCCCTCCCCTCCCCCCGGGTGCGGTCCATGCCGAGGGTCCCCTAGCCGCCGGGACGCACGAGGTGCCACCATGGAAGGGATCCGGGGACACCGTCAGGGTGCCTCGAGATGACATGAAGGAGCCGTTGCCATGACGCAGCTTTCGGCTGCCCCGACGCCTCAGCGCAAGCCCTCCGACGGGAGCAAGGCGCTGTACGGGGGCAAGAGCAACCGTCGTATCACCGTCCGGGACATCACCGCCGCCAAGGAGCGCGGCGAGAAGTGGCCCATGCTCACCGCCTACGACGCGATGACCGCGTCCGTCTTCGACGAGGCCGGCATCCCGGTCATGCTCGTCGGCGACTCCGCGGGCAACTGCCACCTCGGCTACGACACGACCGTGCCGGTCACGCTGGACGAGATGACGATGCTCTCGGCCGCGGTCGTCCGGGGCACCAGTCGCGCCCTGATCGTCGGCGACCTGCCCTTCGGTTCCTACCAGGAGGGTCCGGTGCAGGCGCTGCGCTCGGCGACCCGGCTGGTGAAGGAGGCGGGGGTCGGGGCGGTCAAGCTGGAGGGCGGTGAGCGGTCGCACGAGCAGATCCGGCTGCTCGTCGAGTCCGGCATCCCCGTGATGGCGCACATCGGCCTCACCCCGCAGTCCGTCAACGTCATGGGCTACCGCGTGCAGGGCCGGGGCGAGGAGGCGGCCCAGCAGCTGCTGCGCGACGCCAAGGCGGTGCAGGACGCGGGCGCCTTCGCGGTCGTCCTGGAGCTGGTGCCGGCCGAGCTGGCCGCCGAGGTGACGCGGACACTGCACATCCCGACGGTCGGCATCGGCGCGGGTCCGGACACGGACGCGCAGGTGCTGGTGTGGACCGACATGCTCGGGCTGACCGGCGGCCGGATGCCGAAGTTCGTCAAGCAGTACGCCGACCTGCGCCAGGTCATCGGCGACGCGGCGAAGTCCTTCGCCGAGGACGTCGTCGGCGGAACGTTCCCGCAGGAGGAGCACGCGTTCTGATGCGCCTGAGCCGGCGCCGCTCTCGCGGAGCTGGTTGCTCGCCGTCGTGGTTCCTCAATTGATGGTTGCGGTGCTTGTCGGTGAGTTGTCGGTGTTGTCGGCACTGATGTCGGTGGGCTGTCGGTGATATGTCGGCAGCCCCTGACAACGTCATCTGCATGAAGCAAATCGATGGCAACCCCCCGACCATCGCGGGCAGCGCGGTCACCGTGCGGGGGCTGGTCAAGCACTACGGCGAGACCAAGGCACTGGACGGCGTCGACCTGGATGTGCGCGAGGGCACCGTGATGGGTGTGCTCGGGCCGAACGGGGCCGGCAAGACCACCCTCGTCCGCATCCTGTCCACCCTCATCACGCCGGACTCCGGCCAGGCGCACGTCGCCGGCTACGACGTCGTACGGCAGCCGCGGCAGCTGCGGCGGGTGATAGGACTCACCGGGCAGTACGCGTCCGTGGACGAGAAGCTCCCCGGCTGGGAGAACCTCTACATGATCGGCCGGCTGCTCGACCTGTCCCGCGGGGACGCCCGCGCCCGGGCCGACGAACTGCTGGAGCGGTTCTCGCTCACCGAGGCCGGCAAGCGGCCCGCGGCCACGTACTCGGGCGGCATGCGGCGGCGGCTGGACCTGGCGGCCTCCATGATCGGGCATCCGGCGGTCCTCTACCTCGACGAGCCCACCACCGGCCTGGATCCGCGCACCCGCAACGAGGTGTGGGACGAGGTCAAGCGCATGGTCGGCGACGGTGTCACCGTGCTGCTCACCACCCAGTACATGGAGGAGGCCGAGCAGCTCGCCTCCGAGCTGACCGTCGTGGACCGCGGCAAGGTCATCGCGAACGGCGGCATCGAGGAGCTGAAGGCCAAGGTCGGCGGGCGCACCCTGCGCGTCCGCCCGGCCGACCCGCTCCAGCTGCGTCCGCTCGCCGCCTTCCTGGACGAGCTGGGCATCACCGGGCTCGCCAACTCCACGGTGGACGCGCAGCGCGGTGCCGTCCTGGTACCGATCCTCAGCGACGAGCAGCTGACCGCCGTGGTCGGCGCGGTCACCGCCCGCGGTGTCACGATCGCCTCCATCACCACCGAACTGCCCAGCCTGGACGAGGTCTTCCTGTCGCTCACCGGCCACCGCGCCAGCGCCCCGCAGGACCCCGCGCCCGCCGAAGCCCGCGAGGAGGTCGCCGTATGAGCGCCACCACTGTCAGTCCCGACGCCCGGATCACCCCGCGCGGGCATCTGCGGCACACCGGCGCCCTGGTCCGCCGCAACCTGCTGTGGATCCGGCAGGACCCGGAGTCGATGTTCGACGCCCTGCTGATGCCGGTCGTCTTCACCCTGCTGTTCGTGTACGTCTTCGGCGGGTCGATCGGCCAGGCCCTGGGCGGCGGGCAGGACGGCTATGTGCAGTACGTGATTCCCGGCATGATCGCGATGATGAGCATGACGCTGTCCCAGGGCGTCGGCACCGGGTTCAGCCAGGACTTCAACTCCGGTGTCATGGACCGCTTCCGGTCCCTGCCGATCGGGCGCGGCTCGGTGCTCTTCGCGAAGATCGCGGTGGAGATGCTGCGGATGCTGTTCGCGACCGCCGTACTGATGATCGTCGCGGTCCTGGTCGGCTTCGACATCCAGAGCTGGCCCGGTCTGTTCGCGGCGGTGGGCCTGTCCGCGGTGTTCGCCTCGTCGATCATGTGGGTGTTCCTCACCCTGGGCGTGATCCTGAAGAACGCGCAGTCCGTGCAGGCGATGGGATTCATGGTGCTGTTCCCGCTGCAGTTCGGTTCCTCGATCTTCGCGCCGACGCAGTCGATGCCGGGCTGGCTGCAGGCCTTCACCGACTACAACCCGCTGTCCACGCTCGCCGACGCGGCGCGTGGCCTGATGGTGGGCGGCCCGGTCGCGCACGACCTGTGGATCACGCTCGGCTGGTCGGTGGCGATCACGGCGGTGATGGCGCCGGTCGCCATCCACAAGTTCCGTACGAAGACCTGAGCCGGGTCGGACGAGGGTCAGACGAGGGCGACGGCCTCCTCCACGGAGAGGCCGGCGCCCTCGGCGTACGCGGCCTCGTACGCCTCGCCGCCGAGTACCTCGCGGACCCGCTCGGTGGCCCGGGCGTGCGCGTCCCGCTCCAGGCCCATGGAGACGTGGTCCGGCGGCAGCATCGCGTCGGCGGCGCCGACGCAGCGGGCGGCGTCCGCGGCCCGGCGCCCGTCGTCCACGCGGGCCAGCGCCATCGCGGCGATGGTCAGGTATCCGGAGCGCATGTGCGGGGCGACGGCCGCGGACAGCGGGTCCTCGGCCCGTTCCAGCGACTTGCGGACCTTGTCCAGGCACTCCTCGTGCCGGTCCTCCAGCGTGGCGATCCAGGCCTCCGCGGCGAGGATGAAGGCGTCGAAGACGATGAAGTGGGAGATGGCGAAGTCCTCGCGCAGCAGCCGCAGCTGCACCCGCGCCTCGGCGGTCCGGTCGGTCATGCCGAGCCAGCCGGCGAGGAAGAGCCGGGCGGCCGGCATGGCGCCGTTGTGCCCGGTCCCCTCGGTCCGGTCGATCACGGCGGTCAGGATGCGCTCGCCCTCCTCGCCGTCGCCCGCCTCCAGCAGCACGCTGCCGAGGCGGGCCTCCAGGACGTCCACCTGGGCGTGCGCGCCGAGCCGTTCGGCGTGCACCGCGGCAAGCCGGTAGTCGGCGGCGGCGAGTCGGTACTGGCCCTTGCGTTCACGGGCCTCGGCGCGGGCGGCGAGCGCCTCCGCGGTGCCCCAGGCGTCGCCGAGGCGGCGGTAGATCTCCATCGCCTCGTCGGCGTCGCGGGCCGCGTCGCCGGCCCACTCGGTGCGGTTGGCGCGGAAGTTGGCGCGCATCTGGAGACAGCCGGCCAGCGACCACTCGAACCCGGGTGTCGCACGGCAGGTGCGCACGGCGGCGTCCATGATCTCGCGCAGCCGCTCCATGTCGCCGGCGAGCATCACGGCGAAGAACCAGAGCAGGCCGGGAGGGGAACAGACCTGGGGCATGCCCGGTTCGTACGTCTCGGCGATGGCGCGGAGTTTCCGCTTGGCCTCCGGTTTCTGCCAGGCCTCCAGCTCGGTGTCCATGCAGGCGAGGTGGGCGAGGTGGACCCCGCGCCGGGCCTCGGCGAGCACTTCGCCGGTCATCGGGGGCGGGGCGGCCGTGCACCGCTCCCACACCGGCTCGGCGCGGCGCACCGGCTCGGCGAACGGGTCGGGGCCGAGGGCCATGACCTCGCTGAACCAGTTCCGGGCCTCCACCCGCAGGTCGCGCATCTGCCAGTACCAGACCAG
Source organism: Streptomyces sp. NPDC058812 (assembly GCF_042744565.1). Classification (NCBI taxonomy): domain Bacteria; kingdom Bacillati; phylum Actinomycetota; class Actinomycetes; order Kitasatosporales; family Streptomycetaceae; genus Streptomyces; species Streptomyces sp. NPDC058812. Next base: position 65,932 of record NZ_JBHYOB010000001.1, read on the forward strand.
CGACAGCGCCAGGCTGAGCGCCTCCTGTTCGTCGCGCTCGGCGACGGCGTGGCGCAGGGCGGTGCGCAGGTTCTCGTACTCGCGCTCCAGCCGCTCGATGGCGGGCAGCTGCTGCGGGCCGCGCAGCAACGGGTCGGTGGTGCGGGCGAGTTCGCGGTAGTACGTCAGGTGCGCCCGCTCGGCGGCGGCGCGGCCGTCGGCCTCGTCGAGGCGTTCCCCGGCGTACTCGGCGACGGTCTCCAGGAGCCGGTAGCGCATGCCGTCGCCGCCGGACGGCGCGGCGACGACCAGGGACTTGTCGACCAGGGAGCCGAGGGCCTCCAGCGCGGCGGGTCCGCACACGGCCTCGGCGGCGGCGAGGTCGCAGCCGCCCGCGAAGACGGACAGGCGCCCCAGGACGTCCCGTTCGTCCGCGTCCAGCAGGTCCCAGGACCAGTCGACGACCGCGCGGAGGGTCTGCTGGCGGGGCAGGACGGTGCGGCTGCCGGAGGTGAGCAGGCGGAAGCGGTCGTCGAGGCGGTCGGCGATCTGGCGCGGGGTGAGCATGCGGAGCCGGGCGGCGGCCAGTTCGATGGCCAGCGGCAGTCCGTCGAGGCGGCGGCAGATCTCGGCGCAGGCGGCCGCGGTCTCCTCGTCGGCGTCGGTGCGGAAGCCGGGACGGGCGGCGGCACCCCGGTCGGCGAGCAGCCGCAGCGCGGCGGGCTCGGGCAGCGGCTCCACCGGACGCAGTGACTCCCCCGGTACGCCGAGGGGTTCGCGGCTGGTGGCGAGGACGGTCAGGCCGGGGCAGTGGGCGAGCAGTTCCTCGGTGAGGCGGGCGGCGGCGTCGACGACGTGCTCGCAGTTGTCGAGGACGATCAGCATGCGGCGCCGGCCGCAGTGCTCGACGAGGCGCTCCACGGCGGTGGCCCGCCGGTCGGGGGCGGCCACGGCCCGCATCTCCTCGGCGCCGGCGCCGTACAGCACGGTCTCGCGGGCGCCGAGGGCGGTCAGCACCGCCTCCGGTACGGCGCCGGGGTCGTCGACGGGCGCCAGCTCGGCCAGCCACACGCCGTCCCGCGCCGTGTCCCCGACGCCTTCGGCGACCTCCTGCGAGAGCCGGGTCTTGCCCGCGCCTCCGGGGCCGAGGAGGGTGACGAGACGCGCGGTCGCCAGGTCGGCGCGCAGGGCCTCGACGTCGGCGTCCCGGCCGACGAAGGAGGTGAGCCGGGCTCGGAGGTTGCCCCGGGGGCGGGAGGCGGCGGCCGGAGCGGCTGGGGCGTCACGGCCCTCGGTCGCCGCGGAAGCAGCGGACTCGGCGGCCGTCGGGGGCGACGGGGGCGACGGGGGCGATGCGGGCATTGTGGGTGACGCAGGCATCGGGGGCGACGCGGGTGACGCAGGCGTCGGGGGCGACGCGGGCGTCGCTGGATTGAGCAGTTCCCCGTGCAGGGCCCGTAGTTCGGGTCCCGGGTCGGTGCCGAGCCGGTCCGCGAGCAGTCGGCGTACGGACTCGTAGGCGGCCAGCGCCTCGGCGGTGCGGCCGGTGTCGCGCAGGGCGCGCAGCCGCAGGGCCTGGAGGGGCTCGTCCAGGGGGTGGCCGTCGCACAGCGCGGTCAGCTCGGGCAGGGAGTGCTCGGCCTGGCCGAGGTCGAGGGCGGCGGTGTGGCGGGCGCGCAGGACGTCCAGGTGCCGCATCTCCCAGCGGGCCGCCTCGGCGGTGCGGTCGGGCAGGTCGGCGAGGGCGGGGCCGCGCCACAGGGTGAGGGCGTCGTCGAGCACGGCGGCCGCCTTGGCGGGGTCGCCGTCGGCCAGGGCGCGGCTGCCCTCGCCGGCCAGCCGGTCGAAGCGGTGCAGGTCGACGTCGTCGGGGGCGGCGGCCAGCCGGTAACCGCCGTCGGCCGAGGCGACGGCACCCGCGCCGAGCGTCCGGCGCAGCCGCCCGACCAGGGCTTGCAGGGCGCCCGGCGCGTCGGCGGGCGGGTCGCCGTCCCACACCTCCTGCACCAGCAGGCCCGCGGGCACGGTGCGGCCGGGCCTGAGCGCGAGGACGGTCAGCAGCGCGCGCAGCCGCGCCCCGCCGAGCGGGACGGCCGTGCCGTCGGGGCGGAGTACCTGTGTGGTGCCGAGGATGCGATAGCGCACGGGGTCCATTGTCCCCGCTGTCGTCGGAGCCGGTCACGGGGTTTTGACGGCGCGGCGCGCGGGCCGGGGCCGAAGCCCCTCACCGCGGCCCCGTCTTCCCCGGAGCCTCCCGCCGCCCGCGAGACGTTTTCCCGGTGCGCCCGGTACGGTCGGGCAGTCCCCCGCAGGTCCCGCCGCACACCCGAGAGTCCAGGGAGCCCCATGACCACCGCCACCGCCCGCCCCAGTGACCGGCGGATCAGTCCGGTGTTCCTCGGGATCGTCGCCGTCGCCGCGGTCACGGGCTGGGCCACCTGGACCGGGTTCGCCGAGCAGGTGGGCCTGGCCGTGTTCCTGTTCGTGACGGCCGCGTGGGTCGTGTCGCTGTGCCTGCACGAGTACGCGCACGCGCGCACCGCGCTGCACAGCGGCGACATCTCGGTCGGCGCGAAGGGCTATCTCACGCTGAATCCGGTGAAGTACACGCACGCGCTGCTGAGCATCGTGCTCCCGGTGCTGTTCGTGATCATGGGCGGGATCGGCCTGCCGGGCGGTGCCGTCTTCATCGAGCGCGGGCGGATCCGGGGACGCTGGCGGCACAGCCTGATCTCGGCCGCGGGCCCGCTGACGAACGTCCTGTTCGCCGTGGTGTGCACGGCCCCGTTCTGGCTGGACGCGCTGGACGGCGTGCCGCGCGACTTCCGGATCGCGCTGGCCTTCCTCGCGCTGCTCCAGGTCACGGCGGCGATCCTGAACTTCCTGCCGGTACCCGGCCTGGACGGCTACGGGGTGATCGAGCCGTGGCTGTCGTACAACGTGCGGCGGCAGGTGGAGCCGCTCGCGCCGTTCGGGCTGCTGATCGTGTTCGCGCTGCTGTGGATCCCGGCCGTCAACGGCGTGTTCTTCGACGCGATCGACGCGATCCTGCGCGGCCTCGGGATCAGCGAGCTGGACACGTACTGCGGCTTCGAGGTGTACCGCTTCTGGCAGACGGACCAGCTCTGCTCGGTCAGCCCGTGACCGACGTGGAGCGGCGGGCGTCCCTGCCACGCTTGACGTAGTACCAGCACATGTTGGACGACAGCCCCGACAGCAGCACCCACACGACGCCGATCAGCACGCTGCCCCGCACGAAGGAGACGACGGCGGCGGCCACGGCGAGCACGCAGACGACCAGGGCGTAGAGGGCGAGGCGGGGCATGGTGCGGACTCCTGTCGGGGGACACGGCGGGTGTCGCGGGTGTCGTGTCGCGGTCTGGCTGGCACCCACCAGTGTCCCCCATCGCCTCACACGTCGGTGACGCGGAGCCCGGCGTGTGCCTTGTAGCGGCGGTTGACGGAGATCAGGTTGGCGACCAGCGACTCGACCTGGTGGGCGCCTCGCAGCCGCCCGGCGAAGACGCCGCGCATGCCGGGGATGCGCCCGGCGAGGGCCTGGACGATCTCCACGTCGGCGCGCACCTCGCCCAGCACCATGACGTCGGTGTCGATCTCGTCGATCTCCGGGTCCTGGAGGAGGACCGCGGAGAGGTGGTGGAAGGCGGCGGTGACCCGGCTGTCCGGGAGCAGGGCGGCGGCCTGCTCGGCGGCGCTGCCCTCCTCGGGCTTGAGCGCGTAGGCGCCCTTCTTGTCGAAGCCGAGCGGGTTGACGCAGTCGACGACGAGCTTGCCGGACAGTTCCTCGCGCAGGGATTCGAGGGTCTTGCCGTGGCCGTCCCAGGGCACGGCGACGATCACGACGTCGCTGCGGCGGGCGGTCTCGGCGTTGTCGGCGCCCTCGACGCCGTGCCCGATCTCCTCGGCGGCGGCCTGGGCGCGCTCGGCGGCGCGCGAGCCGACGATCACCTTCTGGCCGGCCTTGGCGAGGCGGTACGCGAGGCCCTTGCCCTGGGGGCCGGTGCCGCCGAGCACGCCGACGACCAGCCCGGATACGTCGGGCAGGTCCCAGGGGTCCTTGGCGGGGGCCTTCTGTGCAGCACTGTCGGTAGAGGTCATGGGCCGACCCTACGTCCGTCCCGACCGCCGGACGGGTTCAGGTCCCGCCCCGTGCCGGTGCGTTCCCGGGACGTCCCCGGGCCGTCCCCGGGTCGGGCGAATCCGGGGCGATTCCCGGGCCGCGCGGGCCGGGTTGCGGCAGGATGCGGGCCCATGGACGCCGTACGGGTCGCGCTGCTGCGGGAAGTGCTCGCCGGGACCGAGTGGCTGGTCGCCACCCGGAGGTTCGCGGGGGCGCTGCGGGGCTCCGTGGTCCCGCACGGGGGCGGGCTGCTCCTCGTGGGCACCGCCGAGTACGAGCCCTGGCATCTGGCGGCGCACCTGGTGGACGAGGCCGCGTGGTCGGGGACGCCGGAGCTGGCCCCCACGCTCGTACGGCACGACGCGCGCCCTTCGGACCCGGCGCATCTCGCGGTGGGTCCAGGGCGGCTGGCGGCGGCCCGGCGCGGGGAGACGCTGCTCGTGGTGACACCCGACGACCCCGGCGCCCCGCTGCTGGAACGGGTGCACGACGCCCGCCGGGCCGGCGCGACGGTGCTGGCGCTGGGCACCGGCGAGCGTGAGCTGACGGCGATGGCGCACGAGACACTGACCGTGCCGGACGGCGCCGAGCTGGACCTGGACACGGTGCAGCACCTGGTCAGCGCGGCGGCCGGGGAGAACGCGGTGCCACCGCCCCGGGGCCGCCGCCGCTTCCGGGACCGCCTGTCCCGACTGGCCGACCACCTGACGGCCCCGCCGCCCTCCGGCTGGTAGTCCCCGCCCCGGATCCTGCCCCCGGATCCGCGCGCACGGCGGTCGCCGCCGCGGTGACCGTGGAGAGGTGTCCCGTCAGTCCTCTTCCGCGCGGCCCGCGGCGGAGGAGTCGTGCCACTTGGGGTCGTTCTCCCATTCGAGGTTGCGCTCGCGGGCGGTCCGCATCGCGTGCTCGGCCTCCGTGCGGGACGCGTACGGTCCGAAACGGTCCTTTCCCGGGCAGTCCGGGCCCTCCTCGACCTTCTGGTGCTCCAGGCAGTAGTACCACTCGCCCGGTTTTCCGACCGTGCGCTTCTTGAACAGGGCCATGACCGGCTCCTTTCGCCAGGGACATGCTCTCGTATGCCCGCTGGTTAGACTCGCTGACATGTCTGGCCAGTCGCTGCTCGTACCAGGGGAGCTGTCTCCCACCCGTTCCGTACCCGGAAACATCCGCCGGCCCGAATACGTAGGCAAACCCGCGCCGACGCCGTACACCGGACCGGAGGTGCAGACGCCCGAGACGATCGAGGCGATGCGCGTGGCCGGGCGGATCGCGGCGCGGGCCATGGAGGAGGCCGCGAAGCTCATCGCGCCCGGCGTGACGACGGACGAGCTGGACCGGGTGGCACACGAGTACATGTGCGACCACGGCGCCTACCCCTCGACGCTGGGCTACCGCGGTTTCCCCAAGTCCCTGTGCAGCTCGGTCAACGAGGTCATCTGCCACGGCATCCCCGACTCCACGGTGCTGCGCGACGGTGACATCGTCAACCTCGACGTGACGGCGTACATCGGCGGCGTGCACGGCGACAACAACGCGACCTACCTGGTCGGCGACGTGGACGAGGAGAGCCGGCTGCTGGTCGAGCGGACCCGCGAGTCCCTCGCCCGCGCGATCAAGGCGGTCAAGCCGGGCCGGCAGATCAACATCATCGGCCGGGTCATCGAGTCGTACGCGAAGCGGTTCGGGTACGGGGTGGTGCGGGACTTCACCGGTCACGGGATCAACTCGTCGTTCCACTCGGGGCTCATCGTCCCGCACTACGACAGCCCGCACGCCACCACCGTCATCCAGCCCGGGATGACCTTCACGATCGAGCCGATGCTGACGCTCGGGACGCACGAGTACGACATGTGGGACGACGGCTGGACGGTCGTGACGAAGGACCGCAGGCGGACGGCGCAGTTCGAGCACACGCTGGTGGTGACGGACTCGGGGGCCGAGATCCTGACCCTGCCGTAGCCGCGTCACTCTTCCTCCGGGCCCGCTCTCTTCGGAGGGCGGGCCCTTTCGCGTCCGGCTATGCTTTTACCGACAGTCCGTCGGCAAGACTATTGACTTAGGTAAGCCTAACCAAGAAGATCGGCCTTATGGACAGCTTCTCGACGCTCCTCCGCGCCGCCACTCACGAACAGCACGAAGTGGCGAACACGTCGTCGTTCATGAGCAACCTGCTGGGGGGCAGGCTGGGCATGGACGCCTTCACGCGCTACACCGAACAGCTGTGGTTCGTGTACGAAGCCCTGGAGTCCGGAGCTGGGCGGCTGTCGCGGGACCAGGTGGCGGGCCCCTTCGTCCGCCCGGAGCTGCTGCGGCTGGCGTCGCTGGAACAGGACCTGGCCCATCTGCGAGGCCCGGCGTGGCGGGCGTCCCTCACCGCGCTGCCGAGCACGCGGGCCTACGCGGACCGGGTTCGCGAATGCGCCGAGACCTGGCCGGCCGGGTACGTCGCCCATCACTACACCCGCTACCTCGGCGACCTCGCCGGTGGCCAGGTCGTCCGCGACAGGGCGGAGCGGACATGGGGCTTCGCCAAGAAGGGCGACGGGGTCCGCTTCTACGTCTTCGAGTCCATCACCAACCCGGCCGCCTTCAAGCGCGAGTACCGCGCACTGCTGGACGGCATCCGGGCCGACGACCTGGAGAAGCAGCGGGTCGTCGCCGAGTGCAAGCGTGCCTTCGACCTGAACACGGCGGTCTTCCAGGACCTCGCCGAGGAGTTCCCGCTGTCCGCGTGAGCGCCACGTCCCGGTCCCGGAGACGGGCCGGTCCCCCTCGGCCGCCTGGGCCGAGGGGGACCGGGAGCGAACGGCTCGACCGGCTCAGTTGTCGATGTCGTAGTCGTCGCTGCGGCAGTTGATGCCGCCGAAGTACACGTCGCTGCCGACGATGTCCGTGGAGACGTTGCCGAAGTACGGGCTGCAGGTGGCGTCCTCGTCACCGTGCAGCCGGCCGTCGAAGGCGGTGGCCGTCGCGGCGCCGCCGGCGGTCATGGCGGCGGTCAGCAGGACGGTGGCGAGGGCGGAGCGGATGCGCATGGATTTCCTCTCGCGTGAGGGAACGGTCAGGCGAGAGTTAACCCCTCGCGTCCGCCCGCACACGCTGTTCCACCCGTACGGCGGCGCCCGTCACCGCTCCAGACGCACCCGTCCGCCGATCTCGACCCATCCCTCGGGCTGCGGCGCCGTCAGGATCTGCGAGCCGGCCCCCTGGGTGATGTTGAGGGCCCGCCCCAGCCGCTCGGTCAGCAGCAGCGCCGCCGCGCCCGTCGCCTCGTCCTCGTCGATTCCGTCGTCGCGGCCCGGGAAGGCGCGGGCCCGGACACGCCCCGCCGGCTCGTCCTCCCAGGCCCAGGCGTAGACCCACTCCCCCGGCGGCGGCACCCGCAGGTCGTCGACCTCGGCGGCGGTGCCGTACTGGCGCAGGGTGCGCGGCGGGGCCCACTCGGGGCGGGCCTCGATCCAGCTGAACTCGCCGTCCAGCCGGGCGCCCACCACCCCGGCCGGGGTGACCAGCTCGGGCACGTCTAGCAGCCAGGCCGTGCCGACGCAGGGGTGGCCGGCGAACGGCAGGCGCAGGGTGGGCGTGTAGATGTCGACGACGCCGCGCTCGGGATCGTCGACGAAGACGGTCTCGCTGAAGCCGAGTTTCGCGGCGAGCTCCTGCCGACCGGCGGGATCCGGCAGCACGGAGCCGTCCCGGACGACGCCGAGCTCGTTGCCGTATCCGCCGTTCGGCGCACAGAAGACGCGCAGTACGTCGTAGTCAGTCACCGGGGCATTCAAGCATCGCTCGCCGGCGGCCAGGTCGGCGTGGGGGCCTCGTCGAAGGGCAGGGTGGCGAGTGGCTCCGCGTACGCCCGCGCCAGGGCGGCGCACCGGCGTTCGGTGTCCGGACCTGCCCCGCCACTCCGCGTCGTCCGCCAGGCGAGCCGGTCGGCGTCGCTGTCCTTCCCGTGCCCGGTCGAGGAGGTGGCCCGGATGGGCCGGGCAGGCCCGGGTCGCGATCCTGCGCGCGGGCAGGGTCGCGGCCGACGGACCGCCGGCGGAGGCCCTCTCCGGGAGGCTGCTGTCCGAGGTCTGCGACCAGCCGGTGGAGGTAGTGCCGCACCCGCGCACGGGGGCGCCGCTGGTCGTCCCGAGGCGCGAGCCGTGACGTGAGATCACGGTGTGGCCGCTGTACCCGGTCCCGGCGCTCGCGCGCCCAGGGCCTGTCCGGCGGATCATGCCGCAGACGCGGGGCCTGGCACGCCCATCTGCGGCGTTGTCGTCGGTTGCCGGGGCTCCGCCCTGTCGCCCTCCTCCGCCTTGCAGCTGGACGCACCAGCCCCCGCTCACCTGCGCTGATGAGGTGCCGTCGCTTTCCTGCGACCTGGTCCGCCGGACAGGCCCTCGCCCCGGTAGGGTTCGCCTCCGGGAAGGGGAAGGTGAAGGAACCTGATGAGCAGGGATCGCGGCCCTAGTTGGCCCCGCAGGCTTGACCGGAGCGCGCTGATAGCGGCCTCGGCGACCGCTTTGTCGTTGACGGCGAGCGGATGCGTGGTGGTGCACGGCGAGCGCGAGGTGCTCCCGTCGACCACCCGGGCCGAGGCCGCGAAGGCGCTCCAGCGGTTCACCTCCGCCTACAACGCGGCCGACAAGGCCTACGACCCCTCCCTGGACGCCGATCACACCACCGGCGCCCTCGCCGCCATCGACTCGGCGCGACTGGAGGCGGGCCGGGCCAACAACCCGGGCGGCAACCCTTCGCACACGCCGCTGGAGCTGACGGACGCGAAGTTCACGATCCCGAAGAAGGCGGGCTGGCCGCGCTGGTTCGTCGCGGACACCAGGGCCAACAAGGGCGGCGACGCCCGCTGGTTGCTGGTCTTCACCCGGGACGGCCTGGAGGAGACCTGGCAGGCGGCGTACCTGACGCTGGTCGCGCCCGACAAGGTGCCCGAGTTCAAGACCGACCGGGACGGCTGGGCCGAGGCCGTCCCCGCGAACTCCACCGATCTGGCCGTTGCGCCCGCCGACCTGAGCAAGGACTACACGACGTATCTGAAGGACGGCGGGAAGACCTTCGCGGACGGCGCCCACACCAGTTCCTGGCGGGAGTTGCGCGAGAAGCGGTCGACCCGTCCCGGCCTGGTCACGCAGTACATCGACGAGCCGCTGACCAACGGCGACTACGCGCCGCTGGCGCTGCGCACGGAGGACGGCGGGGCGCTGGTGTTCTTCACCACGCGGCACTTCGAGAAGCAGACCGCGGCGCAGGGCGCGTCGGTGCCGACGCCGAACAAGGACGTACTGGCGCTGACGGACGGCGAGATCAAGCAGTCGCTGACGATGGAGTTCGTCTCCAACGGGATCGCGCTCGACCCGGCGCGGGGCGCGGGGAACGGGCAGGTGTCGGTCCTGGGGCGGGTCCAGGGTCTGACGTCGGCGAAGGGCGAGTAGCGGCAGGTGGCGCCGCGCTCGCTCAGCGGCGCGAGGGCCAGGCCGTGCCCGCGTGGTCGCTCTCCTCGCCGACGTGCCGGGCACAGGCGTCGGTGAGGATCTCCAGCAGGTTCAGCGGGTCCGGCAGCGGGTGCTCCGGGCCGCGTACCCAGTGCACCGTCCGGTCCTCGCCGGGCAGGCGGGCGGGCGGTACGAGGACGTAGGAGCCGCGGCAGTGCCAGCGCAGGCCCGGATGCTCGTCCATCGTCTCGGGGTGGCAGTCCAGCTCGCAGGGCCACCACTCGTCCTCGTCCTCGGGGGTGCCGCGGGTGAGGGTGAACAGCATCATGCGGCCGTCGTCGCTCTCGGCGACCGGTCCGACCTCGATACCGGCGTCGAGCAGGCGCCGAAGCGCCTCGCGACCGGCCTGGAGGGGGACGTCGAGGACGTCGTGCACCATGCCGGTCGCGGTGATGAAGTTGGCCTCGGGCTGGTGGCGGGCCCAGCGCTCGATCTGCGCGCGGTCGGTGGTGGACTGCGTCTGCCAGGCGAACGACACCGGGTGCCGGGCGGGGGTGGGACAGCCGACGCGGTCGCACGAGCAGCGGTATCCGGCCGGGTGCGCGGCGGGTGCCAGGGGCAGTCCCGCACCGGCGGCGGCGAGCAGCAGGTCCTCCCGGCCACCGTCACCGGCGGCCTCCTTGGGGCGGCGTCCGCGCAGCCACTGGGAGAGTTTGCCCTGCAGGCCGCTCCGACCGCCGAACTCCGCGCTCATCTATCCCCTCGCCTCGCCGTCGTGCGCACCAGCATGCCCTATGGTCGCACCATTCGGCGCTTCGGGGTCGGGAAGGGACAAACTTCCCTGGTCAGGCTTCTTTGGTCATCGCGGAGCGAGCCCGTTGAGCGCGTAGTCGACGAGCGTGTCGGTGTAGGCGTGGGTGATGGGCCCGGTGTGCTGCAGCCAGCGCTGGGCGAGCGGGGAGACGAAGAGTTCCAGTCCGATGCGCGGGTCGATCTCCGGACGCACGTGGCCGGCATCCTGGGCGGCGCGCAGCCGGTCGGCGTGGAGCTGGAGCGACGGCTCCAGGAGCCTGGTGACGAACTCCCGGCCGAGCTGTTCGTTGACGACGCCCTCCGCGGCCAGGGCACGGTAGGGGGCCTCGAACTTCGGATCGCGCAGTTCATCGACGGTGGCGCGCAGCACGAACTTGAGGTCGGCGGCGAGGTCACCGGTGTCCGGGATGGCGTACGCCTCCTCGCCGGCGGCCTGCACGGCCCGCTCGCCCAGGTCGAGGAAGGCCTCCAGCAGGACGTCGGCCTTCGAGGCCCACCAGCGGTAGATCGTCTGCTTGCCGACACCGGCGCGGGCGGCGATGCCCTCGATGGTGGTCTTGGGGTAGCCGACCTCGGCGACGAGGGCGAGAGCGGCGTCGTAGATGGCCTGACGGGACCGTTGACTGCGACGGGTGGCGTCGGGGTGCGGCCTGTCGGGCGCGGGAGTGGGGGCGTGGGCTGGTTTCTGAGCGGCCATGTCTCGAATTTACCAGGTTGACAAGACGGTACGTCTCGCCGGACAGTGGACCTCAAGAAGTACGAGACGCAACGTCTCGTACCGCGAAAGGAGAACGCCATGACCCGAGGTGGAGCCGGAAACATGCTGGGCGTCGGCGGCACGCGCCGGAAGCTCGGCCGCAACGCCCTGCGCGGCAGCGACCGCAACGGCCGGATCGGCGGCGCGCTGGACCCGCAGAGCCAGAAACGGGAACTGCTGCGCAAGCTCCAGGAACGGCAGCGGCAACAGCAGGGAGGCGAGTCCGCGAGCGACGAGGCGTCGTGAGCGGGACGAACGACCCTCCGCGCGGCCGGTGAGCCGATCACCGGCCGCACTGCCCCGCGCTGCCGACATCCGCCCCCTCGGCCAACGGCCCTACTACGTAGCCGAATTGGCCTCCGACGGGGGCCAGGGGTCCCCCCAGTCCGCGTCGCGGGCGGCCTTGTACAGGTCGCCGTGGCGCTTGGTGACCGTCCGGCGGCGAAGCTGCTCGTCGGGCTCGCACAGGTCGAGCAGTACCTGGCCCTTGCGGATCTGCGGACGCCGGATCACCCGGGAGGGGGCGGGGTCGACCGGGAGCCGGGTGGCGGCGACATAGCTGAACTTCTCGTCCTCGTAGGCGAGGGAGCCGCCCTTGACCTGGCGGTGCAGGGAGGAACGGCTGACCCGCGCCGCGAAGTGGCACCAGTCCGTGCCGGGGACGATGGGGCAGGCGGCGCTGTGCGGGCAGGGGGCGGCGACCTGGAACCCGGCGGAGATCAGCCGGTCGCGGGCCTCGATGACCCGGGCGTACCCGTCCGGGGTGCCGGCCTCCACGATCACGACGGCCCGCGCGGCGGAGGCGGCGGCGTCGACGAGGGCGGCGCGGTCGGCGCCGGTCAGTTCGTTGAGCACGTAGGAAACGGTGACGAGATCAGCGCTCTCGACGGTGAGCGCCGCTCCGATCCGAGAACGCTGCCAACGTACGTCGCGCAGGGCCGGGTGGGCGGCGGCGATCTCCCGGCCGAGGGCCAGCGCGGGCTCGGCCCAGTCGAGCACGGTCACCGGACGAACGCCGCCCCATATGGCGCTGACGGCCCAGGTGGCCGCGCCGGTCCCGCCGCCGACGTCGACATGGCTCCCGGGCACCCACCCGGGCACGGCGTCCGCGAACGCCGCCAACGCCGACCGCACCGCCGCGAAGGTCGCCGGCATGCGGTACGCGGCATAGGCGACGACGTCCGCGCGGTCCCGCAGGATCGGGGCGTCGGTCGGGGTGGCCCCGCGATAGTTGGCGATCAGCCGCTCAACGGCCTGCGCGGCCTGCCGGGGCGGCAGCCCGTCGACCAGGTCGGCGAGGGCGGTGCGCAGGGTGTCGGCGGGGGTGGCGGGGTCGTTCACCCGGCGATTCTACGGTCCGGGCCGAGTGGCGCCGACGGTGCGCGCGTCACGCCGCCCGGCGCCGGCAGGGCGGGCGCGGGCTGCGGGTGCGCGGCCCGGCGCTACGGGGTGCCGCCGCGCCCACCCGTGCCGCCCCGGCGGCACGACTGCCCGCAGCTACGCGGGACGGAGAGCCGCGTACGGCGCGAAGGGACGTGTCAGGGGGTGTCCGCCCGCAGCGGTTGGCGCGTCAACGCCGGCACTTCCGCGGCCGACCGATTCCGCGCCGTTCCGAGGACGGACACCCCCCGACACGGCCCGACCCACAACAAAACAGAACGCGCTGCCCGCACCCCCACAAAACCCGCACAGGCCGCCGCAGGCACCGCACCCGCACCCGCACCCGCACCCGCACCCGCTCAAATCTCCCGCACCGCCCGCGCCACCCGCGTCCCCAGCGCCGCCCGGGGCCCGCTGTCCGAGGCGCGGCGGCGCGGATGGACCGTATTGGCGAGGAGGACCGCGAACGTGTCCGTCCCCCGGTCGAGGACCAGCATCGTGCCCGTGAACCCGGTGTGCCCGGCCGCTCCGTGCCCCGCCAGCTCGCCCATGAACCACGGCTGGTCCAGGGCGAACCCGAGCCCCGGCTCGGTCAGGAGCAGTTCCACGAAATCGGGACCGAGGATCCGCGCCGGCCCGTACGAGCCGCCCGCCAGCAGCGCACGGCAGAAGACCGCGAGGTCCCGCCCCGTGGAGAAGAGTCCCGCGTGACCGGCCACCCCGCCCAGCGCCCACGCGTTCTCGTCGTGGACGACGCCCCGCAGCATCCCCCGGTCCGCCTTGGCCCACGGCCTGCGCTGGTCCTCCGTCGCCGCCGCCCCCGGGCACGGCCCGAAGTGCGTCGCCGTCATGCCCAGCGGCCGGGTGATCCCGTCGTGGACGAGGACGTCGAGGCCGCGACCGGTGATGCGTTCCAGGACCTGCTGGAGGAGCAGCATGTTCAGGTCCGAGTAGCAGTACGTGCCGGGCACCCCCACCGGCGGCTCCGCCCGCAGCCGCCGCAGCCGTTCCTCGTCGTCGGCGCAGTCGTACAGCGGGAGTTCGGGCCGCAGCCCGGAGGTGTGGGTGAGCAGCTGCCGCACCGTGACGCCGTGCGCGGCGGCGGCCCGGAAGTCCGGCAGGTACGCCCCGACCTTGGCGTCGATGCCGAGCGTGCCCCGTTCGATCTGCTGTACGGCGGCGACCGCCGTGAACACCTTCGTGAGGGACGCCAGGTCGAAGGCTGTGCCGACGGTCATCGGCACCCGGGAGCGGGCGGGCAGTTCCACGCCCGTGTCGGTGCGCGGATCGTAGGACGCGTAGCGCACGGCCCAGCCCGCCGCCTCCTCGACGGCGAGCACCGGTCCGCGTCCGACGGCCACCACGGCGCCCGCCGCCCAGGGGCGCTCGCCGGTGGTGAGGTCGTGCACCTCCTCGACGAGACGGCGGAGCTGCCCGGGGTCGAGCCCGGCCCGCTCCGGGGTGTCGCTGCGCAGTCTCGGAGGGCTCAGCTGTCTTCTCCCTCGCCCGTCGTCCGTCCCGTGACAGGACGACACATCCCCACCAGGAAGGCGAGTGCCACCAGTGCCGCCGCCAACTGGACCACGGCCATCGGCAGGGCGGTGTCCTCCCCCGCGATCCCGACGAGCGGGGAGGCGATGGCGCCGATGAGGAACGAGGACGTGCCGAGCAGCGCGGACGCGGAGCCGGCGGACTTCTCGACCCGCATCAGGGCGAGCGCCTGGGTGTTGGGCATGCTGATGCCCATCGCGGACATCAGCACGAACAGCGCGGCGGCGACCGGCACGAGGCCGACCTCGCCGAAGACGCCCAGGGTCATCAGCAGCAGGGCGGTCGCGGCGGCGATGACGATGAGGAGCCCGAGTCCCAGCACCCGGTCCAGCCGGGCCCGGCCGACCAGGATCTTGCCGTTGATCTGCCCGACGACGATCAGGCCGATCGAGTTGAGGCCGAACAGCAGGCTGAACGTCTGCGGGGAGGCGCCGTAGATCTCCTGGATGACGAACGGGGACGCCGAGACGTAGGCGAACAGCGCGGCGAAGGTGAAGCCGCCCGCGAGCATGTACCCGGTGAAGGCGCGGTCGGCGAGCAGCCCGCGCATCGCGCGCAGGGTGTCGCCGACCCCGCCCGCGTGCCGCTCCTCCTCCGGGAGCGTCTCGGGCAGCTTGGCCCACACGACGACGCCCAGCACCACCCCGACCACGGTGAGCACGACGAACACTCCACGCCAGTCCGTCACCCGCAGGATCTGTCCGCCGATGAGCGGCGCGACGATCGGCGCCACTCCGGAGATCAGCATGAGGGTGGAGAAGAAGCGGGCCATGGCCACGCCGTCGTACAGGTCCCGGACGACGGCACGGGCGATGACGATCGCGGCGGCGCCCGCGAGTCCCTGCGCCAGCCGGAAGGCGACGAGGAGTTCGACGGTGGGCGCGAACGCGCACAGGACGGTCGCGACGACGTAGACGGCGAGACCGGTCAGAAGCGGGCGGCGGCGGCCCCACTTGTCGCTCATCGGTCCGACCACGAGCTGGCCGAGCGCCATGCCGGCCAGGCAGGCGGTGAGCGTGAGCTGGACCGTCGCGGCGGGCGCGTGGAGGGACCGGGTGACCTCCGGGAGCGCTGGGAGGTACATGTCCATCGCCAGCGGCGGCGTGGCGGTCAGGCCGCCGAGGATGAGTGTGACGAGCAGGCCGGTGCGTCGGGTGGCGCGCAGCGAGCGGGCGGCCGGTCCCGTTTCCGGTCCGGCCGCCTGCGCAGGCTTCGAGGTCTTCAGTGTGGGGTCCGGTGACGTGTGCGGTATGGACGGCCCGCGCTCGGGCATGTGCCCCTCCCTCTTCGACAGATCCGCCACCTATGCTCTCAGCTCGTACGGACTTGAACGAACAGACTCGAACAACCTGAGCGAGGGTGGGGCAGGGTGTCAGCGGTGACCGGGCAGAAGGTGCGCTGGGGGATTCTGGCGACCGGCGGGATGGCGGCGACGTTCACGGCGGATCTGGTCGATCTGCCGGACGCGGAGGTCGTGGCGGTGGCCTCGCGGACGGAGGCGTCGGCGAAGGCGTTCGCGGAGCGGTTCGGGATACCGCGGGCCTACGGCGACTGGGAGACGCTGGCGCGGGACGAGGACGTCGACGTGGTGTACGTCGCCACCCCGCACTCGGCGCACCGGACGGCCGCCGGCCTGTGTCTGGAGGCGGGGCGGAACGTGCTGTGCGAGAAGCCGTTCACGCTGAACGTGCGCGAGGCGGAGGAACTGGTCGCGCTCGCCCGGGACGGCGGCAGCTTCCTGATGGAAGCGATGTGGATGTACTGCAACCCGCTGGTGCGGCGGCTCAAGTCACTGGTCGACGACGGCGCGATCGGCGAGGTCCGCAGCGTCCAGGCGGACTTCGGGCTGGCTGGCCCCT
This sequence comes from Streptomyces sp. NPDC058812, assembly GCF_042744565.1. NCBI lineage: Bacteria > Bacillati > Actinomycetota > Actinomycetes > Kitasatosporales > Streptomycetaceae > Streptomyces > Streptomyces sp. NPDC058812. The sequence continues at coordinate 81,850 of NZ_JBHYOB010000001.1, forward strand.
TCCCGCCCGCGCACCGTCTCCGCGACCCCGCGCAGGGCGGCGGCGCGCTGCTCGACCTGGGTGTGTACCCGGTGTCGTTCGCCCAGCTGCTGCTCGGTGAGCCGTCGGACATCGCGGCGCGAGCGGTGCTCTCCGACGAGGGCGTCGATCTCCAGACGGGTGCACTGCTCTCCTACGAGAGCGGCGCTCTCGCTTCGGTGCACTGCTCCATCACCGGCGGTACGCCCAACTCCGCCTCGGTCACCGGTTCGAAGGGCCGCGTCGACGTCCCGTACGGCTTCTTCTTCCCGGACCACTTCGTGCTGCACCGGGACGGCCAGGACCCGCAGGAGTTCCGGGCCGACGCGGCCGACGGCCCCCGGGCCAGCCTCAAGCACGAGGCCCGGGAGGTGATGCGCGCTCTGCGTGCCGGTGAGACCGAGTCCCCGCTGGTCCCGCTCGACGGCACCCTGGCCGTGATGCGGACGCTCGACGCGATCCGGGACCGCGTCGGCGTCCGCTACCCCGGCGAGGAGCGTGCGGTCACGCCGGCTTGAGCCCCTGCTCCCCCACCTCCGTCACGAAGGACCCGGCGGTCGTCAGCGGCGCGCCCTGCGTGGTCACGTGGGGCACCGTCTTGAAGTCGGCGCGCGCCGACTTCCGGCCGAGTGACACGGTCGCGTAGCCGCGCCGCCCGTTGAAGAACTTCAGGTGCGGGTTGGCGGTCATGAGGGTGTCCCAGTTGGACGGCTTCTCCGCGCCGTCGCGCCCGCTGGTGACGGAGGTGGTGACGATCTCCGTGCCCACGGTCCGGGAGTCCGGGTCGGAGAAGTCGCGCTTGATGTCGAAGCCGTAGGAGACGTGCACGTCGCCGGTGAGGACCATGAGGTTCTCGACGCCGGCGGCCTGCGCGCCGGCCAGCACCCGCTCGCGGGAGGCCGGGTAGCCGTCCCAGGAGTCCATGGAGACCTTGGACGGCGTGGTGGTCATGTTGTACCGCTGCGAGAAGGTGACCTGCTGGGGCACCACGTTCCACAGGGCGTTCGACCGGTGCCAGCCGTTGATCAGCCAGCGTTCCTGGGCGTCGCCGGTCAGCGTGCGGCTCGGGTCCTCGGACTCGGGACCGGGGAACTGCCACCCGTCGCCGTAGGCCTGGTTGGAGCGGTACTGGCGGGTGTCGAGCACGTCGAACTGGGCCAGCCGGCCCCAGTGCAGGCGGCGGTAGAGCTTCAGGTCGGCGCCGTCGGGCAGCTGCGGGCGGCGCAGCGGCATGTTCTCCCAGTAGGCCCGGTAGGCGGCGGCCCGGCGGATGAGGAACTCCTCCGGCGGGACGCTGTTCTCCGGCGTCTCGTCGGCGTAGTTGTTCTCGGTCTCGTGGTCGTCCCAGGTGACGACGAACGGGTGGGCGGCGTGCGCGGCCCGCAGGTCGGGGTCCGACTTGTAGAGGGCGTACCGCAGGCGGTAGTCCTCCAGGGTCACCGTCTCGCGCTTGAACAGGGAGGGCAGGGTGCCGGCCGGGTAGGCGCGCTGGCCGGCGGCGTCGTCGACGGCGTACTCGTAGAGGTAGTCGCCGAGGTGGAAGACGACGTCGACGTCCTCCTGGGCCAGGTGCTTGTACGCGGTGTAGTAGCCCTCGTCGTACTTCTGGCAGGAGACCACGCCGAAGGTGAGGTCGGAGACCCGGCTGTGCCGCGGCGGCGCGGTGCGGGTGCGGCCGGCCGGGCTGACCCAGCGGCCGACGCGGAAGCGGTAGTAGTAGACGTGGCCGGGTGCGAGGTGGCCGACCTCGACGTGCACGGTGTGGTGGAACTCGGGGTGGGCGGTGGCCTTGCCCCGCCTGACGACGCGGCGGAACCGTTCGTCGAGGGCGAGTTCCCAGCCCACGTCGACGCGTTTGGCGGGCAGGCCGCTGTCGGCCTGGTACGGGGCGGGGGCCAGGCGAGTCCACAGCAGGACGGAGTCGGACTGCGGGTCGCCGGAGGCGACGCCGAGCGTGAAGGGGTCCTCGGTGAGCTGTGCCGCGTCGAGTTCGGCGGCGCTCGCGGTACCGGCGGCCGGCAGGTTCACGGAGAAGGCGAGCGCGGCGGCGGCGCCGGTGACGGTCAGGAAGCGGCGGCGGCCCAGGTGGCGGGCGGCGGCGCGGAGTTCGGGCGCGTGCGAGGGCTGGGCCTGGGACGGGGCCTGGGCCTGGTGGTTCGCGGGTGTCATCCGTTCCTCCCCATGCAGTGGTTGCATGGGGCATTCGAATGGCCGGGGACGTCCCTGGCTTGGCGCGGACATGGCGATCCCATGTCGGATGGATGAGTTCCGCATGATTCGCCACGCGTACGCTGCCGACTCATGAACACCGTGAGAACCGCCGACGAGGAAAACGTCGGCGCACAGAAAGTGGCCGTCGTCACGGGCGCGGGCTCCGGCATCGGCCGGGCGGTCGCCGTCGAACTGCTGGCGGCCGGCTGGTCGGTGGCCCTCGCCGGCCGGCGCGTCGAGACACTGGAGGAGACGGCCGCACAGGCCCCAGCGGGCGGCGCGGCCTCACACGCCCCCGGGGGCGGTGCGACGGCGCTCCCCGTCCGCGCCGACGTGTCACGCCCCGAGGACGTGGCGGCCCTGTTCGACGCCGTACGCGACCGCTTCGGGCGGCTGGACCTGCTGTTCAACAACGCCGGGACGTTCGGTCCGGGCGGTGTGCCGGTCGAGGACCTGCCCTACGAGGCCTGGCGGCACGTGGTGGACACCAACCTCAACGGCGCGTTCCTGTGCGCGCAGGCGGCGTACCGGCAGATGAAGGAGCAGAGCCCGCAGGGCGGCCGGATCATCAACAACGGCTCGATCTCGGCCCACACGCCGCGCCCGCACTCGGTGGCGTACACGGCGACCAAGCACGCGCTGACGGGCCTGACCAAGTCACTGTCGCTGGACGGCCGCCCCTACGGCATCGCGGTCGGCCAGATCGACATCGGCAACGCGGCGACCGACATGACGGCCGGCATGCAGACCGGCGCGCTCCAGGCCAACGGGGAGACGGCACCCGAGCCCGTGATGGACGTCGCCGACGTGGCGCGCACGGTGCGGCACATGGCGGAGCTGCCCTTGGAGGCGAACGTGCAGTTCGCGACGGTCATGGCGACGGCGATGCCGTACGTGGGACGCGGCTGAGCCCACCGCGTCGGGTGGTGGGTCCCGTGGGACCGCGGGGCCCCCACCGGTGGGCGGAACGGCTGCCGGTGGGGGTCGTGCCGCGCGGCCCCGGGACCGGGCTACGCCTGCCCGGTCTCGAACCGCGTGATCCGGCCCTCCTCGTTCACCGTGAAGTCCCACCGCGTACGCATCTCACCCCAGGTGTCGTTGCTGTAGCGGGCGAGGAGGGCGCGACCCCCGTTCGACTCGTTGTCGACCTCCATGTGCCCGTGGGAGGAGAAGATCTCCTGGTCGACCCACTGGGCGAGGTCCCGGTCGTTCCCGTCGTCGGCCATGGTGGCGTCCGGGGCGAGCAGCGAGAGGAAGGCCTCGCGGTCGTGGGCGTTGACGGCGGCGACGAAGGCGCGGACGGCCGGGTCGCTGAGTCGCGTGGTCTGAATCGTCATGGCGGCAGCGTCACACCGGCTCCGGGCCCTCGCCACCCGGGCCCGCCACCCGGCCCACCACCCGAACGGCGCCCGCGGCGGGCCCGCGCGGCGCGGGCGGGCGACGGTGGAGAGGTGAGCCGCCACCGCGTGCGAGGGAGTCGACGTGAACTGTTCTGACCGGCGTGATCTCGGGCTGCTGCTGCTCCGCCTGGGGACCGGCGGCGTCCTGGCCGCGCACGGCGCGCAGAAACTGCTCGGCTGGTTCGGCGGCGGCGGCATCGAGGGCACCGGCCAGGCCATGGAGGCCATGGGCTACACGCCGGGCCGGGCCAGCGCCACCGCGGCCGGCCTCGCGGAGGCGGGCGGCGGAACGCTGCTGGCGCTGGGCCTCGCCACCCCGGCCGCGGGCGCGGCGGCGGCCGGCGCGATGGTGGGCGCCGCGGCGGTGCACGCCCCGAACGGCTTCTTCGCCCAGGCCGGCGGTTACGAGTACGCGGTGTCCCTCGGCCTGACCGCCGCCGGCCTCGCGGTCACGGGCCCCGGCCGCCTCTCGCTGGACCACGCGCTGGGCCACGCGGTCAACCGGAACTGGATGGTCCCGGCCGCCCTGGCGGCGACGGCCGCGGCCACGGCGGTCGTCGTGGGAGCCCGGAACAGGCGGGTACGGAAGGCGACGGAGGGGGAGCAGGAACCACTGTTCGACTGACGTACCGGTCCTGACCGGCCCGGCCTCCGTGGCAGGCTGCCCCGCATGAGCGACGACCGCGGCGGCACGCCCCCCGACCTCTGGAACACCATCGACGACCTGTGGAAGTGGCTGGAGGCCGACCAAAGCGTCGGCGGCAGGGAGGGCCTCCTGCTACGCATGCTGAAGCTGTCCGAGGAGGTCGGCGAGGTGTCCGAGGCGGTGATCGGCGCGACCGGCCAGAACCCCCGCAAGGGCATCACCCACACGTGGGACGACGTCGAGGCCGAGCTGTGCGACGTCGTGATCACGGCGCTGGTGGTACTGCGGACGCTGACGCCTCAGGCGCGGGAGGTGTTCGCGCGGCACCTGGCACGGGTGGCGGGGCGGTCGCTGTCGTCGGAGACGTGACGGTACCGGGCCCGGGGACGCCCCGGGCCCGGACCTCCATGTGCCGGTCAGCCCGCGGTGCAGGAGACCCTGGGCCAGGTCCAGTTGCCGTTGGCCTGGATGGTGGCACCCCAGTTGTCGCCGCTGCCGTTGGACTTGGCGGTCAGCGTCTGCGCGCTGGGATAACTGGCGTTGACGTTCCAGGTGGACATGACCTTCGCCGGGGACGGCACGTTCATCGTCACGGTCCAGTCACTCGCCCCGCTCACCGAGACGTTGAGGTTGTACCGGTCCCCCCACCGCTGCCCGGCGGACAGCGTAGCGGTGCACACACCGCCACCACCGCCGCCGCCACCGCCGCCGCCACTCCCGTCGGGAGCGACGGCCCGTCCGGTCTGCGGCGAGATCATGCCGGCGCACAGCCCCTTGCTTGCCAGCGTCTGCGCGATGCGCGGTACGGCCGCGAGGGTGTTGGCCGACCAGTCGTGCATGAGGATGACCTGGCCGTCGCCCAGCCGGGAGGCGGCCTGCACGATCGCGTCGGTACTGGCGTTGTTCCAGTCCTGCGAGTCGACGTCCCAGATCACCTCGGTCAGCCCGTACTTGGCCGCGACCGACCGCAGGGTGGCGTTGGTCTCGCCGTACGGCGGCCGGAACAGCTTGGGCGTACCGCCACCCGCGCCCGCGATGGCCTGCTGGGTCCGGGAGATCTCGGAGTCCATCTGCGCCTGGCTGAGCTGGGTCATGTGCGGGTGCGTGTAGCTGTGGTTGGCGACCCACATGCCGGCGTCGACCTGGGCCCGGACCAGGGACGGGTTCTGGGCCGCGTACTGGCCCTGGTTGAACATGGTGGCCCGCAGCCCGTTCTGCTTGAGCGCGTTGAGCAGGGCCTGGGTGTTGCCGGAGGGGCCGTCGTCGAAGGTGAGCCCGACGTAGCCGTTGCAGGCGGCGGCCCGTGCCGGAGCGGCGTCGGCGACGACGGTTCCCGCGGCGGCGAGCGTGGCGACGGCCACCCCGGTGACCAGGGAACTTAACGAGGGACGGGTTCTGCTACGCATACAGGTGGGTCCTCCTCACTCCTCGGGTCCGGGGTCAGCCGGCGCTGCAGGAGACCGTGGGCCAGGTCCAGTTGCCGTTGGCCTGGATGGTGGCCCCCCAGTTGTTGCCGCTGCCGTTGGACTTGGCGGTCAGCGTCTGCGCGCTGGGATAACTGGCGTTGACGTTCCAGGTGGACATGACCTTCGCCGGGGCCGGCACGTTCATCGTCACGGTCCAGTCACTCGCCCCGCTCACCGAGACGTTGAGGTTGTACCGGTCACCCCACCGCTGCCCGGCGGACACCGTCGCGGCGCAACCACCACCGCCGCCGCCCCCACCACCGCCGCCGCCGCCCGTACCGCCGACGGTGATGTTGGAGCTGCCGCTGCTCTGGTAGCCCTCGGTGGCCATGATCATGTAGTAGCTGAAGTTGCCCAGCGGCATCCCGGCCCGCGCCCACGCGTCGAAGTGGTTGCCGGTGGTGATGGTGCCACCCGTCCGCTTGGACTGCCGCACGCTCCAGTACTGGTCGAAGGTGCGGGTGCCTTCCACGGAGGGCGCGTTGTAGCGGGTCGTCCTGTAGATGTCGTAGGTACCGCCGTCGCTGGTCACGGTGCCCTTGTACTCGCCGGTGGGCCGGTAGGTGCCCCAGTTGTCGACGATGTAGTACTCGACGAGCGGGTTCGACGTCCACCCGTAGAGGGTCAGGTACGCGTTGCCGGACGGGTTGAAGGTGCCCGAGTACTGCACGGTCCGGCGTCCGCCGTTGCTCCAGCCCTTGCCCGCGACGAAGTTGCCGGTGTTGCGCCACGAGGTGCTGTACTGGCCGCCGGACCCCATGTCCATGGAGACGGTGCCCTGGCTGTCGGTCCAGAACGAGTAGTAGTAGCCGTTGTTGGTGCCCTCCTGGTTGGTCGTGACGACCGTGCCGGCGTGGGCGGTGCCCGGCAGCAGCATCGCGGCGAGGGCGGCCAGCGCGAAGGCCCACGCACTTCTGACGAACAGCGTGACGGAGCCGCTTCTGCGACGCCCGGGTCGGACGAGCACGTTCATGACGGGTGCTTCCTCTCCGTGGGGGTCCCGTGGGGGTGTGACAACGGCGCCAGTGTTGGCCCGCACCCGTCGGCCGTCAACAGTTTCGGTAAATCTTTCGAAACCTTCGACCTGCCACATCGCTTAAGACCCGACAGCAAGAGCAGCTCAACCCAGCTTCACACCAAGAAAAACCCACCCAGCCACAAGGCCCGCAATGCCATGATCAGAAATCGCAGCCAGCCTCACCGAATGTTTCGACGGGCCGAGGTCCTCTGGACAACGGCGGGCGGGACCACAGATCCTCGGGGAGGCAGGACACCAGACAGCCGCACACCGCTTCCCACACCGGAAGGTGCGCCCGTGAAGTTCAGCTACGCCATGCTCCCCGACTACCCCCTGGCCGATTCCCTGGAGTCCATCCAACTAGCCGACGAGCTGGGCTTCTACGCCTGTTACGCCGCCGACGAGACCTGGCACAAGGACCTCTGGCTCCTCTTCGCCGCGGCCGCCGGCCGCACCAGCCGCATCCGCCTCGGCCCGAGCGTCTCCCCGGTGACGCTGCGCGAACCGACCCTGATCGCCCAGGCCCTCGCCACGCTCGACGAACTGACCGACGGCCGCGCCGAAGGCGTCCTGTCCAGCGGCAACTTCGGCCTCCTCGCCCAGTACCGCATCGACTGGGCCCGCACCAGGCCGCTCTCCCGCGTCAAGGAAGCCCTGCACGTGATGCGCACGTTCCTCGACGAGGGAGCGATCACGCACGACGGCGAATTCTTCTCCTACGACGGCCTGTTCACGTTCGCCCGGCCCGTGCAGAGCCGACTGCCGCTGAAGCTCGGCGCGATGCGCGGACCGAAGTCCTTCGAGGCCGCCGGGGAGTTGTCCGACGGCTGCCACCACGCCCTGAGCTACACCCGCGAGGCCTACGACTACGCCGTGCACCACATCCGGGCGGGCGCCGAGCGCGCCGGCAAGGACTGGCGCTCCCTGGACATCGGCGCCTGGGTGGTCTTCGCGACCGGCCCCGACTCGGCGGCCGCCAAGGAGGCGGCCCGCAGCATGGTCGGCATCTACGCGTCCTCCATGCCCGAGGAGCAGCTGCTCCGCAACGGCGTGGACCCGGCCGAGCTGAAGCCGGTCATCGACGCGATCGGCGCCGGCGACCTGGCGCGCGGCATCGAACTGACCACCCCGGAGATCGCCGACCGCCTCTCCGTCGCAGGCACGCCCGAGGAATGCCGGGAGAAGATCGAGCGGGACATCGCCCCCAGCGGTGTGAACCACATGATCTGCGCGATCACCGACCGCACCCTGGTGAAGGCGTTCACGGGCCGGGACCTGACGGAGGCGGCGGACGTGAACACGCAGCTGCGGCTCATCCAGGACCGGGTGATGCCGGCGTTCGCCTGAGCCGGGGGCTTGTCGAACCACCCGTCCGAGGTGACCGCGCGGAGGGCAGCAGGGAGGGGGCGACGCCGAGGTCAGGGCCCGAGGTCGATGAGGCGTACGGGCTGCCCCCTCCACGCTTCGGGTTCGGTGGTGGCGATCACCGCGCCGCTCGGCCGCTCGGCCGTCGGCTCGGCGGCGTACCGCGTGTGGGCCGGGGCCCAGGAGGTCTCGCGGGCTACGGCGCGGACGGTGGACAGGTCCAGCTCCAGCACGGTGATACCGGGCAGCGCGGCAAGGTGCTCCGCCGTGCCGTGCCGGGCCAAACCCGGTCCGCCGCGACCAAGGCGCAGGCCGGGGCGTAGAGGAACCAGCCCGCCTCGGCCTGGGCACGGTGAATCAGCCGGGAGGCGAGCACATCGCCCTTGCCGGCCGCGACCATCGCGGTGTCGTCCAGGACGATGTGCAGGGGCTCGGTCGTCACCTGGCGCCCGCCTCACTCAGCCGCCGGTCGAGTTCCGCGTCGAGAGCCGCCTGCTCGCTCGCGCTCGGGTCGTAGCCGTTCCACTCCCGCAGGGCGACGCGGGTCCTTTCGGCCCTCACCACCCGCTCCTCGGGAGTGAGCAGCGTCTCGGCGAGGTGGGAGAGGTGTCCCCGCAATGACATGCCTTCGGAGGAAGCTATCCGGGCGAGCCTGTCGCGGGCCTCTGCGGGGATGCGGACGTTGGCGTCGGCCATGGTGCCTCCTCGGTCTGAGCCGCCCAGAGTACGGGTACGGGTACGGGTACGTACCCGTCCACCGTCGGCGCATCCACTCGGCAAGCCATCGCCGTGGCCGAGGCGTTGGGGATCTCCCGCCTGCTTCGTGCCAGCACCCGAATGATCACCGATGAGCCGGAGGGTCGTGTGGCGGCGGCGCAGGCCGACCCCCACTTGTGCCGGGTCCCTGTGCCCCGGCATGCCGGTTCCCGCGCAGGCCGAGGAAGGCCGCGCGGAGCACGCACGCGGTGAAGACGACGTTGGTCCCGGCCGCCAACCAGACCCACCTGGCGACGTGGGGCGCACTCCAGCTGGACGGCACCTCACCTTCGGGGTCGAAGAAGACCCGGACCCGGTCTCCGGCCCGCGCGCCACGGCAGCCACCGGCCGGGCCCGCGAAGCGGGTGCCGTCGCTCCCGCGCAACTCACAGGTCGAGTTGACCCTGGTCTGCTCCGTGGACGTCACGACAGCGTCGACCCACTCGCCGCGCTGTTGCAGGGCCCGGTCCTGGATCAGGAACAGACCGAGGACGAAGAGCCCTGCGGCGGAGAGGAGGAACACCAGCGCCAGGGCCATCCGCTGGCCGGTGTGCACCGCGATCAACCACAGCAGCCCGAGCGCCCCCGCCAGGCCGGGGAACACGAGCCAGCGGCCGACGACCCCGGAGAGCATGACGCCGTCAAGAGCGGCCAGGACCGCCACGCACGCATAGAAGCGCGGCGCCGGATACCGCCGTTCCAGCCTGTCGAGCCACTGGGGGCCTGCCATCACCACCTACCACCGCGCAGGGACGACCGGCCAGGTCTTCTCCTCCGAGACCCTCGCCCGGGCTTCCCGCAGTGCCCACGCGTAGTGCCGCACTCCCTTGCCCACACCCCAGAGGCCGACGGCCGCGATCACCACGCCGGCGCCGGCCACGCCCACCTGGACGCAGGCGGCACCGTCGCCCTGGCCGAGGTCTCCCGTCAGGGCGACGAGCACCAGGACCGCGCCGATCAGGAACGGTACGACGGGTGCCATCATCCACACGAGCGACTTCCCGGACAGGAACACCAGGTACCGGCGCCCGTCCAGCGGAACGGTGTCCTTCCAGGGCTGCCCCGCGCGCATCAGGTCCCACGTGGAGGCGAGCGGCTGCGGGATGTTCCCTGGAGGGAGCGAGCGGGCCGGGGGCAGGCGGTCGAGCGCCGACCAGGCCTCCAACAACCTCTGCTCGATACGGCCCCGCCGCACCACGCGCACGAGCCCCGCGGCGCCCGCTCCGGCGGCCAGGAGCGAGACGACCACCAGCACTACGGCCACCAGCAGCTCCGCGTCTTCCGGACCGTCGAGGCCGAGGTACCAGCCGAGCCCCACCCACGCGACGAGCCAGCCTCCCGCGATCAGCGCCGTGGCCAGCCAGGCCCACAGCATGTTCCGCAGCGCCATACCGCGCCGGTCAAGGACGTCCGTCGCCGCGGCGCGGGCGGTCAGGAGCGCCGCGCGGTCGTACCAGCTCAGTGTCCGGGGGTCCGGGGGGAGGTCCGGCGGGTTTCCGGGGTTCATGACGACGCACCGTCCTCGGCGGGTTCCGGGTCTTCGAGAAAGGTCGACTTTCCTGCGATGAGGGCCACGATGCTCGCCATCGCCAGCACCTGTTCTGCGTCCAGGCAGGTACCCACGACCAGGAGTCCACGGCCGCCACCGGGAGGGCAGGCCAGGCAGACGGCGAGTCCGAGCTTCGCCAGGGGGCGGGCCGCCCCGGCCCCGTCGCCCGCGTCCGGCTCGGTCTTCGCGAAATGCCGCGCGAGCACCTCACCGAGGTTCACGTCCTGGTTGGCCGCGGGCACCTCGACGACTCCGGCGCTGATCTGCCACACGGCCCTGCCGTACTCGCCTTCGGGCACCGCGACGACGCCGTGGGTGATCACGCCTTGGTTCAGGAGGACCCGCCGCCAGGCCGTCAGCGCGTCGGTGTAGGCCTGGCGCAGACCGATGGCCTTGTGCGGGTAGCTGCGATTGATCAGGTCGGCGCAGCGCGCCCGTGCGGCCTCCTCGTCGTGACCGTCGGCGAGCAGGTCGAACCAGTCGGTCGGCGCGTACAGCAGGACGGAACCGAGCGGCTCCCGCAAGGCGGAGACGTCGAGGGGCGGGGAGACAGTCATGTCGGAGCGAGCGTCTGACGCACGTGCGGTCGCGAGAGCCCAACCGCTTCCCGTCGGGCGGCAGGGCGTGGCCGGCCGAGTCAGCTTCGTTGTCGGTGGTGGCTGGGAAGCTGGCCGCATGATCCCCTGGAACCTGCTCGATCTCGACAAGGCCCTGCGAGCCGGCTGGGCCGCCGATACCTGTTCCCCCGACGATCAGGCGGACTGGCAGGCAGGGAACCCGGCCTGGGGGCACTGTGATGTCACGGCCTTGATCGTCAACGACGTCTTCGGTGGTGATCTCATGGTCGGGGAGGTGCACCTTGACGGGTCCCAGCACGGCTTCCACTGGTGGAACCGGCTGCCGAGCGGTGTCCAGCTCGATCTGACGCGTGAGCAGTTCCAGCGGGGGCAGACCGTCACCGCTGCACGTGTCGTCGAGCGCCTGCCGGGCCCGCTGCCCCGGCGCTGGGCGGAGTACCTCCTGCTGCGGGAGCGTGTGATCAAGCACCTTGGTCGTCTTCCGGAGCCCGTCTGAGGGAGGTGGGATCAGTCGGGCTGGTTGTGGACCGGCTCCCGGTCCCAGCCGGGTGATCAGTCGCAGATACGAGCCGTCCTGACGGCGCCGCCCGCGTTCTCGTCGTCCGCGCCGAGGACCGCGACGTCCGAGCCGGACACGCAGTGCACGGCCTCGACCTTGTGGTCCTTGAACTTCCGGAGGACCTCGGGCGACTTGGCGACCGTGAGCCGCACCCGGCCCGAGCGATCGAGCGACACCGAGCCCGCGTCGTTCACCGCCGAGTCGAACGGCCCGTCGTCCCCCTCGTCGGACGCCGAGGCGATCAGCAGCCTGCCCGAGTCGGTGACAGAGATGTCGGAGGCGTGCCGGACGTCACCTGTGGGATACGGCGCCCGGTAGGCGGCCTTCGTCACGGTGCCGAACACCGACTCCCCGTACCTGTTGAACGACAGGGGTGCCGCGTAGAGCGTCGCCGCTCGGTCGTCGCCCTCGCCCCGGTCGGCCCAGACCGCCGCCAGCTTGCCGTGCCGTGAAACGAGCGCGAGGCTCTCGAAGTTGTCGCCCTGGCCGATCGCCGGCAGCGGCGAGAGATCGCGGACCTCGACCGCGTTCCCGTCGTCGGTGACCTCCAGGTGGTAGACGAGGCCCCGGCTCGCCACGGCCAGGTACTCGTCGGAGGTGCCCGGCACCGCTTCGAGCGCCTCCAGGTCGATCGGCTCGGCACCGCCCCTCCAGTCGAGTGGCCGCACAACCACCGAGCGCCCGGATTCGCCGTGACGGTGGGTGAGTCGGGCTATGCGTTGCTCTCCGGGGCGCTTGTTGTCCAGCGCGATCAGGGCGCGGTAGGTGTTGCCCGCGTGCGAGGTGACGGCCAATCCGCTGACGCCGCTCCTCATGTCCGGTCCGACCTGCTGCCATCCGGTGGCCGCGAGCGCCGGCGCGCCACTCGTGCGTGCCGCGGTCGCTCCCGTGGTGGCGGCCACGGCAACTCCCGCGCCCAGCACAGCGGTGGTGGTCAGGACGGCCTTACGCATGCTCATGGAGCTCTCCCTGGCGAGGCGACGCGCGTAGATGATCGAGTTGGCCGGGAACGTAGCGGCCCGCCCGGCCTCCCCGCAAGGGGCGCGACCACGTGACCGACGGGCGGTCCGGACGGCCGCCGAGCCATCGCGTAAACGATGGGCAAAGAGTCTTGCCACCCTGAAGGCGACGCGCGTAGACATAGGGCGACCTGGTGCGCAGGCCGTCTCCCTGCCGCCTGGTACGCCCTGCTCTCATGGCCGTTCAGGCCGGATCCGGAGACATCATCCATGCGCAAGTCCTTCAGAGCCGCGAGCATCGCCACCGCCTGCGCCCTCGCCGGCGGAGCCCTGTGGGGCACCGGCACCGCCACCGCCGGTACCGACACCGGCGCCCCCGCCTCCAGGATCACGGAGGCGAAGAGCGGTAACGAACCCCACAACATCGGGCAGCTCGTCGCCGAGATCGACGCCTACTACGGCATCACCCAGGACGACGACGGCGTCTACCGAGCGTCCGCGGACAGCGACTACGCCAAGGACGTCGCCGACGTCCTCGCCAAGGCCAAGCGCGACATCAAGCGCCAGGCGGCCACTTCCGGCCGGGCGAAGGACGACCGACCCGCGATCGTCCTCGACATCGACGACACAGTGCTGCTCAGCATCGACTACGAGAAGCGCACCAACTACACGTACAACAACACCACGTGGAGCGAGTACGTGGACCGGGCCGACCGCCCGGCCGTCTTCGGTGTGCCCGAGCTGATCGCATACGCGGAGGACCACGGCGTCGAGGTCTTCTTCCTCACCGGCCTCGGTGAGGACAAGCGCGAGGCCGCGGTCGAGAACCTCGCCGAGGTCGGTGTCGACACCGAACTCGACGCCGACCACGCGTTCTTCAAGAACAAGGCCAATCCGCCGTCCTACCTGGGCGACTGTGCCACCGCCGAGGACTGGAACTGCACCACCGTGCAGTACAAGGCGGGCACCCGGAAGTACATCGAGTCGACCGGCTACGACATCATCGGCAGCTTCGGCGACCAGTACTCCGACCTCAAGGGCGGCTACGCCGACAAGCTGTACAAGCTCCCGAACCCGTCGTACTTCGTCGACTGACCGCCGACGCGCACCTGCGGGATCCGGGCGGCGTCGCTTCCCGGCCTGGACCACCCCGCCCACCCACCACGGTCCGAGGCGAAGCCACAAGGGGCGGCAGACGAGTCGGGCTGTACGCCGGGTTCTGTTCCGGCGGGTCCTCGCGGGCCCGCCGGCGACGGCCATCCATCTAGGACCGGCGTTGCCGCCGGCCTCGTGCGGTCTACCCGCGGACTCGGGCGGGCAGCCCTCGTACGTCCGCGCAGAGACACCGAGGTGTCTCCTTTTGACCTTGCTCCGGGTGGGGTTTACCTAGCTGCCCAGGTCGCCCTGGGCACTGGTGGTCTCTTACACCACCGTTTCACCCTTACCGGAGACCGAAGCCTCCGGCGGTCTGCTTTCTGTGGCACTGTCCCGCGGGTCACCCCGGGTGGCCGTTAGCCATCACCCTGCCCTGTGGAGCCCGGACGTTCCTCGGGAAGTCCCGCAAGGGACTCCACGCGGCCGCCCGCCCGGCTCGTCTGCCGTGTCGACCATGGTACCGGGCGTGCGCGCCGGCTCGGTCCGGTGGCCGCCGTCGCCAGGACCGAGCCCGTGAGGATCAGGGCGAAGGCGGCGATGACGCCGGGGGTCAGGGACTCGTCCAGGAAGAGGGCTCCGGCGGTGACCGCGACCGCCGGGTTGACGTACGTGATGACCGTGGCCCGGGTCGGGCCGGCCTCCTTGATCAGCTCCAGGAAGGCGACGAACGCGACCGCCGTGCAGACCACGCCCAGCCCCGCGAGGGCGGCCAGCACCTCCGTGGAGGGGAGGGTGTCCGGGCGGGACGCGATGGCGGCGGGAGCGTAGACGACGGCCGCGAGAGTGAGGCAGGACGCCGTGAGGTGGAGGGACGGGACCTCCTTGAGGTGGCGGGCGGCGATCAACGGGGCCGTGGCGTAGCCCACCACCGTCAGCAGTACCTCGGCGAGGGAGCGGGCGTCGCCGCCGGTCAGGTGCGGGACGGTGAGGACGCCGACGCCGGCCAGTCCGAGGCCGAGGCCGGCGAGCCGCCGTACGCCGAGGTGCTCGGTGTCGCCGGAGAGGCGGGCCAGGAGGACTCCGACGATCGGTACGCCCGCGATCAGCAGGCCCGCGGTCGAGCTGGACAGGTGGCGTTCGGCGTCGGTCAGGGTCCACCAGGGGCCGATGATCTCGATGACGGCGAAGGCGAGGAGGGGTTTCCAGTGGGTCCCCACGGTGCGGAGCAGACCTCCCTTGCGCAGGGCGAAGGGGAGCAGGATGGCGGCGCCCAGCGCGCAGCGCGTGAACACCACCCCGGACGGGGACACGGCGTCCACCGCCACCTTGATCATCAGGTAGGGGACGCCCCAGACCACTCCCATCAGGGAGAACAGAAACCAGCCGCGTGCAGTCATGCGGCCGAGTCTCGGCCGGGTCAGGCGGTGCCGTCTTGAACGCTGTTGCGGTACGCCGCCGGGGTCACGCCCAGTACGCGGCGGAACCAGCGGGTCAGGTGTGCCTGGTCGGCGAAGCCCACCAGTGCCGCAACCTCGGCGGGGCGCAGGCCCGCGTCCAGGAGCCCGCGCGCCCTGGCCACCCGGTGCTGGGCGAGCCAGGCGTACGGCGGTATCCCCGTCGTCGTACGGAAGGCGCGCAGGAGTTGGTAGCGGGACAGGCCGAGGTCCGTGGCGAGGGCTGCCAGGGACGGCGGGGCGAGGAGTTCGTCGGCGAGGCGGTCGCGTACGACGCGGGCGATGCGGTCGGCGCCGGGGACGGTGTCGTCGGTCGCGCGGGCCACCGAGTGGCGGCGGGCCAGGGCCGTGAGCAGCCAGGGGAGGCGGGACTCGGCCTCCAGGGGGTCGGGGCGGCGGGTCAGGTCCGTGTGCGCGGCGCGCAGGGCGGCGGCGAGTTCCGGGTCCTCCAGAACGGGCTGCCGGAAGTGTGGGAGGCGGGTGCCGCGGGTGCCGTCGGTGAGGAGGTTCGGGGCCGCGTACAGGGCGCGGTACGAGTAGCCGTCGGGGGCTGCCGGGCCGCCGGTGTGCACTTCGCCGGGCTCCAGGACGACGATCGATCCCGGGCCCGAGTGGATGTGCCCGCCCCGGTAGGCGATGACCTCCAGGCCGCCGACGGTGACGCCGACCGTGAACTCGTCATGGGCGTGCGGGGCGTAGACGTGGCGGTCGAACCGTGCGGTGAGGAGGTCGAGGGGCGGGCCGTCCGTTCCCAGCCGGGCCCTGGTCCACCTTGCCTGTTCGCGCGCGTCCACCGCTCCCCACCCCCTGCCCCAACGGGATCAGAGGAAGTCGGCGGTGTCCAGTTCGAAGGCGAAGGGGGCGGGGAGGGCGAGGGGTTTGCCGAGGGGGTGGGTGCGGTGCTCGCGGTAGTCGTCCTGCTCCGGGTCGCTGAACAGCGTGATCGACGATGCCTCGCGGTCGACGAGCAGGTAGCGGGGGATGCCTCCACGGGCGTAGCAGCGGCGCTTGGCCTCTCGGTCGGCCCGAGGCTTGGTGGAAGTCACCTCGAGGACCAGCGCGACACCTTCGCAGGGCATCCAGGGGTCGGCGCCTCGGTAGAGCCGCAGCTCGGTCGGGGCGAAGGTGCCGTCCGGGATCACGTGGTCTTTCGGGCAGGCGCCTCCGCTCTGCAGTTTCAGGCCCTTGTTCCCGGAGAAGTCCATGTCGGTCCGGGACTTCCTGATCACCTGCTTCACGATCAGATTGATGTAGTCCTCGTGATCCCCGTCCGGCGGCGGCGTCACAACGATCTCCCCCTCGATCAGCTCGGCCCGGAAGCCTTCCGGCGTGTCCAGGGCGAGGAACCCCTCCAGCAGGACCTCCGCCTGCGTCAGCGGCTCGTGGGCCATGGCAGTCATGTCACGCCCCTCCTTCGGTCGTTCGCCAGACTGGGACATCGGCTGATCACCTGTCCATGAGATCGGGACCGTTCCCTCGATCGTGGCACACGATCACGCCCACCGTCCGAAGCCGGAGCCACGCCGCTTGACCCTGTCGCAACGTCAACGTTTCTACTGAGGTCATGCGGATCGGAGAACTCGCCGACGCCGTCGGCGTCACCACGCGGACCGTGCGGCACTACCACCACCAGGGCCTGCTGCCCGAGCCGGAACGGCTGGCCAACGGCTATCGGACGTACACCCTGCGGCACGTCGTCGTGCTGGCGCGGATCCGGCGGCTGACCGAGCTGGGGCTCGGCCTGGCGGAGGTGCGGGACGTGCTCGCGGACGAGGCCGGGAAGGATCTGGCCGAGGTGCTGGAGGAACTGGACGCGGATCTCGCGCGGCAGGAGGCGGCGATCCGGGAGCGGCGGGCGCGGCTGCGGGCGCTGCTGGAGGCGGAGGGCGGGCTGCCGGCCGAGGGGCCGGTCTCGCCGGAGCTGGCGGAGTTGTTCGCCGGGATGGGGGATGTCTCCGGCTCACCCATGGCCGTCCGGGACCGGGAGATGCTGGCGCTCCTGGAGAGCACCGTGGCGCCGGAGGACCGGGAGCGGCTGCTGGCCACGCTGCGCGGCGCGCTGGGCTCCCCGGAGGCGGTGGCGCGGGCCCATGCCGCCTATGCGCTGCTCGACGAGCTGGCGGACGCCGGCGCCGACGATCCGCGGGTGGCGGAGGCGGCCCGGGTGCTCGCGGACTGCCTGCCCGCTGAGCTGTTGCCCGAGGAGGACGTCGTACTGGACACCGGTGGCGGTTTCCTGGGTGCCCTGTACGCCGATTTCGCGCCCGGGCAGGCGGAGGCGATCCGGCGGGCCATGGAGATCGCGTCGAGGGGGCGGCGGTCGTGAGGGGCCCGTCCTTCGTCACGCTCCCGTACCTCCTGGTGCGGCACGAGTTGCGGCTGCTGGCGAGCCTGTGGCTGTGGGCGGCGCGGCGGACCGACGGGGCGGCGGCCGGCGGGTCGGCCTTCGGGTACTCGCGGGGGCAGGGCGCGATGATGTTCGGCCTCGGGTTCGTGTGCGTGATCGAGTCCGTGATGATGTCCGTGCTGCTGTGGGACTGGCCCACCGTGCACCACGTGGTGCTGGTGCTGGACGTGTACACCGTCGTCTTCGTCGTCGGGCTGCACGCCGCGTCCGTGGTCCGTCCGCACGTCCTGGATCCGGGCGGCGGCACGCTGCGGATACGCCGGGCCGTGCACGTCGACGTACGGGTACCGCTGGCGCGGATCGCCTCCGTGCGCCGCGAGCTGCGGACCACGCACGACCGGGTGGACGGTGAACTCGATCTCGCCGTCGGGTCCCAGACCTCCGTGACCGTCCGTCTCGCCGAGCCCGTCACCCACGTCACCTTCTTCGGGCGGCGGCGCGAGGTGCGCGTCGTGCGCTGCCACGCCGACGACCCCGGCGGTCTCGTACGGGCCGTCGAGCGGGCGCGGGAGGGGTACGCCGTACCCTGACCTGGAGTCCGGGAGCTTGGGAGCTCGGAGTGAAGGAGTACGTGTGCTTGTCCTGCTGCCGCCGTCCGAGGGGAAGGCCGCGTCCGGCCGGGGCGCCCCGCTGAAGCCGGAGTCGCTGTCCCTGCCGGGGCTCGCCGCGGCCCGGGAGACCGTGCTCGGCGAACTGGTCGAGCTGTGCGCCGGTGACGAGGAGAAGGCGCGCGAGGTGCTCGGGCTCAGCGAGGGGCTGCGCGGCGAGGTCGCCAAGAACACGGAGCTGCGGACGGCGGGGGCGCGTCCGGCCGGGGAGATCTACACCGGTGTGCTGTACGACGCCCTGGACCTGGCCTCGCTGGACCCGGCCGCCAAGAAGCGGGCCGCCCGTTCGCTGCTGGTGTTCTCGGGGCTGTGGGGCGCGGTGCGGGTGACCGACCGGATTCCGTCCTATCGGTGTTCGATGGGCGTGAAGCTCCCCGCCCTCGGGGCGCTGGGGGCGTACTGGCGGACGCCGATGGCCGAGGTGCTGCCCGAGGTGGCCGGGGACCGGCTGGTGCTGGACCTGCGTTCGTCGGCGTACGCGGCGGCGTGGAAGCCGAAGGGGGAGGTCGCCGGGCGGACGGCGACCGTGCGGGTGCTGCACGCTCCGACCCGCAAGGTGGTCAGCCACTTCAACAAGGCGACCAAGGGGCGGATCGTACGGAGCCTGCTGGCGTCCGGGACCGCGCCCGAGGGGCCCGCGGAGCTGGTGGAGGCGCTGCGGGACCTGGGGTACGAGGTGGAGGCCGAGGCGCCCGCGAAGGCGGGTAAGCCGTGGTCGCTGGACGTGCTGGTGGCGGAGATCCACTGAGATCACTGAGTCGGCCGTCACGTGCCGCTGCGTAGTGTTGCGTATGTCGCAACGGTTATTGCACGTACTGCTTCCCGACGGCACGATGAGGTCATGAGCTCACCGCTGCCCTCCTCCCCGCACGCCTCGACGCCGTCGGTGCTGGATCTGGCCCCCGTCGTTCCCGTCGTGGTCGTCGACGACCTCGCCGACGCCGTGCCGCTCGCCCGCGCGCTCGTCGCCGGCGGGCTGCCCGCGATCGAGGTGACGCTGCGGACGCCGGTCGCCCTCGACGCGATCCGCGCGATCGCCGCTGAGGTACCGGGAGCGGTCGTCGGCGCGGGCACGGTCATCACGCCGGAGCAGGTCGGGGAGGTCGTGGCGGCCGGGGCGCGGTTCCTGGTCAGCCCGGGGTGGACGGACGGGTTGCTGGAGGCGATGCGGGCGTCCGGGGTGCCGTTCCTGCCGGGGGTGTCGACCACCTCGGAGGTGGTGGCGCTCCTTGAGCGCGGGGTGCGGGAGATGAAGTTCTTCCCGGCCGAGGCCGCGGGCGGCACCGCCTACCTCAAGGCACTCGCCGCTCCGCTGCCGCAGGCCCGTTTCTGCCCGACCGGCGGCATCGGGCCGGCCTCGGCGCCGGAGTACCTGGCGCTGCCCAACGTCGGCTGCGTCGGGGGCAGTTGGATGCTCCCGAAGGACGCGGTGGCCGATCGTGACTGGGAGCGCGTGGAGCGGCTCGCCCGGGAGGCCGCGGGGCTCAGCGCAGGTGGGACGTGTCGTTGAACAACCGGACGCTGGCGCCGCCGTCCGCGTAGTACGCCACCGCCGACAGCGACGCCGCCGACAGTTCCATGCGGAACAGCGACTCGGGCGGGGCGCCCAGGGCCAGCCGTACGAACGTCTTGATCGGTGTCACGTGGGAGACCAGCAGCACCGTGCGGCCCGCGTAGGCCGCGGCCAGCTTGTCGCGGGTCGCGGCGACCCGCGCGCCGGTCGTCGCGAAGCTCTCGCCGCCGCCGGTCGGCTCCGCGTCCGGGGAGGACAGCCAGGCGTCCAGGTCGTCGGGGTACCGCTCGCGCGCCTCGCCGAAGGTAAGCCCCTCCCAGGCGCCGAAGTCGGTCTCCCGCAGGCCCTCCTCGACCGTCACCTCCAGGCCGAGGCGGGCGGCGACGATGCCGGCGGTCTCGCGGGTGCGGGCCAGGGGCGAGGCGACGACCGCCTGGATCGTGCCGCGCCGGGCCAGGCTCGCGGCGACCTTCTCGGCCTGCTCCCGGCCGACGGCCGACAGGGACGGGTCGCTGCCGCCGCTTCCGGAGAACCGCTTCTGCGGGGTGAGGGGCGTCTCGCCGTGCCGGAGCAGGACGAAGGTGGCGGGGGCGCCCATGTCGGGCGGTCCCCAGCCGGGCGAGGCCACGGTCTTCGCGGCCCGCACGTCGGCGTCGGCCGCGGTGTCGGCGGAGGCGTCGGCGTCGGCGTCCGCGGAGGCGTCGGCGGAGAGGCGCGGGACCCCGGTGGGCTCAGGGGTTGTCCGGGCCGACTGAGCGATACGTTCGCCCACGGCGGCACCGTCACCGGGCTCGGGGGCGCCCCGCTCCGTGTCCGCGTCGGCCGCGGCCCGGGCGTCGGCCGCGTCCGGTTCCGCCGTCGACAGGGACGGCGACCACTGCTCGCCGCGCGCCCCCGCGTCCATCGCCTCGTTGGCCAGGCGGTCGGCGTGCTTGTTGCTCGCGCGGGGGATCCACTCGTACGTCACCCGCCCCGGCGGGAAGACGCGCGCCGCCTCGGCCGCCAGCGGCTTCATGTCCGGGTGCTTGATCTTCCAGCGGCCCGACATCTGCTCGACGACGAGCTTGGAGTCCATCCGCACGTGAACGGCCGCGTCCGGGTCCAGCTCCTTCGCCGCGCGCAGGCCGGCCAGCAGGCCCCGGTACTCGGCCACGTTGTTCGTGACGACCCCGAGGTACTCGGCGGCCTCGACCAGGGTCTCCCCCGTCGCCGCGTCCAGCACCACGGCCCCGTAGCCCGCGGGCCCCGGGTTGCCCCGCGACCCGCCGTCGGCCTCGACGACGAACTCCCGCACCGGACCGGCCGCCGAAGCCGCCACCGAGCCTGCCACCGAACCTGCCCTACAGCCCGGAGTCGGCCGTGCGCACCAGGATGCGGCGGCAGTTCTCGCAGCGGACGACCGTGTCGGGCGCCGCCGAGCGGATCTCGCTCAGCTCGGTGATCGCCAGCTCCTGGCGGCAGCCCTGGCAGCTGCGCTGGTACAGCTTGGCCGCGCCGACGCCGCCCTGCTGCTCGCGCAGCTTGTCGTAGAGCTTCAGCAGGTCGTCGGGGACCGAGCCCGCGATGACCTCGCGCTCCTTGGTGACCGAGGCCGCGTCGCCGTCCAGCTCCTCGACGGCCGCGTCCCGGCGCGCGGCGGCGTCGTCGAGCTTCCCCTGCACCGCGCCGACCCGCTCGGTCAGCTCGGCGACCCGCTCCTGCGCGGACTCGCGGCGCTCCATCACCTCCAGGACGACGTCCTCGAGGTCGCCCTGCCGCTTGGCGAGGGAGGCGATCTCGCGCTGGAGGTTCTCCAGGTCCTTGGGGGAGGTGACGGCACCCGAGTCGAGGCGCTGCTGGTCGCGGCCGGCGCGCTGGCGCACCTGGTCCACGTCCTGCTCGGCCTTGGTCTGCTCGCGGGCGCAGTCGCTCTCCTCGGTCTGCGCGGCCACGAGCAGGTCGCGCAGCTGCGTGAGGTCCTTGGTCAGCGACTCGATCTCGGCGTGCTCGGGCAGGGACCGGCGCTTGTGCGCGAGCTGCTGGAGCCGCACGTCGAGGCCCTGGACGTCGAGGAGTCGGATCTGGTCGGCGGGCGCGGCTTTCAGTTGGGGGCTCCCATTGTGTCGGAGGTCGGGGCGGACGCCGCGTGGGCGGTCCAGGGGTCGGTGACCGTCTTGGAGACGTGGACCCGGAGGTCCCAGCCGTTCCGGTCGGAGATCTCGTCGAGCTGGGCCGCGCCCAGCTCGCACCAGGGCCACTCGGTGGCCCAGTGCGCCGCGTCGAGCAGCGCGAGGGGACTGTGGGCACGATCCGCGGTGAACTCGGACACCGGGTGGTGGCGCAGGTCCGCGGTGAGGAACGCGTCGACGCCGGCCGCCCGTACGTGGTCGAAGAGGCTGTCGCCGGAGCCGCCGCTGACGGCGACCGTGCGGACGGTCGCCTCCGGGTCGCCGGCGACGCGGATGCCCTGCGCGGTGGCGGGCAGCCGCTCGGCGGCGCGGGCGGCCAGCTCGCGGACGGTGAGCGGATGCTCCAGTTCGCACACCCGGCCCAGGCCCCGGCGGCCGTCGGGGTCGCCCGGGTCCGGCACGAGGGGGCGTACGACGCGGAGGTCGAGGGCGCCGGCCAGCGCGTCGGAGACGCCCGGGTCGGCGGTGTCGGCGTTGGTGTGGGCGACGTGCAGCGCGATGTCGTTCTTGATGAGCGTGTGCACCACGCGGCCCTTGAAGGTGGACGCCGCGACCGTCGTCGTCCCGCGCAGGTACAGCGGGTGATGGGTGACGAGCAGGTCGGCGCCCAGCCTCACCGCCTCGTCGACGATCTCCTGGACGGGGTCGACGGCGAACAGGACCCGGGAGACCTCCTGGTCGGGCTCGCCCACGACGGTGCCGACCGCGTCCCAGGACTCGGCCCGCTCGGCGGGCCACAGGTTCTCCAGCGCGGCGATGACTTCTGACAGACGGGGCACGTAGGCAAGGCTACCTGGCTGATCTGTGCCGTTGTACCCGCAGCGTGCCCCCGTCACCGCCCCGCTCCGGCACAGCACAGACCCCGCCCTCCCCTCAGCCGAATCGTTCCTGTGCCACACGTACGTGTGATGGGTACGGCGGCCGGTCCCCCGCCCGTGCGTGCGAAAACTAGCTTCGTCGCCGGAGGTGACCGAACGATGACGGCCTGTGCGATCGAGCCTTCGGCGGACCCCGGGAACGGCGGCCCCCCGCGGGCGGGCTGCAGCATCACCGCGGAGGGCGCCTACGCCGCGCGACTCGCCCTGAGCGGAGACTCCTGGTATCCGGAGCGCTGGACCCTGGACGGCCCCGAGCCGTACGCGGTACCGCTGCCCGGCAACCAGCCGGAGGAGCCCGGCACCGAGGTGCAGCCGATGGGCGACGGACGGGTCCTGGTCCACCGCGTCGCGGCCGGACGGCACGTCTTCGCGCTGCTGTACCCGACCGGGCCCGGCACCGGCGAGCTGCCGCTCGGCGCGGTCGAGTGCCCGGCGGACACCACCGCGCTGCGCCTGCTGCCGCCGGCCCCGGGCGGCGAGCGGGCGTACGCCCTCGCGGTCGGCCCGCGCTCGACGGTGCTGTGGCAGGTCGCGGGCGGCGCCTTCGGGCCCGAGCGGCTCGCCGAGATCCCCGGCCGCTGCTCGGGCGGGGCCTGGCTGGACCGCACGGGCCGGCTACTGGCCGTGGACCGGGAGACCGGCGGCCGCACCAAGGCGGTCGTGGTGGACCTGGAGCGGGGCGGCGACGTGTCGCCGCTGCTGCAGATCGCCGCGGACAGCGACGACCGGATACTGCTGGCCGATCCGGACAGCGGACTGGTGCTGATCCGCTCGGACGCGCCCTCGCCGGGACAGGACCGGCTCGGCTGGGGGGTGCTGGGCAGCACGTTGCCGGTGCGCTTCCCGGAGTGTCTGCGACTGCCGGACTGCGTCGTGACGCCGTTCGCGATCCAGCCCGGCCAAGCGCTGACGCCGGAGCGCTGCGCGGTGGCGCTGCGCGTGGACGGCGCGTTCGGCAGCTGGCTCGGGGTGTGGCGGCCCGCCGAGCGGCGGGTGCGTCATCTGCCGGCTCCCGAGGGGTGGTTGACGGGCGCCGGGCTGTGGACCGCGGACGGGGAGCTGCGTCTGCCGTGCTCCACACCGCGGTCGCCGTGCGGCGTGGCGCGGCTGAGCGCACCCGAATCGGGCGGCGAGCGGGCGGAGGATGCGGAGGAAACGGCTCCGGGCGAGCCCGGCGAACCCGAGGAGACGGACACTCCGCCGCCCGCTCCGCAGCGCCCCGTACCCCTGCAACAGGCCCCGCTGGCACGGCTTGTAACGAAGTAGTGCCGGTTGGCGTGGCCGCCTGGATTCGGGCCGAGGTGTGCCGGTTACACTCGCCCGGCTGTAGGAAAGATCATGTTGACGGGGTGAATTCCTTCCGATGAACGACGCCAGCACGACCCAGCCGATGCAGGCCGACGGTGCCGACGTTCGCGAGACCGACACCGGCCACGGCCGGCACCGAGGACCGGTCTCCAGCCAGGACGGCGTGGCGACCCCACGGGGCCGCCACCGCAAGCCGGCCGAAGAGTCCGAAACGGCGGCCTGACGGCGCGTCGAGAGGCAAGGCAACGGCACACGAAGTAAGAAGCGGGCAAGCGGCTCCGGCCCCGTTCGTCACTGCGACGGACGGGGCCGTTGTCGTCATCCGTACCGGACGACGGTGTCGGCGAGGACGGGGGCGTCGTCCCTCTCGACGGCGCTCACGGCCACCCGCACGGAACCGCCGCCGTCCCCCGCCGGGTCTCCGCCGTCCGGCACCGCGGACCGCCACATGCGCACCCGCAGCGTCTCCCCCGGGTACCCGGCCCCGGCGAACCGCGTGCGGTACTCGCGCACCCGGGTCACGTCACCGTCCAGCAGCGTGTCGACGACCGCCTTGAGCGTTCCGCCGTAGGTGCACAGCCCGTGCAGGACGGGCCGGTCGAAGCCGGCGCGCGCCGCGAACTCCGGGTCGGCGTGCAGGGGGTTCCAGTCGCCGGAGAGCCGGTAGAGCAGGGCCTGGTCCTCGCGTACGGGGCGCTCGACCACATGGTCGGGCGGGTCGGCGGGCGCCGGCGCCGGGCGCCCGGACGGTCCCCGTTCACCGCCCCACCCGCCCTCCCCGCGTACGAAGATCTCGGCCTCGTCGGTCCACAGCGGTCCGTCCGCGTCGGTGACCTCGGTGCGCAGGACGAGGACGGCCGCCGTGCCCTTGTCGTACGCGGCGACGACGCGGGAGGCGGCGCTCGCCCGTCCCCGCACCGGGACGGTCCGGTGCAGGCGCAGCTGCTGTCCGCCGTGCAGGACGTGGGCGAGATCGACGTCGACGCCGGGCATGGACAGGCCGCCGATGACGCCCGGGGGGCCGCCGCCCGCGACCGTCGCGAAGCTCGGCAGGACGTGCAGCCGGGACTCCAGGGTGTAGCGCAGCTCGCGGGGGTCGGCGGCGGGGAGACCGGCGCCGATGCCGAGGTGGTAGAGCAGGACGTCCTTGTGGTCCCAGGCGATCTCGCGGACGCGGGGTGCGGCGGCGAGCGCCTCGGCTGCGTCGATGGGCATGACACTCCCCCGGTACCGACACCATGGACAGCCACGACCGTACGGGACGCCGACCGCACACCGCACCGCTCCCGCCGTCTCCCTCGCCGGAGCGGCCAAGGCGTACGGCGACGTCCGCGCCGTCGACGGCGTGGACCTGGCAGATCGCGCGCGGCGAGACGGTCGCGCTGCCGGGACGCGACGGCGCGGGCAACGCCGCGGCCCCGCACCTCTCCGAGTCCACGGTCCGCACCTACCTCTCCGCGGCCATCGGCAGGACCGCCACCCGCAACCGCCCGGAGGCGCTCCGCGAGGCACGGCGCCAGGGATGGCTCTGAGGCGACCGAGGCTCCCGCGCCGACACCGGCTCCAGCACCGGCACGGGCTCCGGCACCGGCACCGGCACCGCCTCCAGCACCGGCACCGCCTCCGGCTCCGGCTCCGGCACCGGTTGTCGACCGGGAGCCGGTGCGTGCGGCGCCGAGCGGCGCGGACGCCCCGGCCAGGCGCCGCCCGCACGCCGTGCCGCCAGGGCAGTCGAGCCGTAGCGCCGGGCCCCGGGGCGCCGGGGCAGGCGAGCCGGGGCGCCGGGGCAGGCGAGCCGGGGCGCCGGGGCAGGCGAGCCGGGGCGCCGGGGCAGGCGAGCCGGGGCGCTTGGGCGTTCGCGCCAATCACCTCCCGGCTCGGCCCCCGGCCCCGGGCCCGCCCCGGGGCGGGCCCCGAAACCGCTCCCCCCTACCCCGCTACCCCGCGCGAGCCCCGCTCCCCCGCCGGCAGCCACACCCGCATCAGCACCGCCCCGGCGACCAGCACCGCCGCCGCCGTACGGAACACCAGCGCGTACCCGTCCGTCAGCTCCTCCGGTCCGGCGCCCTCTCCCCCGGCCCGGGCCGCCGCGATCGTCGACATCACGGCGAGCCCCAGCGAACCGCCCATCGTCCGGGAGGTGTTGATCAGCCCGGAGACCAGTCCGGCGTCCCCGGCCGCCGCGCCCGAGATGGCCAGCGACGCCAGCGGAGTCGCCGCCAGCCCCGCGCCCAGCATCATCAGCACCCCGGGAATCATGATCGCGGTGACGTACCCGCCGTCCGCGGTCATCGTCGACTGCCAGCCGAAGCCGACCGCCGCCACGAGCGTGCCCAGCACGGCCACGTTCCGCGCCCCGATCCTCGGCATGAACCGCGGCGCCGCCTTCGAACCGAGAACGACCGCGAGCGAGCTGGGGACGAGGGCGAGACCGGCCTCCAGCGGGGAGTAGCCCAGCACGTTCTGCGCGTACAGCGTCATGAAGAACCACATGGCGAACATCGACGAGCCGGACACCAGCATCGCCACGTTCGCCGACGCCACCGACCGCAGCCGCAGCAGCCCGAGCGGCATCAGTGGCGCCGCCGTCCGCGCCTCGACGAGCAGGAACAGCGCGAGCAGCGCGAGCCCGGCGAGCAGCGGCACGAGCGTCGCCGCCGCGGCCCATCCCTCGGACTCGGTCTGCGAGATGCCGTAGGCCAGGGTGGCCAGGCCGGCGGTGACCAGGAGCGCGCCGGGCAGGTCCAGGCGCCGTCGTTCACCGGCCCGGCTCTCGGTCAGCCACAGCACGGCGCCGGCCAGCACCACCGCGCCCACCGGCACGTTGATCAGCAGTACCCACCGCCACGACAGTCCGTCCACCAGGACGCCGCCCACCAGGCCGCCCGCGGCGCCGCCGCCCGCGCCCACGGCGGTCCAGGTCGCGATCGCCCGCGCCCGCGCCGCGCCCTCCGGCACCGCCGCGGTCAGGATCGTCAGCGTCGAGGGTGCGAGTACCGCCGCTCCCAGTCCCTGCACGGCCCGCGCGGCCAGCAGCTGCCAGCCCTCCTGGGCGAGGCCGCCGCCCAGCGAGGCCAGCGTGAACAGCCCGAGCCCGACCAGGAACATCCGCTTGCGCCCGTACAGATCGCCGGCCCGCCCGCCGAGCAGCATGAAGCCCGCGAAGGCGATGGCGTAGGCGTTGACCACCCACTGGAGTCCCTGCGCGCTCAGCCCGAGGTCGGCCCGCATCGACGGCAGGGCGACGTTGACGACGGACACGTCGAGTACGACCAGGAACTGTCCGGCGCACGCGAGCGCCACGACCAGCCAGGTGGGTGGCGTGCGGCGCGAGGATATTCGGGCGGTGGTGGTGCCGGTGGCTTCGAGCATGGGTGTCATGGTCTCAACCCGGGCGCACCCCTTGCATCGGTTTTTGGTCCCCGGACGGTCCTAGGTCTCCGGTCTCCGGTCTCCGGTCTCCGGTCTCCGGTCTCCGGTCTCCGGTCTCCGGTCTCCGGTCCCGGGTCTGGCCTTCTCCCCAAAGAAAGGTCAAGAATTCGTTAGGGGCTCGAAACAACGGAATAGTTGCCCCAGCGCACGAGGTTCAGCCTGCACACACCCCGCATCGCACATCCGCACCGCATTCGCCGGCTCCCCGGCCTGGAGGCCTCACCCCATGTCCCACACGACGACCGACGAGCCCGCCCGGAAAGCGAGCGGGACCACCGTCCCGGTGCTCGCCTTCGCGGGCATCGTCGTCGCGGTGATGCAGACCCTGCTCGTCCCGGTCATCAAGGACCTGCCCCGACTCCTGGACACCACTCCCGGCAACGCCACCTGGGTACTGACCTCGACGCTCTTGTCCGGAGCCGTTGCCACGCCGATCATGGGACGGCTCGGCGACCTCTTCGGCAAGCGCCGCATGCTGATCGCCAGCCTGTCGGTGATGGTGGTGGGCGCGCTGGTCAGCGCGTTCACCGACGCCCTGCTCCCGATGATCGTCGGCCGTACCCTCCAGGGCTTCGCGATGGGCGCGATACCCCTCGGCATCGGCCTGATGCGCGACATGCTGCCCCGCGAGCGGCTCGGCTCGGCGATGGCCCTGATGAGCTCCTCGATCGGCGTCGGCGGCGGCCTGGCGCTGCCCGCCGCGGCCCTGGTCGCGCAGCACACCGACTGGCACGCCCTGTTCTACGGCGCCGCCGGCCTCGGCGTCCTCGCCATCGCCCTGACCCTGCTGGTCGTACCGGAGTCCCCGCTGCGCGCCAAGGGCTCCTTCGACCTGCCGGGCGCGGTGGGTCTGGCCGCCGGTCTGGTGCTCTTCCTCCTGCCGATCACGAAGGGCAGCGACTGGGGCTGGTCCTCGCCCACCACGCTCGGCCTGTTCGCCGCCGCCGTCGTGGTCCTGCTCCTGTGGGGCCTGATGGAGCTGCGCCTCGCGGCCCCGCTGGTCGACCTGCGCACCACGGCCCGCCGCGAGGTCCTGCTCACCAACCTCGCCTCGATCATGGTCGGCGTCTCCTTCTACGTCATCTCGCTCGTCCTGCCGCAGCTCCTCCAGCTGCCCTCCGAGACCGGCTACGGCCTCGGTCAGTCGATGGTCGTCGCGGGCCTGTGCGTGGCACCGCTGGGCCTGACGATGATGTTCACCGCGCCGGTGTACGCCCGCCTGTCCGCCCGCTACGGCCCGCGCACCACCCTGATCCTCGGCCTGGTGATCATCGGTATCGGCTACGCCGGTGGTCTCGGCCTGATGAGCGCCGCCTGGCAGACCGTCGTCACCTCGGTGCTGATCGGCGCCGGCATCGGCCTCGCCTACTCCTCGCTGCCCGCGCTGATCATCGGCGCGGTCCCGGCCTCGGAGACGGGCGCGGCCAACGGCCTCAACACCCTGATGCGGTCCATCGGTACGTCGGTGTCGAGTGCCGTCATCGGCATGGTGCTCGCCAACACGGCGAACGACGTCGGGGGGGTCGCCGTCCCCACCATGCACGGTTTCCGCGTCTCGTTCCTCATCGCGACCGCCGCGGTCGCCGTCGGCCTGGCGCTGGCCCTCTTCCTCCCCCGTCGCCGCCCGGCGACGACCACGCAGCTGCGCGCGAGCAGCGAGGAGGACGCGAACCTGGCCCGCGCCGAGCAGGCACTGGCCGGCGAGGGCCTGGCCGGGGAGGCGCCGCGCGGTTTCCGCGGCCGGGTGCTGGCCGCCGACGGGGCACCCGTCGCCCGCGCCAAGGTCACGCTGATCGACCGGCACGGCCGCCAGGCGGGCGCGACCCTCTCCGCCGGGGACGGCAGCTACGCCCTCGCCGTCCCCGCCGAGGGCCCGTACGTCCTGGCCGCCCGTGCCGCCGGCCACGGCCCGCTCGCCCACTCGGCCACCCACACCGGCGGCGAGGGCCCGGTCGACCTGGACCTGGCCCTGCCGGGTGAGACGGTCTCCGCCTGACCCGTACCGTCCCAGCTCCCGCACCCCCTGTCGCACCGCGCGACGGGGGGTGCGGCAGCATGGGGCGCCGACACACCCGCGCCACCGGCACACCCGCACCACCAGCACACCCGCACCACCGAAAGGACCCCTCATGTCCGCGGCACCCGCCCCCGACGTCCTCGCCGCCTTCGAGGCCGCGAAGGGGTTCATGCCCGCGCACGAGGGCCTCGCCCTGTACGCGGCGGCCGTGGAGGCCGGCGGGCTCGGGCTGCCGTTGCTGGAGGTCGGCACGTACTGCGGGCGCTCCACGGTCCTGCTCGCCGACGCGGCCCGCCGGGCCGGGGTGACCGCGCTCACCGTCGACCACCACCGGGGCAGCGAGGAGCAGCAACCGGGCTGGGAGTACCACGACCCGCAGACGGTCGACCCGGAACTGGGCGTGATGGACACCCTGCCCACCTTCCGCCGCACCCTCCACCGGGCCGGTCTGGAGGAGCACGTGGTGGCCCTCGTCGGCCGCTCGCCCCAGGTCGCGTCGGTCTGGAACGCGCCCCTCGGCCTCGTCTTCGTCGACGGCGGCCACACCGACGAGCACGCGACCGCCGACTACGAGGGCTGGGCACCGCACGTGGCCGACGGCGGCCTCCTGGTCGTCCACGACGTCTTCCCGGACCCGGCCGACGAGTTCACCGGCCAGGCCCCGTACCGCGTCTACCTCCGGGCTCTCGCGTCCGGCGCGTTCACCGAGGTCTCCGTGACCGACTCGCTGCGCGTCCTGCGGCGAACGGGCGCGGGGATCTGAGGGCGCGGTTTAGAGTCGCTGCGTGTCGTACACAGGCCCGGACTTCGATCCTCCCCAGCCCCGCCGTTCCCCGCTGCGCCGCCCGCTGACCGTGGCGATCGCCGCGCTCGTGCCCGGGGCGCTGCTCGGGTGGGGGGTGTACGCGGCCGTCGGCGGCTCGGACGACGGCGGCAGCGGGGGCGGTGCGGACCGCGCCGGCAGCGTGGGTACGTCATCGTCGGCTCCGTCCTCCAGTGGCCCCGCGTCGCCCACCGACGACGCCAAGAGGCCCACGGGCACCTCCCCGTCGGCGACGACGACCAAGCCCTCCCCCTCGAACTCGAAGTCCGCACCCGTCGCGGCGTCCGGCCCCCTCAAGGGCAAGGTCGTCGTCATCGACCCGGGCCACAACCCGGGCAACTTCCAGCACGCCTCCGAGATCAACCGCAAGGTGAACGTCGGCACGCACTGGAAGGAGTGCGACACGACGGGCACGGCCACCAACGCGGGCTGGCCCGAGGCGAAGTTCACCCTGGACGTGGCCCACCGGCTGCGCACGCTCCTGGAGGAGCAGGGCGCCACGGTGAAGCTGACGCAGGACGACGACCGTTCGTACGGGCCCTGCGTGGACGAGCGGGCCCGGATCGGCAACGAGGCGGAGGCCGACGCCGCGATCTCGATCCACGCCGACGGGTCGGGCACCGGCAACCGCGGCTTCCACGTGATCCTGCCGGGGTCGGTGCACGACGGCGAGGCCGACACCCGCGCCATCGTCGCCCCGTCCGCCGAGCTGGGGCAGCGCATCGCGGGCAACTTCGTCCGCGCCACGGGCAGCGCGCCCTCCAACTACGTCGGTGGCGGCACCGGCCTCGTCACGCGCACGGACCTGGGCGGTCTCAATCTGTCAACGGTTCCCAAGGTGTTCATCGAGTGCGGCAACATGCGCGACAGCAAGGACGCGGCGCTGCTGACCAGTGGTGCCTGGCGGCAGAAAGCGGCGCAAGGGATGTCGGATGGCCTTGCAAGCTTCCTGAGAAAGTAGCCAACGGCGCCGCTGGGCAATCCGTCAGTGCACCTCAGCCTCTCGCGACCTGTGTCGTGACGGGGTGGAGACCTCCGACCAGGATCGCGCGCCTGATACAGCGCGAGTTGGAGTCTTTGACTCCTCGGACCGGAACTGGCGTTCCCTCATCGAATGCGTGACCGTTCGCTGTCCGTCCTCGTTGGATGCAACGAGGGGATCGTCGAAGTGGGGGGAGGCTGCCGAATGAGCCGGAAGTTCAAGCCGCGACCCGGCTGCGTGGTGCAGGCCTACAAGTTCGCGCTCGACCCGAACGCCGGACATGAGCAGGCGCTGCGCTCGCACTGCGGTGCCGCCCGCGCCGCCTACAACTGGGCCGTGTCATGGGTGACCGCCTCGTGGTGGCAGCGCAAGGCCGAAGCCTCCTACGGCATCGCTGATGAGGAGTTGACGCAGTGGCGGCCGTGGTCGCTTCCCTCACTGCGTAAGGAGTTCAACCGGGTCAAGACCACCGACCCGAGATTCGCCGACTGGTGGCAGGAGAATTCCAAGGAGGCCTACAACACCGGCCTGTCGAACGCAGCCGCTGCGTTCGACAACTACGCCAAGTCCAAGCAGGGCAAACGCAAGGGCGCCAGGGTGGGCGTCCCGCACCGTAAGACCAAGCAGAAGGCCCGCCTGGCGTGCCGGTTCACCACCGGCACGATCCGCGTCGAACCCGACAGCCGGCATGTCACCCTGCCCCGGCTGGGCAGGATCCGCACCCACGAACCCACCATCAAGCTCCTGGCCCGTATCCAGGCCGACAGAGCGCGCATCCTGTCCGCGACCGTCCGGTATGAGCGCGGGCGCTGGTTCGTCTCCTTCCAGGTAGAAACAGCCCGGGAGATTACCCACGTCGACCATCCGGACGCGGCAATCGGCATCGACCTGGGCGTGAAACACCTCGCGGTCCTGGCCGACAGTTCCGGACAGACACGGTACGAGCCGAACCCGAGGCACCTGGACGGTGCCCTCAAGCTGCTGAGGTTCCGTTCCCGTCGCGTCTCTCGGCGGCGGGGGCCGGACCGCGGGACCGGCCAGAAGCCGTCAAAACGGTGGGAGAAGGCCAACCATCAACGCAACAAGATCCACTACCGGGTAGCGAGCCTGCGGACCGACGCGCTGCACAAGCTCACCACCCGCGTGCGCGCCGAGTACGGCACGGTAGTGCTCGAAGACCTCAACGTCGCCGGCATGCTCCGCAACAAGCGACTTGCTCGCCGGGTGGCCGATGCCGGGTTCGGAGAGATCCGCCGCCAGCTCACCTACAAGGGCCGGCGCAACTCCTGCCCCACCATCGTGGCCAACCGCTGGAACCCCACCTCAAAGAGCTGCTCGCACTGCGGCGCGGTGAAAGCCAAGCTGCCGCTGCATGTACGAGTCTTCACCTGTGACACCTGCGGCCTCGTCCTGGACCGGGACGAGAACGCAGCCCGCAACCTGGTCGCCCTCGCGGTGGCCTGCACCACTGGTACCGGAGTGGCCGGAGACCAGGACACGCCCCGCGTGTCGAAACCCCGTGGAGCCGACCGTAAGACCCGCCGTCAACGCCCCGGCCGCAACACCGGCGGGGGCGGGCGGGCAGGTGGCGCAAGCCTGCCGCACCAGCGGTGGAAGGAAACGGGAGACCGTCGTCAGGACACTGGAGTGCTACCCGCACTGAGGTGAGACCGTCACGGACCTTCCAGGCGGAAACGCCTGGAATGCCGAGAGTCACCGCGACTTCGAGTAACGGAATCGTGAGTTTCCTGCGCGTGTGGCGATCCGCGGCTGATCCCAGCGGACAGCCTCATCGGAGCAACGATAAGGTCACCCGTACGATGAGGGGCCACCCCCGCGCTTCACTCCGGAACCTGACGGCGACATGGTGACAGCGACGCCTCTACTGACGACGAGACGACTTACGAAGGACCTGAAGTGAATATCCGCTCCCTCACTCGAGGCGACGGCGTGGTGATCGGAGCAGCGGTGTTGCTGTTGATCGCGTCGTTCCTCGACATCTACTCGTTCGATGGCGCACCGGACGACGCCGAAATCCCCAGCCTGTGGGGCAGTGGGCCGGTCGTGCTCGGTGTGGTCCTGGCGGGCATCATCGGCGCCGCGCTCGTCATCGTGGCCCGCGCTCTGCCGCAGCCCAAGAAGGTGGCGGGCCTCGACCTCGGCCAGTTCGGCGTCGCGTTCACGGTCTTCGCCGCCTGGAGCGCGCTCGGCAACATCTTCGACCCCGCCGGCGCCTTCGACGGCGACGGGGGCCTCACCAATGACCTCGGTGCGGGCATGGGCCTGATCCTCGCGCTCGTCGCCACGCTCGTCATGGCCGCCGCGGCCATCGCCACCCCGCTGGTCCCGGCCCTCAAGGGCTCCCTGATCCCGGCCGCCCGTCCGGCCGCGCCGCAGCCCTACGGCGGCCAGCCGCAGGGTGGTTACGGCTACCCCGGCGCCCAGCAGCAGCCGTACGGCGGACAGCCCGGTCAGCCGGGTCAGCCCGGCCCCGGCCAGCCCGGTCAGCCGGGGCAGCCGGGTCCGTCCTTCGGCGGTCAGCCGCAGCCGGGTCAGCCGCAGCCGCAGGCCCCGCAGCCGCAGCAGGCGCAGCAGGCGCAGGCTCAGCCGGCCGGGGACTTCTCGCCGTTCTGGTTCGCCGTGCCGGTGCCGCGTCCGCTGTTCGCGGAGGACGGCTCCCCCACGCCGATCGCCGAGCTGGCGCCGGGCACCTGGTACCTGGCCGTCGAGCAGCGCGGCGCCAACCTGGTCGCCCAGACACAGGACGGCCGCCGCGGCGTGCTACAGGACACCTCGGGCATCCAGCGCGGCTGACCGCGCCCGCCCGCCCGTTCCACGTCAACGGCCCCTCGCGCACCGGAACTTCCGGGGGCGAGGGGCCGTCGTCGTACGCATCAGGCGTAGGTTTCAAACAGACATCCGGGGCCAGACGGAAGGCATGTCCCCTCGAAGTCGCAGTGGCTCCAACTCCGCCGGGACGGCCGTCGCGGTGATCGCGGACATCATGGCCGTCATCCTCGGACTGTGGATCCTGATGTACCTGTTGGACGCGAACCGGGCCAATGACCTGGTGCGGTTCGTCCATGACGCGGCCAACTGGCTGGCCGGCTGGTCGCGAGACCTGTTCACGTTCGACGAGGCCTGGGCCCGGGTGGTGGCCGGTTACGGACTGGCAGCCGTGGTCTACCTCTTCGTCGGCCACGCCATCGCCAACCGCCTCCACCGCCACTGAGCGGCGCCGGGCGGCGCGGCGTTCAGACGCAGCAGTCCGGGTCGAGCCCCCTCGGCAGGCGGTCGCCGGAGAAGACCTGGCAGGTGGCCTCGTGGCCGCCGAGCGCGGCGACGGCGAGGAGCAGCGAGCCGGCCGTCCAGGTGGTCAGCTCGCGCGGCCAGATCGCCTCGTCCTCGAAGACGTAGCCCGTCCAGTACAGGCCGCTGTCCGGGTCCCGCAGGTGCTGGATCGACTGGAGGATCTCCAGGGCGTGGTCGGACTCGCCCACCGCCCACAGGGCGAGGGCGAGTTCGGCCGACTCGCCGCCGGTCACCCACGGGTTGGGGACGACGCAACGCACGCCGAGGCCGGGGACGACGAAGCGGTCCCAGCTCTCGGCGATGCGGGACCTGGCCTCGGTGCCGGTCAGCGCGCCGCCCAGCACGGGGTAGTACCAGTCCATCGAGTAGCGGCCCTTGTCCAGGAACCGCTCCGGGTGGCGGCGGATGGCGTGCCGCAGCGCGCCCGCCGCCAGCTCCCAGTCGGGTTGCGGTTCTTCGCGCTGCTCGGCGATGGCGAGCGCGCAGCGCAGCGCGTGGTGGATCGAGGAGCTGCCGGTGAGCAGCGCGTCCGTGGTGTCCGTGCCGTCGTCGTCGCGCCGCCAGCCGATCTGCCCGCCGGGCTGCTGGAGGCGCAGTACGAACTCGACCGCCGCGCGGACGACGGGCCACATCCGGTCGAGGAACGTGTCGTCGCCGGTGGCGAGGTGGTGGTGCCAGACGCCCACGGCGACGTAGGCGACGAAATTGGTCTCCCGGCCGCGGTCGGTGACGTCGGCGAAGTCGCCGTCGGCGTAGGCGGCGTACCAGGAGCCGTCCCGGTTCTGGTGCCGGGCCAGCCACTCGTACGCCCGCTCGGCGGCGTCGTGCTCGCCGGCCGCGTCCAGGGCCATCGCCGCCTCGACGTGGTCCCACGGGTCGAGGTGGTGCCCGCGGAACCACGGGATCGCGCCGTCCTCCCGCTGCACGGCGAGGATGCCGCGGACGGTGGCGGCCGCCTCGGCGTCGGTGAGGACGCCGGGCAGGACCAGGTGTTCCGTGCGGGGCGTGCGAGGACTCCGGGGCGACGTCACGCGGCGTCCACCGACGGGAGGTGCGGCTTGGTGGCGTACGCCACGAAACTCTTGCCGATCAGCGGGTTCAGCGCCTGCTCGGCGACCCTCGTCGCCAGCGGCTTCTTCATGATGTCCCAGACCAGCAGCTTGTGGTACGCCCGCACCGGCAGCGCCTTGTCGTTGTCGACGCCGAACGCGCACTTCAGCCACCAGTACGGCGAGTGCAGCGCGTGCGCGTGGTGGGTGCCGTAGGGCTTGAGTCCGGCCTCGCGGATACGGTCGAGGAGCTGGTCCGCCCGGTAGATGCGGATGTGGCCGCCCTCGACCTCGTGGTAGGCGTCGGAGAGGGTCCAGCAGACCTTCTCGGGGCCGTAGCGCGGCACGGTGATCGCGATGCGCCCGCCGGGCTTGAGGACGCGGACCATCTCGGCGAGGACGCCCTTGTCGTCGGGGATGTGCTCCATCACCTCGGAGATGATGACGACGTCGAAGGACTCGTCGGGGAAGGGCAGGGCCAGCGCGTCGCCCTCCATGGCGGTGGCGGTGGCGCCGGCCGGGGCCTCACCGGCCTCCTTCATCGCCGCGAACCACTTGGCGACCTCGCGGATCTCCTCGGCGTTCTGGTCCAGCGCGACGACCCGGGCGCCGCGCCGGTAGCACTCGAACGCGTGCCGGCCGGCGCCGCAGCCGAGGTCCAGCACGCGGTCGCCCGGGGCGAGCGGGAACCGGGAGAAGTCGACGGTCAGCACGTGGCCCTGCTTTCGGGGTAGACGCCGGTGTCACTGGTCGCACTGGTCGGGGTCGCGGGGACGGCCCCCGGGGTGGTCTCAAGGGGGCGGCCGATGGCCTCGCGGTAGCGGGCGGCCGTCCCCTCGGCGGCCCGGGCCCAGGTGAAGTGCCGCAGCACGCGCTCGCGTCCGGCCGCGCCGAGCCGGGCCCTCAGTTCACGGTCGCCGAGCAGTCGGTTCAGGCCGGCGGCCAGCGCTCCCGCGTCGCCCGGCGGCACCGCGAGGCAGGTCTCCCCGTCGGGTCCGGCGACCTCCGGGACGGCACCGCCGGTCGTGGCGAGCAGCGCCGTGCCCGTCGCCATGGCCTCGGCGGCCGGCAGCGAGAATCCCTCGTACAGCGACGGCACGCACGCGACCTCGGCCGAACGCACGAGGTCGACCAGTTCGGCGTCCGAGATGCCCTTGACGAACTCGACGGCGCCTTCGAGGCCGTACCGCTCGATCGCCTGGGCGACGGGACCTTCGGCGGGCCGCTTGCCGACGACGACGAGGTGGGCCCGGGGGTGCTCGGTGCGCGCCTTCGCCAGCGCCTCGACGAGGAAGACCAGGCCCTTGAGCGGCACGTCCGCGCTGGACGTGGTCACGATCCGGCCCGGCACCCGCGGCACCGACGGGTCGGGCGAGAACAGGTCGGTGTCGGCGCCGATGTGCACGACGTGGATGCGGTCGTCCCGTACGCCGAGGTGGTCGATGATCTCCTGGCGGGAGGTGCCGGAGACGGTGAGCACGGACGGCAGGCGGCGCGCGACGCGCTTCTGCATGCGGGTGAAGGCATACCAGCGGCGCACGGAGTACCGCCGCTTGCGGCTGTCCGCGGCGTCGAGTTCCAGTTGCCGGTCGACGGTGATGGGGTGGTGGATGGTGGTGACGAGGGGTGCGCCCACGTCGCCGAGCAGCCCGTAGCCGAGGGTCTGGTTGTCGTGGACGACGTCGAAGTCGCCGCGGCGGGCGCGGAGATGGCGGCGGGCGCGCAGTGAGAACGTCAGGGGTTCCGGGAAGCCGCCGGTCCACATCGTGCCGACCTCGAGCGCGTCGATCCAGTCGCGGTACTCGCCGCGCTTCGGGGTGCGGAAGGGATCGGGCTGGCGGTAGAGGTCGAGGCTGGGCAGCTCGGTGAGCGAGAGCCGCTCGTCGTGGCCCTCGTCGAGGACGGGGTAGGGCTGGGCGCCGATGACCTCGACGCGGTGGCCGAGGCGGGCCAGTTCGCGGGAGAGGTGGCGGACGTAGACGCCCTGGCCGCCGCAGAACGGGTTTCCCTTGTAGGTGAGGAGTGCGATGCGGAGCGGTCGCAAGCCGTCGGCGGCGGGCTCCGGACGGGGACCCGTCTGACTGGCCTCAGCGGTCACTCCGGGCCCCCTTCTCACTGCGCTGTCCCGCGACATTACGCCGGGACGTTAATCTAGAACAAGTTTCAGACTTGATCGTCCGGAGGCTCCGAATCTACCGGCAGGTAGGAGCGCTGTGACGAGTGGATCAGGTGATTCACGCCACGGCAACGGGGAGAAGGTGACCAAGGTGGACAACCCGGGAATGGAAGCCTCCGGTACCTCCGGTGCCGCTGCTTCCGGTACCACCGGCCCCGCGTGTACTTCCGGTACCACCGGCCCCGAGCGCCGCTCCGCCGCGCCGCCCCTCACCGAGCGGCAGCGGGAGCGCCGCCGCCGCATCCTGCACGCGACCGCCCGGCTGGCCTGCCGGGGCGGCTTCGAGGCGGTGCAGATGCGCGAGGTCGCCGAGTCGTCGCAGGTCGCCCTCGGCACCTTGTACCGCTACTTCCCGTCCAAGGTCCATCTGCTGGTGGCGACCATGCACGACCAGTTGGAGCGGCTGCACGGCACACTGCGCAAGAGCCCGCCGGCCGGCGAGACGGCCGCCGACCGGGTCGCGCAGACCCTGATGCGGGCCTTCCGCGCGCTGCAGCGCGAACCCCGGCTGGCCGAGGCGATGGCCCGCGCCCTGACCTTCGCCGACCGCAGCGTCTCCCCGGAGGTCGACCAGGTCTCCCGCCAGACCACGGCGATCATCCTGGACGCGGTGGGCGGCCTGGAGAACCCCACCCCCGAGCAGCTCTCCGCGATCCGCGTCATCGAGCACACCTGGCTCTCGACCCTGATCACCTGGCTCGCCGGCCGCGCCTCCATCGCCCAGGTGCGGGTGGACATCGAGACGGTGTGCCGGCTGATCGACGTGACGGAGGCCGGGGCCCGCGGGCGGGCGCCCCGGTCCGGCCCCGTTGCCTCCGGGTAAAGTGGCGGCGTCGTCATCACACCCGTACGGGGGGAAGCCGGTGCAATTCCGGCGCTGACCCGCAACCGTGAGCCGCCCACCGAGGCCCCTTGAGGACCTGCCCGGACGGTGAGCCGGACTGCCCCGCGCGGACGTGACCGGCTCACGTGCCCGGCACCCGCCGGCGCACGGGCACCGTCGAGGCATACGGGGCCGAGCCGCCGGGGGTGCCCCGTGCTGCCCGGCCCCGCACAGGGAAAGGCACCCGCCGCTCATGAACGTCCGCCGTCGCAGCAGCGCCGCGGCCCTCGCCGCCATAGCCGTGATCGGCGCCGCCGCCGCGCCCGCGGCCGCCGCCGATCCGTCGTCCTCCCCGTCCGCGCCCGCCCCGTCCGCACCCAAGTCCTCCGGGCTGTACG
Organism: Streptomyces sp. NPDC058812; assembly: GCF_042744565.1. Classification (NCBI taxonomy): domain Bacteria; kingdom Bacillati; phylum Actinomycetota; class Actinomycetes; order Kitasatosporales; family Streptomycetaceae; genus Streptomyces; species Streptomyces sp. NPDC058812. The sequence continues at coordinate 120,818 of NZ_JBHYOB010000001.1, forward strand.
GCACCGCCGACCCCCAGTACGACGGTGTCTGGCGCCAGTCCCTCGCCCTGCTCGCGCAGGACACGGTGGGCGTGGTCCCCTCGTCGCAGGCCGTGCGCTGGCTCACCGGCCAGCAGTGCGACAACGGCGCCTTCGCCCCGTACCGCGCCGACCCCGCCAAGGCGTGCGACGCCAAGACCATGGTCGACACCAACAACACAGCCGCCGCCGTTCAGGCCCTGTGGGCCATCGGCGGGCACGGGGACGTCGTCGAGTCCGCCCTCACCTGGCTGAAGTCCGTACAGAACAAGGACGGTGGCTGGGGCTACACCCCCGGCGGCCCCAGCGACGCCAACTCCACCGCCATCGTCATCGGCGCCCTGACCGCCACGGACAGCAAGCCCGAGCAGGTCGAGAAGGACGGCAAGTCCCCGTACGACGCCCTGCTGACGTTCGCCCTGCCCTGCGCCAAGGACAAGGGCGCGGGCGCCTTCGCCTTCCAGCCCGACGAGGACGGCAAGCTGCTCGCCAACGCGGACGCGACCGCGGCCGGTGTCCTCGGGGCGCTCGGCAAGGGCCTGGTCACCGAGGCCGGCAAGGCTGCGGGCGACGCCACCTGCACCGACGCGAAGAAGCCGACCCGCGAGCAGGCCGCCGCGAACGGTGCCGCCCACCTCGCCGACGCCGTCGCCGGGGACGGCCACCTCAAGTCCGCCCTCGGCGGCTCCGCCGACCAGCCCGACTACGGCAACACCGCCGACGCGGTCGTCGCGCTCGCCGCGCAGGGCGGCGCGGAGCAGGCCGCCAAGCCGCTGGCCTGGCTGCAGAAGAACGCCGCGAAGTGGGCCGAGCAGAGCGGCCCCGCCGCCTACGCCCAGCTGATCTTCGCCGCCCACGCCACGGGCACCGACCCGCGCGCCTTCGGCGGCACGGACCTGGTCGCGCGGCTGAACGCGACGGGGCCGAGCCCGCAGGGGGGCGAGTTGAAGGACAGCGCGACCGTGAGCGCCGAAGACGCCGCGCAGGAGAACGACGGCAAGGACGACTCCGGCTTCGGCGTCTGGTGGTTCGTCGGCGTCTGCCTGGTCTTCGGTATCGGCATCGGTTTCCTACTGAGCGGCCGCAACAAGAAGCAGCAGCCGTGACCCGCCGCGTTCTTCTCCTCTTCCTGGCCGCGTTCCTGCTGATCGGGAGCGCGGGCCAGGCGCAGGCCGCCGGTTACCGCTACTGGTCCTTCTGGGACCGCGACGGTGACCGCTGGGTCTACGCCACCCAGGGCCCGTCCCTCGTCCGCCCCTCCGACGGCGACGTCCAGGGCTTCCGCTTCGCGGTGAGCGAGAACTCCGGCGACGCCGCCCAGCCGCGCGGCGCCGCGGACTTCGCGTCGATCTGCGCGAAGACACCGGCCGAGGACGGCAGCAAGCGCGTCGCCCTCGTCCTCGACTTCGGCACCGCGTCCGACGCCCCGTCCGGCGAGAACCCGCCGGCCCCGCGCACGGCCTGCGCCCAGGTCTCCCCCGACGCGACGACCGCCGACGCCCTGGCCGCCGTGGCGGACCCGCTGCGCTACAACACCAACGCCCTGCTGTGCGGGATCGCGGGGTATCCGGAGTCGGGGTGCGGGGAGCAGGTCGCGCAGAAGGAGGAGGACTCGACGGCGCCCACCGCGGCTCCGGACCAGAAGGACACGTCGGACGACGACGGCCCCTCGGTCGGCCTCTACGCGGGCATCGCCATCGTGGCAGCCCTGGCCGGAGCGGCAACGTGGCAGGCGAGGCGGCGCAGGAATGCCCCGTAACGGGCAACCCGCGCCGCCTGCGGGCAGTCGTGCCGCTGGGGCGGCACGGGTGGGCGCTGGGGGTACCCCCTCTGGGGGAGGCACCCCGCCAGCGCGGGCGAGCACACCCACCCCCCGCCACCGCCCCGAGGCCCTCCACCCCGGCGCCTGGTGGCTCTGGGCGCTGGCCCTCGGCACCGCGGCCACCCGCACCACCAACCCCCTCCTCCTCGCCCTCCTCATAGCCGTCTCCGCCTACGTGGTGACCACCCGCCGCCCCCACGCCCCCTGGTCCCGCTCCTACGGCGCCTTCGTCAAGCTCGCCCTCGCCGTCCTCCTCATCCGCCTCCTCTTCACCACGATCCTCGGCTCCCCCATCCCCGGCACCCACACCCTCGTCACCCTCCCCGAAGTCCCCCTCCCCGACTGGGCGCAGGGCATCCGCCTCGGCGGCCGGGTCACCGCCGAGGGCCTCACCTTCGCCCTGTACGACGCGATGAAGCTGGCCACCCTCCTCATCTGCGTCGGCGCCGCGAACGCCCTCGCCAACCCCTCCCGCCTCCTCAAGTCCCTCCCCGGCGCCCTGTACGAGATGGGCGTGGCCGTCGTCGTCGCCCTCACCTTCGCCCCGAACCTCATCGCCGACGTCCAGCGCCTGCGCGCCGCCCGCCGTCTGCGCGGCCGTCCCGACAAGGGCGTACGGGGCCTGCTCCAGGTCGGGCTCCCGGTGCTGGAGGGCGCTCTGGAGCGCTCCGTCGCCCTCGCCGCCGCGATGGACGCCCGCGGCTACGGCCGTACCGCCCAGGTCCCCGCCCCCGTACGCCGTACCACCGCCGCCCTCACCCTGGGCGGCCTGCTCGGCGTCTGCGCGGGGACGTACGGGCTGCTGACCGCCGCGGGCGGCACGTACGGCATCCCCGTCCTCCTGGCCGGCGTCGCCGCCGCGCTCGCGGGGCTGTGGCTCGGCGGTCGCCGGACGGTCCGCACCCGCTACCGCCCGGACCGTTGGGACGCCCGCGCCTGGCTGGTCACCGCCTCGGGCGTGGCGGTGGCGGCGCTGCTGTTCCTCGCCGCCGCCCGCGACCCGGCGGCGCTGCACCCGGGCGTGGTCCCGCTGGTCGCCCCCACCCTGCCCCTGTGGCCGGCGGCGGCCGTACTCGGGGGCCTGCTCCCGGCGTTCATCACCCCCGCCCCCCGCCCCGTACCCGTCAAGGAGCCGTCGTGATCCGCTTCGAGGATGTCTCCGTGACGTACGACGGAGCGGCCCGGCCCACCGTCCGGGGCATCGACTTCGAGGTCCCCGAGGGCGAACTCGTCCTCCTCGCCGGCCCGTCCGGCGTCGGCAAGTCCACGGTCCTCGGCGCGGTCAGCGGCCTCGTGCCGCACTTCACCGGCGGCACACTGAGCGGCCGGGTCACCGTGGCCGGCCGCGACACCCGCACCCACAAGCCGCGCGAACTCGCCGACGTCGTCGGCACGGTCGGCCAGGACCCGCTCTCCCACTTCGTGACGGACACCGTCGAGGACGAGCTGGCCTACGGCATGGAGTCCCTCGGCCTGGCCCCGGACGTGATGCGCCGCCGCGTCGAGGAGACCCTCGACCTGCTGGGCCTGTCCGACCTGCGCGGCCGCCCCATCGCCACCCTCTCCGGCGGCCAGCAGCAGCGGGTCGCGATCGGCTCGGTCCTCACCCCGCACCCGCGGGTACTGGTCCTGGACGAACCCACCTCCGCGCTCGACCCCGCCGCCGCGGAGGAGGTCCTGGCCGTCCTCCAGCGCCTCGTCCACGACCTCGGTACGACGGTCCTGATGGCCGAGCACCGCCTGGAACGCGTCATCCAGTACGCCGACCAGGTCGTCCTGCTCCCGTCCCCGGGCGCGGCGCCGCTCCTCGGCCCCCCGGCGGACGTGATGGCCGTGTCCCCGGTGTACCCGCCGGTGGTGGGTCTGGGCAGGCTGGCGGACTGGTCCCCGCTGCCGCTGACGGTCCGCGACGCCCGCCGCCGCGCGGCCCCGCTGCGGGACCGGCTGGCCGACCGGGAGATCCCGGACCACACGCCGACGACCGCCACGCTCCCGCCCCTCCCCGCCCTGCGGCCCGCCTCCTCCCGTTGGCGGTGGCGCGGGAAGTCCCCGGAGACGGCCGCCGCTCCCTCCCGCCACGCCGCCGAGGTCCGCTCCCTCACCGTCCGCCGCGACCGGATCCAGGCGCTGCGCGATGTCGACCTGACCGTCTCGCCCGGCGAGACCGTCGCCCTGATGGGCCGCAACGGCGCCGGAAAGTCCACCCTCCTCTCCGCGCTCGTCGGCCTCGTCGAACCGTCCGCGGGTTCGGTCCGCGCCGGCGACGCCGTGCCGCACCGCACGGCCCCCCGCGACCTGGTCCGCCGGGTCGGCCTGGTCCCGCAGGAGCCGCGCGACCTGCTGTACGCCGACACGGTCGCCGCCGAGTGCGCGGCCGCCGACCGGGACGCGGAGGCGGACCCGGGCACCTGCCGCGCCCTGCTCACCGAACTGCTCCCCGGCGTCACCGACGACACCCACCCCCGCGACCTGTCCGAGGGCCAGCGCCTCACCCTCGCTCTCTCCGTCGTCCTGACCGCCCGCCCGCCCCTGCTCCTCCTGGACGAGCCGACGCGCGGCCTGGACTACGCGGCGAAGGCCCGGCTGGCGGGCATCCTGCGCGGGCTGGCCGCCGAGGGCCACGCGATCGTGCTGGCGACGCACGACGTGGAGCTGGCCGCCGAGCTGGCCCACCGGGTCGTGCTGCTGGCCGAGGGCGAGGTGATCGCCGACGGACCGGCGGCGGACGTGGTGGTGGCCTCGCCTTCCTTCGCACCGCAGGTCGCCAAGGTGCTGGCCCCGCGGAAGTGGCTGACGGTCGCGCAGGTCCGGGAGGCGCTGGCATGACCGGCCCCCGACGTGATCGCCAGGCCCGCGCCGTCCGCCTCGGCCCCCGTTCCGTCGCCGCACTCGTGCTGGTCGGCGCGGTGGGCGTGGCGGGCTTCGGCTGGCCCTTCCTGGCCCCGCCGGACGCCTCGCTGAACGCGCACGCCCAGGACGCGCCGTGGCTGTTCGCCGGCCTGCTGGTGCTGCTGGTGGCCGTGGTGGCGGCGACGATCTCGGAGTCGGGCCTCGGCCCCAAGGCGGTGGCGATGCTCGGTGTGCTGGCGGCGGCGGGTGCGGCGCTGCGTCCGATCGGCGCGGGGACCGCCGGCCTGGAGCCGATGTTCTTCCTCATGGTCCTCAGCGGCCGGGTCCTGGGCCCCGGCTTCGGCTTCGTCCTCGGCTCGGTCACGATGTTCGCGTCCGCGCTGCTCACGGGCGGGGTGGGCCCGTGGATGCCGTTCCAGATGCTGTCGATGGGCTGGTTCACGATGGGGGCGGGCCTGCTGCCCTTCCCCGACCGCCTGCGCGGGCGCCCGGAACTGCTCATGCTCGCCGCGTACGGCTTCCTGGCGGCCTTCGCCTACGGCACGGTGATGAACCTGGCGGGCTGGACCTTCATGAACACGCTCGCCTCGAACATCGCCTTCGCCCCGGACGCGTCGATCCCCGACAACCTGGCCCGCTTCCTCGCCTACTGCCTGGCCACGTCCCTCGGCTGGGACGGCGGCCGCGCCGCCGTGACGGTCGTACTGACCCTCGCGCTCGGCACCCCGGTCCTGAAGGCACTGCGCCGCGCCACCCGCCGGGCGGCGTTCGAGACCCCGGTCACGTTCGAGAAGGCCGACGAGGTGAGCCGCCCCACGTGACCCGGGTCACCTACGAAGCGGGGCCGTAGCCGACGGACGGAACACCCGGCCGTCGGCCGGCCGCCCACCCCGTCGCCTACGACCACGGTTAGCAAAAGGGATGATTGCGGACGAGTGGGCGGCCTGTTTCCCTGAACCAGTCGCCAGGCGCCGACGCCCTCCCGGGCAGCGGCGCCGACGCATGCCCGGCGGGTGTGCGCCGACGCCCCTGTCCCCGAAGAAAGGCCCTCCGTTGACCGCCGCCTCCCTCCTCCGCAGTGCCGCCACCCCGAAGAAGGCCCTCGCCGGTGCCGCCCTGGCCGCGGCCACCTGCGGCACGCTGATCGCCGCCGCGCCCGCGCAGGCCGCGACGCCGGCCTCCTCGGCGCAGGCGACCGCGAAGAAGATGATCGGTGACTCGGCCGAGTACCGGTGCTTCGCCAAGATCGTCGACCACGAGAGCGACTGGAACGTCAGCGCCACCAACTCCTCCAGCGGCGCCTACGGCCTGGTCCAGGCCCTGCCGGGCTCGAAGATGGCCTCGGCCGGCGCCGACTGGAAGACCAACGCGGCCACCCAGATCGAGTGGGGCCTCGACTACATGAAGGACCGCTACGGCGGCGCCTGCGACGCGTGGAGCTTCTGGCAGGCCAACGGCTGGTACTGACCCGGCCCGCACCCCGCTCCCCCATTACCGGAGGCGGCGGCCCTCTGATCCCCGGGGCCGCCGCCTCCGTGCGTCCAGGTGCTCGCGCGTCAGCGGTCGAGGTCGAGCACGGGCAGACCGCGCCCCTCGTACGCCTTCGGCTCCACGGTGGCGACGAGCGCGTCCGTGCCCCACTCCGGCAGGTGGCGGGCAGCGTGGATCGCGGCCCCGATACCCGGCGGCACACCGTCGCGACTCAACCGGGCGACCGCCAGCGCGGCTGGATAGTCGAGGTCGACCGTGTGAATGACGTCAAGTTGCCCGACGTGTTCAGCGATTCCGAGAAACGCGCGGTCCGCCTCCAGGAGAGAGAGCGTCGGGGCCCACAGGCGGGTCTCCGTCTCGAAGTGGGCCCGGTGGACCAGCGCGGACACTTGCCGGTTACCCGACAGCGCCAACAGCGTGGGCGCGTCGAGGACCAGATGGTGCAGGATCACGCCGCCTCACCCTGTTGCTGGGCGAACGCCTCCCGGAGCCTGCGCCCCATCGCCGCGCTCTCCTCGTCGTCGACCTCGACCCCGAAGTGCTCGGCCAGGTACGCACGGGCCCGCTCGGCCCTCTCCCGGCGCTCCTCCTCGGTCAGCGTCGACTCCGCGAACTCCTGCACCAAGGACCGAATCGACGTCCCCCGAGCCTCAGCGATCACCGCCAGGCGGTCCCGCACCTCGGCGGGAACCCGAATCATCGCATCACTCATGCCGGGAGTATACGTCTGTGTATACGACTCCGGCGCCGCTTTGGGCCACCCTCAGCCGGGGCCCGTCCGAAACCGGCGCCGGTACTCCGTCGGTGTCGTGTCGAGTCGGCGGCGGAACGCCCTGACCAGGGTGTCCACGGTGCCGAACCCGCACGCGGAGGCGACCCGTTCCAGCGTGGCGTCGGTGGATTCGAGCTGGTGGCGAGCCACCTCGACGCGGGCCGACTCGATGTAGGCGTGCGGGGTCGTGCCGAGTTCGGTCTTGAAGATCCGGGTGAGCTGCCGGTCGCTGACGTGGGCGCACGCGGCGAGGTCGGCGACGGTGAGCGGTTCGGCGATGTTGCGCATGATGTGGTGGCGGAGATCCTCGATGCGCCGTGTCGTGGAGACCTGCTCCAGGGGGACACTGAACTGACTCTGTCCGCTCGGCCGCTTCAGGTACATCACGAGTTGCCGGGCGACGCGCAGTGCGACGTCCTCGCCCAGGTCGTCGGCGATGAGGGCGAGTGAGAGGTCGAGGCAGGCGCTGATGCCCGCGCCGGTCCACACGTCGCCTTCGCGGATGAAGATCGGGTCGGCGTCGACCTCGACGGCCGGATGGTCCTCGGCGAGTTGCCGCGCGGTCGACCAGTGGGTGGTGGCGCGCTTGCCGTCGAGGAGTCCGGCGGCGGCGAGGATGTGCGCGCCGACGCAGACGGACGTGACCCGGCGGGTCCGGCCGGCGAGCTGCCGCACCCGCTCCACCACCGCGGGGTCGGTGAGCGGGTGCACACGGCGCTGGTCGTCCACCTCCACGGCGCCGGGCACGATCAGGGTGTCGATGCTCCTCGCCGAGGGTGCGGACAGCTCGTCGAAGGTCGTGTCGGGCAGGACCCGGACCCCGGCGCCGGTGGTGACCGGTGCCATGGTCTCGGCGACGAGGACCACGTCGTAGCCCGCCGCCTCGTCCGTCTCGCGCCGGGCGAGGGAGAACACCTCCGGTGGGCCGGTGACGTCGAGCAGGTCGACGCCTTCGAAGAGGACTATGGCGATCAGTCGTCCGACGGTGCTCAAGTGACCCCCCACGCTCGGCAACAGCCATGTCGGTATCTGCATGTTAGACGACATTGCCGACACCCGGCGGTGGGCCATAGCGTCATGGGCACAGGCCACCGCACCGGTGAACCGCCTCCCCCGACAAGCACGTTAGGCGACTTCCCATGCCCAGAACGACGCTGCGCCGGCTCAACGGCTTCGACGACACCCCCGCGAAGCTCGCCGAGTCCACCCTGATCCTGGTCGACTACCAGAACACCTACACGACCGGCGTCATGGAGCTGGACGGCTGGCAGGCCGCCCTCGACGCCGCCGCCGGACTGCTGGCACGGGCCCGCGAGGAGGGCACGAAGGTCGTCCACGTCGTCAACGACGGCGGCGAGGGCACCCCGTACGACATCCGCGCCGAGATCGGCGCCATCCACCCGAGCGTCGCACCGGTCGACGGCGAGCCGGTCGTCGTCAAGAAGGTGCCGAACGCCTTCGTCGGTACGGACCTGGCCGAGCACGTCGACGCCGCGGGCAACGGCGACGTGGTCATCGCCGGATTCATGACGCACATGTGCGTGGCCTTCACCGCCCAGGGCGCCTTCCTGCGCGGCAACCGCCCCACCGTCGTGGCCGACGCCTGCGCCACCCGCGCCCTGCCGGTCGCGGAACTCGAACTGGACGCCCACCAGGTGCACTACAGCGCCCTCGCCACCATCGCCGACCTCTACGGAGTCGTCGTCCCGTCCCAGAAGGAGATCTCCTGATGAAGCTGCTCCGCCCGGCCGTCGCCCTCGCCACCGCCGCCGTCCTCTCGGCCACCGTCGCCGCGTGCGGTGGGAGTTCCGAGGCCGCCACCTCCGAGGACAAGCCGTCGGCCGCCGCCACCGCCCAGAAGAACGTCGCGAAGGACACGACGACTCTGCGCAAGCTCAACGGTCTCGGCGAGACCCCGGCCACGCTCTCCGACGCCACCCTCATCCTGGTCGACTACCAGAACACCTACACCGAGGGCGTGATGGAGCTCGACGGGTGGAAGCCGGCGGTGGACAACGCCGAAGCCCTGCTGAAGCGGGCCCGCGAGGCGGGCACGCCGGTCATCCACATCGTCGACAAGGGCTACGACCTGAAGTCGAAGGCAGGCCAGATCATTCCGGCGCTCAAGCCGGCCAAGGGCGAGCCCGTCGTCGAGAAGAGCGTCCCCAACGCCTTCCACGGCACCGATCTCGCCGAGCAGGTCAAGAAGGCCGGGAACAAGAACGTCATCGTCGCCGGGTTCATGACCAACATGTGCACCCTGTTCACCGCCCAGGGCGCGTTCCTCAACGGCAACGCGCCGACCGTCGTCGCCGACGCCTCGGCGACCCGGCCGCTGCCCCTGAAGGGCAACCCGAACGGCATTCCCGCGCAGCAGGTCCACGAGGCCGCCCTCGCCACGGTCCAGGACCTCTACGGAGTCGTGGTCCCGTCGCAGAAGTCCCTGACCTGAGACCGGCGGGCCCCCACCCCGCCGACCCCACCCCACACTGAAGTCCCCCCACCCTGATTTCCCCCCACGCTGTCCCCCCACATCGCCAAAAGGCACTTCCGCTCACCAAAGAAAGCAGACAACGGGGCATGGCAACACGTAGAGGTTTTCTGGGTACCGCGTCGGCCGTCGGGGCGGCGACTCTCTTCACCGGCCAGTCGGCCTCCACCGCCTCGGCGGCGACCGCGGGGATCACCGCGACCGACGAGAAGGCGGCACGCGACGCGATACGCGCGGTCAACACCAGAATGCGCGCGAACTACGCGACCCTCAAGAGTGAACTGACGACGCAACTCAGTCCGGTCATCGTCGTCTCGAACAACGCGGTCGGCGGACGCTTCACCCTCATCAACGGCGGCAAGCAGGTCGAGACCGTCGACCCGGTCCCGGAGTACTTCGAACTGGCCAAGTCGATCGCCCACGTCCCCCTGGGCCTCTTCTCGGTACTCGCCGCCTACCTCAGCGACCAGGTCCCCAACATCCCCAACGCGGACCGGATCGACCCGCACGACCTCGACATGGTCGTCACCAAGGCACCGGGCGACAAGGGCTGGATCACCCCGCTGAACGCCTTCAAGACCACGCTCCAGACGGCGCACACGAAGCTCGGCACCGCGAATCTCCCCCTGGACCTGGAGAATTCCTGCGACAAGATCCTGAGTGAGGCCGTCAAGTTCATCGACGCCTCCGTCACCGCCCAGTCGTTCGACATGGTGTCGTTCAACCGGTTCGCGGCCACCGTCTACCCGTCCATCCGCGTCAACATGACCTTCGCCGCCACCGCGCAGATCACCGGCATCGAAGGGCTCATGAAGCGCTGGCGCACGCTGATCGGCGAGAAGGCGTGGAGCGACCTCTACGTCACCGTGCTGTCGATCTGGACCACGGCCGAGCTGAACCAGGCGTCCATCATCATCCGCCGCACCATGAACCAGGCGAAGGTGGACACCCACCTGATCGACCTGCCGACCGTCGAGACCCCCTCGGACCCGATCTTCGTGGCCCTGGACAACCTGGCGCGCATCGTCCAGGACAACGTCGCCGCCGAGATGGTCTTCAACACCGACCTCAAGGTCGCCGACGCCCTCAAGGGCAAGGAGGACCTGCTCTCCGACGAGATCCTCCAGCAGATCGGCGGAACGGCGCCCACCGCCAAGACCGCCGCCTTCGGCACGACGGCGACGGCGACGGCCGGCGCCTGCCCGATCACCGGTCACACCGCGGCGGTGTGATCACCGGGCATCCCCCGCTTCCGGGGCGGGGGATGCCCCTCCGGGCTGCCCGGCAGCGTCCTCGCACTCGAACCACACCGTCTTGCCGTCCCCGGGCCCGGGCCCCACGCCCCACTTGCCCACCACCGCGTCCAGCAGCACCAGCCCCCGCCCGCCTTCGGCGTCGTCAGGCGCCTCGCCGGCCAGGACGGGGAGCCGAGGGCAGCCGTCCGTCACCTCCACCCGGACCCCGCCCCCTCCGGCCTGCCGCAGCAACAGCAGCGTGCAGCGGCGGTCCGGGACGTGGCGTACGACGTTGGCCAACAGCTCGGTGACGCCGAGTTCGACCGCGTCGGCCAGCTCGGTGAGGTCCCACTCGCGCAGGTACGAGCGGACGATCCGCCGGACGTGCCGCGCCGAGTGGGCGCCGGCGGTGAAGCTCATCCGGTACTGATCCGGGCGGTGGCCCACGAGGACCGAGGGAAAGTATTCGTTCACGGCACGAGCCTGACGTCGGACGACTACCGTGGGCTACGGAACGGATACAACCGGTCCCGCAGTGGACCGAGTTGGCGCGAGAGGGGCTCTCCGCATGACCCACGTCAACGTCCTCGACCCGGGCGCCTCGCCGCTCGACTACTACGGCTTCGAGCTGCGCCGCCATCGGGAAGCGGCCGGGCTGACACAACGCCAGCTCGGCGACATCGTCAACTACACCGGCTCGCTGGTCGGCCAGATCGAGACGGCGCGGAAGCTGCCGACGCCGGAGTTCAGCGAGCGTGTCGACGCGGCGCTGGGGACGGGCGGGTTGCTGTCGCGGCTGGTCGACCTGGTGATGCGCAGCCAGCAACCGGCCTGGTTCCAACAGGTGGCCGAGTTGCAGGCGCGGGCCACTGAGATCCACTCGTTCGATACGCACATGATCCATGGCCTCCTGCAGACCAGGGCGTACGCGCGTGCCGTCCTGGGGGCGCTGGACCAGAGCAGACTCGACGACCGCACCGCCGTCCGGGTCGCGCGCCAGAAGATCTTCGAGAAGGAGAAGGTGCCGATCTTCTGGGCTGTGCTCAGCGAGTCCGCGCTGTACCAGGAGATGGGCGACCGGAGGACCATGCGGGAGCAACTCGCCCACTTGTTGGCCTTTCAGGACAACCCGCGGATCAACATTCAGATCCTGCCCTTCTCGGCGGGAGCACACGCGGGGCTGCAAGGCTCGTTCGACGTCTACCGCTTCGAGGGCGACCCGCCCATCATCTACACCGAGGGCTACGGCAGCGGGCACCCGACCGCCAATCCGGACACCGTCGTGGACTGCTCACTCCGATACGATCATCTCCAGGCATCCGCACTCTCCCTCAGAGATTCGGCGGAGCTGATCCGGCGCTTGATGGAGGAACGCTATGGAGAGCAACACGCTTCTGACGGGGGCCCAGTGGCGTAAGTCCAGCTATAGCGGCGACCAAGGCGGCCAGTGCGTCGAGTGCGCGCCGCTCGGCCCGCTGGCGTGGCGCAAGTCCTCGTACAGCGGCGACCAGGGCGGCAACTGCCTCGAAGTCGCCGAACTCCCCCGTCACGCCACCGTCGCCGTCCGCGACTCCAAGACCCCGGCGGGACCGGTCCTCACCCTCGCCCCCGCCACCTTCGCCGCCTTCGTCGGCTGGGCCTCCGCCGGGACGCGATGACCGCGCCGCCGGCGCTGCCACTCAGCCGGTGACCAGCGTTTTTGCGCCAACCATGCGCTGATCTCTGCAACGTGTGATGCCTGTGTGTCTAAAGTGTGCGGGCCTCAAGGCACTTGGATCAGGCCAATCCCCTGACACACGACCGCGGCGGGCAGTCATCACCCCTGCCCGACCGGCGCCCGGTCGAGTGCGGCCTCGGGCTCGGTGACGGCCGCCCTCCGACCGAGAGGAAGCCGGCCCATGGCTGACGAAATGGTGCGCGCGGCGCAGCAGTTCATCAACACCACCTATGACAACGGCGCCAAGCTGGGCATATCGAAGCTCGACGAGAACGGCCAGACCAGCTGGACCGTCATGTACGCCCTCACCCGGGCCCTCCAGTACGAACTCGGCATATCCGGCCTGTCGAACAACTTCGGCCCCGGGACGCTCTCCACACTCCAGTCGAAGTATCCGAACATCCACGCCTCGGGCGCCCCCGGGAACATCGTCCGCATCGTTCAGGCGGGGTTGTACTGCAAGGGGTACGACGGCGGCGGGATCGACGGTACGTACAGCGACCGGGTCAAGGACTCGGTGCTCTCGCTGAAGTCGGACATGGGCGTCGACTTCGCCTACCCCGGCAGCGACGTGGTCCCGAAGGTCTTCAAGGGCCTGCTGAACATGGACCCGTACGTCACCGTCAACGGCGGCTCCGAGCAGATCAGGGCCGTCCAGCAGTGGATGAACGGCGAGTTCGTCAACCGCCGCGACTTCTACATCGTCCCGTGCGACGGCCACCACTCCCGGACCGTCGCCACGGCGATGCTCTACGCGGTCCAGTACACGATCGGCATGGCCGACGGCGTCGCCAACGGCAACTTCGGACCCGGTACGAAGTCCGGTATCAAGGCGCACACGCTGTCGGTGGGGTCGTCCGGCACCTGGGTGCAGCTGTTCACCGCCGGGATGCTGCTCAACCAGCGGTCCGTGTCGTTCGGCGGCACCTTCACCTCCGCCCTGGCCGACGCGGTCCGCTCCTTCCAGTCGTTCGCCAAGCTCCCGGTGACGGGGCAGGGCGACTTCTCCACCTGGGCCTCGTTGCTGGTCTCCTACGGCGACCAGGAGCGCAAGGGCACCGCCTGCGACGGCGTCACCAGGATCACCCCCGACCGGGCCAAGGCCCTCAAGGCGGAGGGGATCAGCATCATCGGGCGTTACCTCACCAATCCGATCCCCGGTGGCGGCAAGGTGCCCGAGAAGGAGATCCAGTCCGGGGAGCTGCAGACCATCGCCGACCAGGGCATGCGCTGCTTCCCCATCTACCAGACCTTCGGCCGGGGCGCGGCCGACTTCAGCTACCCCCTGGGGCGCGCCGCGGGCCAGGCCGCGATCAACGCAGCCCTCGACCACGGGTTCAAATCGGGGACCAGGATCTTCTTCGCCGTCGACTTCGACGCCTACGACTACGAGGTCACCGACAGCATCCTGCCGCACTTCAAGGGCATCGAGGACGCGATGCGCGACGACGGCAACCGGTACACGGTCGGCGTCTACGGTCCGCGCAACGTGTGCACCCGCGTCTCCGACGCCGGCCACGCCTCGGCGTCGTTCGTGTCCGACATGTCCTCCGGGTTCTCCGGGAACTTCGGTTACCCGCTGCCCGCGAACTGGGCCTACGACCAGATCGTCACCAAGACCGTCGGCTCCGGCAGCGGAGCGATCAACATCGACGTCAACATCGCCTCCGGGCGGGACTCCGGGCAGGGGTCCTTCAACGCGCCCCGCGGTGTCAAGCCCGACACCCGCCTCAGCCCCGACGTCACCGCCGCCATGGAGACCGACGTCGGCAAGTACATGGAGTCGCTCGGCTTCCCCCTCGACGGCGGGACGCGGTCCTACCAGCACTGGAAGTGCTTCGAGCGGACCGTCACCGCGCACGACGACCTGATCACCGAGCTGTCCCACCGGCACAACATGCGCAAAGCGCTCATCCAGACCACCGCCTACTGGGAGATGCGGCACATCGACCCGGCCGACGAGGCGGCCTGGGCGGCGGTCATCTCGGCCTTCGTCACGACCAGGCAGTACATCAGGGACACCTCCACGGGCATCGCCAAGCAGCGGGCGGTCACCCTGATCGGGGCGTGGAACCACGCGCTCGACAAGGGCTACGGGTCGGGCCAGCCACGCCGGGACCTGTCCGTCGACGAGGACAAGTACAACGCGTGGAAGCAGGCGTACGACAGCGAGACGTACGCCCTCACCAGCGTCGCCCTGATCCACCGCTGGGACATCGACGGCAAGCCGGGCGGTGACGACGACTCACCGGCCCTGCGCCAGCCCACCCTGGGCTACACGGACCAGGAGATCTACGAGGTCCTGCGCCGGTACCAGGGCCCAGGTGACGTCGCGTACGAGGAAGCCAAGAAGAGAATGGGGCTCTACTACGTGATGGAGAAGTACAACTCCATCTCCCGCAACCTCTGACAGGAGTACGGCACATGTCAGGCGACGAGCCCTACGCCGAGCACGATGGTGCCCTCCTGCTCCTGCTGATCCTGGCCGGTCTCGTCACCGTGGTGTGGCTCACGGTCCGTGTGATCACCGGCCTGGTCCGCGCCCGGCGGAACGGCACGGCGCTCCTCGGCCCGGCGACCGCGCTGGCCTGGGACGCGACGGTCGGGATGTACACCTGGGGGCTGCTCCACCTGTTCCTCCTCGACGACCACGCCCAGTCCCGGGCCTGCGAGCAGGTCGTCGAAGGCAGGATCACCGGCTACGAACCGACCTTCGTACCACTGCACTTCGGCTGCCGGACCAGTGACGGACGGGTGGTCGAGGCGGTCATCCCGTCCTACCTCAACCCGGCGACCGTACTGCTCGGAATCTGCGCTCTCGTCCTGACCTGGCTCGTCATCGCACACCACAAGAAGGGCACCCACACGTGACCACCCCTCTGTCCCGCCGACTCGTACTGCGCCGTGCCGCCTTCCTGGCCGCGGGCACCGTTGTCGGCACTCAACTGCTCTCCTCTCCCGCCCTGGCGCGGCCCGAGGGCCCGGAGCCCGAGAAGCTCCGCGAGTCGGTGCGCAAGGCGCGGGAGCGCGACAAGCGCGTCCTGAGCGGCGTCCCGTCGCGCAACGGATGGGAGATGGAGAAGACCGCGGACGATCACGGGCACATCTACACCAGACCCGTACCGGGCATTCCGGTCGACGGCGTCCAGGTACGCATGGGCGAAGTCGAAACCGTGCTGGTCCACGTGATCCGTCGCTTCCACTACGAGATCGACGCACTGCGCCGGGACGACGTGACCGGCTGGCGCCACCCCTCGAAGGTGCGCAAGGGCATGGCCGAGTCGAACCAGGCGTCCGGCACGGCGGTGCAGGTCCGGCCCGGCTCCTACCCGTCCGGGGTGCGAGGCGGCTACTTCCCGCAGCAGTTGGCGGTGGTCCGGGACATCCTCGCCGAGTGCGAGGGCGTGGTTCGCTGGGGCGGCGACGACAAGCACCCGGACGAAGCGCTGTTCTACATCGACGTCAAGCCCGGCGACGGCAGGCTGCCGGAGCTGGCGGAGAAGATCGCCGACTGGGACTGGACTCCCGGCAAGGGCGCTGGTTCCGGCTCCGCCTGACGACGGGCCCTGGTGGAATGATCCGGCCGGGACCCGGTCAACGTTTCTGTTCGAATTATCGTCTTCGCACGTGCCCCCGCCGTGCACCCCGATGACGCCGAACGGAAACCCCGACCGTGGTCCCTGCCGCACTGACGACCGTCCCCCGCCCCGAACGGCGTCGGGAGAGACGCCCGGGCGATGTCCTGCGTGCCTTCGGGCGCCGGCATCGCGTGCCCCTGCTTGCCACACTGCCCACCATCCCGCTGTACGCGGTGTGGTGGGTCTTTCTCGCCACCGGCGGGGGCGACCTGGCCGCGCAGCAGGCCTGGGCCGACTTCGTCTCGCGGCACGGCGCCTCGGCGTACGGGCTGTTCTGGTACGGCGGGGTGCACACCGCCAACTACAGCGTGATCTCGCCGTACCTGATGGCCGGGCTCGGCGTGCGCACGGTCACCGTGGTGTCCGGGCTGGCCGCTGCGTGGCTGGCGGCGGTGCTGATCACGCGGGCCGGAGTGCGCAGGCCGCTGTGGCCCGCCCTGCTCGCGTCCCTCGCCCTGTGGTGCAACGTCGCCTCGGGGCGTACCACCTTCGCGCTGGGCGTCGCCTTCGGGCTGGCCGCCTGCGTGGTGCTGGTCCGGGAGCGGCGGCTCGTCCTCGCCGCCGGGTACGCCGCCCTGGCCACCATGGCGTCGCCGGTGGCCGGGCTGTACCTGGCCGTCGTGGGAGCCGGATACCTGCTCGTACGGGACTGGGGACGCGCCCTGGTCCTCCTCGTGCCGCCCGCCGCGGTCGTCGGGCTGACCACGCTGCTGTTCCCCTTCACCGGGGAGCAGCCGATGCCGGCGGCCCGAATATGGCCGCCGGTCGTGCTCGGCCTCGCCGTCACCGCGCTGGCCCCGCGTACCTGGCGGGTCGCCCGGTGGAGCGGGGCCGTGTACGCGGCCGGCACCGTACTGACGTATCTCATAGCCTCCGCCGTCGGCACGAACGTCGAGCGGTTCGCCGAGTACTTCGCACCCCCCGTGCTGCTCGCGGCCCTGCTCAGCACGGACCGGACGCGGCGGATCGCTCGCGGTCTGCTGATCGTCGCTCTCGTCTTCTCCGTCGGATGGACGGGGAAGAAGACCGCCGACGACCTGAAGGAGTACACGGTGGTGCCCGCCTGGGCCGCCGAGACGGACGGTGTCGTGCGAGCACTGGACAGGCTCGGAGCCGATCGCACGCGGGTGGAGGTGGTGCCGGCCCGCGACCACCGCGAGGCGGCCGGGCTCGCGCCGCACGTCAATCTGGCCCGTGGCTGGAACCGGCAACTCGACGTGGAACGCGCCCGCCTCTTCTACGACGGCACCTTCTCCGCGGCCACCTACCGGGACTGGCTGGACCGCTGGGCGGTCGGCTTCGTCGTCCTGCCGCTCGGCAAGCCGGACGGACCCGCCGAGGAGGAGGCGCGGCTCGTGCGGGACGGCGACCTGCGGCCCGAGTGGCTGGAGCCCGTCTGGCAGGACGAGCACTGGCGGGTGTACCGGGTGCGGGACGCCGTACCGCTCGTCTCCGAGCCCGGCACCGTCGTCACGGCCACCAGCGCCGACCTGGTGCTCCGCGTGGACCGGCCCGGCCCGGTGACCGTGCGGGTCGCCTGGTCGCCTTGGCTGCGGGCCGACGGCGGGTGCCTCGCCCGGGACGGCGAGTTCACCCGCCTGACCGTCGGGGCGCCGGGCGAGTACCGGATCAGCGGCCGGTACGGTCCTTCGCCGGGACCGGAGGGTCGCTGCTGATCTCCTCGGCGGGCGGGGCGTTGTCCTCGGCCGGGGACGGGGCGGGAGCGGGGATGGCGTTCGTGGCCGGGGTGGTGTCCTTGGCCGGGGTGGTGTCCTTGGTCGCGGTCGCGGTTACCGTCCGCGCCCTCGGCCCCTGGAACAGGTACGCCAGGCCGAAGCCCGCCGCGACCACGGCCGCACCGCCCACCGCGTCCAGGATCCAGTGGTTGCCGGTCGCCACGATCGCCGCGACGGTGAAGAGGGGGTGGAGGAGGCCGAGGGCCTTCATCCACATCTTCGGGGCGACGATCGCGATCGCCAGCCCGCACCACAGCGACCAGCCGAAGTGCAGCGACGGCATCGCCGCGTACTGGTTGGTGAGGGCCGTCAGCGTGCCGTAGTCCGGCTTCGAGAAGTCCTGCACGCCGTGGACCGTGTCGATGATCCCGTACCCCGGCATCAGACGCGGCGGCGCCAGCGGGTAGAGCCAGAAGCCGACCAGGGCCAGCAGCGTGGCGAAGCCGAGGGACGCGCGGGCCCAGCGGTAGTCGACCGGGCGGCGCCAGTACAGCACGCCGAGGACGGTCAGCGGGACGATGAAGTGGAACGACGTGTAGTAGAAGTCGAAGAAGTCGCGGAGCCAACCGACCTTGACGACGGCGTGGTTGATCGCGTGCTCGATGTCGAGGTGCAGGAAGCGTTCGATGTCGAGGATCTGCCGGCCGTGCTCCTCCGCTCGGGCCCGGCCCGCCGAGTTGCTGCCGCCGGTCGCCGCGAGGCGGACCTGGGAGTAGGCGGCGTAGGTGACCCGGATGAGCAGAAGCTCCAGGAGGAGGTTGGGGCGGGTGAGGACCCGGCGCAGGAACGGCAGCAGGGGGACGTGCTTGAAGCGGGCCGGGACCGGGGGCGCGTACCTCGTCGGGACCGGCGTGTCGAAGTACGGCGAGGTGCGGGACAGGAACGGCACGGCGACGGCGGCGGCCAGCGCCGCGAGCAGCACGACGTTGTCGCGCAGGGGGTACAGGGCCGCCATGTTCGGCAGGATCATCTTCGCGGGCAGCGTCATCACCAGGATGACGGCGACCGGCCACACCAGCCGGTCGGAGGCCCGCTTGCCGACCCGGCCGACGAGCGCGGGCAGCACCCACAGCAGCTGGTGCTGCCAGGTGGCCGGCGACACCACGACCGCCGCGCAGCCGGTGATGGCGACCGCGAGCAGCAGCTGGCCGTCGCGGGCGTAGCGCACGGCGCGGCGCAGGGCGAGGACGGCGACGGCCGCGCCGAGCAGGAGGAAGAGGGCGATCTCCAGGGGGCCGGAGAGGCCGAGTCGCAGCAGGGCACCGTGCAGCGACTGGTTGGCGAGGTCGTCGGCCTCGCCGCCCAGGCCGACGCCGGCCATGTGGTGGACCCAGTAGGTGTGGGAGTCCTGCGCCATGGCCGCCCAGGCGACGGCGGTGCAGGCGAGGAACGTGACGCCGGTGGACACGGCCGCGCGTCTGCGGTCGGTGAACCACAGCAGGGGGACGAAGAGGAGGACGGTCGGCTGGAAGGCGGCGGCGACGCCGATCAGCGCGCCGCCGATCCGGTCTCCGTGTGCGCCGCGTACGGCGAAGCAGCCCAGCAGGACGAGGAGGACCGGGATGATGCTGGTCTGGCCGAGCCACAGCGCGTTGCGCACCGGCAGCGACACCATCAGCAGGCTGACGGCCACGGGCGCCGCCAGCAGTGCCGTACGGCGGCCCACCGGCTTGGGCAGGGCGCGGGCGGCGACCAGGCCGAGGGCCACGACGAGCAGCAGCGAGCCGAAGGTCCAGCCCCAGCCGAGGGCCTGTTCGGCGGCGCGGGTGAATGGTTTGAGGACCAGGCCGACGAAGGGCGTGCCGGTGAACTGCGTGGACTCGTAGAGGGACCCCTCCACGTGGAGGACACCGTGTTCCCCGACCCAGGTCTCCAGGTCCGTCAGCCGTTCTCCGCTCGGGGTGCCGAGGACGGTGGCCAGCTGTCGTACGGCGAGGACGGCGGCGACCAGCCACAGGCCGAGGCGCGCGACACGCAGCCGTGCTCTGGTCGCATCGACGGCCGGGGCTCCGAAAGCCTCCGCCGGTCGCCCACTGTGCTCCGCATTCGCCACGCCTCGTCGGCCTCCCGCCCCGTTCGTACCGCGCCCGTGTACGCGGTGTGTTGTCCTTGCGAACCCTATGAGGCTCGCACCACCCCCGGGGGGAGACGCAGGCAACCCCCGTTCAACCTGACCGCCGCCCGCTCTTTGCCCCGTCTTTTCCCGACCGCCCGGCCGTTTGTTCGGACGACGATAGTGCGGGAGCGGTGTCGACGCCTCCCGTGGGAGCGAGAAGGATCACAGGTCACGGGGGAGGAGCGCGCTCCGTGGCCTGCGGACGTCCCTGCGTGTCCGCCGTTTTGGTGCACTGCGCAACGAAAAGCATACCGGGCGTAAACGGCGCATCAGCGCCTATGGTCGCTTTTCTGCCCGTGGTCGAGTGCCGCGGGCTTCTTTCCGGCCCGGCGACAGTGCCGCCGTGCGGGTCGTGGCGTCCCTGTTCCCGTCGAAAGGTAGGCGAGCGAAGCTTTGTCGGCTGCCCCCGTCGCCGCTCACCCGTCCCGCACGCCCCCCGCGCCCCCGTCACGCGCCGCCGGCGCACCCACCGTCACCGACCCCGCGCTCGTCAGGCGTGCCGTGAAGGCGGCGGCGCTCGGCAACGCGATGGAGTGGTTCGACTTCGGCGTCTACAGCTACATCGCCGTGACGCTGGGCAAGGTCTTCTTCCCGTCGGGCAACCCGACCGCCCAGCTGCTCTCCACGTTCGGCGCCTTCGCGGCGGCGTTCCTGGTCCGCCCGCTCGGCGGCATGGTCTTCGGGCCGCTCGGCGACCGGGTCGGACGGCAGAAGGTCCTCGCCCTCACGATGATCATGATGGCGGCGGGTACGTTCGCCATCGGGCTCATCCCCTCGTACGCGACGATCGGTGTCTGGGCGCCGGTGCTGCTGCTGGTCGCGCGGCTGGTGCAGGGGTTCTCCACCGGGGGTGAGTACGCGGGCGCGTCCACCTTCATCGCCGAGTACGCGCCGGACAAGCGGCGCGGGTTCCTGGGGAGCTGGCTGGAGTTCGGCACGCTGGCCGGGTACATCGGCGGCGCGGGTCTGGTGACCCTGATGACGGCGCTGCTGTCCGACGGCGACCTGACGTCCTGGGGTTGGCGGATCCCGTTCCTGATCGCCGGGCCGATGGGCATCATCGGGCTGTATCTGCGGATGCGGCTGGAGGAGACGCCGGCGTTCGCGGCCGAGCTCGACAAGGCGGAGGCCACGCGGCCGAAGGTACCGCTGCGGGACATGATCACCGGTCAGTGGCGGGCGCTGCTGCTCTGCGTCGGCCTGGTGCTGGTCTTCAACGTCACCGACTACATGCTGCTGTCGTACATGCCGAGCTATCTGACGAGCGAGCTGAAGTACGACGAGACGCACGGCCTGCTCGTGGTGCTGGCCGTGATGGCCCTGATGATGATCGTCCAGCCGTTCGCCGGCGCGCTGACCGACCGGGTCGGGCGGCGGCCGGTGATCGCGGCGGGCTGTGCGGGGTTCCTGCTCCTCTCCGTCCCGGCGCTGCTGCTGATCCGCGAGGGCAGCCTGCTGGCCGTGGGGCTGGGCATGGCCGCGCTCGGACTGCTGCTGGTCTGCTTCACCGCGTCGATGCCGTCCGCGCTGCCGGCGCTGTTCCCGACGCGGGTGCGGTACGGCTCCCTGTCGATCGGCTTCAACGTGTCCGTGTCCCTGTTCGGCGGGACGACTCCGCTGGTGGTGACGGCCCTGATCGGGGCGACGGGCGACCTGATGATGCCCGCGTACTACATGATGGCCGCGGCCGTGGTCGGCGGCGTGGCGGTGTGGTTCATGTCGGAGTCGGCCGGACGCCCGCTGCCGGGCTCGGCACCGGCGGTCGACGGGCGTTAGCCAGGTGCCTGCGGCGGCCTGCGCGGGTTCGGTGGGGGTGCGCGTAGCGCGGCTTGTTTCGTTGTGGGTCGGGCCGCGCCGGGGGGTGTCCGTCCTCGGAACGGCGCGGAATCGGTCGGCCGCAGTGGCGCGGGGTGTCGACGCGCCAACCACTGCGGGCGAACACCCCCCGACACGCCCCTTCTCGCCGTACGCGGCTTCCCGTCCGCATAGCCGCCCGCCGCTCCGGGCGCCCCTCCCGACACGCCTCTCCTCGCCATCCGCCGCAACCCGTCCGCGCAGCCGCCGCCCCGGGCGAACACCCCCCGACACGCCCCTCCTCGCCGTCCGCGTAGCCGCCCGCCGCTGCGGGCAGTCGTGGCGGGCGCAGCGGCACCCGTAGCGCGCCCAGCTGCGGGCAGTCGGGCGCGCCCAGCTGCGGGCAGTCGTGCCGCTGGGGCGGCACGGGTGGGCGCAGCGGCACCCCGTCGGCGCCGGGCCGCGTCTCCCACCCCCGGCTCGCCCACACGCCGGGCGACCAGGGAACGCCTGCCCACTGACCGCACCCGCACCCGGCCGAAACACGCCCACGAAAACGCCCCGCCACACCCCCACCCCCCAGCTATCTTCGTTAGCGCATCTACTTAGAAAAGCTAACGACGCACACGGGAGGCCCCGGCATGAGCGAGTCGCAGCTCTGGGACGACGTCGACGCCTACTTCACCACCCACCTCACACCCGGCGACGACGCCCTGGAGGCCGCCCTGCGGGAGAGCGACGCCGCCCGGCTGCCGCAGGTGAACGTCACCGCCGGCCAGGGCAAACTCCTCCAGCTCCTCGCCCAGATCCAGGGCGCCCGCACCATCCTGGAGATCGGCACCCTCGGCGGCTACAGCACCATCTGGCTGGCCCGCGCCCTGCCCGCCGACGGCCGCCTGGTCACCCTGGAGTACAGCGCCCGGCACGCCGAGGTCGCCACCCGCAACATCGCCCGCGCCGGCCTCGACTCCCTCGTCGACGTCCGCGTGGGTCCCGCCCTGGAGTCGCTGCCGAAGCTCGCCGACGAGAACCCGCCGCCCTTCGACCTGGTCTTCATCGACGCCGACAAGGGCAACAACCCCCACTACCTGGAGTGGGCCCTCAAACTCACCAGCACCGGCAGCCTGATCGTCCTCGACAACGTGGTCCGCGGCGGCCGCGTGGCCGACGCCGACGACACCGCCGACGACGTACGCGGCACCCGCGCCGCCATCGAGCTGATCGGCAGCCACCCGCGGCTCAGCGGTACGGCCGTCCAGACGGTCGGCAGCAAGGGGTACGACGGGTTCGCGCTGGCCCGGGTGCTGGCCTGAGTGCGGACCGGTCGGCAGACCGGCCCGAGGACGAGCGCGCGAACCTCACACCCCGTGGTAGAAGCCCACGTTGACGCTGCGCGGCTCCGCACGGTCCTGGACCACTATCTCGCCGCTGCCGCCCCTCGGCAGCGGCACGGTGCCGCCGTAGGCCAGGGGCTGCGCGGAGCCACCGACGGTGAGCCGGACCTCGGAGGAGGGGTCCGGCTGCGAGCCTCGCAGCCAGGTCAGCCGCCACGTGCCGTCGGAACCGCACCGGAACTCCAGATGGACCCGGGAGACGAACAGCCAGTCGTCCGGCGTCGACAGCCGGCACACGGACCTGTCCCGGCCGATCCGCAGCACCGCGTCGGGCTCGGTGGGCGCGTCGGCCATCTGCATGCCGGCCGTGGCACCCGCGTCGGCCGCGGTGACGGCGGCCATGGTGAGTTCGAGCACGTGCGCTCCTTCGCAGACCTCAAGACGTCCGTCGTTGGCTCGTCGCCGCCGAATGATAGATCGGCCGGTGGCGCGGTGTCCGGCACAATGGGGTCATGACCGAGCGGAAGCCACCCGGCGTCGACTTCGAGTCCTGGGTCGACAAACAGATCCGTGACGCGGACGCGCGCGGCGAGTTCGCGGAACTGCCCGGCGCGGGCAAACCCCTGCCGAGCGAAGTGGACAGCACCTACGACGAACTGTGGTGGGTCAAACGGAAGATGGCCCGCGAGGGCTTCTCCGTGCTGCCGCCCACCCTGGCCCTGCGCAAGGAGGCGGAGGACGCCCTGGAGGCGGCGGCGAGCGCCCCGTCGGAGCGGGTGGTCCGCCGCATCGTCGAGGAGATCAACGTCAAGATCCGCGACATCATGCTCAAGCCACCGCCCGGCCCCCCGCTGGGTCTGAAGCCCTACGACGTCGAAGAGGTCGTACGGCAGTGGCGGGAGCGCCGGGCGGAGCGGTGACGCCCGTCATTCACAGGCGCATCAGGCGGTCCGCCAGCTCACGGTAGTCCCGCAGGGCCAGGCGGAGTTGTTCGGTGTCGGTGCTCGTCGCGCGGTCGTCCCCGCCGGTGTCCTGCCAGGACGTGCGCAGCGTGCGGCGGCGGTGCGTCACGGCGTCCGTGAAGCGGGCGGTGATCTCCTCCAGGACGCGGTCGGCCTCCTCGACGGAGGCACGGGGAGCGTCGACGAAGTCGGCCACCGCGTGCTGCAGCCGCTGCCCGAGCTTGTCGCACTCCTCGTGCGGGAGAAGCGCGCCCCCGCGGGCGGCCGGGGTGGTGGTGCTCTCCGTCCGCGGATCGGGGGTGATGTCGGCGCGGGTGCCGGGGGCCGGCCGCGCGTCGGCGGTCCGGTCGGTGCCGGGGGCCGTCTCACCATGGACGTCGGGTGTCTGCCTGTCCCGCTCGACGGGGATGCCGCCGGGCTGCCGGGTCACATCGGACATGTGCCTCAACTCTCCTTCGGCTGGCGCTTGCTGAGCGACCAGGAGTGGTGCGGGCGGGTGTGGGCGGGCGCGGATCCGTCGCCGCCCGTACCGGCCCGGTGGCGGCCGGCGTCGTGGCGGTCCGGGCCTACCAGGTCCTCGAACAGCGCGCGGGCCTCGACCATGGACTCGCGCATCTCCTCCGTGCCCGCGCCGCTGTCCTGCGCGCCGTCCACGCGCGCGTGCGTCACGCGGTGCACGCGCCGGTAGCCGTCGACGTGGTGGGCGTGGTGCACGGACAGCGCCGCGAGCTGCTCCTCGTACTGCCCGCCGTCCGGGAAGCCCCGGGCGCCGGCCAGCTCCGCGAGCAGCCGGTCCGCCTCGCCGACCGCCTCGCGCGGAGCGTCGACGAAGCGCTCCTGGGCCGCGGTCCAGCGCGCCTCGAAGCTCTCGCGCTCGGCCGGGTCCAGCGGCCTCTGGTGCAGTGACCCGTGCCGTTCCACGCGCTCGGCGAGTTCGCGCTCGGCGGCCTTGGTGTCGCCGTCGTGCCGGGCCAGCGCCCGGTCGTATTCGGGCCCGAAGCGCCGCTTCAGGCTTCCGCCGTGCTGGGGGCCCCGCGCGCGCAGGGCCAGTACGGCCGCGACAACGAGCACGGCCGCCACGATCACGATCAAAGCGATGATCACGCCTGTGGACATGAGTGCCTTCCGGGTTCTCGGCCCTACCGGCTCTCCGAACGGGCCGGTTCGCTGTTCGGGTTGCCCCGGACTCCGCCCTCAAACGGCGCTCAGCGCGCGCGGAGGGCGCATCGGTGCGAAAATACGCTTGCGCCCGGGGCCGGTCCCGTCCCGACAATGCCGGTCATGACCTGGACCGTCGCCCCGGAACCGTACGACTCCCCCGTCGCCGCCGCCCTCTGGCGCGCGTACTACACGGAGGTCAGCGACCGCTATTACCTGCTGCACGAGGGGCGGCCCACCGACCCCGGCGAGCTGGAGCGGGAGATCGCCGCGCACTCCGGCGCCGACCTCGTGCCGCCCCGGGGGCGGTTGCTGGTCGCGCGGTACGGGGGCGAACCGGCCGGCACCTCGGGCGTACGGCTGCGGGACGACGCCACCGCCGAGCTGACCCGGGTGTTCCTGTACGAGCGGATGCGCGGCCGGGGCGGCGCCGCTCTGCTCGTACGGGCCGCCGAGGACGCCGCACGGGCTCTCGGGGCCGAGCGCATGGTCCTCGACACGCGCGGCGATCTCGTCGAGGCCCGCGCCCTGTACGCCCGGCTCGGCTACACGGAGACCGAGGCGTACAAGGAGGACCCGTACGCCGAGCACTGGTTCGTGAAGCAGCTCCCGTGCCCCGCCTGACGGGGCGGGCGGGGCTGGCGGGGCTGGCAGGGCAGGCGAGGCTGGCGGGGCGGGTTGGGCTCAGCCGGCCCGCGCCGGTGTGCGCGGGTCGTGCGGGCGCTCCCGCTCCGAGCCGCACAGCTCGCCGGTCAGCTCCTTCACGAGCCGCACCAGGTCGGTCGGGCGGTCCGGGCCCCACCAGTCGCCGAGCAGTTCGGCCAGGGATTCCTCGCGGGCCAGCGCCAGCCGTTCCGCCACCTCGCGGCCCCGGTCGGTGAGGACCAGGTCGGGTCCCTCGCGGACGGCCAGGTGCCGTTCCTCCACCTGGCGGGCGGCGGCCATGACGGTGGTCAGCGGGACGGGGCCGCGCTCGGCGAGGAGGGCCGGTTCGACCCGGCCGTACCGCCTGACCCGCAGCAGCATCCAGCTCGACGCGGGCAGCAGGTCGTAGCCCGCTCGCGCGGTGATCCGCCGGTAGACCTCCCTGCGGCCCTCGCGGGTGCCGAGCACCGACAGCGCACGGCACACCTCGTCGTGCGAGGACCGCTCCACCGGGTTGCTGGCGAGGGTCTGCGTGCCGTCCGGTGCCGTGACCGAGCCGCGCAGCCGGTCCTCCTTGAGGAACCAGGCCAGCACGAAGCCGAGGAGGGCGACGGGGGCGGCGTACAGGAAGACGTCGGTGATCGCGGAGGCGTAGGCGTGCAGTGCCTCGGGGCGCAGGGCGGGCGGCAGGGCGCCGATGCCGCGCGGGTCGGCCTTCAGGGTGTCCACCGAGACGCCGGGCGGCAGTTCGGCGCCCCGGAAGGCGTCCGCGAGTTTGTCGCCGAGGCGGCCCGCGAAGACCGTGCCGAAGACGGCCACGCCGAAGGACGCGCCGATGGAGCGGAAGAAGGTCGCGCCGGAGGTGGCGACGCCCAGGTCCTCGTACGCCACGGCGTTCTGCACGATGAGGACGAGGACCTGCATCACCAGGCCGAGGCCGAGGCCGAAGACGAAGAAGTAGGCGCTCATCTCGGCGGTCGCGCTGTTCTCGTCGAGCTGGTGCAGCAGGAGCAGGCCGAGGGTGGTGACGGCGGTGCCCGCGACGGGGAACACCTTCCAGCGGCCGGTGCGGCTGACGATCTGCCCGGAGACGGTCGAGGACAGCAGCAGGCCGAAGACCATCGGCAGCATGTGCACGCCCGACATGGTCGGGCTGACGCCCCGTACGACCTGCAAGAACGTCGGCAGGTAGGTCATCGCGCCGAACATCGCGAAGCCGACGACGAAGCTGATGACGGCGGAGAGCGTGAAGGTGCGGACCCGGAAGAGCTTGAGGGGGAGGACGGGCTCGGCGGCCCTGCGCTCCACGGCCACGAAGAGGGCGGCCAGGACGACGCCCAGCACCGCCAGACCGATGATCTGCGGCGAACCCCACGCCCAGGTGGTGCCGCCCAGCGAGGCCACCAGCACCAGGCAGGTGGCCACGGACGCGATGAGGAGGGTGCCGAGGTAGTCGATGACGTGCCGGGTGCTCCGGCGCGGGATGTGCAGCACCGCCGCGATCACGGCGAGCGCGACGATGCCGACGGGCAGGTTGATGTAGAAGACCCAGCGCCAGCTCAGGTGCTCGGTGAAGACCCCGCCGAGCAGCGGTCCGAGCACGCTGGTCGCGCCGAAGACCGCGCCGAACAGACCCTGGTAGCGGCCGCGTTCACGGGGCGAGACCAGGTCGCCGACGATCGCCATCGACAGCACCATCAGACCGCCGCCGCCCAGCCCCTGGAGGGCTCGGAAGGCGATCAGTTCGGGCATGCTCTGCGCCACGCCGCACAGCGCGGAACCGACCAGGAAGATCACGATCGCCGTCTGGAACAGCTTCTTGCGCCCGTACTGGTCGCCGAGTTTGCCCCACAGCGGGGTGGCGGCGGTCGCGGCCAGCATGTACGCGGTGACCACCCAGGACAGGTGCTCCAGACCGCCCAGGTCGCTGACGATGGTGGGCAGCGCCGTGGCCACGATGGTCTGGTCGAGGGCGGCGAGCAGCATGCCGAGCAGCAGGGCTCCGATCGATACGAGAACGCCGCTGGAGACCTGCTCCTGTCCCTCACCCTGCCCTGGGGGCCGTACCGGGTCCGTCGCCGCGCGTACATCTCCCGCCATGAAGACCTCCCACGGACGTCTCACCTTCCATCCCGGTCGGTGTGACCAGTTATGGGCGGTTCAGTCCTGCGAGAAGCCGGTGTTCCGGGGGCGTGCGCGTGGGAGTGTGGAGAAGATCTGCATAATCTCTGGAGTTCGCGAGGGGAGTCGCGAGGGGAGGGACGAACGCGTGGAACAGCAGAAAGAGCCGCCGCAGGAGCCGCAGGAGCGGCCCGAGGGGCACTCGTGCCCGGAGTGCGGAACGCCCAGGGAGGCGGACAACACGCCCGCCTGCGCCTGCGGGTCGCGGGCGTCCGACGCCCTGCGCGACGTGCGTACGGCACAGGCGGCAGCGGCGGAGGACTTCGACCCGCTGCGCATACGGCCGTACGTCGAACTGGACGGCAGTGCCGGGGAGCCCGGGACGCCCGGGACGGTGGCGCCTTCGGGGACCTCCTCGTCCGGAGCGACCACGTCCGGAACGCCCTCCTCCGAACCGGTGTCCGCGGCGGCCCCGTCCGCGTCCGCGGCGCCCTCCCCGCTCGACCCGGACGCCACCATGACGCTGCGCGCCGTCGGCGCCGAGCCGCCCGGCGCGACCACGGAGACGACCTCCGTTCTGCCCACGCCCCTGGCACCCTCGGCCGGCGCGCCCAGCGCCCACGACCTGCGCTTGTTCGAGACCTCGGCGACCACGTCCGACACCCCCTCCGCGCCCGTGGGGCCCGTGGGGCCCGGTGCGGACGGTACCGGCGGACGTCCGCCGCGCAGACGGCGCCGGGGCGTGCTGTTGAGCGCCGCGGGGGCGGTCGTGGTCGTGGTGGGCGCGGCCGGGTACGCGAGCGGGCTGTTCTCCTACGAGACGCCCTCCCGGGACGGGGCGCTGCCGGACGAGGTCCGGGTGAGCGTCCCGGACCCGTCGACCAGTGAGGCCTCCGCGACCCCCGAGTCGAGCGCGCCGTCGGCCGCCGAGACCTCCGCGTCGCCGTCCCCGTCCGCCTCCGCGTCCCCCAGCGCCAGTCCGTCGTCCTCGCCGTCCCCGTCGGCGTCGAGCGCCTCTCCCACGCCGTCCCGGTCGGCCGAGCCGACGCAGAGCACGACGACCGCACCGGCCGACGGCCCCACGCAGGAAGCCGAGGACGAGGACCGCCTACCCGACGGAGGCGGCACGCTGCAACGCGGCGACCGGGGACCCGAGGTCGTCGAGCTCCAGCAGCGTCTGACCCAGCTGTATCTCTACACCGGCGACATCAACGGCAACTACAACCGCCAGGTCGAGGACTCGGTCCGCACCTACCAGTGGGCCCGCGGCGTCCGCGACGACGAGCTAGGCGTCTACGGGCAGGACACCCGGCGCCGGCTGGAGTCGGAGACGCGGGAGCCGTAGGCGGCGTTCACGGGCACGCCCGCCAGGGCGTTACGGTCCGCCAGGACGGTCACGGCCCGCCAAGACGTCACGGCTCACCAGGACGTCACGGCCCACCAGGGCGTTGCCACGTCGCCCTCCCCCGCCGCACCGGCCGTCAGCCGATGTGCAGCCGCAGCGTCCCGTCCGCGCCGGCCTCCACACGTACCCGCGTCAGGTCCTCCACGACCACGTCGGGCCCGTGGGCACCGGCCCGCGGGCCGACGCCCACGACCTGCATTCCTGCGGCGCGCGCGGCCGTGATGCCGGCGCCGGAGTCCTCGAAGGCGATGCAGTCGCCGGGGGCGATGCCCAGCTCGGCGGCGCCCTTGAGGAAGCCCTCGGGGTCGGGCTTGCTCGCGCCGACCGACTCGGCGGTGACCCGGACGTCCGGCTGGGCGAGCCCGGCGGCGGCCATCCGCGCGGTGGACAGCGGCACGTCGGCCGAGGTCACCAGGGCGTGCGGCAGCCCGTGCAGCGAGGCGAGGAACTCCGGCGCCCCGGGGATCGCGACGACACCCTCGGTGTCGGCGGTCTCCTCGGCGAGCATGCGGGCGTTGTCGGCGTGGTTCTGCTCCATGGGCCGGTCCGGCAGCAGCAACGCCATCGAGGCGTAGCCCTGCCGTCCGTGGACGACCTTCATGACCTCGTCGCCGTCCAGCCCGTGCCGGTCGGCCCAGCGCCGCCATACGCGCTCGACGGCGGCGTCCGAGTTGACGAGGGTGCCGTCCATGTCCAGCAGCAGGGCACGGGCGGTGAGAACGGTGGTGGCGGTGGCCGTCATCGGCAGACTCCAAGGCGCGGGAGAGGGGCGCAGGGCGTGTCCCCGGGAACAAGGCGGCCCCGCCCGCCGGTCAGGGAGAACGGGCGGGAGCCACTTTGTTCATCCACGGTACAAAACAGAACGGGCATCGCGCCACCGCCCCGACCGAACGTTCACGAACCGTTCAGTTCGCACGTCACCGTCGGTATGGGGCTCGCCACGACACCGGAACCCGGGGCCCGCCCCGGGCCCGCCCCTCAGCCGGCGACCGCCTCCCACAGGCTCCACACCCCGAGGCCCAGCATGAGCAGCGCCGCGACCTTCGTGATCAGCGCCAGCGGCACCCGCTTCATCAGGGCCTTTCCGCCGACGATGCCGAGCCCGGCCACCGCCCACAGGGCGAGCACCGCGCCGAGGCCGACGGAGAGCGGGTCGTCGTAGCGGGCCGCGAGGTTCGCGGTCATGATCTGCGTGAGGTCGCCGAACTCGGCGACCAGGATGAGCATGAATCCCGCCCCGGAGACCTTCCAGAAGGACTGGTCCTCGGGCTTGCGGATCTCCTCGTCCTCGTCGTCCTTCTTCATCAGCAGCACGGCGGCGCCGCCCAGGAACAGCACGCCGGTGATCGCGTGCACGATCTGCTGCGGCAGCAGGGTCAGCACGCTGCCGGCCGCGACCGCGAGCACGACGTGCAGCAGGAAGGCGGCGGCCACGCCGGCGAAGACGTACGAGGCCCGGTAACGGGTGCCGAGGACGAGGCCGGCGAGCGCGGTCTTGTCCGGCAGTTCGGCGAGGAAGACGACGCCGAAGACGACTGCCGTCACGGTCAGGCTGATCAAGGGATCCTCTATCGGTCGGGGCCGCCCCACCGAGAGTGCTGGTCCTGCGCTGCGGACACCTCGGCACGGCAGCACACGGTCGCCCCCGCCGTACGGCACGGGCGTGCACTGCTTGCCGAAGGTCTCGCTGGCCGGCCCCGCGCGCGAGGCCTGCCTCCGGGCGCCGGCTCAGACGAGCTGAGCAGTATGTCGACGGTCCGGCGAAGAGCTACTCCCCTTCTGCGCCGTCCATAGTACGCGAGCCCCCGGGCGGCGCCGAGGGTCGAAGGTCCCGGCCGGCGCCGAGGGGCGGGAGCCCGAGCCCCCGAGGGGCGGGAGTCCCGGGTCCCCGAGGGGCGGGAGTCCCGGGTCCCCGAGGGGCGGGAGTCCCGGGTCCCCGAGGGGCGGGAGTCCCGGGTCCCCGAGGGCGAAAGTCGCGGCGCGCTCCGTCACGAGTCCCGCCGCACCCATAGACGTGCCATGCACACGTCACTAACTTCTTACCGACCGCACACCTGTGCGCCATGCGGCGTCGCGAGCATTCCCCTGCCCGCGTCCCAACCCCCCCCCCCCCCCCACTCCAAGGGAGTTCGCATGTCGAAGTTCTACGCGCGTCGACGGCTCGGTGTCCTCGCCGCGTTCACCGGACTCATAGCCTCCGCCGGGCTCCTCAACGGCCCGGCCGCCTCCGCCGCCCTCCCCACCCCGGTCAGCGCCGCCACCGCCCGCTCCTACCTCGCCTCCCTCACCGTGGAGACCGAGAACCGCACCGGCTACGACCGTGACCTCTTCCCGCACTGGATCACGCAGTCCGGCACCTGCAACACCCGCGAGACCGTCCTCAAGCGCGACGGCTCGGGCGTCGTCACCGACTCCTCCTGCGCCGCCACCAAGGGCAGCTGGTACTCCCCCTACGACGGCGCCACCTGGTCCGCCGCCTCCGACGTCGACATCGACCACCTCGTCCCGCTCGCCGAGGCCTGGGACTCCGGCGCCGGTTCCTGGACCACCTCCCGGCGCCAGTCCTTCGCCAACGACCTGACCCGTCCCCAGCTCCTCGCGGTCACCGACAACGTCAACCAGTCCAAGGGCGACCAGGACCCGGCCACCTGGATGCCCTCGCGCAGCGCCTACCGCTGCACGTACGTCCGCGCCTGGGTCCAGGTGAAGTACTACTACGACCTCTCGGTCGACGCCGCCGAGAAGTCGGCGCTGCAGAACCACCTCGCGAACTGCTGACGTCCCGTCCACCGCGTGTTCGGCGCGGAGCCTCCCCGCCGGCCTCCGTCGTTCCGTACCGTACGGGGCGACGGAGGAGGGGATCACCTTGGCCGGACTGCGCCTGGGACCACTGCTGAGATACACCGACGGCTCGTCGGCGACCATCTGGGTCGAGACGAACCGGCCCTGCACCACCGAGGTGCGCTGCGCCGACGGCTCCCGCGGCACGACCCGCACCTTCCGGATCGCGGGCCACCACTACGCCCTGGTCCCGGTGACCGGCCTGACACCCGGTACGGCGACCGAGTACGAGGTGCTCCTCGACGGCGCCCGCGTATGGCCGCCGCCCGACTCGCCCTTCCCTCCCTCGCTGATCGCCACGCCCCCGGCGGACGAGGGCATGCGCGTCGCCTTCGGCTCCTGCCGCTGGGCAGCACCGCCGGCCGGCGAGAAGGACCCGGTGGGCCCGGACGCGCTGGACAGCCTCTCCGCCCGCATCGCGGCCGACCCGGAGGGCACACGGCCCGACGTGCTGCTCCTGCTCGGCGACCAGGTGTACGCCGACGAGATCTCCGACGCCACGCGCCGCTGGATCGCCGGCCGCCGCGACCTGGCGGAGCCTCCGGGCGACCAGATCGCGGACTACGAGGAGTACACCCGCCTCTACGACGAGTCGTGGAGCGACCCCCAGGTGCGCTGGCTGCTGTCCACCGTGCCCAGCTGCATGATCTTCGACGACCACGACGTCATCGACGACTGGAACACCTCCGCCGCCTGGCTCGCCGACATGCGGGCCACGGACTGGTGGCGCGAGCGGCTGCTGAGCGGGCTGATGTCCTACTGGGTGTACCAGCAGTTGGGCAACCTCTCCCCGGACGAGCTGGCCGCCGACCCCCTCTACGCGGCTGTCCGCGAGGCCCCCGACGGCACCGACGTGCTCCGTACGTTCGCCGCGCGGGCCGACGCCGACCCGGCCTCCGTCCGCTGGAGCTACCGGCGCGACTTCGGCCGCGTACGGCTGGTGATGGTGGACTCCCGCGCGGCCCGCGTCCTCAAGGAGGACCGCCGCACGATGCTCGACCCGGGCGAGGCCGCCTGGCTGCGCGAGCAGATCCTCAAGGACCGGGAGTCCTACGACCACCTTCTGATCGGCACCTCCCTGCCCTGGCTGCTGCCCCATCTCGTGCACGACGTGGAGGCGTGGAGCGCCGCGATGTGCGTCGGCGAACGGGGCGCGCGCTGGGCACGGCTCGGGGAGCGGATCAGGCGCGGGGCCGACCTGGAGCACTGGTCGGCCTTCCCGTCCTCCTTCGACTCCCTCGCGGACCTGATCGCCGAGGCCGGTACGGGGCCCGGCGCGCCCGCGACCGTGAGCGTGCTGTCGGGCGACGTCCACCACGCCTACGTGGCCGAGCCGTCCTGGCCCGGCCGCGCGCCCGACGCCATGGTGGCCCAGCTGACCTGCTCCCCCGTCCACAACTCCGTGCCGCTCTCCATCCGTCTCGGCTTCCGCTTCGGCTGGAGCGCCCCGGCGCGTGCCCTCGGGCGGCGCATCGCCCGGCACGGACACTGCGGGCCCCCGGCGGTCGGCTGGCGCAAGACCGGCGGACCCTGGTTCGGCAATCAGCTCATGACGCTGACGCTGCGGGGGAGATCGGCCCGGCTGTGCCTGGAGCAGGCGCGGGCGGAGCGCGACGGGACGACCGTCCTGCGGATGGTCACGGACAGGGAGCTGGCGTAGGCGGGGGGCCGAGCCGGGTATGAATCGAGTCACACCGGCGGGCTCCGCCATGGGTTTGGGAGCGCTCCCACCTGCGGTGGGCGTCGGGACAAAGGGGTGACCATGCGCCAAGCCATGGCCAAATGTTGAACTTGCAAGTACTCATTAGGCTCACCTAACGTGGGCGGCCCACTCGGTTTCGTCCCCCACCGGCCTCGACGGGCCGGCCCGACCGAAGGAGCTCCCCCACATGTCCGGACGCCTCAACAGCGCCCAGCCCTACGCCCTAGGCCTGTTCCGCATAGTCGTCGGCCTCCTCTTCGCCTGCCACGGCGCCGCCTCCCTCTTCGGCGTCCTCGGCGGCGCGTCGGGAAGCGGCGGCACGATCGAGACCGGCACCTGGCCGGGCTGGTACGCGGCCGTGATCCAGTTGGTCGGCGGCGGCCTCGTCATGCTCGGCCTCGGCACCCGCGCCGCCGCGGTCGTCTCCTCGGGCTCCATGGCCTACGCGTACTTCAAGGTGC
Source organism: Streptomyces sp. NPDC058812 (assembly GCF_042744565.1). Lineage (NCBI taxonomy): Bacteria > Bacillati > Actinomycetota > Actinomycetes > Kitasatosporales > Streptomycetaceae > Streptomyces > Streptomyces sp. NPDC058812. The sequence goes on from NZ_JBHYOB010000001.1 coordinate 155,127, forward strand.
ACCAGCCGGGCGCCCTGTGGCCGATGGAGAACGGCGGCGAGGCCTCCGCCATGTTCTGCTGGGCCTTCCTGCTGCTGGCCTTCACCGGCTCCGGCGCCTTCGGCCTGGACCGGCTGTTCGGCCGGCGCACGTCCGAGCAGGAGGGGGCCGCCGCGGAGCGGCAGACACCGGTCGCGGCCTGACCCGAACCGGAGCGGCGCCTTTCCTGAACCGGGGGGGCGCCGCTCACGCTCTCCCTGGGCGACGGTCACCCCACTCCTGGCGCGCGTGCGTTCCGTGGGCGTGAACGACCACTTGCGGGTGAACGCTCCGTGGCGAACACACGAGGCCCCTGTGAACCGTCTGTCACACCCCGGGCGTACGCTGTATGGCTGTCATCGGCCGCTCCTGCCGTCCCCGCGTCTCGCGGCATGGCCCGGCCCACGGGGGAGTAACGGGGAGTTGTGGTGGTCGAGAGTCTCGGCAGTATCGGTTCGCTGGTCAGTAGCCCATGGATCTATGCGCTGGTGGCCGTCTCGGTGCTCCTCGACATCTTCCTGCCGGTGCTGCCGAGCGGTGTCCTTGTGATCACGGCGGCCACGGCGGCGGCCGCGGGCTCGGGCGCGGCAGCCGCCGGGCGGGTTCCGAACGACGTCCCCGACATCCTGGTCCTGACGCTGTGCGCGGCGACCGCCTCGGTCCTCGGTGACCTGGCGGTCTACCGCCTCGCGTGGCGCGGCGGGCCTCGCCTGGACCGCGCGATCGCCCGTTCCCGTCGGCTGACCACGGCGCAGGAACGTCTCGGCGGAGCCCTCGCCCGAGGCGGCGGCGCCCTCGTCGTCCTGGCCCGTTTCGCCCCCGCCGGCCGCTCGGTCGTCTCTCTCGTCGCCGGCACCGCTCACCGCCGGATCCGCGAGTTCCTCCCCTGGTCCGCCCTCGCCGGACTGGCCTGGGCCGCCTACAGCGTGGCCCTCGGCTACTTCGGCGGCCAGTGGCTGGGCGCGACCTGGCTGGCGGCGGGGGTATCGCTGGTGGCGCTCTTCGGCGCAGGGGCGGGGGCCGCGTACCTGATGCGCCGCCAGCCCCGGGCGACGGAGGCTTCGTAAAACGCCGGGCCGCCGCACGCCGCACGGCGCGCACGCGGGCGTCGCGGCAACGGCACGCGGGGAGGCGCGCACCGTGCGGAGGCCTCCGGCACGCGAGGCCTCACGGAGCCTCGTACCCGTGCAACGGCACCCGGCACCCGGCACCCGCAGGCTCCGCGGAACCGCAAACCGAGCAAGGGCGTCCGGCACGCGCGGGCCGCGCCGAGCCTCGAACCCGAGCAAGGGCCTCCGGCGCGCGCAGGCCCACCGAGCCTCGAACCCGAGCAACGGCACCCAGCACGCGGCACGCGCGGGCCCGCGTAGTCGCAAACCGCGCGAAGGCCCGGTCACGGCGGCCCCACAGGTGTCACCGTGCCGGTGTCACGAGGCCCGCCGCGCACCCCCCCGTACCTCCAGGCCGGCCAGCAGATCGGCCGTGGCCCCTGCGACGGCCTCCACGGCCTGCTCGAAGACCTCCCGGTTGTGCGCGGCGGGCGCACGGAACCCGGAGACCTTGCGCACGTACTGCAGGGCGGCGGCCCTGATCTCGTCCTCGGTGGCCTCCTCGGCCAGCACGGGCGGACGCAGTGTCTTGATGCTGCGGCACATGACGTCAGTCTCCCCTCACCAGGTCCACCCGCCAGTCGTTCGATCTGATCCAGTGGCCCTTCGGATACTCGAAGTCGGCCTGTCCGAGCAGGGCGAACCCGGCCCCGCGGCAGACCGCGTTGGAGGCGGCGTGGTCGACGCTCGGGAACGCGTGCAGATAGCGGTGCGTCCCGTCGGTACGGGCCGCCTCCCGCACCGCACGGGCCGCCCGCACGGCGAGCCCCCGCCCCTGGAACTCCGGCAGCACCACCCATCCGGTCTCCCAGACCTCCGCGCCCTGCCAGGTCCGCTGCCAGTACCCGATCGAGCCGACGGTCTCACCGCCGTCCGCCAGGGTGACCCGGTACATCCGCCCCGGCCCAGCTCGGCGTACCGCCGATGCCGGGCCGCGAGCTGCTCCTCGGTCTCCGGGCCGCCCAGGTGCGCGGTCATCTCGGGGCTGTTGGTCCTGCGCAGCAGCCACAGATCCGCCTCCGCCCAGGGGACCAGACACACCCGCTCCCCGCCTGCTGCCGCCCGCTCGTCCACGCCATCCATGCTCTTCACGGTAGGGCAGGGGTCTGACAGTCGGCCCGGGCGGCGACGGCCACTCTTTCGCGTGAACCACCGAAGGGAACGCGCGCCTCAAAATCGAACAGGCGTATCATTGGCACGTGGCTACGACCTATGATTTCCCCAGTGACCTCCTCGCCGGTCAGGAGGAACTGCATCAGGTCCGGGCCGAGTTGTCGGCCCTGCTGAAAAGACTTCCCTGGTCCGTCGAACCGCTCGACGGATTCAGCGACAAGAACGGCTGGCGCAAGGTCGAGCGCCCGGCCTCCCCCGGCTGGTCGGCGGACGAGCAGGCCGAGGTGGAGAAGCTCCGGCAGCGCGAGCGCGAACTCGCCGTGTTCGTCAGCACCCATCGCTACTGGTCGGAGATCACCGGCCCCGACCAGGTGAGCGCCCGCTCGGCGCTGAAACGCGCCCACGAGGCCCCGGCCGGGGAGGCCCCGCCTTCATCTCAGTGATCTCGGGGCTGTGGAGTTCATCCGCGGGGAGAGCACCGGCGAGCACACGCGAGAGGCCCCCGGAAGATCTCCGGGGGCCTGCGCACCGACGACAGCGGCGCCGGTCCTGGTGGGCGCGGACGGTTTCGAACCGCCGACATCCTGCTTGTAAGGCAGGCGCTCTACCCCTGAGCTACGCACCCAGGACGAGTCGACAGCCTACATGGCCCGGGGCACTGCCCGGCAAACGTGTTGACGCCGATACCACCTCGGCCGGGGGTTAACCCCACCCCCGATCCGGTAGTGGCCCGGATCCCGGCGCGGGCCCGTGCTCCGTACGGTCGAAGAGCCTCGTCGACAAGGGCCTCTTCCGCTCCGGGAGGGCCGGACGCGGCACCTCGTAGCCGTCCCAGGGGGAGATCGCCATGGCCGCCCGCACCGTTTCCGCTCGCACGTTCGCCGCCGTCGGCGCCGTCGCCGTTCTCGTGGCGGGTCTCGGCGCCTGTGCCTCCGCCTCGGACGACAAGGACCCCGAGCACCGGTCCTTCGCCCTTCAGGGTCGCACGCTCACCGTCGACTCCGACGACTCCGCCCTGGAGATCGTCGCCTCGGACGACCACGCGTCCGGGAAGGTCGAGGTCACCCGGTGGTTCTCCGGATCGGTAGCCGTCGGTTCGGATCCCGAGGTGACCTGGAAGATGGACGCCGACCGGCTGGTACTGCGCATGCACTGCTCCGGCGTGGTCGCCGACTGCGCGGCCAGGCACCGCATCGAGGTGCCGCGGGGCATCGCCGTCAAGGTGAAGGACGGGGACGGCAGCGTACGGGCGCGGGGGTTCCGGGACGCGCTGAACATCCGTACCGGCGACGGGTCCGTGCACGTCACCGACTCCACCGGCCCTCTGGAGCTGCGCACCGGAGACGGGTCCGTACGCGCGGAGGTCTCCTCGCGCCGGGTGAACGCGCACACCAACGACGGCTCGGTCCGTCTCGCACTCGGCACCGTGCCCGACCTGGTGGAGTCCCGCACCGGCGACGGTTCCGTGACGATCACACTGCCCCGGGCCACGTACAAGGTGTCCACCGAAACCGGTGACGGCGGGGTCGACGTGTCCGTGCCGCGGGACGACGCCAGCAGCCATGTGGTGAACGCCCGGACCGGTGACGGCAAAGTCACGGTCCGAACCGCGAACTGACCGGCCCGTGTGTTCGTCCCTTACGGGTGGGAGAATGAACCCGGGCAGGACGGACGACACGGGAGAGGGATGTGACGGCGACACCATCGCAGCCGTACTCGTCGATGGTGGCGCGCGCGCAGCGCCTGCCGCACCGCTCCCGCGGCCGTCGCGCGTCCGGCGCGGGCCGTGACGTGCTCCTCCTCGTGGGCCTACCGCTCCTCGCCGTGCTCGCGCTGCCCGCCGCGTTCGCCGGGGGCGGCACCCGGCGCTGGTTCGGCGGGCGGGCCGAGAACCAGCGGGCGGAGGCGCAGGCCGCGAAGGACGACGCGGCGGCCGCCTTCTACGACCTGGACACCGCTCAACGCGACCTGCGGATCTCGATAGAGACGATCGCGGCCGTCGACGCCTCCCCCGCCGCCCGGCGCGCGGTCACCGACTTCGAGGCGCTCGGCCGGCGGATCGACGAGGTCAGCCACCAGTACATCGGCGCCGTCGACGCCCACGACCTGGACCGGGACGACCTGGAGGCGTCGGCCGCCTCCCGCGCCCGCAGCGAACTGACCGCCGCCAAGAACGAGCTGGGCCGCGTCAGGCAGGAACTGGACCGCTTCGCCGACGGCCTCGGCCCCCTGCTCGGCAAGGCCGAGACCCAGCTGGCCCGGCTGGCGCCCACCGTCGAACGCGCCCGGCAGGCCCTGCTCGCCGCCTCCAACGCCCTGGACGCCGCGCGGGAAGCCGGGCTGAAGGCGGACGACCTCGCCGCCCGGCTCGCCGCCCTCGGTCCGGAGCTGACCCGGCTGAACCAGGGCGCGGGACAGCACGGCGTGCCACAGACCCTCGAGCGGGCCGAACGGGTCACCCGAGAGGCCGAGTCGGTCCGTGCCGAGGCCGAGCGGCTGCCCGAGCACGCCGCCGAGACCGACCACCGGCTGGTCTCCCTGCGTACCCGCGCCCAGGCCCTGACCACCCGCACCGAACAGGTCGAACCGATACTGAGCGAGCTGCGGCGGCGATTCACCGCGGCCTGCTGGCAGGACCTCCAGCAGGTGCCGGACCAGGCCACGGAATCGGTCCGGCAGGCCGAGCGGAAACTGACCGAGGCCCAGACGGCCCGCGACGAACAGCGGTGGCCCGACGCCACCACCCTCCTGTCGACGGTGCGAGCGCTGCTGAATTCCACCGACGAGGCCGTCTCGGCCGCCGGAGACCGGCTGCGGCAGCTGAACGCCGTGCAGAAGGACCCCCAGCAGGAGATCCAGCGCACCCGTTTCGCCATCCGTGACGCCCAGCGCCTGGCCATGGCGGGCCGCAACACCCCCGACCCCCGTCACGCGCGTCCGCTGGACGACGCCGTGGCCCGGCTGGAACGGGCGATCACCACGCTGGAGGGCCGCCACCCCGACTACTGGCACTTCCTCACGGAGACCGAAGCGGTCCGGCAGACGGTGGCCGGCGTGGTCACCCGGATCCGGGAGGAGCGCGGGGCCGGCCACTGACCACCGAGCGACTGCCGGTGATCAGGCTCTGGGCCCGACCGGTTTTTCGCCGTCGCGCCGGGCCGCCGGGCCGGGCCGGTTAACCTGTGCGCATGCCTCGCTACGAGTACCGCTGCCGGAGCTGCGGCGACACCTTCGAAATGAGCCGCCCCATGGCCGAGTCCTCCGCTCCCGCCGCCTGTCCGGCGGGCCACGACGACACGGTGAAGCTGCTGTCGACGGTCGCGGTCGGCGGGTCGGCCTCCGCGTCGGCCCCGGCACCCTCATCGGGTGGCGGAGGCGGCTGCTGCGGCGGAGGCTGCTGCGGCTGACCCACCGGCCCAGGTGGTTGCCCGCGCCGGTGCGACTGCGCCGGCGCTTCGGCCTCGCTCGGCTGCCTCCGGCCCCTTCATCCCCGCTCAGCTCCCCAGATAGCGCAGCACCGCCAGCACTCTGCGCGAATAGCCCTCACCCCCGGTCAGCTCCAGCTTGTCGAAGATCGCGTTGATGTGCTTCTCCACCGCGCTCTGGGAGATGTGCAGCCGCCGCGCGATCGCCGCGTTGGTGTGGCCCTGCGCCATCTCGGCCAGCACGTCCCGCTCGCGCGCGGTGAGCCGGGCGAGCAGGTCGGTGTGTGTCGTGCGGCCGAGCAGCTGACGGACGACCTCCGGATCGAAGGCCGCGCGCCCGGCGGCCACCCGCTCCAGCGCGTCCAGGAACTCGTCGACCTGGACCACCCGGTCCTTGAGCAGATAACCCACTCCTTCCGTCTCACCGGTCAGCAACTCCGTCGCGTACCGCTTCTCGACGTACTGCGAGAGCACCAGCACCCCGACTTCCGGCCAGCGCTCGCGTATCTCCAGGGCCGCGCGCAGGCCCTCGTCCGTGTGTGTGGGCGGCATCCGGACATCGGCGACGACCACGTCCGGCGGGTCCTCCGCGACCGCCTTCAGCAGCAGCTCGGCATTGCCGACGGCTCCGAGCACCTCGTGCCCCTCCTCCGCCAGCAGCCGCACCAGCCCCTCCCGCAGCAGGGTCGAGTCCTCGGCGAGGATCACCCGCATGGCAGCTCCGCGGCCACGAGGGTGGGCCCGCCCGGCGGACTGACCACACTGAGGCTGCCGTCGAGAGCCGCGACTCGCCGGGCGAGCCCGAACAGTCCGCTGCCGGCGGCGTTCGCCCCGCCGCAGCCGTCGTCCTGGACGCTCACGAACATCCGTTCCTCCTTCGCTCTGACGGCGACGCTTATCCGGGTCGGCGCCGCGTGTTTGACCGCGTTCGTGACCGCCTCGCAGACGACGAAGTACGCGACGGTCGCCACGGCCTGCTCGGGCTCCTCGGCCAGGTCGTACTCCACCCCCACCGGCACGGACGCCCGCTCGGCGACCGTCTCCAGTGCCGCGCGCAGCCCCGCCTCGTCCAACGTGGTCGGATAGATCCGCCAGGCCACCTCACGGAGCTCGTCCAGGGCGCGACGGCTCTCGTCGTGTGCCTGGCCCAGCAGCCGGTCCCGACGATCGGCGTCCTGACTGCGCCGGGCCCGGCCGAGCAGCATGCCGAGGGCGACGAGACGCTGCTGAACGCCGTCGTGCAGGTCCCGCTCGATGCGGCGGCGTTCGTCGTTCACCGCGTCGACGACGGCGGCGCGGCTGGCGGACAGCTCGGCGATCCGCCGCTCCAGCTCCTCCTGGTGGCGGGGGCCGAGGAAGTGACGCGCCAGCTGCCCTTCCAGTCCGACCACGCCGAATATTCCCTGCACGGCGAGGAACACGAGGAAGAAGCCTCCGAGACTGCCGAGGACGAACGAACCGGGGTTGCGTATGCCGTCCAGCAGGAGCCAGCCGTATATCCCGAAGGTGCCGTACCCGAGGCCGATGGCGGCGGTCAGCATCACCACCCCACCCAGGACGCCCAGGGCCCAGTGGCAGGCCACGTACCGCAGCGCCCGCACGTCCTCGTACGCGGGCGTGACACGGAGGTCCAGCCACATCGCCAGCCTGCCCCGTTCCAACTCCGCCAGTCTCCGCGCGCCCGCGAGGACCGGGCGCAGTACGGCACGTCGCCCGGCCGGCCAGGCCGCCACCGGCAGCAGGGCCGCGCCGGCCAGCAGGGCGAAGAGCAGCTCGACGGCGGCCGCGGCGGTCCCCATGATGAGGCCCACCCCGCACCGCACTACGCGTCGCGCCATGTCTCGCATGATCGCGAGGCTAGCCGGGCGCGGCAGCGGCGCACACTGCGGAAAACCGCAATTCCCGCCTGCGGTACACCGCAGTCGATCCTGCGGTCTTCCTCAGTCTCCCTTCAGCTGCGATTTTCTAGCGTGGTCGTCATGACAGCCATCGCAGCGCAGACGGCCGCGGACAGCGGTGCGGCACCGCAGTGGATCAACGACCTCATGGACACGCTCGGCGCACCGGGCGCCGGCCTCGCCATCGCTATGGAGAACCTCTTCCCTCCCCTGCCGAGCGAGGTGATCCTGCCGCTCGCCGGGTTCGCGGCGAGTTCCGGCCGGATGAGCCTGATCGCCGTCCTGCTGTGCACGACGGCGGGTTCGGTGATCGGCGCCCTCGCGCTGTACGGGGTCGGCGCGCTGCTCGGCCGGGACCGCACGGTGGCGATAGCGGGGAGGCTGCCGCTGGTGAAGGTGTCCGACATAGAGAAGACGGAGGCCTGGTTCCTGAAGCACGGGACCAAGGCGGTGTTCTTCGGCCGGATGATCCCGATCTTCCGCAGTCTGATCTCCGTACCGGCGGGTGTGGAGCGGATGCGGCTGCCCGTCTTCCTCGCGCTGACCACGCTGGGCAGCGCCATCTGGAACACCGTGTTCGTCCTCGCGGGCTACGCGCTGGGGGACAACTGGTCCGAGGTCTCGGGCATCGCCTCCACGTACTCGAAGGTGATCCTCGCGATCGCCGCCCTGGCACTGCTGGTCTTCATCGGAATGCGTCTGATGCGGCCGGGGGGCGGCCAGCGCAGGCGCGGCCGGGGCCGCGACCGCGGACAGGACATACGGCCGCCGGCCGATGGCGACGACCGCCCCGACACCCGGGGCGGGGCCGGTGCCGGGGGCGCGGACGGAGGGGTCAGCGAGCCGGGCTCACCGCGCGCAGGAACTCCCGAAGGATCCGCTCACCGGCCAGCACGCCGCGCTCGGGCAAGGCGCTGATCGCCGGAGCCGTCCAGTCGGAGTCGGCCAGTTCCCCGTGGCCGGGGCGCCATCCCCGGTCGGCGGCGAGCAGCAGGTCGGCGTCGAGGAGGGAGTCGCCGGCGGCGAGGGTGAGATCGGCGCCCGTGCGGCGGGCGACCTCGTACACGGCGGCGCTCTTGGTGAGCGGCTTGGGGACCGCGTAGATCTTGCGGCCCTGGAGTGACACGGTCCAGCCGCGGTTCTCGGCCCACACGGCGAGTTCCTTCACCCAGTCCTCGGGCAGCAGTTCGCGCTCGACGACGAGGTAGGCGAAGAGGTCCTCGGCGACCCGGTGCTTGCGCACCCACAGCGGGTCGGCGGTGTTCATCAGGTGATCGCGGACCTCGGCCAGCGAGGCGCATTCGTCGGCCAGCCGTGCGGTCACCCGCGCGTGCCAGTCGGGGTCGGAGACGCCGTCCACGAGCAGGTGACCGCCGTTGGCGCAGATCGCGTACTTCGACGGAGGGCCGGGGAGGTTGATGCGCTGGTACTGCTTGCGGGTCCGGGTCGTGGTCGGCACGAAGACCGCCGAGTCACCGAGGTCGGTCAGCAGCCCGGCCGCCGTCTCGGTCATGTAGGAGAGGGGTTTGCTCTCGTAGACCTCGACGCACAGCAGCCGGGGTGCCCGCAGATCGGGCATGGTCAGTCCGAGTGCGGCGGCCGAGTAGATGAGCGTGCGGTCGAGGTCGCTGGCGACGAGAACCGGCATCAGAGCGCCACCGCCTTGCCGTCGGCGCCGGTCGCGCCCCGCGTGTATTTGGGGTGGATCAGTCCGACACAGGTGTAGGGGAGGTCGTCGACCTCCTCGACGGGTACGCCCCGCTGTTCGGCCAGCAGGCGTACATGGTCGAGATCGGCCCCGGCGCCTGCCCGGGCCAAGACCTTCCACGGCACGCGGCGCAGCATCACGCGAGTGGTCTCGCCGACGCCGGGCTTGACGAGGTTCACGTCGTGGATGCCGTACTCCTCGCTGATGCGCTCGACGGCGGCCCAGCCCTCCCAGGTGGGAGTGCGGTCGGCGGAGAGTAGCTCCTTGGCCTGGGCGTCGACCGTGTCGGTGACGTCCGGGAAGCGGGCGGAGACGGCGTCGAGGAAGTCCGGCGACAGATCGGCGCCGGCGAGTTCGCGGTAGAACTTCGCGCCGTGGAAGTCGTGCGGACCGACCAGGTCGGCACGGAGCACGGTACGGGATATCAGGCCGGAGACGGTGGAGTTGAGGCAGGCGGAAGGGATGAGGAAGTCGTCGCGGGTGCCGTAGGTGCGTACACAGGAACCGGGGTCGGCGAGCACGGCGATCTCCGGGTCGAAGCCGGTGACGCCGTCGGAGACCTCGAAGTCGCTCAGGGCGGCGGCGAGTTCGCGAGTGATGGCGCCCTTGCCGGTCCAGCCGTCGACGAAGACGACGTCGGCGGGGTCGTGACGGTCGGCCAGCCAGCGCAGCGCGTTGGCGTCGATGCCGCGGCCGCGGACGATCGACACGGCGTAGTGAGGGAGGTCGAGACCATGACGGAACTGCGCCCAGCGGCGCATGAGAACACCGACGGGTGTGCCCGCGCGGGCGAGGGAGACCAGGACGGGGCGGGGCGACCGCTCGGCGAGCACGATCTCGGTGACGGCGCCGACCGCGCGGGCCAGCCGGGTCGCGGACGTCTCCAGCGCCGCGTGGAACAGCTCCTGGTACTGCTCGCTGGGCTGGTACTCCACGGGGAGCGACTCCGCGTAGTGCGCGCCGCCGCTCTGGATCGCCTCCTCGCGCTCCTCGGTCGGTGCTTCCAGCGTCACGTCCGAGAGGTCCTGGAGCAGCCAGCCGACCTCGTCGGGCGCGTACGAGGAGAAGTCGGGGCCGCGCAGGGGCTCGGGCAGCATGGAGGGCCTTTCGGAGGCGTGCGGGGCGTGCGGGTCCCCTGGGACATACGACGGGACGACCGCCAGCAGGACGTGCGGGACATGGGCGGCGAGCCGGGCCAGCAGTCCGTCGGGCGCGTGCAGCGCGGGGGTGTCGGCGGCCGAGTCGACGACCGCGACGACGGCGTCGAAGCCGGCGCCCGCGACGTTGTAGGCGTAGCGCTCGCCGGGGCCGTCGGCCGGGTCGTCGTGTGCGGGGAAGACCAGGCGGGTGCGTATCGCGTAGCCGGGGTCGTCGACCGCGAGGACGGGAGAGCGCGTGGTGGTGGAGTACCGCACGTCGGCGTCGGTGGTCTGCTCCAGCGTGTGGGCAAGGCGCAGCGGGGCGTACATCAGCTCCTCGAAGCCCAGGACGAGCACGCGGCGGGCGCCGGTGGGCAGCGCCTCGGCGATCCGCTCGGCCATGCCGGGCAGGGCGATCTCCAGCCTGCGGCGCTGGGCGGCCGTGAACCCGTGCCGTCCACCGTCGGGAAGCCCGCCGGGCCAGCGCAGGTCGACGCGCGCGACGGAACCGGACGGGCGGGCCGGGCTGGGCTCGGCGGCGGAGCCGGACGGGTGGGCCGGGCCCGGCTCGGCGGTTCGCGTCTCGTACCGGGCGACCAGGTCCTGTCCCTTCTCCAGTACGCCCTCCGGCAGCCGGACCGTGCCCGAGGCGGCCGTCACCAGGTCCACGCGGGCGCCGATGTCCCGGGCGAATTCCTCCAGCCGGCCGGCGTCGGCGGGCGAGCGCATGTCGACGAGGGCCACCACGACGTACCGCTTGCGGGGATAGCGCTCGTGCAGAGCGCGGACGGTGTTGAGCACCGTGTTGCCGGTGGAGAACTCGTCGTCGACGAGGACCAGCGGCCCGTCGCCGGCCAGCAGCGCCGGGTCCTCGGGCAGCAGGAGGTGGGAGGTCGCGTGCGAGTGGGACTCCTCGAAGCCGCCCGCCCTGGCGACGCCGGTGACCGGACGGCGGGTGGAGTGCAGGTACGGCGCGGGGCCCAGGCCGTCGGCGACCGAGTGGCCGAGGCCGGTGGCGGTCTCCGCGTAGCCGAGGACGACCGCGCGCTCGGCCGCTTCGGCACCGAGCAGTTCGCGGACGCGCCTGCCGAGGGCGACGCCGTGGCCGTACACCACGGAGGGCGACTGCGGGACGTGCTTGCCGAGCACGTTCGAGACGAGCAGGTGCGCCCGCTTGGGGTTGCGGCGCAGGGCGAGTCCCAGCAGGCCGGTGAGTGTGTCGTCACCGGCGAGCTCGACGCCGAGCCGCTCGGCGACCCAGGTGCCGGACCAGACTCCGGCGCGCCCCTCGGCGCGCGCCCTCTCGGTCATGTACTCGTGCCTCCCGTTGTCCACCGCGGCATGGGCCTTTGCGTCGGTCATGGATTCCTTGCGTTCGGTCGGACCGGGCGTTCAGTCGGACAGGCCGGCGGCGAGGAGTTCCACGAAGCCGATGTCCTCGTTCGCCACCCCGAAGACCTCGGCACGCAGCAGCGTGCGCTCGGCCCAGGCGCGGTGGGGTTTCACCTCGTTCATCTTGTTCGTGTAGGCGGACCTCAGTACACCCCCGCCGCCGCGTTCCGGCCGCAGGATGTCCTGGGCGTCACTGAACTCCTCGTGGCTGACCACGGACAGCGCGTGCACGGGCAGCACGTGGGAGGGGTGGATGCAGGTCTTGCCCAGCAGACCGTTGGCGCGGTCCAGGGAGATCTCCCGCAGCAGGCCGTCCATCGCGTGTGCGATCAGCTTCTGGCGCAGTTCGACGGCCTGCACCTCCAGGAAGGGGCTCTGCCGCAGTTGCGGTTTGAACATCCTCTCCTGGACGCGGAAGTACTCCCATACCGGCCCGGTCACCGTGAACCCGGTGCCGTCGGCCCGGGCGAGCATGTTCACCACGTCGGAGATCACGGAAGCGACGATCTGGACGTCGTACGCCGTCATGTCGGGGCCCCTGCGCAGCCCGTACGAGGAGCAGAAGTCGGTGACGCCGAGCCGCAGGGCGAGCACGCGGTCGCGGTACTTGTCGACCGCGCGGAAGATGCCCTCCAGCGTCTGCACGCGGGACTCCCGGTACAGCAGGTCCGGCGACTCCAGCACAGGCATGGCGAAGAGCCTGTGGCCGGCGGCCGCCTCGGTGGCGGAGAGCGCCTCCAGGAAGGGCATGCCGCGTTCCTCGGTGAACTTCGGCAGCACGAAGCCGGACAGCAGCCGCACGGCGGGGCCGAGGCGCCGTACGAGGTCGGGTATCTGCTCGGGTGTGCGGACCCGGACGAAGAGCAGGGGGACGTCGTCGACGGGACGGGACGCCAGGTCCATGAGCTGGCGGACGAGGTTGGCCTCGCCTACCGGCACGTCGGCGTCGTCGATCGAGTCCTCCAGGCACAGCACCATCGACACCACACCGCTCTCGCCCTGCTTGAGGATGTCGTCGGCGAGTCTGGGGCGGGTGGCAGGGCTGTAGAGCGTGGCGCCCAGAGCCGCGGACAGCAGCCGGGCCGGGGAGTCCGGCGTGAAGGCGCAGGGCTCCTGGTGGAAGAGACGCTTCCGCACATCAGGGGCAATCTGTCCGAAATGACGCATTAAAACTCCCCCGCGGTGTCTGGGCGACCTGTGAACTGTCCAAAGGTGGCCGGTAATAGTACGTACGTATCCATGTCGGAGTTTCCCACCGGGCATGAATTCCAGGTAACCCGGCCGTGTCGACGGCGGCGACCCGAGGTGAGCGGACACGACCCGAGTACCCGCCCCCGCGTTGTCGTGACCAGGACCGAGAGGGCAGGATGACGGCATGACGCACGCGATGCTGAAGGGGTCGAACGTCCCGCTGCAAGCCACCACGGTACGCGCCGTGCTGCGCTGGACACCCGGGCAGGGGGGCCCCGACATCGACGCCTCCGCTCTGCTGCTGGGGCCCGACGACCGCGTGCGTTCCGACGAGGACTTCGTCTTCTACAACCAGCCCCGGCATCCTTCGGGTCAGGTCTGGCGGCTCGGCAAGAAGCGGGTCGACGAGGGTCTGACCGACACGATCCAGACAGATCTCTCCGGGGTCGAGCCGTCCGTGGGGCGCATCCTGCTGGTCGCTTCGGCGGACGGCGTCGCCTTCGACCGGGTCCGGTCGCTGCGCATCCTGCTGCACGACGCCGCGGCCGCCGACGCGGAGCCGCTGGCCTACTTCGACGTCAAGCCGGAGACGGGCCAGGAGACGGCGCTGATCTGCGGCGAACTGTACCGGCGCGGGGAGGGCTGGAAGTTCCGGGCGCTGGGCGAGGGCTACTCGAACGGGCTCAAGGGCCTGGCGACCGACTTCGGCATCTCGGTGGACGAGTCGGAGGGAGCGGACGACCCCGTGTCGGCCCCTCGGCCGGAACCCGTCCCGCTCACACCCGCCCAGTCCACGCCCGGCCCGCCGGCGGTCGACCCCGACCAGCCGACGACCGTCCAGCCCCTCCCGGAGGTCTCGCGACCGCTGCCCCCGGAGCAGCCCGCCGGAGTGCCGGCACAGCCCGCGTACGGCTATCCGCAGCAGCCGCCGACGACACAGCCGGCCTACGGCTACCCGCAGCCGGCCGGACGGCCCGGGTACGGATATCCGCAGGCGCCCGCCGCGGCGGGCGTCACAGGTGCGCAGCCCGGCTACGGCTATCCGCCGCCGGTCACCGGGGCACCCGACCCTGACTTCCGGCTGCCGCCGCAGGGACCGCAGTTCGTCGGGCGGTAGGCGCCTGGGCGGGACGGGCGGAGCCTCATCAGCCGTACGGGCGGAGCCTCAGCGCTCCGCCTTGCTCTTGTGCCCCCGGCCCCATTGCAGGCCCCACCCGTACAGCCGGTCCAGCTCCCCCTGGAAGCCGTACACGAACTTCACCTCGCGACGGACGAAGATCTCGCCCTTGATGTTCTCGATCATCACCACGGCACAGGACCGGGCCTGCGGATGGCGCTCGTCGAGGCCTATCTCGATGCGGGGTCCGTTGCTCGGGTAGAGCGTGACGATGGCGTGCGTCCGGTCGAAGGCCGGGGTCTGGTCGTAGATGTAGGCGAAGAGCAGGAGGCGCTTTATGGCGTCCTTGTGGTCGAGGTTGACGTAGATCGTCTCGCCGGAGGCCGAGCCGAACCGGTCGTCGCCGCTGAGCTTGACGTACGGCGGACCGTTGACGTCGCCGAGGAAGCCGCCCAGCGGCTGGACGACCCCCCGGGTGCCGTCCTGGAGCTCGTAGAGGCAGCCCAGGTCGAGGTCGACGTTGACCATGCTCTGGCTGTGGCCGACGACCTCGGGGGGCTTGAGCGCCTTGAAGGGGTGACGCAGCAGGCTCTCGCGTTGCGTGCCCATGATGTCCGAGGTCCGCATCCGCCAGGAGAGGTTGATGCGGAGGTTGCCGGTCGCCGCGCCCTGTTTGGTCAGGGAGACCTGGCTGTGCCGTTTGGTCAGCTGGATGGAGTTGGTCGCCGCGCTGCCCGAGTCGAACTCGGCCTCGCGACCGCGCCACAGACCGTCCAAGAAGCCCATTCCCGCCCCCACCTTCGCTCGAACCACCGACCGCGGACCGCCGACGGGGCGGCCCCGAGGAGTCGTCCTCGTCGGCCGCCCCGCACAGAGCGTTCCTCGCCCGGGCCGTGTTCACACCGAAGGAGCAGGCGCACCGGGAGCGAACCCGGCCCGGGTACAGAAGGGTTTCACACCCCGGAGGAGACCTCCGCCTTCTCCTTGCCGCCGTCTCCCCCGGCCTCGGCGAGCCGCTTGTTGCGGCGCACGGAGGACCAGAAGGAGGCGCCGATCAGGACCACGCCGATCATGCCGGTGATGAACTCGTTGATCTCGTACTGGATGGTCACCAGGAGGACGACGGCGAGGGCGCCGATGGCGTAGTGGGCGCCGTGCTCCAGGTAGACGTAGTCGTCGAGGGTGCCCTCGCGGACCAGGTAGACGGTCAGCGACCGGACGTACATGGCGCCGATGCCGAGGCCGAGGGCCATCAGGACGATGTCGTTGGTGATGGCGAAGGCGCCGATGACGCCGTCGAAGGAGAAGGACGCGTCCAGGACCTCCAGGTAGAGGAACATGAAGAACGCGGCCTTACCGGCCAGCTTGACGGCCGACTTGGGCTTGCCGGCACGCTCGGCCTGCTCCTCGGCCTCGTGCTCCCGCTCCTCCTCCTCTTCGAGCTTGTCCTCGAAGAAGCCGGACAGGCCACCGACGACCAGGTAGGTGATCAGGCCGGCGATACCGGAGAGCAGGACCGTCTCCGCCTTGTCGGCGTGCGTGCCGCCGTGCTGGTGGGCGTGGGCGCCGAAGGTGATCGCGGAAACGAGCAGCACGATCAGGGCGATGCAGGCCGACAGCATGTCGACCTTGCCGAGCTTGGACAGCGGGCGCTCCAGCCAGCCCAGCCACTTGATGTCCCGGTCCTCGAAGATGAAGTCGAGGAAGATCATCAGGAGGAACATGCCACCGAAGGCGGCGATCGACGGATGGGCGTCCGTCACCAGCTCCTGGTAGCGGTCCTGGTCGGTGAGGGCGAGGTCGACGGCCTCGATGGGTCCGAGCGACGCGCTGACCGCGACGATGACGACCGGGAAGACCAGGCGCATGCCGAAGACGGCGATCAGGATGCCGATGGTGAGGAAGATCTTCTGCCAGAAGGCATTCATCTTCTTCAGGATCCCGGCGTTGACCACCGCGTTGTCGAAGGACAGCGAGATCTCCAGGACGGAAAGGATCGCCACGATACCGAAGGCGGCCCACCCCCCGTAGAAGATCGCGGCCACCAGGCCGAGCGCGGTGACCGCGAACGACCACCCGAAGGTTTTCAGAACCACTGGCTACCCAATCGTGTGTGTACGGGGCTCCCCCGCGCCGTACGCGGCTTTACGAAACGTTGACTCCGAAGTCTAGAGCGATGCCCCGGAGCCCCGACGCGTACCCCTGCCCCACCGCCCGGAACTTCCATTCGCCCTGGTAACGGTAGAGTTCACCGAAGATCATCGCGGTCTCCGTGGAGGCGTCCTCGCTCAGGTCGTAGCGGGCGAGCTCCTGGCCGTCGGCCTGGTTGACGACCCGGATGAAGGCGTTGCTGACCTGGCCGAAGGTCTGGCCGCGCTCGTCGGCCATGTGGATCGAGACCGGGAAGACGATCTTGTCGCACTGCGCCGGCACCGCGGAGAGGTCGACCAGCACCGACTCGTCGTCGCCGTCACCCTCGCCGGTGAGGTTGTCACCGGTGTGCTCGACCGACCCGTCCGGGCTCTTGAGCTGGTTGTAGAAGACGAACCACTCGTCGCCGAGCACCCGGCCGCTGCTGCACACCAGTGCGCTGGCGTCCAGGTCGAAGGGTGCTCCGGTGGTGGAACGCGCGTCCCAGCCCAGTCCGACCAGTACCTGTGTGAGGTTCGGTGCGGCCTTGGACAGGGAGACGTTGCCTCCCTTGGCAAGCGTGACGCCCATGGTGATCCCTCCCCGGGTGATGGTTCTCGGGTTTCCTGCGCGTCCGGCGCCGCACGTAAACCGTGCGGCGCCGGACGGTCGAGGCGGTGGCCTCGGACGTATCGGTGACTCAGACGTTCACGCCGAAGTCCTGCGCGATGCCGCGCAGGCCGGAGGCGTAGCCCTGGCCGATGGCGCGGAACTTCCACTCCGCACCGTGCCGGTACAGCTCGCCGAAGACCATGGCGGTCTCCGTGGACGCGTCCTCGCTCAGGTCGTACCGGGCGATCTCGGCGCCGCCGGCCTGGTTGACGACGCGGATGAACGCGTTGCGCACCTGGCCGAAGGACTGCTGGCGGTTCTCGGCGTCGTAGATCGAGACCGGGAAGGTGATCTTCTCGACGTCGGCGGGGACGGTGGCGAGGTCGATCTTGATCTGCTCGTCGTCGCCCTCGCCCTCGCCGGTGAGGTTGTCACCGGTGTGCTCGACGGATCCGTCCGGGCTCTTCAGGTTGTTGAAGAAGATGAAGTGCGCGTCGCTGGCGACCTTGCCGCCGCTGTTCAGCAGCAGCGCGCTGGCGTCGAGGTCGAAGTCGGTACCGGTCGTGGTGCGGATGTCCCACCCCAGACCGACGATGACCGCGGTCAGGCCGGGGGCCTCCTTGGTCAGCGATACGTTGCCGCCCTTGCTGAGGCTGACTCCCACGAGTCCTCCATTGGTGTCCATGGGGCGGGGAGCCCCGTAGTGCGTGGATATCGGATCAACGATTCGATCCTAGTGACGGGTTCCCGCCCCTCGCAGGCCCTGGAACCGACGAATCGCACAGTGTCGATCACGTCTCGATCACAGGGTGTCGAGCGCCTTCACGTACTCGGTCAGGTCACGGGCGTCCGGCAGACCGTTGACGACGGTCCAGCGGACGACACCCTCCTGGTCGATGATGAAGGTGCCCCGGACGGCGCAGCCCTTGTCCTCGTCGAAGACGCCGTACGCGCGCGAGACGTTGCCGTGCGGCCAGAAGTCGGACAGCAGCGGGTACTCCAGACCCTCCTGCTCGGCGAACACGCGCAGGGTGTGGATGGAGTCGTTGGATACGGCGAGCACCTGGGTGTCACGGTCGGAGAACTGCGGCAGGTTGTCGCGCACCTCGCACAGCTCGCCGGTGCACACGCCGGTGAAGGCGAACGGGTAGAAGAGCAGCACGACGTTCTTCCGCCCGCGGAAGTCGGACAGCCGGACGGTCGCGCCGTGGTTGTCCTTGAGTTCGAAGTCGGGGGCCTTGTCGCCGACCTGGAGCGCCATGTCCTGTTCGTCCCTTCGTAGGGTGGTTCGCTGGAACCACCCTACGCAGGGATCATCGCGGGTCCGCGGACGGGCCGACGGCGGTCGGCCCGTACGGGGTCCGGGTGTGGTGCGGAGCCTGGGCGGCTACCGCTTGGACTTGGCGGCCTTGGGCGTAGCCAGCCGGCTGCCGCTCCAGTCCTTTCCGACGCTGACGCTCTTGGACGCCGTCAGTCCGGCCGTCGTCGCGGCTTCCGAAATGTCGCTGGCCTCGACGTACCCCGAACGGCCGGTCTTCGGCGTGAGGAGCAGGATCGCCCCGCCCTCTTCGATGTACGTGGTGGCATCCACCAGCGCATCCGTCAGGTCGCCGTCGTCGTCACGGAACCACAGCACGACGGCATCGGCCACGTCCTCGTAGTCCTCGTCCACCAGCTCGCCCTCGACGGCGCCCTCAATGGCCTCGCGGAGCTCCTGGTCGACGTCGTCGTCGTAGCCGATCTCCTGGACCACCTGCCCGGGCTGGAACCCCAGCCTGACGGCAGGGTTCGTCCGCTCCTCCGCGTGGTCCGCGGTCGCGCTCACGGGTTGCCTCCTGATCATGTCTTGGTGAATATCTCAGCCACGCGCGTGCGCGAAGCATTGGCCGTAGTCCACACGGGCGGGACGGATCGCGCAAGTACCCGGCGACTGGGACCGCCGAAACGGTGACGATCCCGGCCGTGTCGCCGCAACTCCAGCCATGCCGTCCAGACCAAAGGTGACGTACACCACACCTATCTGCCCCGTTTGCGTATTTGGGAACCATGTGTGGGTACGAGACTCGAATGAACGTGCCCCCGATCCCCATGGGGGAACCGGTTACCCCACGGTACAGATGACGTTTGCCCCCGCGAGGTACACGATGGGGAATCGGCGGGGAATCGGCGTGGACACCCGGCAATGTGGCCCTCTGACAGCGAAGGAACAGCGTGGCTTCCGCATCCGATCGCAGTGATCGCAATCCGATCATCATTGGCGGCCTTCCGAGTCAGGTCCCTGACTTCGATCCCGAGGAGACCCAGGAGTGGCTCGACTCCCTCGACGCCGCCGTCGACGAGCGCGGCCGGGAACGGGCGCGCTATCTGATGCTGCGGCTGATCGAGCGGGCCCGCGAGAAGCGCGTGGCCGTGCCCGAGATGCGCAGCACGGACTACGTCAACACCATCCCGACCAAGAGCGAGCCCTTCTTCCCCGGCAACGAGGAGATCGAGCGCAAGATCCTCAACGCCACCCGCTGGAACGCCGCGGTGATGGTCTCGCGCGCGCAGCGGCCGGGTATCGGCGTCGGCGGCCACATCGCCACCTTCGCCTCCTCGGCGTCCCTGTACGACGTGGGCTTCAACCACTTCTTCCGGGGCAAGGACGAGGGCGACGGCGGTGACCAGGTCTTCTTCCAGGGACACGCCTCGCCGGGCATCTACGCGCGCGCGTACCTGCTGGACCGGCTCAGCGAGCAGCACCTGGACGGCTTCCGGCAGGAGAAGTCCGCGGCGCCCAACGCCCTCTCGTCGTACCCGCACCCGCGGTCGATGCCGGACTTCTGGGAGTTCCCGACGGTCTCCATGGGCCTCGGCCCGATCGGCGCGATCTACCAGGCGCGGATGAACCGCTACATGCACGCGCGCGGGATCGCGGACACGTCGAAGTCCCACGTGTGGGCCTACCTCGGCGACGGCGAGATGGACGAGCCGGAGTCGCTGGGCCAGCTGTCCATCGCCGCCCGCGAGGGCCTGGACAACCTGACCTTCGTCGTCAACTGCAACCTCCAGCGCCTCGACGGCCCGGTGCGCGGCAACGGGAAGATCATCCAGGAGCTGGAGTCGGTCTTCCGGGGCGCCGGCTGGAACGTCATCAAGCTGGTGTGGGACCGCACCTGGGACCCGCTGCTCGCCCAGGACCGGGACGGTGTGCTGGTCAACCGGATGAACACCACGCCGGACGGGCAGTTCCAGACGTACGCCACCGAGTCCGGCGCCTACATCCGCGACCACTTCTTCGGCGACGACCACCGGCTGCGCGCGATGGTCGAGAACATGACCGACGACCAGATCCTGCACCTGGGGCGCGGCGGTCACGACCACCGGAAGATCTACGCGGCGTACAAGGCGGCCCTGGAGCACAAGGGCCAGCCGACGGTCATCCTGGCCAAGACGATCAAGGGCTGGACGCTGGGCCCGAACTTCGAGGGCCGCAACGCCACGCACCAGATGAAGAAGCTGACGGTCGACGACCTCAAGCGCTTCCGCGACCGGCTGCACCTGCCCATCTCCGACAAGGAGCTGGAGTCCGGCCCGCCGCCGTACTACCACCCCGGTCGGGACACGGAGGAGATGCAGTACATGCACGACCGCCGCCTGGGTCTCGGCGGCTACGTGCCGACCCGCGTCGTACGGTCGAAGCCGCTCCCGCTGCCCGATGACAAGACGTACGCGACCGTGAAGAAGGGGTCGGGGCAGCAGTCCATCGCGACGACGATGGCCTTTGTGCGGCTGCTCAAGGACCTCATGCGGGACAAGGAGATCGGCAAACGGTTCGTACTGATCGCGCCGGACGAGTACCGGACGTTCGGCATGGACTCGTTCTTCCCGAGTGCGAAGATCTACAACCCGCTCGGGCAGCAGTACGAGTCCGTGGACCGGGACCTGCTGCTCGCCTACAAGGAGGCGCCGACCGGGCAGATGCTGCACGACGGCATCTCGGAGGCCGGCTGCACGGCCTCGCTGATCGCGGCCGGGTCGGCGTACGCCACGCACGGCGAGCCGCTCATCCCGGTCTACGTCTTCTACTCGATGTTCGGTTTCCAGCGCACCGGCGACCAGTTCTGGCAGATGGGCGACCAGTTGTCGCGCGGTTTCGTACTGGGCGCGACCGCGGGCCGTACGACTCTGACCGGTGAGGGCCTCCAGCACGCGGACGGCCACTCGCAGTTGCTGGCCTCGACGAACCCGGCGTGCGTCGCGTACGACCCGGCCTTCGGCTTCGAGATCGCGCACATCGTCAAGGACGGTCTGCGCCGGATGTACGGCGGGGACGAGCAGCACCCGCACGGCGAGGACGTCTTCTACTACCTCACCGTCTACAACGAGCCGATCCGGCACCCCGCCGAGCCTGCGAACGTGGACGTCGAGGGCATCCTCAAGGGCATCCACCGCT
Organism: Streptomyces sp. NPDC058812; assembly: GCF_042744565.1. NCBI lineage: Bacteria > Bacillati > Actinomycetota > Actinomycetes > Kitasatosporales > Streptomycetaceae > Streptomyces > Streptomyces sp. NPDC058812. Next base: position 176,414 of record NZ_JBHYOB010000001.1, read on the forward strand.
TCAGCGAGGGCACGGACGGTTCGATCCCGGCACAGATCATGGCGTCCGGGGTCGCGGTGCCGTGGGCGGTGGAGGCGCAGCGGATCCTCGCCGAGGAGTGGAACGTGCGCGCCGACGTCTGGTCGGCGACCTCCTGGAACGAGCTGCGGCGCGAGGCGGTGGCGTGCGAGGAGCACAATCTGCTGCATCCCGAGGAGGAGCAGCAGGTGCCGTACGTGACGCGGAAGCTGGCCGGTGCGCAGGGGCCGTTCGTGGCCGTGTCCGACTGGATGCGGTCGGTTCCGGACCAGATCGCGCGATGGGTGCCGGGGACGTACCAGTCACTGGGCGCGGACGGGTTCGGTTTCGCGGACACGCGCGGTGCGGCACGGCGCTTCTTCCACATCGACGCGCAGTCGATCGTGGTGGGGGTGCTGAGCGAGCTGGCGCGGGAGGGGAAGGTGGACCGGTCGGTGCTGAAGCAGGCGATCGACCGGTATCGGCTGCTCGATGTGGCGGCGGCGGATCCGGGGGTCGCGGGCGGTGACGCGTAGCACGTCGGCGGTGTGCGGGGAGGCGGCGGGCTTCGGAGTCCGCCGCCTCCCGGCCGTCCGGGTGGGGGGACCTACGATGCGGTCATGAGCACCGACGCGGACACAGGACGGCAAACGGCGCAGGAACGCTGGGAGCGGCACACCCAGCGGCCTCTGCTGGCGCTGGCCGTGCTGTTCGCCGTCGCCTACGCGACACCGATCGTCGACGGCTCGGCGGGCCCGGCCGTGACGCGGGCGTGCCTGGTCACCGAGTGGGTGGTGTGGGGGGCGTTCACGTTCGACTACCTGGTGCGGCTGCGCCTCGCCCCGGACCGCATGAGGTTCGTCCGCACCCACTGGCTGGACCTCTGCGCGGTGGTTCTGCCGCTGCTGCAGCCGCTCAGACTGCTGCGACTTGTCTCGACGCTGCTCCTGGTCGGACGGCGGGCGCGGATGGCCTCGCAGATCCGGCTGACGACCTACGTCGCCGGCTCGGTGGTCGGGCTGCTGATCTTCGGGTCGCTGGCCGTGCTGTCGGTGGAGCGGACCGCGCCGAACGGGAACATCCGGACCCTGGGTGACGCCATGTGGTGGTCCTTCACGACGATGACGACCGTGGGGTACGGGGATCTCGCGCCGACCACCGCGATGGGGCGGGTCCTGGCCGTCGGCCTGATGCTTTCCGGGATCGCGCTGCTCGGTGTGGTGACCGCGAACATCGCGGCCTGGTTCATCGCCAGGTTCGAGCGGGACGATGTGGAGGGGCGGCGGCGGACGGAGGCCATTCACGCGCTGACGGAGGAGGTCCGGGCGCTGCGGACGGAGGTGGCCGAGTTGCGAAGGTCCGGCGGCGCGGTGCCGGACTCGTCCCGGGACGACGCCGTGTCCGGCGGCCGCGCCGACGGGACACCCCCGAGCCACCGGCCTCGGGAGCCGCTGGCCGTGCCTGGTCAGAACATGCCGTAGCCCGGCGACGCCGCCCCGGCGAGCCAGACGACCGCCACAAGCGTGTCGATGATGCCCAGGACCAGGGCGACCACGGCCGGTACCGGGCGGGAACCCGCCCGGCTTCGGCCCATGGCGAGCCAGCCGCAGGCGATCGCGACGGGGCCGAGGACGATCCCCAGCACGAAGAACCCGGCGACCGCGCAGATGACTCCGACGACCGCGAGCGTCGCGCGATCCGGCCCGGTCCGTGACCACGTCCGGCCACGTGAGCGGGGGTGCCCGCGCGTTCCCTGTCCGAAGCTCGCCATCGTCAACTCCCTGAACTCCTCGTAGAGTTCGGGTACCCCGGCGCGGCGCCTTATGCCTGCCGCGAACGCGCTGCCTGCGCGCTGCCCCCCTCCAGCAGCGCGCCGCAGCTTCTCGCCTCCGTGCCCTGCGGAGGACTTGACCCACTGTGACCTGTGGGCTCCGTCGGAGGGGAGGGTTCTCCGGCCCTGTCACCCGGATAGGCGAACAGGGCCGGAGATGGGCCGGAGACGGGCCGGAGACGGACGGAGTGGCCCGGACGCGCCCGGCGTTCCGTCAGATGTGGCCCACGCCCGCGCCGGCCTCCGCGTTCTCACCACGCTTGGTGAGGAACGCGACCAGCACGGCGACGGCCGCGACACCGGCGGCGACGAGCGAGGCCAGGCTCATGCCGGAGAGGAACGTGTCGTGCGCGACTTCCGTGACCTTCGCGGCCATCTGTTCCGGCATGCCCTCGGCCACCGGCGCCACGCCGACCTGGACCGCCTCGGAGGCCTGGCCCAGCTGCTCCGGCGGCAGCTCCGGAAGGCCGGCGTCCGCCCAGTTGCCGGCCAGGTCGCTGTCGACCTTGGACGCCATCACGGCACCCAGCACGGCCGTACCGAGGCTGCCGCCGATCTGCATCGCCGCCTGCTGGAGGCCGCCGGCGACGCCGGACAGCTCCATCGGCGCGTTGCCGACGATGACCTCGGTGGCGCCGACCATGACGGGCGCGAGGCCCAGGCCCAGCAGGGCGAACCAGAGCGACATGATGCCGCTGCCGGTGTCCTTCTCCAGCGTGGACATGCCGTACATGGCGAGCGCGGTGAACGCCATGCCGCCCGCGAGCGGGATGCGCGGGCCGACCTTCGTGATCATCGCTCCGGCGAGCGGCGAGCCGACGATCATCATGCCGGTGAGCGGCAGCAGGTGCAGGCCGGCGTCGATCGGGCTCATGCCGTGCACGTTCTGGAGGTAGAACGTCACGAAGAACAGGCCGCCCATGAAGGCGATCGCCATCATGACCATGAGAACGACACCCGCCGACAGCGGTACGGAGCGGAACAGCCCCAGCGGGATCAGCGGCTCCTTGACCTTCGTCTCCCAGAAGGCGAACAGCCCGAAGCCCGCGACGGACGCGACGAGGAACAGCCACGTCCTGCCGTCGCCCCAGCCCCACTCGGGGGCCTTGATGAGCGCCCAGACCAGGCAGAACATCGCCGCGGAGAGCAGTGCGATGCCCAGGACGTCGAAGGAGCGCGGTGCGTTCTCCGCGCGGTGGTCCAGCAGGATCATGACGCCGAGGACGACGGCGAGGACGCCCACCGGCACGTTGATGAAGAACACGGACTGCCAGTTGACGTGCTCGACCAGCACACCGCCGAGGATCGGGCCGCCCGCGGTGGAGGCGCCGATGACCATGCCCCAGATGCCGATGGCCATGTTGAGCTTCTCGGCCGGGAAGGTGGCCCGCAGCAGGCCGAGCGCGGCCGGCATCAGCAGGGCGCCGAACACGCCCTGGAGCACACGGAAGGCGACGACCAGCGGAATGGTGTCGGACAGGCCGATGGCACCGGAGGCGGCGGCGAAGCCGACCACTCCGATGAGGAAGGTCTGCCGGTGCCCGAACCGGTCACCGAGCTTGCCCGCCGTGATCAGGGAGACCGCGAGGGCGAGGAAGTAGGCGTTGGTGATCCACTGGACGTCGGCGAAGCTGGCCTTCAGGTCGACCTGGATCGCCGGGTTGGCGATGGCCACGATGGTGCCGTCGAGGGCCACCATCATGACCCCTACAGCAACGGTGATGAGGGTGAGCCACGGGTGGCCGCGCAGTCCGCTGGCCGGCGCCGGGCCCGACGGGCCGGACGACGCTCCCCCGCCCTCCGCCCCCGTCTTGTCGATGGTGGTCTGACTAGTCATACATTCGAGGCTAATGACAGCCACTGACAGTTGACAAACCATTTCACTAGTCGGTAACTGACACGACATCTCCCGATAGCCTGAACTGCGAAAACGAACGGCGAGGCAACACGCCCGCGCCGATCCGAGGAGCGAACCTTTGAACATGGCGGACACAGCCACCCCACCCGGCCTGCGCGAACGCAAGAAGCAGCGCACCCGGGACACGCTGCTGCGTTCCGCTCTCGAACTGTTCACCGAGCGCGGCTACGAGGAGACGACCGTCGACGACATCGCCGAGACGGCCGATGTCTCGCAGCGCACCTTCTTCCGCTACTTCGCCAGCAAGGAGGAGGCGGCCTTCTTCGTGTCGCGGCTCGCGGAGTCGCACTTCGTCGAGGCCGTACGCGGCCGACCGCCCGTCGAGGCACCGCTGGACGCGATGCGCCAAGCCCTCGTGACGAGCTGGGACACCATCGGCGAGTCCGTCGAGCAGCTGGTCCCGCTCGAACTGCACATGCGGTTCTACCGGGTGATCGAGTCGACGCCCGCGCTGCTGGCCGCGCATCTGCGGCGCGCGACGGAGCTGGAGGAGGAGATCGCGCGCGTCATCGCCGACCGCGAGGGTCTGGACGTGGACGCGGACCCGCGGCCCCGCGTGGTCGTGGCCGTGTTCGGAGCGGTGATGCGGGTGACCGAGCGGATCTGGTCGGCGCGGGAGGACGCCAGTCTCGCGGCGCTGCGCGACCTGACCTCCTCCTACCTCGATCAGGTGGAACCCGCCCTCACCGGGAACTGGCGGGGCGACCCCGGTTACGGACGGGCCGAACAGCCCGGACGAGCGGAACCAACCCCGTAGCACCCGGCCGAAACGTGATCCGCGTCACTGGATTCACGCGAGACCGTCCCGTTCTCCTAGTGTGTCCTCCCAGTGACTTCCTTCGACACCTCCCCGCAGCTGAACGTCTGGCGCGCGCTGCTCGCCCTGGCCGTGGTGTTCGTGATGCTGGCGACCACCGGCTGGACCGCCCTGCGCAACCAGCGGGACCCCACGGCCCTCGAGGCGTCGGTCTCGGCATGGGAGCACGGCCGGATCGACGGACGCCGGCTGCCGGACGCGCAGGCGGCCCCCTCCCGGCTGGCCCGCTTCTTCGCCTCGCTCACCGAATGGCAGCGCACGAGCCTGGCCCGGCGCTACCCGCTCGCCGTCGGCAACATGAACGGCGCCCCCGTCGAGCTGCGCTACCTCGCCAACCGCGCGGCGCTCCGCAAGGCGCGGGCCGTGGAGCGACTGCGCATGCACGACAAGCGCCTGTCCCTGTCCGGGCAGCGCGAGGCGGGCCGGCGGGCGCACGGCTACGACTCGCTGCTGAACCCCGACCGCCACATCCTCGCCTTCGACCCGGCGGGCTCGGGCAAGGTCGCCGAGGTGTTCGGGAACCTGAACCGCGCCGAGCGCGTGTCCGTCGTCGTGCCCGGCGTGGCCACCGAGCTGCTCACCTTCCAGCGCACCGACCGCAAGTACTCGGCGCCCGTCGGCATGGGCGAGTCGCTGTACACGGCCGAGCGCACGGCGAGCCCGGACACGCGTACGGCCGTGATCGCCTGGGCCGACTACACCTCCCCCAGCGGCCTCGGCCTGGAGGCGGCGACGGCGACGCGCGCCGAGCACGGGGCCGTGCGGCTGAACGCGCTGCTGCGCGCGCTGCCCGGCCGGTCCCCCGTCTCGCTGTTCTGCCACAGCTACGGCTCGGTGGTGTGCGGCCTCGCCGCCGACACGCTGCCCGGCCGGGTGACCGACATAGCGGTGGCCGGCAGCCCCGGCATGCGCGTCGAGAAGGTCACCGGCCTGCGCACCTCCGCCCGCGTGTGGGCGATGCGGGACGCCGACGACTGGATCCAGGACGTGCCCTACCTGGAGGTCGGCGGTCTCGGGCACGGCGCCGATCCGGTGTCCGCGGCGTTCGGGGCGCGGGTGCTGTCCGCGCGGGGCGCCGAGGGACACGGCGGCTACTTCGTACCGGGCACGGAGAGCCTGCGGAACTTCGCGCAGATCGGCGTTGGCGCATACCGCACACTGGCCTGCGCCGCGGAAGACGACACATGCCGGGCGGGTCTGTCCGCAACAGCGACGGCCGGACGCGCGTAGAGGCGCAGAAACTCCGGTTTGCACGAGGAGGGACGGAGGAGCTCGTGCCGCATACGATGAGCCGTATGGGTGACGTACTGGCCGGATTTCATGCCGCCTGGGAGTTCGAGTCCGACTCCGTGCTCATCCGCTACGAACGGGGGATTCGAACACCCAAGCTGTTCCAGGCGCTGGGGGAACGCCGTGTCCCTCTGGAGGCGATCGCCGGGGTGACGCTCACGCCCGGCAGGCGGGGCACCGTCGTGCTGCGCGTCGAGCCGCGCCCGGGCGCCGATCCGCTGATGGAGGCGGCGGCCGGACAGCTGAAGGAGGGCAGCGACCCGTACCGGCTGGTGCTGCCCGCCGAGCGGGAGACGCTCGCGGAGTACTACGCCGACGAGCTGCGGGGGCTGCTGAGCGAGTCCGGCAAGACCGAGCGGTACCTGGTCCCGGCGCCCGAGGCGCCGCTGCACTTCAAGGCGTACGACGGCAAGGCGTCCTTCGACGGGACGTCGGTGACGTTCCGGTGGTCGTGGACGGGCGCGTCGTCGGCGAAGTGGAAGGCCGGCGACCAGACCTTCCCGGTCGCCGGCCTGGGCGGGGTGGAGTGGCGGTCCCCCGAGGTGTTCGAGGGGTATCTGCGGCTGCTGCCGCGGGACGCCTCGGCGGTCGCTCCGCAGGCCGACCAGGACCCCGCTTCGGTGGTGTTCGGGCTCGGGTACGGGCCGGTGCACGAGTCACTGCCGTTCGCTGCGGCGGTGCTGGCGGCGGTGCGGGACCGCGGCCCGGCGGTGCCGGTTCCGGTGCCCGCTCCCCGGCGCGATCCCGCGGACATCGCCGAGCGGATCCGGCACCTCGGGGAGTTGCATCAGGCGGGGCTGGTGACGGACGAGGAGTTCTCCTCGAAGAAGGCGGAGTTGCTGGCGGAGCTGTGACTACTCACGTCCGGCGGACGTGAACGACATGTCCGCGTACCGGTCTCCCGCCACCTTGTCCGCGATCGGCTCCAGCAGGGACAGCTCCTGCTCGGTGAGGACGATCCGCGTCGCGCCCGCGTTCTCCGCCACCCGCGTCGGCTTCCGCGTGCCCGGGATCGGGATCACCGGCAGGTCGTGCACCCGCGCCTGCTGCTGGGCCCAGGCCAGGGCGATCTGGCCGAGGGTGGCGCCGTGGGCCTCGGCGACCGTGCGGACCGGGTCGAGCAGGGCCGCGTTGGCCGCCGCGTTGCCGCCGGTGAAGCGGGGCTGCTGCCGGCGGAAGTCACCGGCCGTGAGGTCCTGGTCGGCGTCGGCGAAGGCGCCCGTGAGGAAGCCCCGGCCGAGCGGCGAGTACGGGACGAGGGCCACGCCGAGTTCGCGGGCGGCCGGCACCACGCCCGCCTCGATGTCCCGGCTGAACAGCGACCACTCCGACTGCACGGCGGCGATCGGATGCACCGTCCGTGCGGCCCTCAGCTCGTCGCCCGTCACCTCGCTCAGCCCGAGGTGCTTCACCTTGCCCTCGCGGACCAGGTCCGCCATGACGGCGACGGTCTCCTCGATCGGCACGTTCACGTCGCGCCGGTGCATGTAGTAGAGGTCGATCACGTCGACGCCCAGGCGGCTCAGACTCGCCTCGACCGCCCGGCGGATGTACGGCGGGTCGTTGCGGATGATCCGCTTCGTCGGCTCGTCCGGCGGGATCGACAGGGCGAACTTGGTCGCGATGACGACCTCGTCGCGGTGGGCCTTGAAGAACGGCGACAGGAACCGCTCGTTCTCGCCCGCCCCGTACGCGTCGGCCGTGTCGTAGAGCGTGACGCCCAGTTCCAGCGCCCTCTCCAGGGTCGCCCGCGACGCGTCGGCGTCCGACGGGCCGTATCCGAAGCTCATGCCCATGCAGCCGAGGCCCTGGACGCCCACCTCCGGGCCGTCGTCACCGAGCCGCACCGTCGGGATCCTGCTGTCGGTCATCGGGTCCTCTCCCCTTCACGGGTGCGTCCGGCGTCCCCGTAGAAGCTGATCTTCCGGTCGAGTACGGCGAGGGTGTCCTGCAGCTCCGCCATCCGCGCCAGCACGTCGCGGCGCGTGGACTCCAGCAGTTCCCGCCGGTCGAGGTAGGTGCTCTCGCCCTCGCGCACCAGCTCCGCGTACCGGACCATGTCGGCGACCGGCATGCCGGTCAGGCGCAGTTTGCCGACGAAGTCGAGCCAGTCCAGGTCGCGGTTGCTGTAGCGGCGCTGCCCGGTGTGCGAGCGGTCGATGTGGGACATCAGGCCGATCCGCTCGTACCAGCGCAGCGTGTGGGCCGTCAGTCCGGTGAAGGCGACGACCTCGCTGATGGTGTAGTGGTCCTGCCCGTCGGGGCGCGGGTGGCGCCGGGGCGGGGCGGAGCAGATGTCTGTTCTGGTGGCGTTCGGCCCGAGGGTCCCGGCAGTGGTCTGCATCACCGTCATGCGCTCCACGCTATGGCCTTGGAGTGCACTCCAAGCAAGCGGCCACGGTGAGAAGGCGACGCGGTGAGCGGGCCGCCGCGGGAAATCCGCGGGACACGCGCTGCGGCCGGTCATTAGCGTGCCGGCATGAGTCTCGTACGGCGTGCCGTGGCCGAGGACGCGGAGGAAGTGCTCCGTCTGCGTCAGGTGATGATCGATTCGGTGAGTCCCGCCTCCCCCACCGGCTGGCAGGCCGCGTCCCTGCCCGCGCTGCGGGTCCGGCTGGCCGACCCGGACGGGGAGTTCGCGGCGTTCGTCGTCGACCACCCCGAGCGGCCGGAGGCGCTGGCGGCGCTGGTGGTGGGCACGCTGGAGTACCGGATCGGGGGGCCGAACAGACCCGGCGGGTTGCTCGGGTACGTCTTCAGCGTCGCCACCGACCCGGACGCCCGGCGGCGCGGGTATGCCCGCGCCTGCATGGACGAGCTGCTGGAGTGGTTCCGCGAGCGGGGCGCGGGGCACGTCATGCTCACCGCGTCCCCCGACGCTGAGCCCCTCTACGAGTCCCTCGGCTTCACACGCGACACGACCCCCTCCATGAGGCTCCACCTGTGAGCCTTAGGCTCGGTGGCATGTCCTTGAAGAGCCTCGCGTTGATCGAGAACTGGCCGGTCCCCGCCGCCGCGGCGGGTGCCGTACGAGCCGACGGCACGATCCTGGGAACCCACGGCCCGGTCGGGCAGCGGTTCCCCCTCGCCTCGGTCACCAAGCCGCTCGCGGCGTACGCGGCACTCGTCGCGTACGAAGAGGGTGCCGTCGAGCTGGACGAGCCCGCCGGTCCCGCCGGGTCGACGGTCCGTCACCTGCTCGCGCACACCTCGGGTCTGGCCTTCGACGAGCACCGGGTGACCGCCCCGCCCGGGGAGCGTCGGCTGTACTCCAACGCCGGTTTCGAGCAGCTCGGCGACCACATCGCGAAGGCGGCGGACATCCCGTTCGCCGAGTACGCGCGGCAGGCCGTGCTGGAGCCGCTGGGCATGACGGCCACCGCCCTCGACGGCTCCCCGGCGAAGGACGGGGTGTCCACGGTCGAGGACCTGCTGCGCTTCGCCGCCGAGGTGCAGGCGCCGCGGCTGCTGGACCCGCGCACGGTCGCCGAGGCGATGACGGTGCAGTACCCGGGGACGAAGGGCGTGCTGCCGGGCTACGGGCACCAGAACCCCAACGACTGGGGGCTGGGCTTCGAGATCCGCGACTCCAAGTCCCCGCACTGGACGGGCGCGTCGTCCTCTCCGCGCACCTTCGGGCACTTCGGACAGTCCGGTACGTTCCTGTGGATCGACCCCGATGCCCGGCTCGCCTGCGTGGCGCTCACCGACCGGGCGTTCGGCCCCTGGGCGGCCGAGGTGTGGCCGGCCTTCACGGACGCGGTGCTCGCCGAGGTCGCCGAGGTCTAGGACATCTCCCACACGAGCAGCTCGGCCGGCGTCACCGCCACCGCGTCCACGCCGTCGGCGTCCGTGACGCGGGCCGCGTCGCCCGGGCCCAGCTCCTCGCCGTCCAGGCGTACGTCGCCGCGCACGACGTGGACGTAGACGTACGCCCCGTCCGGCACCGCCGTCCGCTCCCCCGCCGCCAGGCGGCGCACGTGCAGCATCGCGCCCGCCTCGGGCACGGCGTACGGGGTGGAGTCGGCGATGCCGCGGACGATCTCGTAGGCGGGGTCGCCGCCGGGCTCGCGCGGGGCCAGCCACATCTGGACGAAGGTCAGGGGCGCGGCGCCGTCGTTGCGCTCGACGTGGCGGACGCCGCCCGCCGAGCTGAGGCGCTGCACGTCCCCGGCGCGGACGGTCGTCTCGTGGCCCGCGGTGTCGCGGTGGGTCAGTTCGCCCTCGGCCACCCACGTGACGATCTCGGTGTGGCTGTGCGGGTGCTCGTCGAAGCCGGCGCCGGGCGCGAGGCGCTCCTCGTTGCAGGCGATCAGCGCCCCGAAGCGCAGGTTGCCGGGGTCGTAGTGGGGTCCGAAGGAGAAGGCGTGCCGCGACTCGATGCCGGCCGCCGCGTCGCCTCCGGGGTAGCGCTCGTCGGCGCGCCGTACGTCCATCACGTCGTCCACCGTAGACCCGGCGACACGCTCACCCGTCCCGATGAGGCAGTCTTGTCCACGTGCCCGAACCCGAAACAAGCATGCCCGAGCCCGGGGCGCACGCCGTCCACCCGCACACCGCGACCCTGAAGCGGCTGGAGCAGTCCTCCGGGTCGCTTGCCGCGCAGGCCATCGCGCGGATGGACGAGACGCTGCCGTGGTACCGGGCCATGCCACCGGAGAACCGCTCCTGGATCGGGCTGGTGGCCCAGGCGGGCATCGCCGCCTTCACCGAGTGGTTCCGGCGCCCGGACGCCCCGCAGGCCATCTCCACCGACGTCTTCGGCACCGCGCCGCGCGAGCTGACCCGGGCGATCACGCTGCGGCAGACCGTCGAGATGGTGCGGACCACGATCGAGGTCATGGAGTCCGCGATCGACGAGGTCGCCGCTCCCGGCGACGAGTCGGTGCTGCGCGAGGCACTGCTCGTGTACGCCCGGGAGATCGCGTTCGCCACCGCCCAGGTGTACGCGCAGGCCGCCGAGGCACGCGGTGCCTGGGACGCGCGGCTGGAGTCCCTGGTCGTGAACGCCGTGCTCAGCGGGGAGGCCGACGAGGGGGCCGTGTCCCGCGCCGCCGCCCTGGGCTGGAACTCGCCCGAGCACGTGTGCGTGGTGCTGGGCACCGCTCCCGACGGTGACTCCGAGCTGACCGTGGAGGCCATCCGGCGCGCGGCCCGGCACGCCAAGCTCCAGGTGCTGACCGGGGTGCTCGGGAACCGGCTGGTGGTGATCGCGGGTGGCAGCGACAACCCGCTGGCGGTCGCGAAGTCGCTGATCGGGCCGTTCGCGCAGGGCGCCGTGGTGGCCGGGCCGGTGGTGCCGGACCTGCTGGCCGCGACCCGGTCCGCACAGGCCGCCGCGGCCGGGCTCAAGGCGTGCACCGCCTGGCCGGACGCGCCGCGCCCGGTGCTGGCGGACGATCTGCTGCCGGAGCGCGCGATCGCCTCCGACCCCTCGGCCCGCGTGCAGCTGGTGGAGGAGATCTACAGACCACTGGAGGAGGCCGGGGCCGCGCTGCTGGAGACGCTCAGCGTCTATCTCGAACAGGCGAGCAGTCTCGAGGGCGCCGCCCGGATGCTCTTCGTTCACCCGAACACCGTGCGCTACCGGCTCCGACGTGTGACTGACGTCACCGGATGGTCACCCTCTGATGTACGGTCTGCGTTCACACTGCGGATCGCGCTCATCCTGGGGCGTCTGGCCGATGGAGATCAGCAACTCTAAGCTTTTGTCGAGGGCCCACAAAACCCCCTCGTGTTCTTCGTCCCTGTCCCCACGGGCGGCCGTGGCCGTCCTCAAGAGAGAGTGTGAGAGTGCTCGTACTCGTCGCTCCCGGCCAGGGTGCCCAGACGCCCGGCTTCCTGACTGACTGGCTCGCCCTTCCCGGTGCCGCGGACCGCGTCGCCGCGTGGTCCGACGCCATTGGACTCGATCTCGCCCACTTCGGCACGAAGGCCGACGCGGACGAGATCCGTGACACCTCCGTGGCGCAGCCGCTGCTCGTGGCCGCCGGGCTCCTCTCCGCCGCGGCACTCGGTGACATCTCTGAGATCGCGCCGGGCGCGGTCGCGGGCCACAGTGTCGGCGAGATCACCGCCGCCGCGTTCGCGGGCGTCCTCGACGACTCCGCCGCGCTGACCCTCGTACGCCGTCGGGGCCTGGCCATGGCCGAGGCCGCCGCGGTCACCGAGACCGGGATGTCGGCGCTGCTCGGCGGCGACCCCGAGGTGAGCGTGGCGCATCTGGAGAAGCTCGGCCTGACCCCGGCGAACGTGAACGGCGCCGGTCAGATCGTGGCGGCCGGCACCATGGAACAGCTGGCCGCGCTGAACGACGACAAGCCCGAGGGCGTGCGCAAGGTCGTCCCGCTGAAGGTGGCCGGCGCGTTCCACACGCACCACATGGCGCCCGCGGTGGACAAGCTCGCCGAGGCCGCGAAGGCCCTCACGCCGGCCGACCCGAAGGTGACGTACGTCTCCAACAAGGACGGGCGGGCCGTCGCCACCGGCGCCGAGGTGCTGGAGCGCCTCGTCGGCCAGGTCGCCAACCCGGTCCGCTGGGACCGGTGCATGGAGACGTTCCAGGAGCTGGGCGTCACCGCGCTGATCGAGGTGTGCCCGGGCGGCACGCTGACCGGGCTGGCCAAACGCGCGCTGCCGGGCGTGAAGACGCTGGCCCTGAAGACCCCCGCCGACCTCGACGCGGCCCGCGAGCTCGTCGCCGAGCACGGCCAGCAGGCCTGACAAGGAGCGCGAGAGCATGTCGAAGATCAAGCCCAGCAAGGGCGCCCCGTACGCGCGCATCCTCGGCGTCGGCGGTTACCGCCCGACCCGGGTCGTGCCGAACGAGGTGATCCTCGAGAAGATCGACTCGTCCGACGAGTGGATCCGCTCGCGCTCCGGCATCGAGACGCGGCACTGGGCGTCGCCCGAGGAGACCGTCGCGGCGATGTCGATCGAGGCCTCCGGCAAGGCCATCGCGGACGCCGGGATCGACACCGGGCAGATCGGCGCCGTGGTCGTCTCGACCGTGTCGCACTTCAGCCAGACCCCGGCCATCGCCACCGAGATCGCCGACAAGCTCGGCACGAACAAGGCCGCGGCCTTCGACATCTCGGCGGGCTGCGCGGGCTTCGGATACGGCCTGACCCTGGCCAAGGGCATGATCGTCGAGGGCTCGGCGGAGTACGTCCTGGTCATCGGCGTGGAGCGGCTCTCCGACCTGACCGACCTGGAGGACCGGGCCACGGCCTTCCTGTTCGGCGACGGCGCCGGCGCGGTCGTGGTCGGCCCGTCCCGGGAGCCGGCGATCGGCCCGACCGTCTGGGGCTCGGAGGGCGACAAGTCCGAGACGATCAAGCAGACGGTGCCGTGGGACCGCTTCCGGATCGGCGACGTCTCCGAGCTGCCCCTCGACTCCGAGGGCAACGTCAAGTTTCCTGCGATCACGCAGGAGGGCCAGGCGGTGTTCCGCTGGGCCGTGTTCGAGATGGCGAAGGTCGCCCAGCAGGCGCTGGACGCGGCCGGGATCAGCCCGGACGACCTGGACGTCTTCATCCCGCACCAGGCCAACGTGCGGATCATCGACTCGATGGTGAAGACACTGAAGCTGCCGGAGCACGTCATGGTCGCCCGTGACATCCGCACCACCGGCAACACCTCGGCCGCCTCGATTCCGCTCGCGATGGAGCGGCTCCTGGCGACCGGCGAGGCCAAGAGCGGCGACACCGCGCTCGTCATCGGCTTCGGGGCGGGTCTCGTCTACGCCGCGACGGTCGTTACCCTCCCCTAGGCACTCCGTGCCGGATCACGTGGTCCGGAACGGAGACCAGCAACACCTGCCGCTGACGCGGCGGGCCGCCACACCCTCTGAAAACAACGAAGGAGCGCCATCATGGCCGCCACTCAGGAAGAGATCGTCGCCGGTCTCGCCGAGATCGTGAACGAGATCGCCGGCATCCCGGTTGAGGACGTCCAGCTGGACAAGTCCTTCACCGACGACCTGGACGTCGACTCGCTGTCCATGGTCGAGGTCGTCGTCGCCGCCGAAGAGCGCTTCGACGTCAAGATCCCGGACGAGGACGTCAAGAACCTCAAGACGGTCGGCGACGCGACCGAGTACATCCTCAAGCACCAGAGCTGATCACCCGATCACTGCCTCTGGGCTGACTGCCCCGCCACCCGGCGGTGGCGCCGTACGAATCCGTATCCCGTTGGAGAAAGAATTCCCGTGAGCTCGACCAATCGCACCGTGGTCGTCACCGGTATCGGCGCAACCACACCGCTGGGTGGCGACGCAGCCTCTACCTGGGAAGGCCTGGTCGCCGGCAAGTCCGGCGTCAAGCCCCTGGAGCAGGAGTGGGCCGCCGACCAGGCCGTCCGCATCGCCGCACCGGTCGCCGTGGACCCCTCCGAGGTCATCCCGCGGCCCCAGGCCCGCCGTCTGGACCGTTCGGCCCAGTTCGCGCTGATCGCCGCGCAGGAGGCCTGGAAGGACGCCGGTTTCACCGGCAAGGCCGGCGAGGCTGCCGAGGGCGGCAGCGTCGACCCCGACCGGCTCGGCGCGGTCATCGCCTCCGGCATCGGCGGCGTGACGACCCTGCTCGACCAGTACGACGTGCTCAAGGAGAAGGGCGTCCGCCGCGTCTCCCCGCACACCGTCCCCATGCTGATGCCGAACGGCCCGTCGGCCAACGTGGGCCTCGCCGTGGGCGCCCGGGCGGGCGTGCACACGCCGGTCTCCGCCTGCGCGTCGGGCGCCGAGGCCATCGGCTACGCCATCGAGATGATCCGCACCGGCCGCGCCGACGTCGTCGTCGCGGGTGGCACGGAGGCGGCGATCCACCCGCTGCCCATCGCCGCGTTCGGCAACATGATGGCGATGTCCAAGAACAACGACGACCCGCAGGGCGCCTCCCGCCCCTTCGACACGGGCCGCGACGGCTTCGTCCTCGGTGAGGGCGCCGGCGTCCTCGTCCTGGAGTCCGCCGAGCACGCCGCGGCACGCGGTGCCCGCGTCTACGCGGAGGCGGTCGGCCAGGGCATCTCCGCCGACAGCCACGACATCGTGCAGCCGGAGCCGGAGGGCCGCGGCATCTCGCACGCCCTGCAGCACCTGCTGGACAACACCGACCTCGACCCGGCCGAGATCGTGCACGTCAACGCGCACGCCACCTCGACGCCGGCCGGGGACATCGCCGAGCTGAAGGCCCTGCGCAAGGTCCTCGGGGACGACGTCGACCACATGGCGGTCTCCGGCACCAAGTCGATGACCGGCCACCTCCTCGGTGGCGCGGGCGGCGTGGAGTCCGTCGCGACGGTGCTCGCCCTGTACCACCGGGTGGCGCCGCCGACCATCAACGTCGAGAACCTCGACCCCGAGGCCGAGGCCGCCGCGGACATCGTCCGTGGTGAGGCCCGGAAGCTGCCCGTCGAGGGCCGGATCGCCGCGCTGAACGACTCGTTCGGTTTCGGCGGCCACAACGTGGTGCTGGCGTTCCGGACGGTCTGAGTCACAGCCGTACGTACGTGAAGGGCCCCCACCGGACGGTGGGGGCCCTTCACGCGTCGGAGCGGCGGATGCCGGCGGGGAGGTCGGGGGAGGTCAGACCACCTGGTGCAGCCAGCGGACCGGGGCGCCCTCGCCCGCGTAGCGGAAGGGTTCGAGTTCGTCGTCCCAGGGCTTGCCGAGGAGCCCCGCGATGTCGGACTCCAGGTCGGTCTCGCCGCGCCGGGAGCGGACCAGGGCGGCGCGCAGCCGGTCCTCGGGGATGAGGATGTCGCCGTGGATGCCGGTGACGGCGTGGAAGATGCCGAGGTCGGGGGTGCAGCTGTAGCGCTCGCCCTCGGCGTTCGCGGACGGCTCCGCGGTGACCTCGAAGCGCAGCAGTTGCCAGCCGCGCAGTGCGGAGGCGAGCTTGGAGGCGGTGCCGGCCTGGCCCTGCCAGGAGAACTCCGAGCGCCAGGTGCCGGGCGCGGCGGGCTGCCGGATCCAGTCCAGGCCGACGCGCGTGCCGAGCACCCCGGCGATGGCCCACTCGACGTGCGGGCAGAGCGCGCGCGGCGCGGAGTGCACGTACAGAACTCCACGTGTCGTCACCGGAACCTCCGGGCTGAGCGGGACATCTCGGAACGGGCGGAACGGTCGCGGCCGGGCGGGCCACGTTGATGGCGAGGCTACCGTGCGACGGAGCAAGGAGTGTGACGTACCGTCGGTCCCGGTGCCGACAAACCTCCGCCATTCACCCGGCAGGACGCTTGTACGGGTGTGAGCCGTTGCATCTCCGCCCTCGGGAACCCTGGCGCGGTGTCATGGGTTGAGGACGTTGGAGGCACGAGGCGAGGGGTGGGACCGGTATGGGTCAGCGGACGGGCCGGCGGACGCCTGTCGAGGTTCGACGTTCGCGGGTCGGCCGTAGCCGTTCGCGGGTCGGTCGTCGCCGTTCGCGTGCCGCACTCGCCGTTCTGACCGCCGCCGTCCTGGGCGTGACCGGCTGCGACGCCGTCGGCGGCGACTCGCCGGGCCCGTCCGGCTCCGCGTCGAAGCGGCCGAAGGCCGCCCCTGCCTGGGACACCAGCCCCGAGTCGGTCGCCGCCGTGGGCGACTCCATCACGCGCGGCTTCGACGCCTGTACGGTCCTGTCGGACTGCCCGGAGGTCTCGTGGGCGACCGGTGGCAGCGCCGAGGTCGACAGTCTCGCCGTACGGCTGCTGGGGAAGGCGGAAGCGGCCGAGCGGAGCTGGAACTACGCGGTCACCGGAGCCCGGATGGCCGACCTGACCGGGCAGGTGACCCGGGCGGCGGCGCGAAAGCCGGAGCTGGTCGCGGTGATGGTCGGGGCGAACGACGCCTGCCGGGCCACGACCTCGGCGATGACGTCGGTGGCCGACTTCCGGGACCGGTTCGAGGAGGCCATGGACACGTTGCGTAGGAAGCTGCCCAAGGCGCAGGTGTACGTGGCGAGCATCCCTGATCTGAAGCGGCTCTGGTCGCAGGGGCGTACCAACCCGCTGGGCAAGCAGGTGTGGAAGCTGGGCATCTGCCCGTCGATGCTGGCCGACGCGGACTCCCTGGAGCCGGCGGCGACGCTGCGGCGGAACACCGTGCGGGACCGGGTGGAGGACTACAACGAGGTGCTGCGGGAGGTCTGCGCGAAGGACCGGCTGTGCCGCACCGACGGCGGCGCGGTGCACGAGTACCGCTTCGGGACCGGCCAGTTGAGCCGCTGGGACTGGTTCCACCCGAGTGTGGACGGCCAGGCCCGGCTGGCCGAGATCGCGTACCGCGCGGTCACCGCGAAGAAGCCCTGACCCGTCCTGACCTGGCGTGTCCTAGAGTTCCGCACATGAACGAACTCTTCGGCACACTTTCCGACGGCACTCCCGTCCACCGCTGGACCCTGGAGCGGGCCGGCGTACGGGTACGGGTCCTGTCGTACGGCGGGATCGTGCAGTCGGCCGAGGTCCCGGACCGGGACGGGAACACCGCCGACGTGGTGCTGGGGTTCGCGGACCTGGACGGCTATGTGACGCACCCGGAGCCCTACTTCGGCGCGCTCGTGGGGCGGTACGCCAACCGGATCGCGGGCGGCCGTTTCCAGCTGGACGGGCGGACGTACGCGTCGGCGCTCAACAACGGGCCGAACTCGCTGCACGGCGGCGAGCGCGGCTTCGACAAGCGCGTGTGGGACGCGGCGCCGGCCGGGGACGGTGCGCACGGTGTCCGGCTCAGCCGCGTCAGCCCGCACGGCGAGGAGGGGTTCCCGGGCCGGCTGGAGATCTCGGCGACGTACACGCTGGACGAGTCGGGTGCGCTGCGGATCGCGTACGAGGCGGTCACGGACGCGCCGACCGTGCTGAACCCGACGAACCACAGCTACTTCAACCTGGGCGGGTCGGGCTCCGGGCACGCGGGCGGCCATGAACTGCGGCTCGCCGCCTCCCGGATCACGCCGGTCGACGCCGACCTGATCCCGACGGGCGCCACGGAGGACGTGGCGGACACGCGCTTCGACTTCCGGCGGGCGCGCAAGGTCGGTTCCGGCTACGACCACAACTTCGTCCTCGACAAGGGCGTGACGGACACCGCCGTGGAGGTCGCCGAGCTGTACGACGCGGCGTCGGGGCGGGTGCTGACGGTGGCGACGACCGAGCCCGGCCTCCAGCTGTACACCGCCGACCACCTGGGCGAGCCGTTCGCACCCGGGGACGGCATCGCGCTGGAGACGCAGCACTTCCCGGACTCGCCGAACCGGCCGGAGTTCCCGAGCACGGTGCTGCGGCCGGGCGAGGTCTTCCGCTCGGCGACGGTGTACGGCTTCTCGGTGCGGTAGCCCGTGCGGTGCCCCCCGGTACTGAGCCCCGGCCCGGATGTCAGGTCCCGGGCCGGGGCTGTTCGTGGGGGCACGCCGTGAGCGGTCCCGAGTCAGACGGTAATCGCCCCGGTGACCCGGTGGCCCACGATCGGGCGTCCGGTCCCCGGTTCGTACGAACCCTTCACAAACGACCAAGCGGGTCGCCAGGCGCCGGTCGCCACGCGCCATGGCGCACGCCCCTTCCGTCACGGGATACTGCCGCCGTTCCACAGCGCACCCCACGGCGACGGAAGGACCTGGACTCCCTTGACACACATACGCGTTCGGATCGGCGTACTCGGACTGGCCCTGGTGGCGGGGCTCGCGGCCCCGGCGACGGCCACGGCGGCGCCCCCGGCCACCGTCTCCGCACCGACCGTGGAGGAGCGGCGGCTCGACGGGGACGTGCCCCAGGAGATCCTGCGGCGCTCCGGATTCGCCTCGGCGGCACCGGCGTTCGCCCGTGGGCTCGGACGGGCGGACTCCTACCGCGAGGCCCGCCGCATCGTCGCGCGCGAGGGCTCGGCGCTGTGGCGGCGGGCCGTGGACCGGGTGCAGGGCCGGGGCCCGGCCAGCGGGGACCTCAGCCGGGACGACGACCGGCCGCTGTACTGGGCGCGGCTCGGGATGACGCGGGAACTGCGTACCTGGGAGCCGGGGTTCGGGCTGACCGGGCGGCAGCGGGCCGCGCTGCTCGGGGAACTGGAGCACGCCTCGCGCGGCCAGAGCGACATCCGCCTGCCGCACGACAGGCACGGCAAGGACGGCGAGGACGGCAAGGGCATGAAGCGGGTGCTGCTCACCGGCTTCGACCCCTTCACCCTGGACCGCGACATCCGGATCTCCAACCCGTCCGGCGCCGCCGCGCTCGCCCTGGACGGCACGGTGATCGACACACCGGACGGACCCGCCCGGGTGGAGACGGCCGTGTTCCCGGTGCGCTGGCGGGACTTCACGGACGAGGCGGTGGAGCGCGCCCTGCGGCCGCACCTGCCGAAGGTGGATCTGTTCACGACCGTGAGCCAGGGCCGGGTCGGGCGGTTCGACGTGGAGCGGACCAACGGGGCCTGGCGGGGCGGCTTCCCCGACAACGAGAACGTCTCCCGCACCGAGACGGTGCCCGTCGCCGACCCGGCCTCGCAGCCGCAGTGGACGACGACCACACTGCCGTACGGGGCGATCACGGCCGCGGACACCGGGCGCTTCCCCGTGTACGACAACACGAGCGTGACCGAGATCCCGGCCGGCGCCGCCGAGCCGGTCGTACGGCCGGACGGGCCCACGCCCGGTTCGACGGCCCGCGCCGGGGGCGGCGGGGACTACCTCTCCAACGAGATCGCCTACCGGGCGACCCTGCTGCGGGACCGGCTCGGGCTGGGCGCCACCCTGCCGGGCGGGCACGTCCACACGCCGGTGCTGCGGTTCGGGGCCGGGAACACCGATCCGGCGACCGGGGCGGTCACCGATCCCGCGTTCGTGCGGAACCGGCTGGACATCGTGGCGCAGGTGCGGGCGATCGTGGCCGTGGCGGTCAGTGCGCCGGAGCCGGACCGGAGCTGACCGCCGGGTCGGCAAAGCCGCCGTCGGAGCGCTCGTCGCCGCCGTCACGGGTCTCCTCGCCCAGCAGTTCACGGGCGAGGAGCGTGGCGCCGGCGACCGCGCCCGGCATCAGGAACACCGCGACGAACGGCACCAGGAAGGACACGCTCAGCGGGGTGCCGAAGCCCCAGACCAGCATCTTGCGGGAGCGCAGGAGGGCGAGGCGGTCGCGCAGTTCGACCCCGCGGCGCTGGAGGGCGACGGAGGCCAGCTCCTCGGTGAGGAAGAAGCCGGTGACGAAGAAGCCGACCACCGGGACCACCGTCTGCCCGACGACCGGGATGAAGCCGAGGGCGAAGAGCAGGACGCCCCAGACGGCGGCGCGGAGGAGGATCCGGAGGCTGTCGCGGCCGGAGATCCACAGCTCGCGCCAGAGCGGCAGGTCCGACTCGGGGGTGGTGCCGTCCGGGGAGACGTCGCGGTCGACCCGCTCGGAGAGGCTCTCGTAGAAGGGCTGGCCGACCAGCAGCGTCACCGCGGTGAAGGTGAGGACGGCCAGGAGCAGGGCGAGGGCGAACAGGACGGCGGTGAGGAAGCCGCGGAAGAGGCCGGACCAGGGGCTCGACCAGTCGTCGGCGAAGGGGGTCGCCCAGGCGACGAAGTCCGTGCCCCACATCGCCAGCCCGATCAGCGCCGCCGCGTACAGCACCAGTGTGATCAGGCCCGGGAGGAGCCCGAAGCCGTAGCTCCTGCCGTGCCGGGCCACCCAGCGCTGGCCCTTCAGGAGATGGCCGAATCCCGTCCCAAGATCGCGCATGGGCGGAACTCTACCGGTCGGCACCGACACCACCGCGCCCCGACGGAGCCGCGATCGGGTCGAACGCGCTCATCGCGCCGTACCGAACGGCGAACGGCCTCGCAGAGGTCCGCCGAGTCGGTGAGGAGAAGCGGATGGCGCAGAAGATCCACGGCACCGTCGCCGACGGCTTCGAGGCGGTGCGTGAGGAGTTCGCGGCGGTCGTGGCCGGTGAACGGCCGGAGTACGAGGGTCAGCTGTGCGCCCACGTCCACGGTCGCCCCGCACCACCTGGACTTCCACCTGGGTCTGCCGGCCTCGCTCGACCACCGCTTCCGCACCGCGCAGGCGATGATCCGCACCCCGGCGCGGCAGGTGGTGCCGGGCCCGCTCCCGGACGGCCCGCACACCCTCGCCGCGCTCGCCTTCAACCGCGACGCGGCGCACCCCACCGACCTGGAGGCCCTGCCCAACGAGCCGGTCGTGCGCGCCCGGGGCCCGGCCTCCGTGGGTGGCGTGGCCTCGGCGCGCGGGCTGGCCGGGCTGTACGCGGCGGCGGTCGGCGAACTGGACGGCAAGGCGCCGTTGCGCCTACCCGGGCGGGGCGGCGCCGGAGAACGGGCGGCTGGTGGCGGGGGTGCACGGTGCGACGCTCGCGGGTGAGCGCCGCACCGCATGAGACCGGGCGCCGGTCAGACGAGCGTCACGGTGATGTTGCCGCGGGTCGCCTTCGAGTACGGGCAGACCTGGTGGGCCTTCTCCACCAGCGACCGCGCGGTGGCCGCGTCCACCGACGGGATCTCGGCGGAGATCTCGACGATGATCCCGAACCCGTCGTCGTTCTTGCCGATCCCGACCTTCGCGGTGACGGTCGAACCGGTGATGTCGGCGCCCTCCTGGCGGGCCACCACGCCGAGCGCGCCCTGGAAGCAGGCGCTGTACCCGGCGGCGAACAGCTGCTCGGGGTTGGTGCCGGCGCCGTTGCCGCCCATCTCCTTGGGCGGGTTCACGACCAGGTCGAGCTTGCCGTCATCGGTGGCCACCCGTCCGTCGCGGCCGTTCTCGGCGGTGGCGACGGCGGTGTAGAGGACCTCGGACTGCTGAATCGGCATGCGGTTGTCTTCCTCCTCGGTCCGCCGTGACTCGCGCCCACGACCACGACGGATTTCGGAAAGACGCTACCGCATGCCGGAAACTCCGGGAAGGCCCGCCCTTCCCGCCCTTCCCGAGGGGGCTGGAGCAGGGGCTCAGAGCTTGACGATCATCTTGCCGGTGTTGTCGCCGCGCAGGACGCCGAGGAAGGCCTCCAGGTTGTTCTCGATGCCCTCGACGACCGTCTCGCGGTACTTCAGCTCGCCGGAGCGGACCCAGGGGCCGACCTCCTGGACGAACTGCGGCTGGAGGTCGTAGTGGTCACCGACCAGGAAGCCCTCGATGCGGCCGCGGGTCTGGATCAGACGGGCGAGGTTCTTCGGGCCGGGGGCGGGCTCGGTGTTGTTGTAGACGGAGATCGCTCCGCAGATCGCGATGCGGCCATTCAGGTTGAGGGAGCCGACGGCGGCCTCCAGGTGGTCGCCGCCCACGTTGTCGAAGTAGACGTCGACGCCGTCCGGGGCGGCGGCGCGCAGCTGCTCGCTCACCGGGCCGTCCTTGTAGTTGAAGGCGGCGTCGAAGCCGTACTCGTCGACGAGCAGCTTGACCTTCTCGTCCGAGCCGGCCGAGCCGATGACGCGGGAGGCGCCCTTGAGCTTGGCGATCTGGCCGACCTGGCTGCCGACGGCACCCGCCGCGCCCGAGACGAAGACGGAGTCGCCCTCCTCGAAGGCGGCCGTGCGCAGCAGACCGGCGTAGGCGGTGAGCCCCGTCATGCCGAGCACGCCGAGGTACGTCGACAACGGCGCCGCCTCCGGGTCCACCTTGACGGCGTTCTTCGCGTCCATGGCGGCGTACTCGCGCCAGCCGAAGAAGTGCAGGACGTGGTCGCCCACGGCGAGGCCCTCGGCGTTGGAGGCGACGACCTCGCCGACCGCGCCGCCCTGCATCACCTTGCCCAGCTCGTAGGGGGCGGCGTAGGACTTGGCGGCGCTCATGCGGCCGCGCATGTAGGGGTCGACGGAGACGAACAGGTTGCGCACCAGCACCTGGCCCGCACCCGGGCTGGGGACCTCCGCCTCGACGAGGGCGAAGTCCTCGGGCTTGGGCCAGCCGACCGGGCGGCTGACCAGGTGCCATTCGCGGTTGACGGTGGGGAGGGCGGGGGAGTCGGTCATGGGGAACCTTTCCTGGGGGCTTGACGAGATGTTTCAGGCTCTGAAACAACCATGCGACTGAACATTTCAGGTTGTCAAACAAATGGGTACCCTGGATTCCATGGCCACACCACGCGACACGACCCGCCGACCCGACGCGCTCACCCTGGAAGTCGTCGAGCTGATCGGCGAGGTCGTGGCCCGCTTCCACGCCGACTACGAGGAGGCGGCCGCGGAACGCGCCCTGACCGGAGCGCAGGCCAAGCTGCTCAGCCTGCTGTCGCTGGAGCCGCTGCCGATGCGGAAGCTGGCCCAGAAGCTGAAGTGCGAGCCGTCGAACGTCACCGGGATCGTGGACCGGCTGGAGGCGCGGGGGCTGGTCGAGCGGCGGCCCGATCCCGGCGACCGGCGGGTGAAGGTCGCGGCGGCGACGGAGGAGGGGCGACGGGTGGCGCGGGGGCTGCGCGAGTCGCTGCGGTTCGCGCGGGAGCCGCTCGCCGGGCTGTCGGAGGACGAGCGGGTGGCCCTGCGGGACGCGTTGCGGACGATGCTGGGGGAGTGAGCGCGGCAGGGCGGGCGTGGTGGGCCGCTGCTCGCCGGTGATCCGGCGTCGGCCTGGAGGGGTGGGTCACCCGACCCGGCGCGGATGTGGACCGGAGGGCGCTTACGTGCACCACCACAGGAAGCGGTCGCACGTTTCGGTGGGGGTCGGGTCCGGTGAGGTCGTCGGGGTCGGAGTGGTGGTCGGGGGCGGGTCGTCCGGCCGCGTGGCAGGCGGGTCGGCGGTCGGGGTGGCCTCCGGGGCCTGCGGGGAAGGTACCGACGGGGCCTCGGTCTCGTCCGCCGTCTTCGTCTTCTCCGCGCCCGGGGACTCCGATGCCGACGCCGACCCCGACGCCGACGCCGACGCCGAGGCGGACGCGTCCGGGGACGGCGTGCCGGAGGCCGAGACCGTCCTCGACGTCTCGTCGACCGGGACCGCCGACGACTCCCCCACCTCGCGAGTCGCCCCGCCGTCCGTCGTCTCACCCCCGGCTGCCGCCGGCTTCGCCGGGGAGCCGGGGGCGTCCATGCCGAGTTCCGCGAGGCTCAGTCCGCCGGCCGCCAGGACGAAGCCCGCGGTGATCAGCAGGGTCCGACGGCGGCGCCGGCGGTGTGCGGCGGCCTTGCGGTCGCGGCGGCTGCCCCGCCCGCCGCGGGCGCCGTCGGCGGAGGGGCCGTCCGGGGCGCGGGGCGCGTCGGGCGCGGCGGGCACGTTCGACCCGTCAGGCGCGTGGGGCACGTCAGGCACGTGGGGCACGTCAGGCACGTGGCGCACATCAGGCGCGCCGGAATCACCGGGGGCCCCGGAATCGCCGGCGATTCGCGGTGGCTGCCTCTCAGCCTCCGTCAGTTGCGTGTCGGCCCAGGCGAGTTGATCGGACGGCGTGCCGCACCCCGGGCAGGCGAGGGCGCCGTTGAGGTGCCGTCGGCACGGGTCGCAGTAGTCCATGACGCGGGAAGGTTAAGTTCCGCAACGGGCGTGTTCCTAGACGTGGCTGTGAAGGTTGTGTGGGGAAGCGGCCGGAACCGCTCCGCTCCGCACTTTCGAAGCTGTCGAAACCGTTATGGGTCCGACCCATTGACACCCCGACCGCCGTCTCCTTACTGTCACGCCAGCATTTCGAACGAGTGCCGAAATATCGAACACACTGGAGGGCAACCGCCGTGCGCATCACCGGAATCAGCACACACGTGGTCGGGACGCCGTGGCGCAACCTGACATACGTCCAGGTGCACACCGACGAGGGAATCACTGGAGTCGGCGAGACCCGGATGCTGGGGCACACCGACGCTCTCCTCGGCTATCTGAAGGAGGCCGAGGCCAACCACATTCTCGGTTCCGACCCGTTCGCTGTCGAGGACCTGGTCCGCCGCATGAAGTACGGCGACTACGGCCGGGCCGGCGAGATCGTGATGTCCGGTATCGCCGTCGTCGAGATGGCCTGCTGGGACATCAAGGGCAAGGCCCTCGGCGTCCCGGTCTGGCAGCTGCTCGGCGGCAAGGTCACCGACAAGGTGAAGGCGTACGCCAACGGGTGGTACACGACCGAGCGGACGCCGGAGGCGTACCACAAGGCCGCGCAGGGGGTCATGGAGCGCGGGTACCGGGCGCTGAAGATCGACCCGTTCGGCACCGGGCACTTCGAGCTCGACCACGCGGAGAGCCTGTACGCCGTGTCGCTGATCGAGGCGGTGCGGGACGCGATCGGGCCCGACGCCGAGCTGATGCTGGAGATGCACGGGCGCTTCTCCCCCGCCACCGCCGTCCGGCTCGCGCGCGAACTCGCGCCCTTCAAGCCCGCCTGGCTGGAGGAGCCGGTCCCGCCGGAGAACCTCAAGGCGCTGCGGAAGGTCGCCGAGAAGGTCGACATCCCGGTCGCCACCGGAGAGCGCATCCACGACCGGATCGAGTTCCGGGAGCTGTTCGAGGACCAGTCCGTGGACATCATCCAGCCCGACGTCGGCCACATCGGCGGCATCTGGGAGACCCGGAAGCTCGCCGCCACCGCCGAGACCCACTACACGCTCGTGGCTCCGCACAACGTGGGCGGGCCGGTACTGACCGCCGCGAGCCTCCAGGTCGGCTTCACCTCGCCGAACTTCAAGATCCTGGAGCACTTCAACGACTTCGCGGACGCGGAGATCAAGAAGGTGGTGAAGGGCGCGCCGCAGGTGAACCCGGAGGACGGCTGCTTCCACCTCTCCGACGCCCCCGGCCTCGGGGTCGAGCTGGACACCGACGCGGCGGCCGAGTTCCCGCAGCAGCAGGCCCGGTTCGACCTGTGGGCCGAGGGCTGGGAGCAGCGCAAGCCCAAGGGCACCGGGGCATGAGCGGCGCGGTCGTCATCGAGGCGCCGGGCGAGCACCGGCTGGTGCCGCACGAGCCGCGCGAGCCCGGCCCCGGTGAGGCGCTGGTGCGGGTGCACGCGGCCGGCATCTGCGGCAGCGACCGCGAGGTCTACCAGGGCAACCGGCCCGAGGGGTACGTGCGTTACCCGCTCACCCCCGGGCACGAGTGGTCCGGGACCGTGGAGCGGGTCGGTGCCGGGGTGCCCGCGTCCCTCGTCGGGCACGGGGTGGTCGGCGAGGGGTTCCGCAACTGCCAGGTCTGCGACCGCTGTCACGCGGGCGAGACGACGCTGTGCACGGCGGGGTACGAGGAGACGGGGTTCACCCAGCCGGGAGCCATGGCGCCCACGCTGACGCTGCCCGCCCGCCTCCTGCACGTCCTGCCCGACGACGCCGACCTCACCGCCGCCGCCCTGCTGGAGCCCGCCGCCTGCATCGCGGCCGCCGCGCTCAAGGCGAACGCCCGCCCCGGCGAGCGGGTCGCGGTCGTCGGCACGGGGACGCTCGGCATGTTCGCCGTGCAGTTCCTGCGCGCGGCGTCCCCGGGCGAACTGCTGGTCGTCGGCACGCGCGGGGACCGGGAGGCGCTCTCCCGGCAGTACGGGGCGACCGACTTCCGGACGAAGGACCAGCTCCTCCCGGACGACTTCGACGTCGTCATCGAGACCGCCGGGTCCGCCGACGCCGCCCGCACCGCCGCCGGACTGCTCCGCAGGGGCGGGCGGCTGGTGCTGACCGGTATCCCGGCGCCGGGCGCCGACGGGCTCGACCCGACCGACCTGGTCGTACGGCAGCTGGAGGTGCATACCGTCTTCGGGGCGCCGCCGGACGCCTGGGCGCACACGGTGCGGGTCTTCGCGGCCGGCCTGCTCGACCCGCGGCCGCTGGTGACGCACGAGCTGCCGCTCGCGGAGTTCGCCGAGGCCATCGAGCTGGTGGGGTCCGGCGATCCGAAGGTCGGCAAGGTGCTGTTGCGTCCCTGACGCCCGCCCCTGATCCGTACGCCGGTACGGGGGCGACCTGACGGCCCCCGTACCGGCGTACATCCATCCGCACGGGCTCTGCTTCCGGCTTCTCGTCCGGTTCCTCCTCCGGTTCCTCCTCCCCAAAGCCGCGAACTTCGTCCGAAATACCGAACACTAAGGACAGCTTGTGACCGACGCTTCCGCCAAGGCCGCCGCACGCAGGCCCGGTGAGCAGGCGCTCACCGCCCTCGGCCTGGCCGCGCCCGCCCTCGACCCCGCCGACGCCTCGCCGCACTCCTTCCCGGGCGGCGGCCGCTGGCGCACCGAGATCCCCTCCTGCGAGGGGCCGGAGGCGCTGGGGGTGGTCCTGAAGGAGTCCTCGCGGCTGGATGTGCCGATCCACCGGATCAGCCAGGGCAGCGGCGTGTGGATGCTGACCGACGCCGAGATCACCGAGATGGTCGAGGCCACCGCCGAACGCGACATCGAGCTCTGCCTGTTCACCGGCCCGCGCGGCACCTGGGACATCGGCGGCTCCACCCGGACCGACTCGGGCGGCGCGGGCCTGCGGGCACGCGGCCACGACGCGGTCGCCGGCTGTGTCGAAGACGCCGTGCGGGCCACGGAGTTGGGCGTCAAGTGCCTGCTCGTCGCCGACGAGGGCGTGCTGTGGACGCTGCACCGGGCGCGGTCGGCCGGGATCATCCCCGCCGACACCACGCTCAAGCTCTCGGCGCTCGTGGGGCCGGTCAACCCGGCCTCGTACGCGGTGTACGAGCGGCTCGGCGCCGACTCCATCAACGTGCCCAGCGACCTGACCCCCGATCACCTGACCGAAATACGTCGGGTTTCGGCCGCGCCCATGGACATGTACATCGAGGCTCCCGACGACCTCGGCGGCTACGTGCGGATGTACGAGGTCGCCGAGCTGGTCCGGCGCGGCGCCCCGCTGTATCTGAAGTTCGGCCTCTCCAAGGCGCCCGGGATCTACCCGTACGGCCACCACCTGCGCGAACTGACGCTGACCACCGCCAAGGAGCGGGTGCGGCGCGGCCGGCTCGCACTGGACCTGCTCGCGCGGCACGGGGCGGACGGGGACATGGCTCCGCTCGGCACGCGCGAGCCGGGCTCGCTCAACCGGTTCGAGATCTCGTCATAACGTTCCGGAAACTCTCTTCACAAAAGAAGACACGACCGCGCACAATCCCACACACCTGCTCTCGGTCGATCCACCCTCAGCGTTTTTGCGTACTGGCAACACCAGACCGAGCCCTGCACCCACATCAAGGATGATGACCATGCGCAACCGCAGAGCCGCACTCGCCGCCATAGCCTCCGCCGCCTCCCTCGCCCTCACCCTGACCGCCTGCGGCCAGAGCAGTGAGGGCGGCAGTGAGGAGGACAAGGGCGGCAGCGACGGCGCCACCATCGGCATCGCGATGCCCACCAAGTCCTCCGAGCGCTGGATCAGCGACGGAGCCAACGTCGAGAAGGAACTG
Source organism: Streptomyces sp. NPDC058812 (assembly GCF_042744565.1). Classification (NCBI taxonomy): domain Bacteria; kingdom Bacillati; phylum Actinomycetota; class Actinomycetes; order Kitasatosporales; family Streptomycetaceae; genus Streptomyces; species Streptomyces sp. NPDC058812. Next base: position 204,539 of record NZ_JBHYOB010000001.1, read on the forward strand.
AAGGCCAAGGGCTACGAGACCAAGCTCGTCTACGGCGAGGACGACCCGGACCAGCAGGTCGCCCAGCTCGAGAACATGATCACGCAGGGCGTGGACGCCCTGATCGTCGCCGCGATCGACAACAAGTCGCTCAACAACGTGCTCCAGCAGGCCAAGGACGCCGACATCCCGGTCATCTCCTACGACCGGCTGATCCTCGGCACGGAGAACGTCGACTACTACGCCTCGTTCGACAACGAGAAGGTCGGCGAGCTGCAGGGCTCGTACATCGTGGACAAGCTCGGCCTGAAGGACGGCAAGAAGGGCCCCTTCAACATCGAGCTGTTCGCCGGCTCCAACGACGACAACAACACCAAGTACTTCTTCAACGGCGCGATGAGCGTCCTGAAGCCGTACATCGACAAGGGCGAGCTGGTCGTCAGGTCCAAGCAGACCGACCTCAACCAGGTCACCACCCTGCGCTGGGACGGCGGCACCGCGCAGAAGCGCATGGACGACCTGCTCACCTCCAGCTACCGCAGCGCCCGGGTCGACGCGGTGCTCTCGCCCTACGACGGCATCTCCATCGGCATCCTGTCCTCCCTGAAGTCGGACGGCTATGGCTCGGGCAGCAAGCCCATGCCGGTCGTCACGGGCCAGGACGCCGAGATCGCCTCGGTGAAGTCGATCATCGCGGGCCAGCAGACCCAGACCGTCTACAAGGACCTGCGCCAGCTCGCCAAGGTCGCCTCGAACATGGTCGACGCGGTGCTGAACGACAAGAAGCCCGAGACCAACGACACCAAGTCCTACGACAACGGTGCCAAGGTCGTGCCCGCCTACCTGCTCCAGCCGGTCAGCGTCGACAAGTCCAACTACGAGAAGGTCCTCGTCGACGGCGGCTACTACACCGCGGACGACCTCAAGTAACCGGGCCCCCTCAAGGATTGGAAGGCACGACCATGGCGGGACCCGTCCTGGAAATGCGCTCGATCGTCAAGACCTTTCCCGGTGTCAAAGCGCTGTCGGACGTCACACTGACCGTCCGCCAGGGCGAGGTCCACGCCATCTGCGGGGAGAACGGCGCCGGCAAGTCGACCCTGATGAAGGTGCTCTCCGGCGTCCATCCGCACGGCAGCTACGAGGGGGACGTCCTCTTCGAGGGCGAGTCCTGCCGGTTCAAGGACATCCGGGCGAGCGAACAGCACGGCATCGTGATCATCCACCAGGAGCTGGCGCTGGTGCCGTATCTGTCCATCGCGGAGAACATCTTCCTCGGCAACGAGCACGCCAAGCGCGGACTCATCAACTGGAACGACACCCTGAAGCACGCCACCGAGCTGCTGCGCCGGGTCGGTCTCGACGAGCACCCCGAGACCCGCGTCGCCGACATCGGCGTGGGCAAGCAGCAGCTGGTGGAGATCGCCAAGGCGCTGTCGAAGAAGGTGAAGCTGCTCATCCTCGACGAGCCGACGGCGGCGCTCAACGACGAGGACAGCGGCAAACTCCTCGACCTGATCCTTCAGCTGAGGGAACAGGGCATGACCTCGATCATCATCTCGCACAAGCTGAACGAGATCCGCCGGGTCGCCGACTCGGTCACGATCATCCGCGACGGGAAGTCCATCGAGACGCTCGACGTGAAGGCCGAGGAGACGACCGAGGACCGGATCATCAGCGGGATGGTCGGCCGCGACCTGGAGAACCGCTTCCCGGAGCGGACCCCGCACCACCCGGAGGAGGGGTCCGCGCCCGCACTGGAGATCCGCGACTGGACCGTGCACCACCCCATCGACCAGCAGCGCAAGGTCGTCGACGACGTGTCGATCGAGGTGCGGCGCGGCGAGATCGTCGGTATCGCCGGGCTCATGGGCGCCGGCCGCACCGAACTGGCGATGAGCGTCTTCGGCCGCACCTACGGCCGGTACGCGGGCGGCACGGTCCTCCGGGACGGCACGGAGATCCGTACGAAGACCGTCCCGGAGGCGGTCAAGCACGGCATCGCGTACGTCACCGAGGACCGCAAGCACTACGGCCTGAACCTCATCGACACCATCAACCGGAACATCTCGCTGACCGCGCTGGGCAAGGTCTCCAAGCGCGGTGTGGTCGACGAGCACGGGGAGCGGCAGGTCGCCGAGGACTTCCGCAAGTCCATGAACATCAAGGCTCCCACCGTCTTCGAGCCGGTGGGCAAGCTGTCCGGCGGCAACCAGCAGAAGGTCGTCCTCAGCAAGTGGATCTTCGCGGGTCCCGAGGTGCTGATCCTGGACGAGCCCACGCGCGGCATCGACGTGGGCGCCAAGTACGAGATCTACACGGTCATCGACCAGCTGGCCGCCCAGGGCAAGGCGGTCGTCTTCATCTCCTCCGAACTGCCGGAGCTGCTCGGCATGTGCGACCGCATCTACACGATGGCCGCGGGGCGGCTGACGGGTGAGTTCTCGCGGGCCGAAGCATCGCAGGAAGCGCTGATGCGTCGGATGACGAAGGACAAGAAGGACAAAGAGGTAACCCGATGAGCACGGACGTGACCGCCAAGACCCCGGCCCCCGCGCCGCCCGGCAAGGACGGGACTGCCTCCGGCGGCGGCCTGCTGCGGCTGATGCTCGACGGCATGCGCCGCAACATGCGCCAGTACGGCATGCTGATGGCCCTCGGCCTGATCGTGGCGCTGTTCGCGGTGTGGTCCGACGGCGACCTGCTGCTGCCGCGCAACGTCTCCAACCTGGTGCTGCAGAACAGCTACATCCTGATCCTCGCGATCGGCATGATGCTCGTCATCATCGCGGGCCACATCGACCTGTCGGTCGGCTCACTGACGGCGTTCATCGGCTCGATGGCCGCCGTACTGATGGTCAGGAACGATCTCCCCTGGCCGGTCGCGGTCGTGCTGTGCCTGGCCATCGGCGCCCTCGCGGGCTCCGTGCAAGGGTTCTTCATCGCCTATCTCGGCATACCGTCGTTCATCGTGACCCTCGCGGGCATGCTGCTCTTCCGCGGTCTGACGGAGATCTTCCTGAAGGGCCAGACCCTCGGCCCGTTCCCGAAGGACCTGCAGAAGATCGCCAACGGCTTCCTGCCCGAAGTCGGCCCGAACACCAACTACCACAACCTCACCCTGCTGCTGGGCTTCGCGCTGATCGCCTTCGTGGTGTTCCAGGAGGTCCGCGACCGCAAGCGGCAGCAGGAGTTCGCCCTGGAGGTGCCGCCGGTCAAGCTGTTCCTGCTCAAGCTGGTCGCGCTGGTCTCCGCCGTCCTCGTCGTCACGCTGCTGCTCGCCAGCTACAAGGGCGCCCCGGTCGTGCTGCTCATCCTGGGCGTGCTGGTCGTCGGGTTCGGCTACCTGATGCGCAATGCGATCATCGGCCGCCACATCTACGCCATCGGCGGCAACCTGCCCGCGGCCAAGCTGTCGGGCGTGAAGGACAAGAAGGTCACCTTCCTGGTCTTCCTGAACATGGGCATGCTCGCGGCCCTGGCGGGGCTGGTCTTCGCCGCCCGCTTCAACGCGGCCTCGCCCAAGGCCGGCCTCAACTTCGAGCTGGAGGCCATCGCCGCCTCGTTCATCGGCGGCGCGTCGATGAGCGGCGGCGTGGGCACGGTCCTCGGCGCCATCATCGGCGGCCTGGTCCTGGGCGTGCTGAACAACGGCATGAACCTCGTCGGCATCGGCACCGACTGGCAGCAGGTCATCAAGGGCGCGGTGCTGCTGGCGGCGGTCGGGTTCGACGTGTGGAACAAGCGCAGGGTCGGTTCTTAGAGAAGCGGTCTATTTGGGCCGTACGGAGACTGCGGGCCGGTTGTGGCTGGTCGCGCAGTTCCCCGCGCCCCTGATGGCGCTTCTATCTACCCACTTGAGGAGTTGCCGTATGGAACTGAACAGGCGCACGGTCATCGCCGGCGCAGCCGCCGCCGGTCTCACCGCCGCCACGGCCGGCGGCACCGCACACGCCACGGGAGGCAGGAAGCCGGTGAAGGAGCTCTTCGGTAAGCTCGCCGACGGCACGAAGGTGTACCGCTGGTCCCTGGAGAACGGCGGCACGCGGATGAAGGTGCTGTCGTACGGCGGCGTCGTCCAGTCCCTGGAGATACCCGACCGCCGGGGCCGCTACGAGAACGTCTCGCTGGGCTTCGACAACCTCGACGACTACGTGGCCTCCAGCCCCTACTTCGGTGCCCTGATCGGCCGCTACGGCAACCGCATCGACAAGGGCCGCTTCACGCTGGACGGCAAGGCGTACCAGCTCTCCGTCAACGACGGCGAGAACTCCCTGCACGGCGGCGCTCAGGGCTTCGACAAGCGGGTGTGGGACGTCGAGCCGTTCACCGAGGGCGCCGACGTCGGCCTGGTCCTGCACTACACCGGCGTCGACGGCGAGATGGGCTACCCGGGCACGCTCAAGGCGAAGGTGACGTACACGCTCACCCGGCGCGGCGAGTGGCGCATCGACTACGAGGCGACCACCGACAGGGCCACCGTCGTCAACCTCACCAGCCACGTCTACTGGAACCTGGCCGGCGAGGGCAGCGGCACGATCGAGGACCACGAGCTGTCGATCGCCGCGTCCCGCTACACGCCCACCGACGCGGGTCTCATCCCGACGGGCGAGCTTGCGAGGGTGTCCGGTACTCCCTTCGACTTCCGCCGGGCCAAGCCGATCGGCCGGGACATCCGGGACGCCCACCCGCAGCTGATCACCGCCAAGGGCTTCGACCACAACTGGGTCCTCGACAAGGGCATCACCGACCGCCCCGAGCACATCGCCACCCTGCGCGACCGCTCCTCCGGCCGCGCCCTGCGCATCGCCACCGACCAGCCCGGTCTGCAGTTCTACTCGGGCAACTTCCTCGACGGCACCCTCACCGGCACCGGCGGCTCCCTCTACCGGCAGGGCGACGCCCTGTGCCTGGAGACGCAGCACTTCCCGGACTCGCCGAACCAGCCGTCGTTCCCCTCGACCGTGCTGCGGCCGGGGCAGACGTACCGGACGACGACGGTGCACTCGTTCGACGCGTGAGAGCACACTTCCTTCACATGCGTTGAACATCCCCGCAGTCCCCTCCGTATGTATGTGCGGCCCGCGCTCCCCCGCGCGGGCCGCACACAGACGGAGGTTCTCTTGTCCGGCAACGTCACCTCGTTGTTCCGCGGCACCGCGGCGCACAGCCCGTCGATGGCGGCGCTGACGCGGGAGAGCGGCGAGGCGGCGGGCGCCGGCCCGGTGGACTTCTGCATCCCCTGCAACCCGTACTTCCCCACCCCGGCGATGTTCGACGAGCTGGCCGGCCGGCTGCGCGACATCATCACGTACTACCCGAGCAGCGCCGACACCATCACCGCCGAACTGTGCGGCCTGCTCCAACTGCCGCCGCAGTGCGTGGCGATGGGCAACGGCTCGACGGAGCTGATCACCTGGATCGACCATCTGCTGGTCCGGGAGTCCCTCGCCGTCCCCGTCCCCACCTTCGGCCGCTGGACCGACCAGCCCATGGAGACCGGCAAGCGGGTCGACATGTTCCCGCTCCAGGAGTCCGGCGGCTTCGCCCTCGACCTCGCGCGGTACGCCGAGTTCATCCGGGCCCGCGGCACCAGGGCCGCCGTCGTCTGCAACCCCAACAACCCCGACGGCGGCTACCTGCACAAGCAGGCCCTCGTGCGGTTCATGGACGCGATGGCCGAACGGGACCTGGTCGTCGTCGACGAGTCCTTCCTGGAGTTCGCCGACGCGGAGGCCGAGCCCAGCGTGGTCCAGGAGGCGATGATGCGCCCCAACGTCGTCGTCCTGCGCAGCCTCGGCAAGAACTTCGGCCTGCACGGCGTCCGCTTCGGCTACCTGGTCGCGAACCCGGCGCTCGCGGGCCGGGTGCGCGCCATGCTCCCCAAGTGGAACCTCAACTCCTTGGCGGAGCACGTGGTGTTCATGCTGCGCGACCACGGGCCCGAGTACGCGCGGAGCCTCCACCAGGTCCGCCGCGACCGCCTGGAGATGGCCGGCCAGTTGTCCGCGCTGCCCGGCCTGACCGTCTATCCCTCCCAGGGCAACTTCCTCTTCGTACGCCTCCCCCTGGGCGCCGAGGGCACCGTCGTCCGGGACCGGATGCTCACCGAGCACCGGGTCCTGGTCCGTGAATGCGGCAACAAGATCGGTTCGTCCAGCCGCTTCCTGCGTCTCGTGGTGCGCCCCCAGGCCGACGTGCGTCGCCTGGTGTCCGGCCTGGAACAGGTGCTCTACGGGTCCAGGAGGGGAGCCGCCGTGCCCGAGCCCGCCACAGGGGCCGGCTACAGCTCGGGCACGGCGGCGGTGGACCGCCTGATGAGCGAGACCAACGGGGCCGGCCTGCGGGGAATCGCCGCCGCTCCGGCCGTCGGCACCGGCATGCCGCTCCCCGCCGCGGTGCCCGCCGCCCCGGCGGCGGCCGCCATCGGCTCGATGCCGGAGCCGACGGCACCGCGGCAGGCCCCGCGACCGGCGCCGGTCCCCCAGCCGGCGCCGTACCCCGGGCCGGTGCCGGCCCCCCACCCGGCACCGGCCCCCTACCCGGCCCCGGCCGGTCCCCTCCCGACCGGCCCCACCCCGCCCGGCGTCCCGGCCCACGGCGGTCTCACGGCCGCCCAGGTCAGGGGCACCAACGGCCTGGAGTCGGTCCCGGCGACGGGCTGGCCGGGACCGCAGAGCCTGCCGAACCCGGCCGGCATGGGCCGTACGGGGTGAGGGCGCGGACAGTGCTTCACGCCGGGTTCAGCCGCCACTGCTGACAGGCGTTGTTCAGCCACGTCCACTGCCGTACGTCGGCGGAGTCCGCCGACGAGCAGTTCGCGACGTCGGCGACCTTGCCGGTGGCCTCGTTGACGATGCGGACGTGGCCGCCGTCGGTGGCGAGGAACCGGAACCGCTGGCAGGTGTTGTCCAGCCAGGACCACTGCCGCAGGTCTGCCCCGTCGGCGGCCGAGCAGTCGGCGGTGTCCAGCACCTTCCCGGTGGCCACGTTGACCAGCCGGTGGGTGTCGTCCCCGCGGTCCTCCAGGCGCCAGCGCTGGTTGGCGCCGCCGTTGCAGGAGTACTGCACCACGTCCGCCCCGTCCGCCGACGAACCCCCGGCGACGTCCAGGCACTTGCCGCTGTTGCGGTTGGTGACCGTGTACGTGGTCGAGACGGACGCCGGCTCGCCCGAGGGTCCGGGCATGCTCGCCCCGAGCCGGACGGGTGTGCCGAGGTCCGGGGTGCCGTCGGAGTTCCAGCCGAACTTCTGCGCCCGCGCCGTACGCCCGTTGTCGCAGCCCTCCGAGGCGGCGTCGTTGGCGTGGTAGACGATCCAGCTCTCGGAGCCGTCGGGCGAGGTGAAGAAGCCGTTGTGCCCCGGCCCGTAGACGCCGTTGCCGTCACTGCGCTGGAACAGCGGCGTCGGCTTCTTCGTCCAGGAGGACGCGGACACCGGATCGGACCCGGTCAGTTCCAGCTGCCCGAGCTTGTAGTCGGGGGTCCAGCAGCCGCTGGCGGAGTAGACGAGGAAGGTCCGGCCGCCCCGCTGGAGGATCTCCGGCCCCTCGTTGACCGGGGCACCCGAGCGTTCCCAGTCGTGCGTCGGCGTGGAGACGGTGGTGAAGGAGGAGGAGACCGTGTACGGGTTCGACATCCGCGCGGCGACGATGTTCTGGGTCCCGCTGTGCGTGCTGCCGAAGAGGTACAGCCGACCGTTGATCGTCGCCACCGTGGGGTCGAGCATCCAGGCGGAGTTGAGCTGCCCCCGGTAGGTGTACGGGCCCATGGGGTCGGACCCGGCGCTCTCCAGGACGTGGCTGCGCTGGGTCGGGTTGTAGTCGGAGACGTTCTGCCCGGCGACGTAGTACAGGTACCAGCGGCCGTTCAGGTAGTGCAGTTCGGGCGCCCAGATGTTGCAGCACCGGGAGGCCGCGTCGCCCTTCCAGACCTGCACGCCGGGAGCGGTGGCGAGCCCGCCGAGGGTGGGCGACCTGCGGACGGTGATGACGTCGGTCCAGCTCGTCGTCACCATGTAGTAGTTGCCGTCGTGGTGGGTGATCCAGGGGTCGGCGCCCTTCTGCGCCTTGACCGGGTTGGCGAAGGTGGCCGCGCTCGCGGAGGGCTGTCCGAGCGAGAGGGCGAGCAGCAGGGCGGCCAGCAGGGTCAGTAGGCGACGGGCCATCCGCTGCTCCAGTTCAGGAGGTTGATGCCGAGCTTGGGGGTGCCGTTGTCGTTGCCGTCGTAGTAGTGGTAGACGATCAGGTCGCCGTCGACGTCGTTCATGATCGACTGGCCGCCGGGGCCGATGACCCTGCCGTGCGACTCGAGCACGGGCGTCCCGCCGTTGTTCATCATGGAGACGCCGTTCTTGTCGCGGTAGGGCCCGGTGACGCTGGTCGCCCGGCCGACCTTGACCTTGTACGTGGAACTGGTGCCGGCGCAGCAGGTGTCGTACGAGGCGAAGAGGTAGTAGTACCCGTTCCGCTTGACGATGTACGGGGCCTCGACGGCCTTCGTGCCGGTCGGGCGGGAGGCGAGGGAACGGCGGGCGGTGTCGGAGGCGTGCTGCTTGCCGGTGGCCGGGTCGATCCGGATCATCTTGATGCCGGTCCACCAGCTGCCGAAGGAGAGCCACCACTTTCCGTCGTCGTCGACGAAGAGGTTGGGGTCGATGGCGTTGTAGTCGCTGGAGGAGCTGGAGGTGTAGACGATGCCGTAGTCGCTCCAGCTGCCCGGCTGCCCCGTGGCGGAGCCGGCGAGGCCGATGGCGGAGGTGTTGGAGCCGAACTTCGAGACGGAGTAGTACATCAGGTATCTCCCGCCGTGGTACGAGATGTCGGGCGCCCACGCCTCCGGGACGGAGGAGTAGCGCGACCACCAGGCGGGCCGGGAACCGAAGGCGTCGGCGCCCGCGGAGAAGGCCGTGCGGTCGGCGGACGTCTTGCTGCTGATGCCGCCGCCGGTGGCGTAGAGCTGGTACTGCCCGGACGAGGTGCGGATCATCGTCGGGTCGTGCGTGACGACGGAGCCGGTGACCCGGCCGGGGTTGGGATACGCCGACGCCGTGGTGGGGATCAGGGCGAGCAGCGCGGCGGTGGGGAGAGCGAGGAGTGCGGTTCGCTTCTTGCGGCTCATGGGGGACCGCTCCTGTTCTGTATGTCGAACATCGATCGCCACTTCGCACGGAACGTAGAATCGAACCCCTCGCGCGTCAATGGTTCGCGCGGCAATGGCAACCAACGTCCGGAGAACACCACGTTTCACAGGTGACACACGGATGAATTGCTGACGGCTGGTCAGCACAGGCCCGGTCGACCGCCCTCCTCCCCGGACAACATGGCCTCCCCATCCAGGTCCCTCCGCCCCGACTCGGGAGTCTCGGTCAATGAACGGTGTTCCGTGGGAGTTCGTGATCGCCGTGCTCGGCCTCGCCGTGCCCGTGACCGCCGCCCTGTGGGAGTTCTTCCTCGCGGGCCGCAAACGGCTCGGCTACCGGGTGCAGATGGACACCAGCGCCCGGGACTCGGCCACGTCGTCCGGACCGGAGGCCGGGGTGCTCCAGCGCATGCAGTGGGACGGCGCCGACCTGCACGACCCCTCGGTCGTCCTGCTGCGCATAGAGAACGTCGGCTGGACCCCGATAGTCGAGGACGACTACGTGGCTCCCGCCAACGACTCGGTGGGCATACGCGTGGCGTTCCCGGGCCGCCACGTGGTCGGCATGGTCGTGACGGAGTGCAGCCACACCGTGCTGCGTGACTTCTTCACACCGGGAACGCCGGGCCTCGGGGCCACGAACGGTGTCATCAGGCTGCCCAAGGTGAAGCTCAACCGGCGGGCGCACTACAAGGTACTGGCGGTCCTGGACCGCGTACCGGACTTCACCGAGACCGACTTCCCCGACCCGGAGGTCACCGCGGGCGTCGTCGGCGGGGTGCGCGGCGGGACCATCAAGAGGACCGAGTACTACCCCTTCGCCTCCCGCCCGGTCCGCTGGCTGCTCGCCCTGCTCGTCCTGGTGAGCGCCGCCCAGTCCGTGTCCACGTTCGCCCGGGGCGAGGACGCCGTGGCCGCGCCGCTGGACTGCGCGGGTGGGACGCTGCACCTGTCGGGGTCGACGGCGTTCCAGCCGGTCCTGGAGCGCGCCGCCGAGCAGTACACGAAGACCTGTACGGACGCCCGCATCCCGCTCACCGACAACTCCTTCAAGGGCAGCGTCCCGGGTCTGGACGCACTCGCCGCGGCAGGCGAGAAGGCCGGGTCGGAGGAAGGCCGAGGGCTGGGAAACCGGCTGGCGTTCAGCGACGGCCCCAAGTCCGACGGCCGCCCGCAACTGCTGCCCAGACCGGTCGCCCTGTCCTTGTTCACCCTGGTGGTCAACAAGGACACCGGCGTCCGGGACCTGTCGCTGAAGCAGGTCCGGGAGATCTACGCCGGGAAGATCACCAACTGGAAGCAGGTGCGGGGCAACGACCTGCCCGTCCAGCTCGTCAGCCGCAACCCCGGCTCCGGCACCCGCACCACGCTCCAGGAGCAGGTCCTGGACGGCAGGCCCCTGCTCGCGACCACCGCCAACGACTGCAGGAGCCTGGACACGAAGGCGCCGGGCCGCTGCGAGGTCGGCGGCACCCCCGGCCTGCTGGACACCGTGGCCTCGGTCCCCGGTGCCCTCGGCCACAGCGAGGTCGGCGCCGCCACCGCCCGCGACGACGTGCTCCTGGTCCGCATCGACGGCTACCCGGCGACCCTGGAGGGCGCCGACGAGGGCGCCTACCCGTACTGGCAGACGGAGATCGCCTACACCTACGGCGAACCCCCGGCGGACTCGATCGCCGCGGGCTTCCTGCGCTACCTCGCCAACGAGGTCGGCAAGGACATCATCCGCTCCCAGGGCCACCGCCCCTGCTCGGAACTGGACAAGCCGCTGCTGTGCCGGCCGTCCGGGCCGTGACCCTCATCAGGTCCAGGTCCGCGCCCCACGCGTCCAGCACCGCCCCGTGCCCTGCCGCGCGGGCCACCGCCTCGACCCGCGTGAACAGACGGCGCTGTGCGGACACGTCGCCCGTCGCCGAGACGCGGTCCACGGCGTCGAGCAGCGGGCCCGTGTCCCAGCCCGGCAGCGGGAACCGGGCGAGTTCCCATGCCAGGTACTTGTTGTAGGGGCGGGGGCGGCGGTCCAGCGCGAAGAGCAGTTCCAGCAGGAAGCGGACGCCGTCGGCGGCGTCGAGCCGGGCCGCGGTCGTGTGTCCGTCGCGGTCGTTCTTGACCGAGCGGTAGAGGGAGTTGGCGTAGGCGTCGAGCCATCCGCCCGCGTCCCGGAAGGCCTCGTCGGGGTCGAGCCGCGCCTTGGCGGCCAGCGTCCGGGCGATGCCTCCGTCCAGCCGGTCCAGCACGATCCGGGCGCGGGCGAGAGCGTACCGCTCGAAGCCGGGCATTCCGGCGGCGCGGAACTCGTCGAGGGAGAGGACGACGAGGTCGAGTTCCGGGGTGCGGTGCCCCGCGAAACCGGTGAGGGCCGTGGTCGCGCCGTCGGCGAGGACGACGTACAGGTCGTGGTCCGAGTGCTCGGTGGTCATGCCCTCGTGGGCCCGGGAGCCCTTGAGGACGAGTCCGACGACGGCCGGGTCGGCGGAGGCGAGTTCGACGAAGGCGTCGTAGGTCAGGGGCTGCTGAGCGGTCATCGCGTGATCTCCGTGAGGACGGGCGACGGGTATGCCGACCGGGCGGCCCCGTGCCGGCGGGGTCGCCCGTACCGTCTGCGGCGGCGCTCGGCCGCCGCCCGGAGGATCAACGCACGTGCGGACTCTACCGCGCACGCGCGTCGTCAACCGGGGGGAGGCCGTGGACCACGTCGAACAAGTCCGCGCCGCCGGCCTCACCCGCGGACGGGCGTGGCCGGGATCGCCCGGCACCGGCGACCACGGTCACGCCCTCCGCCGGTCCCCGGTCAGGACTCGGGGCACTCCTTCCACGCCAGGTGGTAGACCGTGCTGATGTCCCCGTCGGTGGAGTCCATCGTCATGAAGCTCACCTTTTCGGGGTCGGACGTCCCCGCGCTCACCCGCAGCTCCGTGTTGATGTTGAAGTTGCGCTGCACTCCGCAGGGCGCCCAGACCAGCTGGGCCCAGTCGGTGGTGTCGGTGGCCTGCCAGTTGTCGTTGAGCGGGCCGCTGAACGGGTGGGTGCGGTACTGCGTGTCCGGGGAGCCCTGGAAGTAGTACGAGGCCCGCTGGGTGCCCTGCGCGCCCGGCTGGAGGGCGGCGAAGCCGCGGTAGTCCGCACTGGCCACGGCGTAGGTGAAGCCCTGCGGGACGTGGACGAGCAGGTTGAGCTGGCAGTTCTTGCGGAAGGCGGTGGGCGCGGAGTCGCCGCCCGCCTGGGCGAGGTAGTCGCTGTAGGTGACGGTGAAGGCGGTGTTGTCCTCGGAGACGGCGACCGCCGCCGTGCCCTGCGGACAGCCGGAGCCGTTGACCGTGGCGACGTCGATGATGATCTTGTCCGGCGGCGGGTCCTCGAACCCGCCGGAGGGCTGGTGCTGCGCGGGCAGCGCGGAGGTGAGGAGCGCGGCGATCGTGCCGCTCAGGAGCAGGCCGGTGGCCATGGGTCTCCCATCCCGGTCAGTGGGGGGTGGATGTAGTTGAATGCCTGACACATCTGTTGTGCACATGACATTCACGAGGCGGTCGCATCGTATGCACGCCCGCGCGACGCGAACAGATCGAACTCCGGCCATTTAACGCATCGCCGGGTGGGTGTGGAGAATGGCCCGGCAGCGCGGCACCAGAAGTACAGCAACAGGAGAGGCTCCCTTGGAGCTCAGCAGGCTCAGCAGACGAGCGTTCAGCGCCCTCGCGGGCACCACCGTCCTCGGCCTCGCGCTCGGCGGCAGCGTGAGCAGCCAGGCGCTGCCCCGCTCCGGCGCTCGCGGCCCCGTGCCCACCGGGCCGCCGCCCGGGCCGCCCGGCGCCGACGGGGTGCGCCACCGGGTCGCCCTGGACCGGTACTCCCTGCTGATCGACGGCAGACGCCTGGCGCTGTGGTCCGGCGAGATGCACCCCTTCCGGCTGCCGAGCCCGTCCCTGTGGCGGGACGTGCTGCAGAAGATGCGCGCCTACGGCTACAACGCGGTCAGCGTCCGCCTCGCCTGGAACCAGCACTCCCCCGCCCCCGGCGAGTACGACTTCACCGGCGTCCGCGACCTGGACCTGTTCCTGCGCACGGCCGCCGAGACCCGTATGTACGTCGTCCTCCAGCCCGGCCCCCACATCGGCGCGGACGTGGACGCGGGCGGCCTGCCCGGCTGGCTGACGGCCACCGAGGGCCGGGCCCGGACCGCCGACCCCGCGTACCTGCGCCACGCCGACGAGTGGCTGAGCCGCGTCCACGCCGTCGCCGCCCGGCACCAGTACACCCGCGGCACCGGCACCGTCCTGCTCTACCGCGTCGACGCCCCGCGGCGCGCCCACCTGACCCACCTGCACGACAGGCTCCGCGCCGACGGCATCGACGTACCCCTCCTGCACGCCGACACCCCGGTCGCCTGGGGCGAGGTGGAGCGGGCCCGGGACGCCGCCGAGGCGCGGCGGGTCCATCTCGACCACCTCGCGCACGGCGTCACGCTGCACAACGTCCACACGGCGTTCGGCGGCACCTCGTGGGGCTGGCTGCCCGCGCCGTCCGCGCCCACGCCCACGTACGACCCCACCGCGGCGATCGACGAGGCCCGCCGGCCGACGGACAAACTCGCCCCGCTCCACCAGCTCGGGCAGCTGCTGCGCCACGTCCCCGACTTCACCCGGCTGGACGAGGCGCCCGAGGTCAGGGCCGCGGACGCCCGCATCCGGGTGCGGCACCTGGCCAACCCGGACACCGGCACCCACGCGTACGTCGCGCGCAACGACTCCGCCACCGACGTCACGTCGACGCTGCCGATGGGCGGGACCGACGTGGAGGTCACCGTCCCCGCCCGGGACGCCAAGCTGTTCGCCACCGGACTCCACCTGGGAGCGGGCCGGAAACTGGCCTACGCCACCGTGCAGCCGATGATGTCCCTGAGCGTCGGCAGGCTGGACATCGCCGCCTTCGTGGGCCGGGCGGGGGAGTCGGCGCACCTGGTGCTGGACTGCCCGGACGAACCGTGGCCGACCCGGCTGGACGAGGAGGCCGCCTGGGCGTACGACCACGGGAGACTGCACATCACGGTGCCCCTCGGGGAGGACCGGGTGACCCGGCTGCGGGTGCGCAGTGGCGAGTCCGACCGCACCTTGATCCTGCTCGTCGCCGACGACGCCGCCTCGCTGCGACTGTGGCCGTACGAGACCCCGTCGGGCCGGGTCCTCGTGCACGGCCCGGCGCTGCTGCGCGACGTCGCCCTGGACGGCGCCACGATCCGGCTGACCGGCGACACCGTCGAGGAGAGCGGCCTCGAGGTGTGGGCGCCGCGCGGCATCACCCACGTCACCTGGAACGGCGAGGCGGTGGAGGCGTCCGTCGGCCGCGCCCAGAGCCTGATGGCCGTCTGGCCGCTGCCCGGTGCGCCCGAGCTGGTGCTGCCCGCGCTCGACGGCTGGCGGCGCCGCACCGAGAACCCGGAGTCCGGGCCCGGTTACGACGACTCGGGGTGGACGGTCGCCGACCGGCGGACGTCGCACAGCACGACCCCCGTGCCCGAAGGGCAGCCCGTGCTCTTCGCCGACGACTACGGCTTCCACTACGGCGACGTCTGGTACCGGGGCCGGCTCACCGGCGCCGCGGACCTGGAGTCGGTGTCCCTCGCCTACAGCACGGGCGCGCGCGGGATGCTGATGGCCTGGCTGGACGGGGTGCCGCTGGGCACCCACCGCATGGGCCGGGAGGACGACGGCGGCGAGGGCACGTGGACCGCCACGGCCGGGTTCCGCCTGCCAAAGGAGCTGCGGGAGGCGCTACGGGAGAGACGGCGGCAGGAGCCCGACGCCGGCGGTTCCCCCGTCCTGTCCGTCCTGGTCCGGCGCACCCAGCACGGCCAGGACGCCTACAAGGCGGCCCGCGGACTGACCTCGGTCGCCTTCGAAGGGGCGACGCCGGAGGTGGAGTGGCGGATCCAGGGCGCGGCCGCGCCCGACCCCGTGCGCGGGCCGCTCAACACCGGCGGGCTGTACGGGGAGCGGTGGGGCTGGCATCTGCCCGGGTACGACGACGGCGGCTGGGAGTCCGTGCCCTCGGCGTCCTTCCCCCGCGAGGACCGGCGCCAGGGCGTGACCTGGTACCGGACCACCTTCCGGCTGGACGTCCCGCCGGACGTCGACGCCTCGATCGGGCTCGTCCTCGACGGCGACCCGGACCGCGACTGCCGCGTCCAGGTCTTCCTGAACGGCTGGAACATGGGCGAGTACGTCGGCAACGACCCCACGGGCGCCCCGCACACCTTCGTCCTGCCGAACGGCATCCTGCGCACCCGCGCCGCCGCCAACACCCTGGCCCTCGCCGTCCTGACCGACGGCGAGGCGGTGTCGGGGCCGGGGGCGGCGAGGCTGGAACTGCTGGGCAGCGCGGCCGGAGGGGTGCCGGTGAAACCCGTCGCCTCCCCCGGCCGGCGCCGCGGCTGACCCCGGCCCCGCCTCAGCGCAGCCGGATCACGTTCCAGGAGAGCGGCTCCAGGGAGGCGGTCAGCCTGCCGTCCGCCACGGTCGTGCCCTCGGCCGGGTGCGGGACGACCCGCTCGGGCTCGGCGAGCGTGTTGCGGGCGTCCGGGTCGGCGTCCGCGAGGGCGCTGTGCTCGACGACCTCGGTCAGGTCCAGGCCGCTCAGGGCGACGTCGAGCGGCAGGGACTCGGTGCGGGACCGGTTGACGGCGAAGACGGTGACCGAGCCGTCGTCCGCGCGCACGGCGGTGGCGTGCAGCAGGTCGGCCTCGCCGTACTTCTTCGTCCCGTACGTCGGTGAGTCCACCCGGACGTCGAGGACCTCGCCGCGGCCGTACTTCGAGGCCTGCGCGAACGGGAAGAACGTCGTCTGGCGCCAGGCCGGGCCGCCCGGCTCGGTCATGATCGGGGCGATGACGTTGACGAGCTGGGCGAGGCAGGCGACGGTGACACGGTCGGCGTGCCGCAGCAGGGCGATGAGGAGCGAGCCGAAGACGACGGCGTCGGTGACGCTGTAGTTGTCCTCCAGCAGGCGGGGCGCCTCGGGCCAGTCCAGGGCGCTGACCTCGGCCTGGGTCTTGGCCATGTACCAGACGTTCCACTCGTCGAAGGAGAGGTTGATCCTCTTCTTGGACTTGAGGCGGGCGCCGATGTGGTCGCAGGTGGCGACGACGTTCTCGATGAACGACTCCATGTCCACGGCGGAGGCGAGGAAGGAGTCGACGTCGCCGTCGAACGGCTCGTAGTAGGCGTGCAGGGAGATGTGGTCGACCAGGTCGTACGTCTCCTTGAGGACCGTCGCCTCCCACTCGGCGAAGGTCTCCATGGACTGGCCGGAGGAGCCGCAGGCGACGAGTTCGAGGTCCGGGTCGATCTGGCGCATGGCGCGGGCGGTCTCGGCGGCGACGCGGCCGTACTCCTCGGCGGTCTTGTGGCCGGTCTGCCAGGGGCCGTCCATCTCGTTGCCGAGGCACCAGAGCCGGATGCCGAAGGGATCCTTGTCGCCGTGCTCCGCGCGCAGGTCCGAGAGCGCCGTGCCGGAGGGGTGGTTGGCGTACTCCTGGAGTTCGAGGGCCTCGGCGACGCCGCGGGTGCCGAGGTTGACCGCCATCATCGGCTCGGCCTCGGGACCGATCTTCTTGAGGAAGGCGATGTACTCGGAGAGGCCGAAGCGGTTGGTCTCCGTGGAGCGCCAGGCCAGGTCGAGGCGGCGGGGGCGGTCCTCCACCGGGCCGACCGAGTCCTCCCACTTGTAGCCGGAGACGAAGTTGCCGCCGGGGTAGCGGATGGCGGTGACGCCGAGTTCCCGGACCAGGTCCAGCACGTCCTGGCGCAGTCCGGCGTCGTCGGCGGTGGGGTGGCCGGGCTCGAAGATGCCGGTGTACACGCAGCGGCCGAGGTGTTCCACGAAGGAGCCGAAGAGGCGCGGGTTGACCTCACCGACGGTGAAGGCGGGGTCGAGGGTGAAGCGGGCGGTTCGCATGTCTGCCTTTCCAGAGGTTCGCGTGTGTCCGCGGGTTCGTTGTGGCCGGCCGTGCCCTAGGAGACCTTCGGCCAGCCGTCCTTGGTCCAGGTCAAGGCGTTCAGCCCGAGCTTGGGCGTGCCTTCGTCCTCGGCGTCGTAGTAGTGGTACGCCAGCCAGTCCCGGCCCCGGTCGCGGTAGACGGACTGGCCGCCCGTGCCGATGTGGCGCCCGTGGCCTTCCAGGAGGAGGTCGCCGCCACCCTGGAGCATGGGGGTGCCGGTGCTGTCGACGTAGGGACCCTTGATGTCCGTGGCCCTGCCGACCTTGATCTTGTACGTGCTGTTCACGCCCGAGCAGCACGCGTCGTACGACGCGAACAGGTAGTAGTGGCGGCCGTGCTTGACGATCTCCGGGCCTTCGACGGCGTACGGCTCGTCCGGGCGGGTGGCGAGGTGGTGGACCTCCGCGTCCCGGGCGGCCTTGCCGGTGCGCCGGTCCAGCTCGACCATGCGGATGCCGCTCCAGTACGACCCGAAGGACATCCACAGGCGGCCGTCGGCCTGGATGACCGCCGGGTCGATGGCGTTCCAGGTGTCGGTCGTCTCGGAGGAGAAGACCTTGCCGTGGTCGGTCCAGGTGCCGGGCAGGCCCGTGCGGGAGGTGGCGACGCCGATCGCGGAGTGGTTGGTGCCCCAGGAGGAGACGGCGTAGTAGAGCCAGTAGCGGCCGGCGCGGTAGGAGAGGTCGGGGGCCCACGGGTCGCCGGTGTCGTTGTACTCGTACCACCAGCCCGGGGGCTGGGCGAAGGCGTTGCCCGCGTCGTCCCAGTGCCTGCCGTCCTCGGAGAGGCGGGCGCCGATGACACCGCCGGTGGAGTAGGCGACGTAGCCGCCGCCCTTCAGGCGCGTGACGGTGGGGTCGTGGATGATCTGCTGGCCGGTGATGGGGCGCGGGTCGGGGTAACTCTGCGATGCCTGCGCCGTGTGGGGCAGCATGACGATCAGGGCGGCCGTCGCCACGGCGGCGAGGGTTCTGCGCGCGGTCACTGTCCCGCCAATCCCGTGTGGGCGACGCCCGCCACGATCTGTCGCTGGAAGAAGACGAACACGATGATCAGCGGCAGGCCGGCCATGAGGCCGCCGGCCATGAGCTGGGCCCACTGGATGCCGTAGGAGTTCATGACGGTCGCGATGCCGTTCGGCATGGTCATCAGGTCGGGGTTGTTGGTCACCATGTAGGGCCACAGGAAGTTGTTCCACGAGCTGATGAAGGTGAAGATGCCGACCGCCGCGAGCGAGGGGCGGGAGAGCGGCACGATGATCGTGAAGAAGACGCGCCAGCGGCCCGCGCCGTCGATGAAGGCGGCCTCCTCCAGTTCGCGCGGGATGCCCTGGAAGAACTTGTAGAGGATGTAGACCATCGCGGCGGGCGCGCACTGCGGCAGGATCATGCCCCAGTACGTGTCGACCATCCCCATCTGCTGGACCGTGGTGAACAGGGGGACGCCGAGCACGGCCGGGGAGACCATGAGGCCCGCCATGACCACGCCCATCAGGAGGCCCTTGCCCCGGAACTCGGTGCGGGCGAAGCCGTAGCCGGCCAGTGCGCCGACCAGCAGCACGACCGTCGTCACGCAGACCGACACGACCAGGGAGTTGACGAACCAGTTGGTGATGTTGCCGGTCTCGAAGAGGGCCGTCCACGCCTGGCCCGTCCAGTCCTCGGGCAGCCAGTGCGTCGGCACCTCGACGGCCTCGGTCTCCGACTTGAGCGAGGTGAACAGGGCCCAGGCCAGGGGCGCCAGGAACAGCACGGAGACGGCCGTGCCGAGGAGGGTGAGCACGATCTGGCCGGTCGACCAGGCCCTGCGGGGTTTGGTGCGCGTCGGCGCCGTGGCGGTGGTCATCGGCCGCCCTCCTCACGGTTGCGCAGCAGCCACATCCGGGCGAGGGCGACGGCCGCGATGAGCACGAAGAAGATGATGGAGATCGCGGAGGCGTAGCCCACGCGGTAGCTGGTGAAGCCCTGTTCGAGGGTGTACTGCACGAAGGTGCGGGTCGATTCCTCGGGGCCCGGCCCGAAGTCCTGCATCACGACGGCCTGGTCGAAGACCTGGAGCGAGGCGAGGATCTGCAGGGCGACGACGAGGCCGGTGATGTTGCGCAGCATCGGCAGCGTGATGTGGAGCATCCGGTGCCAGGCGTTGGCGCCGTCCAGCTTGGCTGCCTCGTAGAGGTGCAGGGGGATGCCCTGGAGTGCGGCGAGGTAGAGCAGGAAGCTGAAGCCGACCGTCCACCACAGGGTCGTGATGACGACCGCGAGCAGCGCGTACGACTTGTCGGTCAGCCACGGCGTCTCGATGCCGAAGACGTGGTTGATCATGCCGGTGCCGGGGTTGAACAGCCACTGCCACAGGTTGGCGGCGACGGTGGACGGCAGCAGGAACGGCATGAAGAAGCAGAGCCGCCACAGCCACTTGCCGCGCTCGATGTGGTGGGCGAGCATCGCGAGGACGAAGGCGAGGACGGTGATACAGGGCACGACGAGCAGCGTGAAGTACGCGCTGTGGCCGAGCGCGTCCCACATCAGGGGGTCCTGGAGCGCCTCGCTGTAGTTGTCCAGGCCGATGAAGCTCGCGCTGTCGCCGGAGATGTTGGCGTCCGTGAAGCTGAGGTAGAGGCCGCGCAGCAGGGGCCAGACGACGAAGAGCGCGAACAGGGCGAGGAACGGGGCGACGAACCAGCCGCCGTGCTGGAAGCCCTGCCTGCGGCGGACGGTGGCGCTGCCGGCGGCGGTCTTCGCGCGCGCCGGGCGGATGATCGTTTCAGCGCTGGTCGTGGTCATGCGGCCGCACCTCCCTGCGCGGCGGTCCTGCCGTCCATGGGGTTCTTCGTGCCGAGCAGGTCGGTGAGCGCGCCCTTCATGCGGCGGGCGGCGGCTTCCGGCTTCGCCGAGCCCATCGTCGAGGAGACGACGATCGGGCCGACGCGCTGGGCGAGGATGCCGGTGGATCCGGCGAACCACACCTTGGGCTCGGTGGCCTGGTGGTCCATCACGCCGGCGTACTCGCTCTGCGGGTTCAGCTCCTTGTAGGCGGCCGTGGACAGGGTCGGCGTGTAGGCGGGGATGTGTCCGCCGGCCGCCCACTGCTGGGCGTGCTTGACGACGTAGGCGGCCAGTTGGTGCGCGGCCTCGTTGGTGGCGCCGCCGCGCCCGGCCTGGTGCGGGAGTACGAAGGAGTGCGACTCGGCGTGGGTGGCCTGCTTGCCGAAGACGGGCGGCAGCGGGGCCGCGCCGTAGTCGAGTTCCGCGCCGGAGAAGACCGGTACCGACCAGTTGCCCTCCCAGGCGAAGGGGGCGCCGTTGACGAACTGTTCGGCGCCCGCGCCACCCCCGTAGCTCGGGTCGGCGTAGCCGTCGGCGACGTGCCGGCGCAGGAACTCCAGGACCTGGGTGGCCTTGTCGGTGTCGAAGGTGACCTCGGTCTTGTCGTCGTTGAACCAGGTGCCGCCGAGCTGGGTGTAGAAGGTGACGAAGTCCCACCACTGGAAGTTCTGGTCGTTGTGCCAGAAGCCGATGGTCTGCAGGCCCTTCTTGGTGGCCTTCCTGGCCTCCTTGAGCACGTCGAACCACTCCTCGGTCGACGTCACGGACACCATCCGCCCGTCGGCGCCGAGCAGGCCCGCCTTCTTCAGCACGTCCTTGCGGTAGAAGCAGAGCTGCACGTGGATGTCGAGAGGGAGGGCGTAGAGCTTGCCGTCGATGACGGCGCGCTTCCACAGCTCGGGGTTGAAGTCCGCCTCCCGCACGCCGTACTTGGCGAGCAGGCCGACGTCCCAGGGGTCCAGGAGGCGGCCGGGCGAGAAGCCGGTGACGCGGCCCAGGTGCATGACACCGAGGTCGGGCGCGCGGTTGCCGGCGGCCGCCATGGCGAGCTTGGTGTAGAAGGGGCTGCCCCACTGAAGGGTGGAGTCCTTCACGTCGATGCCCGGATTGTCCTTACGGAAGGAGTCCAGCATCGCGATCATGTTGTAGCCGTCGCCGCCGCTGAAGAGGTTCCAGTAGCTCACGCGGGTGTCCGCTCCGGAGGCGAGCGCGTCGGCGCCCGTGCCCAGGGCCGCGAAGCCGAAGCTCCCCGCGACCGTCAGACCGCCCGCCGCGGCCAGAAAGTGCCTGCGATCCAGGCCAGGTCGTCCCATGCCCTGCCCTATCTGCTCATGAATGATTACTTGTGACCGTGTTGTTCGAGATATCGAATAGCGCTCGTAACTTCGAACGGGACCGTAGGTGGGCGATGCTTTCGCGTCAATGGTTCGGACAAGAACTCGGGGCGGGACTTTCCGTGCGCCGGCATCGCATGACGCGGACACATGCGGCCGCGTAGGCTCGAACGTCCTTGAGTGCGCCTTGAGTAGGCGGTGAGTGAGAGCGGGGGACGCGATGGAGTCCGCGGACGCGGCCATGGGTCCGGCCTCGTTCCTCAGCGAGTTCTACACGTCCTTCTGGTGGGTTCCGGCCGCCGTCCTGGCCGCCGCCCTGGCGATCAAAGTGCCGACGATCATCCGGCTCTGGAAGGACCCGCTGCTGCGCGCGGTCGGCGGCCTGCTGCTGCTCGCCTGCGCGGTGTTCGTCTTCGTCGCGCCCTCGACCATCGTCTGGGTCAACCGCGTCACCGGCGTGCCCAACATCTCGGCGCCCTGGGTGTACTCGCTGCTCACCGCTTTCTGCGGCTCCTGTCTGGTGCTGATCATCGCCTGGCGCGACGGGCTGTCCGAGCGCTCCGCCCCGACGCGCCGGGCCACGCGCTGGGTCGTCTTCGCCTACGGGAGCGTGATCGTCGCGCTCTGGGTGCTCTTCGCCCTCGCCGACGTGCCCGTGGAGCGCACCCGGGACCTGGACACGTACTATGCCAACACGCCGTTCATGCGCGAGGAGATCCTGCTGTACCTCGTCGCGCACACCACCGCCGTGCTCATCACCTCGAAGCTGATCTGGAACTGGATCCGCACTGGCGGATTCGATGCCTGGCTGCGCTGGGGACTGAGGTTCCTGGGCGTCGGCTACGCGCTGAACCTGGCCTTCGACGCCGCCAAACTCACCGCCGTCACCGCCCGCTGGACCGGCAACGACCTGGACTGGCTCAGCCTGGACGTGGCCCCGGCCCTGGCCTGTCTGTCCGCGGTGTCGATCGCGGTCGGCTTCATCCTGCCGCACGCCGGGCAGTACCTGCACGAGCGGTGGCGGATCCGCCTGGCCCACCGCCGACTGCGTCCGCTGTACCGGCTGATGCGGACCGTAAACGGCTCCGGGGTGCCGTTCGTCCTGCGCGCCAGCCCCGAGCTGCGCCTGACCCGCCGCGAGACCTTCATCCGCGACGTCCTGCTGCCGCTGGCCCGGCGCACCGACGAACGGCTGGGCGAGCGGTCGTACGCCGCGGCCCTCGGCCTCGGTTTCCCCCCGGCGCGGGCGAGGGCGCTCGCCTCGGCGGTGGTCATCCTCGACGCGGTCGACGCCGGGCCCCGCGCGGACGGCGGCGACGGCACCCGCGCCCCCGACACCACGGACCTGCTCCGCGAGATCGGGGCGCTCTCGCGCGCCCTGTGCCGCCCCGACGTGATCCGGGAGATCCGCGCCCGCGCCGCGGCACCCGAGGACACCGTGGCGGTCACCGAGTGACCGTGCCGCACGCGGAACTGGCCCGGACGGCACCCGTCTTGGCATATTGCACAGGTGACCGAGCAACAACCAGGGGAACAGGGAGACAGCGGTGCGTACCAGGAAGGAGATGCGTCGTCTCGCTGACGCCCTCATCGACCCCATCCGGGTGCCGGTCCCGGCGGATCCCGAGGTCCTGTTCGACGCGCTCGTCGCCTCCGTCAGCGCATGGCGGGGACGCGACGTGGTCGTCCACCGTGCGGCGTTCCCGCCGCACACCGCGAGCGGACTGTGGTTGGAGCGCGAGAGCCACGACGACGTGGTGGTGGACGAGCGTGCCGCCGTGTGGCACCAGATCGTGATCCTCTGCCACGAGGTGTGGCACATGAGCCGCCGGCAGGCGGAGGCGGACGTCGGCGCGGAGCCCCGGCCGGTCGCCGCGCGCACCGACTTCTCCCTGGCCGAGGAGCAGGAGGCGGACCGCTTCGGCATGCTGATGGGCCGTCGGCTGCGCACCTGGCTGGAGGCCTCCACCGACTCGGTGTTCGCCGCGGAGGGCGGCGACCCCGACGATCCCCAGGACCTCGCCGGACGCATCGGGGCCGCGCTCAACTACCGCGGGACGACGCGGTGAACGGCCTGATCAACTACGTCAGCTGCGGGGTGCTGTGGCTCGGCCTGCTGGTGAAGGCCCCCGATCTGGTGCGCCACCGCCGCGATCCGTATCTGCGCGCCATCTGCGCCGTGCTGGGGCTGGCCGGGCTCTGCTTCCTGCTCGGGGCGCCTCCGACGGTCGGCGCCGTCAACCGGCTGAGCGGTGTGCCGAACCTCGCGGCCCCGCTCACCTACGCGGCGATCACCGGGTACTGCGCCGCCTCCCAGGTCCTCGTCGTCCACTGGCGCGGCGGGCCCCGGGTGCACCGCACGGCGCGCCGCTGGACGCTCGCCTACGCCGCCGTGGTCCTCGGCATCGCGGTGACCTTCGCCCTCGGCGACGCGCCCGTGGAGCGCCGCACCGACCTGGACACGTACTACGCGACGACCCCGTTCATCGCCCAGATGATCGTGCTGTACCTGGTCGCGCACCTCATCGCGGTGACCGTCACCACGGTGATGTCGCTGCGCTGGGCGCGCCGGGTGCGGGGCGGGCTGCGGGCGGGCCTGACACTGCTCGGCGTCGGTTCGCTGTGCGGCGCCGGCTACAGCGTCGCCAAGCTGGTCGCGGTGGGCGCCAGTTGGTCCGGGCGGGACTGGTCGGCACTCGACACCGCCTTCTCCCCGGCCGCCGCCGGTCTCGGTGCCCTGCTGATGGTCGTCGGGGTGCTGGTCCCGCTGGTGACGCCCCGGGTGACCGAGTGGCGGCGGGCCCGGCGGACGTACGCCCGGCTCGAACCCCTGGAGCGGGCGCTGGACGATCTGCTCACCCGCCGGACGCTGCGGCTGCCCCGGCCCCGGTTCGCCTCCCCCGCCACCCGGCTGATGTGGCGCCAGACCAGCATCCACAACGCGCTCGGCCACCTGGACGCGTACTTCGACCGGGACCTGTACGACCGGACCCGCGCCGGTGTGCTGGCGGCGACGGGTGATCCGGGACGCGCCGAGACCGACGCCTGGGCGGCGGTGATCATCGCCGCGGTGCGGCACGAGGCGGAACCGGAGAGGGATGCCCCACCTCCTGGCGGCGCCGGTCCGCTCCCCGGCCGGGTGCCGGGCCCGGCCGCCCTCGGCCGGATCTCCGACGTGCTGGCCGGTACGGCACCACTGCCGCCGGCCCCCGCCGCCGTGCCGAGCGGCAGGACCACGGCGGGGACCGCGTGAACCGGGCCCCGCGCGAGAGGAGTCTGCCGGTATGAGTCTCGTCGTGTATCTGGCGGCCGTCGTGTTCGGGATGACCTCCGTCCTGCTGTTCCGCCGCCCGCGCACGGCCATGCGGAACCCGCTGACCCTGTCCACCAGCATGGCGGTCGTCCTCGGCGCCCTGGTCTTCGTCTGCGCCGCCCCGGCCACCCTCGCCACGGTCAACGAACTCACCGGCGTCCCCAACTTCGGGGCCCCGCTGACCTACGGGATGCTGTCCGCGTACAGCTGCGCCGTGCTCGTGCTGCTGATCAACTGGCGGGGCGGCTCCCGCGAGCGGGTGCGGCGCATGGTCCTGCGCACCATGGCCGCCTACGGTCTCCTGGTGGTCGCCATCGTCGTGCTGTTCACGCTCGCCGACGCGGACACCGAGCGGCTGACCGACCTCGACACGTACTACGCCGGCACCCCGTTCATGCGGGAGATGATCCTGCTGTACCTGCTCGGGCACAGCGCGGCGATGCTCGTGATGTGCGCCGTCTGCGTCAAGTGGGGCCGCGAGGTGGGCGGGCTGCTGCGGACCGGCCTGCGGCTGATCCTGCTGGGGGCGCTGCTGGACGTGGTGGGGTTCCAGCTGACCAAGTACACGGCGGTCGTCGCGCGCTGGTCGGGTCACGACCTCGACTTCCTGTCCACCACCGTGGCCCCGCCGATGGCGTCGCTGGCCGCGCTGCTGTGCTCGGCCGGGTTCGTGCTGCCCAGGCTGCTGCCGCCCGTGGTCGACCACTGGCGGGGGCTGGGCGACTACCGGCGGCTGGATCCGCTGTGGTCCCTGGTCAAGTCGGTGTCCACCGCTCCCAAGCCGCCGACCGCCTGGTGGCAGCTCCCCCAGGCCCGGCTCCAGTGGCGTGAGGTGTCCATCCACGACGCCCTGCTCGCGCTCGCGCCGTACTTCGACCACCGGGTCCGGGTGCGGGTGCGGGACACCGCCCTGGGCGCGGGACACTCCCCCCACGAGGCCCGGCTGGCGGCGGAGGCGGCCATGCTCGCCGACGCCGCGCGCCGGGCCGTCACCGGCGAGGAACCGCCCGAGACCGCCGGTACCTACCGTCTGCACGCCACCGAGGTGTCCGGCCCGAGCGGGCTGGTGGAGCTGGCGCAGGCACTCGACCGTCCGCCCGCCGCGTCCGGCGGAGCGGTGCCGTCCTCCATGACCGGACCCATGGCTGAACCCGAGGAGCCCCATGTCGCGTAGAGCTGTCGTCATCGGTGCCGGCCTGGCCGGGATGCTGGCCGCGTCCGTGCTGTCCACCGCGGGCGTGGACGAGGTGGTCGTGCTGGACCGTGACGAGTTGCCCGAAGGCCCGGAGCACCGCCGTGGGCTGCCGCAGGGGCGGCACGCCCATCTGCTCATGGCCGGCGGGCTGGCCGCGATGGAGGAGCTGGTGCCGGGCGTGAGCCTGCGCAAACGGCTGCTGGCCGCCGGGGCCCACGAGATATCCCTCAGCTCGGGCATGCTGGCCCGCACGCCCGAGGGCTGGCTGCGGCGGTGGCGGCGCGAGGGGCCCGTCATGCTCACGTGCAGCCGGGCGCTGCTGGACTGGGCGGTGCGGACGGCGGTGCTGGAGCACTGCCCGGTCGAGGTCCGCAAGGCGGCGGTGGTGGGGCTGACGGGGACCGCCGGCCGTGTGCGGGGCGTGCGCGTCGCGGCCGTCGGCGGGGACACGGATCTCGACGCGGACTTCGTCGTCGACGCGAGCGGGCGCGGCACCCGGGTCGTCACCTGGCTCGACGGGCTCGGACTTTCCGGTGTCCGGGAGCGCACCGTGGACTCCGGGCTGGTCAACGCGACGCGCGTCTACCGGGTACCGGAGGGCGCGGAGCGGTTCCCGCTGACGATCGTGCAGTCCGACCCGCACGTGTCCCGGCCGGGGCGGAGCGCGATGGTCCTGCCGATCGAGGACGACCGGTGGATGGTCAGCTGCGGCGGTACGCGAGGCGGTGAGCCGCCGGCGGATCCGGAGGGTTTCCTGCGGTACACGCTCGAACTGCCGGACCCGATCGTGGGGCGGCTGGTCTCCGGCGCGGAGCCGCTCACCGACGTGCACCTGAGCCGGTCGACCAGCAATGTGCGGCGGTACCTGGAGAAGTCCGCCCGGTGGCCCGACGGTTTCGTCGTCCTGGGTGACGCGCTGGCCACCTTCAACCCGGCGTACGGGCACGGCATGTCGGTGGCCGCGTTCGGCGCGCGGGTCCTCGGCCGGGAGCTGGAGCGGGCCGGCGGTCTCGGCGCGCCCGGTCTCGCCCGGCGGGTGCTGCGGGGTGCGGCGCGCTCGGCGGACCCGGCGTGGTCCATGGCCGTCGGCCAGGACGTCCTCTACCCGGGGGTGCGCGGCGGACGGCCGGGGGCCGCCGACCGCGTCGTGACGGCGTACACGCGGCGCATGACGAGGGCGGCCACGGGCTCCTTCGCGGCGGCCTCGGCGATCTGGGACGTCACCAGCATGCGCACGCCCCCGACCCGTATGTTCCGCCCCGGCGCGGTCCTGGCCGCCCTCGCCGGCTCCCCGCTCGCCCCGCTGACCGGGCCGCCGCTGACCCCGGGTGAGCGGGAAGTGCTCCGCGGGCTGGACCGCACGGGGGTGTGAGGGGACGGGCGGACCCGCACCGGCGTCCGCCCCGGCTCCGGCGGCCCCGCGCTCAGCCCGCGAACGCCGGCTGGGCCACCCCCCGGCCCGCGCCCGGCACCACCAGGACCGAGCCGGCCAGCGGATGCGGGGCCGTCAGCCCCACCCGGGCCGTGGTGATGTACAGGTCGGTCAGGCCGGGGCCGCCGAAGGCGCAGGCCGTGACCCGGGGGACGGGGAGGGGGATCACCCGGTCCAGGTCACCGGACGGGGTGTACCGGCGTACCGCGCCGCCGTCCCACAGGGCGACCCACACGCAGCCCTCGGCGTCGACACACAGGCCGTCCGGGAAACCGGCGCCGTCCTCGATCGTGGCCAGGGAACGGCGTCCCGTGATCCGGCCGTCCCCGGTGCCAAAGTCCGCGACGTCGAAGACGTCGATACGGCGGGTCGGCGAGTCCACGTAGTACATCAGCCGCCCGTCGGGGCTCCAGCCGGTGCCGTTGCTCACCGCCACGTCGCCGAGGAGGACCTCGACCGTGCCGTCCCCGGTGACCCGGGACAGCGAGCCGCCGCCGGGTGCCTCGTCGTAGCGCATGGTGCCGGCCCACAGCGTGCCGTCGGGAGCGACGGCGGCGTCGTTGGCGCGGCGGCCGGGGACGACCTCCCGGTGCAGCCAGCGGAAGGTGTCGTCGGGGTCGAGCAGTCCGATCCCGTCCCGCAGATTGAGGACGAGTCCGCCGCCCGCGCGGGGCTTGACGGCGCCCACGTGCTGGTCGGTGCGGCGGACCGTGCGCCGGTCGGTGGCCGGGTCGTAGGTGTGGACGCGGGAGTTCAGGATGTCGATCCACAGGAGGCGGCCCGTCGCCGGGTCCCAGGTGGGCCCCTCGCCGAGCGCCGCCTCGGCGTGGACGGCCACCTCGTACGCCGTGCCGGTCGCCGTCGTACCGCGCTCGGTCATTCCGGCCTCCGGTGGCCGAGGCGCTCGGAGAGGTCGGCGGCGCCCTTGACGGCGAGCCGCTCCAGCTCGGCGAGCCGCTCCTCGCTCCAGCGGATCATGGGGACGGAGATCGACAGCGCGGCGACGACCCGGCCGGTGCGGTCGCGGACCGGGGCGGCCACGCAGGAGACGTCCGGGTTGGACTCGCGGCTCTCCACCGCGATGCCCCGCTCGCGGATCCCGGCCAGGGCCTCGCGCAGGGCGGCCGGGCCGGTGATGCTGTTCGGGGTCATCGCGGTCAGCTCGGCGCCGTCGGGGAAGCGGGCGGCGACCTCCTGCTCGGGGAGGGAGGCCAGCAGCATCTTGCCGACGGAGGTGCAGTGGGCGGGCAGCCGGCGGCCGGCCGCCGACACCATGCGCACCGCGTGCGTGGAGTCGACCTTGGCGATGTAGATGACGTCGGTGTCCTCCAGGATCGCCACGTGCACGGTCTCGTCGCAGGTCTCGGCGACGGCCCGGGCGACCTGCTGGCCCTCGGCGGCGAGGTCGAGGTGCTCGGCGTAACGTGCGCCGAGCTGGTACGGACGCACGCCGAGGCGGTACCGTCCGGGCTGCCCGGCCACGGGGACGATGTACTTGCGGGCGGCGAGCGTGGTGACCAGTTCGTGCACGGTGGTGCGCGGCAGCTGGAGCCGGCGCACGATGTCGGGGGCGGAGAGCGTGCCGTCCCCGTCGAGGAAGAGCTCCAGTATGTCGAGAGCCCGGGTCACGGCTGGTACGAGGCGTCCCATGTCCCGTCCCCTCCCTAAGTGTGTTCGAGATTTCAACAGGCGATCGGAATAGCGAACACAGGCTACTCATATCGCGTTTGCCGGGGCAATGGGCATGCGGCACTGCGATGGCACCTTCGCCCATGGGCCACGATGGTCCCCATGCCCACCGGAAAGCAGCCCACCGGCCCGTTCACCCCGCGCGACTTCCAGCTGGTGCTGCTGCGCCGCATGGCCGACCACAACCCCGGCCCGGTGGAGGACGCCCGTCGCGAACTGGGCGCCTCGCTCGCGGACATGCGGGAGGCGAACAGGCGCTGGCAGGCGATGCTCCGCTCCCCGCGCTCCCGCTCGGCGGCCGCCCTCCCCCATAGCCTTAAGGGCATGGGAGGTGCCCCCATCCGCTCGGTCCTGGGCGAGCCCGAGTCCGCGGCGCCGCGCCGGATCGGCGACCTGGAGTGCGAGGCCCGGCAGTGGCGAGTCCCCCTCTGGCCGGACCTGCGCTTCGAGGTGCTCGTCGCCGACAAGGGCGTGGTCTGGAACGAGTGGCTGGTCCGCGCCCCAGGCGCCGAGGGACCCGAGCTGCGCACCCTGGACGACCTGACCCCCTGGTCCTGCACGGTCGACGAGGCCGCCCGCGCCTTCGCACCCGCCCGCCCGCTCCAGGGCTCGGCCCCCACCCGCTGGGGGCTGGCCTTCACCGCCCCGGACGGGAACGGCGTACGGCACGAGGTCGTCGCGGAGTTCACCTGGGGACTGCTCCAGCGGACGGCGGTCGGCGACCGCTAACGGGCCGCTGCGAGCACCGCCTCCACCACCCGTCGCAGCGACCGCTCGTGCAGCCACAGGAACAGGTTCGGCTCGACCAGCTCCAGCTCCATCACCCGCGGCCGTCCGTCCTCCCCGTCCACCAGGTCGACGCGGGCGTACAGCAGCTCGGGGGCGTCCGGTACGGCGGCCAGGGCGCTCTCGGCGACGGCGAGTTCGGCCGGGGCCGGGGTCCAGGGCTCCAGGCCGGGGTGCGCGACCTTGCGCTCGTCGTACGGCGTCCCCGGCGTGAGGACGGCGCCCTTGCGGCTGGCGTGCAGCAGGCGCCCGCCGAAGAACTGAAGCGCCCGCTCACCGGCGGTGTCGATGCTGCGCACGTACGGCTGCACCATCGCCGTGAAGCCCTCGGTGTGCATCCGCTCGACCTGCCGTACGGCGGTGGCGTGCTCGCCGGGTGTGTAGCGGGCGGCGAAGCGGGCCCCGGCGCCCGAGGTGGGCTTGACGACGTACTCGTGGCCGTCGGGCAGGTCGGGCGTCTCGCCGGGGGGTACGTAGCGGGTGGGGACGGTGGGCACGCCGGCCGCCGCGAGGTCGCCGAGGTAGCGCTTGTCGGTGTTCCACCGCACGACACCGGCCGGGTTCGCGAGCCGCGTGACCTCGCCGCACTTCTCGGCCCACGCCGTGAACTCGTCCGCGCGCCAGCTGTAGTCCCAGGTGGAGCGGATCACCGCGAGGTCGAAGGCCCCCCAGTCGACGGTGTCGTCGTCCCACACCTCGGCGGACGCCCGCGCCCCCGCCTCCTCCAACGCCCGCACGAGCACCGGGAGATCGCGGTCCTCGCTGACGCGGGGCCCGGGACGGCAGGTGACGAGCGCTATTCGGGGCATTACAGATGTATGGGGCATTGGTTACCGTTCCTCTTCCGGGTCCCAGTCCAGCAGCCGGACCTTGGCGACCGTGCGGACGTGGCGGCGCATCGCGGTGGCGGCCTGCCGGGGCTGCCGAGCGGCGACGGCGTCCAGGATGTCCTGGTGCTGGGCCAGGGAGCGGCCGGGGCGCCCCGGCTGGCGCAGGGACTCGGTGCGGCTCTCGGCGATCTGGTGGGCGATGGAGCGCATGAACTCCGCGAGCAGGCTGCTGTGCGCGGCAGCCGTCACCGCCGCGTGGAACAGGCGGTCACCCTCGACGCCGTGACCGCCGCTCTCGATCTCCTCGGCCATCACGGCCAGCGCGGACCGCATCGCGGCCAGGTCGTCCTCCGTGCGGCGCTCGGCGGCCAGTTCGGCGAGCTTCGTCTCCAGCGCCTCGCGGGCCTCCAGGACGTCCGGGAGCCGCCGCCGGCGTTCGACCATGTCCTCGACGGGCTCGACGTCGAGGCTGTCCCGCACCAGGTACGTCCCGCCGCCGTGCCGTGCCTCCACCAGGCCCTGGACCTCCAGGACCACGATCGCCTGCTTCACCGAGGCCCGGCTGACACCGAGACGCTGGGCGAGGTCCCGTTCGGGCGGAAGCCGGTCGCCGGCGCGCAGGCCGCCGTCGGTGACGTACTGGCGCAGCCGCTCCAGCACCTGTTCGTACAGGCGCTGCTTGGTCATGGGGCGCAGGGCGTCGGTCACGGGATCCCCCTCTCGCCGGGAGCGTAACACCGGGCGGTGCGTGGCCGAGTGGCTGAGCCAATTCGTGCGCGACCCCTTGACGGCGGCCCGGGGCGGGCCCACGCTGACCAGCCAACCGCACGATCCAAGTGGCTCATCCACTCAGCCAATAGGTCAGCCCTCGGGAGCCCCCGCATGTCCCCCGAACTCATCTCGATCCTCGTCCTCATCGTGGTGTTCGTCATCGCCACCACCCGTTCCGTCAACATGGGCGCGCTCGCCTTCGCCGCCGCCTTCGGGGTGGGCACGCTCGTCGCGGACCTCGACGCGGACGGCATCTTCGCCGGCTTCCCCGGTGACCTGTTCGTCGTCCTCGTCGGCGTCACCTACCTCTTCGCGATCGCCCGGGCCAACGGCACCACCGACTGGCTGGTGCACGCGGCCGTCCGGCTCGTGCGGGGGCGGGTCGCGCTGATCCCGTGGGTGATGTTCGCGCTCACCGGCGCGCTCACGGCGATCGGCGCGGTCAGCCCGGCCGCGGTGGCGATCGTCGCGCCGATCGCGCTGAGCTTCGCCACCCGGTACGCGATCAGCCCGCTGCTCATGGGCACGATGGTGGTGCACGGCGCGCAGGCCGGCGGTTTCTCGCCGATCAGCATCTACGGCTCGATCGTCAACGGCATCGTCGAACGCGAGGGCCTGCCGGGCAGCGAGGTCACCCTCTTCCTCGCCTCGCTCATCGCCAACCTCGTCATCGCGAGCGTGCTGTTCGTGCTGTTCGGCGGGCGGAAGCTGTGGGCGCGGGGCTCGGTGACGCCGGAGGACGGCGGCGCGGTGGGCAAGGGCGCGGAGCCCACCGACACGGGCACCGGCACCGGCACCGGCACCGGCGCCGCGGGCACCGCCCCCACCGCCCTGGCCGTCCGCCCGGACCAGGACACCGACGGCACCGGCGGCGGCCTGCGCCTCACCCCGGCCCGGGTCGCCACCCTGGTCGCCCTGGTCGCCCTCGTCGTCGCCGTCCTCGGCTTCGACCTGGACGCGGGTCTGACCGCGGTCTCCCTGGCCGTCGTGCTGAGCACCGCCTGGCCGGACGACAGCCGTCGCGCGGTCGGCGAGATCGCCTGGTCCACGGTCCTGCTGATCTGCGGTGTCCTCACGTACGTCGGCGTCCTGGAGGAGATGGGCACCATCACCTGGGCCGGTGAGGGCGTCGGCGGCATCGGCGTCCCGCTGCTGGCCGCGGTGCTGCTCTGCTACATCGGCGCGATCGTGTCGGCCTTCGCCTCCTCGGTGGGGATCATGGGCGCACTGATCCCGCTGGCGGTGCCGTTCCTCGCGCAGGGCGATATCGGTGCGGTCGGCATGGTGGCGGCGCTCGCGGTCTCGGCGACGGTGGTGGACGTCAGCCCGTTCTCGACGAACGGCGCGCTGGTGCTGGCCGCGGCGCCGGAGGCGGACCGGGAGCGCTTCTTCCGGCAGTTGATGGTGTACGGAGGGATCGTCGTGGCGGTCGTACCCGCGCTGGCGTGGCTGGTGCTGGTCGTGCCCGGCTTCGGGTAGGTCCACCTCGGACAACCGGTAATCGTGAGCAACAGCTAAGGAGTACGACGCGTGTCCTCTCTCTTCCCCGCCCTCTCCCCGGCCGCGACCGGCGCCGGGGCCGACCGGCCCGCCCTGCGGTTCGGCGGGCGTTCCCTGACGTACGCCGAACTGGCCGCCGCCGCGGGTGGCACCGCCGGACGGATCCGGGGCGCCGGGCGGGTCGCCGTCTGGGCGACGCCGGAGATGGAGACCGCCGTCGCCGTGGTGGCGGCGCTGCTGGCCGGGGTCCCCGCCGTGCCGCTCAACCCGAAGTCCGGTGACAAGGAACTCGCGCACATCCTCTCCGACAGCGAGCCCTCACTCGTCCTGGCGCCGCCGGGGAGCGAACTCCCGCCCGCCCTGGCCGCCCTGGAGCGCGTCGACGTCGACGCGCACGCCACCGGACCCGTCCCCGACGACGGCCGCACCGGCGACGGCGACCCCGCGCTCGTCGTCTACACCTCCGGCACCACCGGCCCGCCCAAGGGCGCCGTCATCCCCCGGCGTGCGCTCGCGACGACCCTGGACGCGCTCGCCGACGCGTGGCGGTGGACCGCCGACGACGTACTGGTGCAGGGGCTGCCGCTGTTCCACGTGCACGGCCTCGTGCTCGGCATCCTCGGCCCGCTGCGGCGCGGCGGGTCCGTGCGGCACCTGGGCAGGTTCTCCGCCGAGGGCGCGGCGCGGGAACTGAACGACGGCGCGACCATGCTGTTCGGGGTGCCGACGATGTACCACCGGATCGCCGAGGCGCTGCCCGGGGACCCGGAGCTGGCGAAGGCGCTCGCCGGGGCCCGGCTGCTGGTGTCCGGGTCGGCCGCGCTGCCCGTGCACGACCACGAGCGGATCGCCGCCGCGACCGGCCGGCGGGTGATCGAGCGGTACGGCATGACCGAGACCCTGATGCTGTGCTCGTCCCGGTGGACACCCCCGGACCCCCGGCCCAGTGTGCGGGCGGACGGCGAGCCGCGCGCCGGGACGGTGGGCGTACCGCTGCCCGGGGTGGAGCTGCGGCTCGTGGAGGACGACGGCACGCCGATCGCGGAGCTGGACGGGGAGAGCGTCGGCGAGATCCAGGTGCGCGGCCCGAACCTGTTCTCCGAGTACCTGAACCGCCCCGACGCCACCGCCGCCGCCTTCACCGACGACGGCTTCTTCCGCACCGGCGACATGGCGGTGCGCGACCCCGACGGCTATGTCCGCATCGTCGGCCGCAAGGCCACCGACCTGATCAAGAGCGGCGGGTACAAGATCGGGGCCGGCGAGATCGAGAACGCCCTTCTCGAACACCCGGGGGTGCGGGAGGCGGCGGTCACCGGGGAGCCCGACCCGGACCTCGGCGAGCGCATCGTGGCGTGGATCGTGCCCGCCGACCCCGCCTCGCCGCCCACCCTCGACGCGCTCGCCGACCATGTCGCGGGCCGGCTGGCCCCGCACAAGCGGCCCCGCGTCCTGCGGCACCTCGACGCCCTCCCCCGCAACGACATGGGGAAGATCATGAAGCGGGCGCTGTCCCATGACTGACCGGCCCTCCGCGCGCGAGTTCCTCGCCCTGCTCACCGACGACTTCACCGAACTCCCCCACCCGGCCGGACGGTCGCGGCCCGACGGCCCCCTCGGCTGGCACGGTTACGACGCCTCCCGCGCCCGCGCCGCCGAGCGCACCGGCGAGGAGGAGTCCGTCGTCTGCGGGGCCGGGCACGTCCAGGGCACCCGGGCCGTGCTCCTGGCCTTCGAGTTCGGCTTCCTCGGCGGCTCGCTGGGCCGCGCCACCGGCGACCGGCTGGAGGCCGCGTACACGTACGCCCGTGCACACCGCTTGCCGGTGGTGCCGTTGGTCGCCACCGGCGGCAGCCGGATGCAGGAGGGGATGCTCGCGCTGACCCAGCTCCAGCGGGTGGCGCGGCAGTCGGCGCTCACCCGGGAGGCCGGGCTGCCGCAGATCGCCGTACTGCGCGACCCGGCCACCGGCGGCGGCTGGGCGACGCTGGGCGCGGGCGCCGACGTGGTCCTCGCGCTGCCCGGCGCCCAGGTGGGTTTCGCCGGCTCCCGGGTCCGGCCACCGGACGCCGACCCGGCGGCGTACACGGCCGAGGCGCAGGTGGCGGCGGGCAGCGCGGACGCCGTCGTACCGGCCGGGGAGCTGCGCGGGACGCTGGGGCGGTGGCTGCGGCTGCTGACGGCACCGTCCGGCGACCCGGCGCTGGTGCCCGAGCCGCTGGGCGCACGGGACCTGCCGGTCGGCGGGTGGGACGCGGTCCGGCGGGCCCGCGCCCCCGAACGGCCGCGCGCCCGGGCGTACCTGGACGCCTACTTCGCCCACCGCGTCGCCCTCTCCGGCGACCGCTGCGGGGGCACCGACCCGGACGGCATGCTCTGCGGCTTCGGCGAGCACGCGGGGCGGACGGTCGCGTACGCCGCCCAGACCGGGACGGCGACCAGGCCCGCCGGATACCGCACCGCCACCCGGCTGATCCGTCTCGCGGACCGGCTCGGCATCCCGGTGCTGACCCTGGTCGACACCCCGGGTGCCGCCAACGACGCGGAGGCGGAACGGCAGGGCGTGGGCGCGGCGATCGCCGACCTGTTCGTGGCGGTGGCGTCGGCGCGCACGCCGGTCACCACACTGGTGATCGGCGAGGGCGGCTCGGGCGGGGCGCTCGCGCTGGCCGCGCCGGGCAGCACCTGGGCCACGCCGGACAGCTACTTCTCCGTCATCGCGCCGGAGCTCGCGGCGGCGATCCTGAAGCGCCCCCCGGCGGAGGTGGAGGCGACGGCCGGTCAACTGCGGCTGCGCCCGCAGGACTTGGCGGAGCTTGGCGTGATCCGAACAAGCGAGCAGTTGTTCCCTGGAACAGGTGATCGTCGCTCTGAAAAGCGTATGTGACTGCCGGGACCAACGATACTTACGTTGTGCGAGCAACGGGCTGCAGACCGTAGTCGACGCACAAGTCCCAAGTAGGTCCCACACATGCACAGCGCAAGGAGCTGCACGATCATGAACCTTCTCACCGACATCCTCGCCGGCATCGTCCACTTCGTCGGCTGGCTGGTCTGACGGTCCGAGAACCCAGGCGGCGCCGCCTCCCCGTCCCAGGGAGGCGGCGCCGTCCGCGTGTCAGCGCACGGCCACGGCCCGCACGATCTCCTGCGTGACCGAGCCGCCCCGGTCGTCGCGCGCCGAGGCCCTGAGCGAGACGTGCCCGGCGTCGCGGGGCACGCTCAGCGTCCCGTGCCAGGACGCCTGTCCATCGCCCTCCCCGTCGCCGCCGCGCAGCCGGACCTGCTGCCAGGTCTCGCCGTCGTCGTACGACACCTCCAGTTTCCCGCCGCCGATCGTCCCGGTGCCGGGGGCGCCCGCCACGTGCTCCGCACCGATCCCGACCCGCAGCTTCTTCCCGCCGCGCACCTCGCCCGCGAGGTCGGTGCCGACGTCGAAGGAGAGGTTGATCAGGGGCAGGTAGGTCCAGCGGTCCTCCGGCGTGGCGGCCGAGCGGAAGGTCCACTCCGCGTGCCCCTCGGTCCCGAGGCGCCAGCGGCCGGCGTCGAGCGCGGTGTCGGTGACGAGCCGGTACGTGCGCTCGTCGGCCGGCGCGTCGTCCACGTACGCGGCGGAACCCGTCCCCTGGTCGACCAGTTCGCCGTCCAGATACACCGACGTGGTCTGCGACATCCCGCTGCCCTCGCTCCACACGTCGCCGAAGCCGGTGTGGTCGGGGCCGGAGTCGCCCCAGCCGGGGGCGTTGAACTGGAGCCGGTTGCCCGCGCGCTGCTGTCCCCAGCCGAGTCCGGTGCCGAGATACGGGTGCCACACGGGCTTGAACCAGTTCAGCTCCGTACGCGCCCCTCCCTCGTACCGGACCGTTCCGGACCGCTGCTCCAGCGCGCCGTCGGCGGCCGTCACGGACTCGTGCCACAGCTGGCCCGGGCCGGTGGACACGTACTCGGTGCGTTCGACGGGGTAGTCGATCCGCTCCCGGAAGCCGATGCCGATCGGGAACGTGTCGGTGATCGAGTACCGGAACTCGCCGCCGCTCGCCGGCTCGGCCGCGTGGTACTTGGTCCGCAGCGCGGCGAGATCGCGACGCCCGGGCTCATAGGTGAGGTCCCGGTCGGGCACGCCGCCGCGATGCCCCTCGGAGAGGTCGTACGTGTAGGGCGTGTTGCGCGTCCCGGTCATGTCGACCCGCCCGGCGGCCCGCAGCCGACGCGCGTCGGCCGTACCGACCGTGGCGATCTGCAACGGCCGGTCGGCGTTGTCCGCCGTGCCCCACCAGGCCGTCAGCCGCCCGGCCGCGTCGTCGGTCACGAACAGCGCCTGCACGCCCGCGTCCTGGGCGGCCCGGGCGAGGTCCGCCGGTTCGGTGCCCTCGGTGAGCCGGGCGAGGGCCGCCCTGCCCCGGACCGCGTCCGGGAAGGGGCCGTCGCCGACGTCGACCAGCGGCATCCGGCTGCGCCCCTCGATCAGGGTGCCGCCCGACTGGACGACGGCCTCACCGATCCCCTCGACCTCCAGCAGCGGCTTGCCGAGCCGCCACACGGTCCGGTACTCGAAGTCACCCTCGGTGACCTTCCCGGTGGGCGCGGCGAAGACGCTGTCGTACGTCAGGGGCACCTGGACCGCGCCGAACAGGTCGGAGCCGTTCGCGCCGCGGTCGTACTCCATGAGCAGCTGCCGGGTCTCGGTGCGCCGGCCGACGTCGGCGCTGATCTCGCGCAGCTCCGTGCCGTCGAGGGTGATCTCGCGGTCCCGGTCGACGACGACCTCGGGCGCCGCGAGGAAGCCCAGCCCGAGCGAGTCGGCGCCGTGGCTGCCGCGCACGTCGAGGAAGGAGGTCAGGCTGTACGTCCCCGGCGCGAGCCGCAGCTTGAGGGTGCCGGAGTCACCGACGTGCGCGGGGACGGGGTCGACGCCCTCGGCGAGGCGCTGGACGACCAGGTCGGCCGGGGTCGCGGCACCCGCCCGGTCCTTGACGCGCACGGTGAGCGTGTACCGCTCGTCCTCCTTGACCATCCCGAACGCGGTGCGCGCGACGGGCGTGCCGTCGGCGCCGGACGCCACGATCCGGCCGCTCGTCGTGCCGACCGGCGCCTTGGACCCGTCGCCGGTGACGGTGGTGGAGGCGGTGCCGTGCGCGGGCACGGTGAGGGTGGTGTCGGCGAGGGTGGCGACGCCCTCGGGGGCGCCCTGCACGGACAGCTTCAACTCGACGGCGGTGCCGGAGTCGTTGGTGTAGGTGACGGCCTTGGTGACCGGCTCGTTGCCGTCGTACGGCCAGGACTGGAAGCCCAGGTCGACGCTCCCGGTGGCGGTGACGTCGGCGGCGACGGCGTCCGGCACGCTGACCCGCCCCGCCCCCAGTCGGTAGGCGGACGCGTCCAGTTCCTTCGAGGTGGACATCAGCGCGTCCTTGAGCCGCGCGCCGGTCCAGTCGGGGTGCTGCTCGGCGAGCAGGGCGGCGACCCCGGCGACGTGCGGCGTCGCCATCGACGTACCGCTCATGGAGGTGTAGTCGCCACTGCCCTCGCTGAGCCGGGAGCGGGCGGCGAGGATGCCGACGCCGGGGGCGGACAGGTCGGGCTTGAGCGCGTTGTCGCCGTGGCGTGGTCCCGCGCTGGTGAAGTAGGCCGCCTCGTCGGCCGGGTCGACGGCTCCGACGGTCAGGGCGGCGTCGGCGGCGCCGGGCGAGCCGATCGAGGACGGGGCGCCGGTGTTCCCGGCGGCGATGACGAACAGGGCGCCCGTCTCGCGGGACAGGGCGTTGACGGCCTGCGCCATCGGGTCGGTGCCGTCGCTGGGCTCGGTCGAGCCGAGGCTCATGGACACGATGTCGGCGTCCACGTCCCGGGCGGCCCACTCCATGCCGGCGATGATCTCGGACTCGCTGCCCGAGCCCGAGTCGTCCAGGACCTTGCCGACCGCGAGGTCGGCGCCGGGCGCCACGCCCTTCTCCTTGCCGTCGGAGGCCGCGCCGCTGCCGCCGACGGTGGAGGCGACGTGCGTGCCGTGGCCGTTGCGGTCGGCGACCTCCTCGCCGGCTATGAAGCTCCGGCTCTCCCCGACCCGTCCGGCGAGGTCGGGATGGCCCGCGTCCACGCCGCTGTCCAGCACGGCCACGGTGACGCCCTTGCCGGTCAGTCCGGCCTGCCAGGCCTCGGGGGTGCCGATCTGCGCGTTGGACTCGGCCATCGCGGCGGTGACCCGCCCGTCGAGCCACACGCCGTCGACACCGGCGCCGCGGCGGGTGAATTCCCGCCAGAATTCACGCCCCTTGTCGGCCTCGACGGCGACTCCGCGCACGCTGGGCAGCGCCCGCGTCCGTTCGGCTCCCCTCGGGGTGGCGGTCCGCGCGCCCTTGTCGTAGGTCACGATCAGCGGCAGTTCGCCGGTCTCGGAGTCGGCGAGCCCCTGGTCGAGCAGCTCGCCGACGTCGAAGAGGCGTTCGTCGAGGCTGCCGTCACGCAGGTACGGCAGGGCCTCGTCCGGTACGACGGTGGTCCGGCCGCCCGAACTGCGGGTGTGGACCGCGCCGGTGGCGCCCTCGGGCCGCTCGACCGTGACGGTCCTCCGGCCGCCGCCGAGGTCGGTGACGGTCACCCGGTCGCCGGTGACGAGGGTGACGGTGCGGGCGGCGGCCGCGGACGGGCCGGCGGCGGCCGGGGTGCGCGCCGTGTCCGGGGGCGGCTCCTGCGCCGCCGCCGTCCCGGCCGGCAGCAGCGCGATCACGAGCCCCGCCGACAGGAGGGTCGCCCCGCGTCTGACTGGTCCTCTGCTCATCCACGCCTCTCTTCGTATCGTCGTAGAGTGCTGCGACGAATGCTGGGAGAAGTCTCAGGGGGCTTGTGGGGCAGCGGAGTTGACCGGAGGTGGCGGATTGGCGCCCTGGCGGGTTTCCGCCAGGGCGGCGGTGGACCGGAGGCGGTGGGCGGGACAGGGCCGAGTACCGTCCGTCAGAATGACCTTCCGCACAGGTACGGCAGACGGGGAGCGAGCGGCGTCATGGACGGGTTGGTCGAGTTCAAGACCGAGGACGGCACGCGGGTGGTCGTCGAGGGCGTCGAGGACGAGGACGGCGCGCGGCTGGTCTCGCGCGGCGACGGACCGGCCCAGGCGGCACGCACGTTCGAGGGCTCCCTGGAAGGCGTGCGGGCGGCGGCCGAGTCCGCGCTGCGGGTGTTCCGGGACGGCACGCTCGGACCCGACTCGGTGGAGCTGGAGTTCGGGGTCAAGCTGAGCGCGGAGGCCGGCGCGATCATCGCGAAGGGCTCGGCGGAAGGCCACCTGGTCGTGAAGCTGAGCTGGTCGCCGGAGCCGTCCCCGGCGCTGCCCCGGGACCCGGAAGCCGCCGACCCGTCATGAGCGGGATCGCGTGGCACGCCCGCGTCGAGTGCGGCAAGGAGGTCGGCGCCGGATTCCTCGTCTCCCCGCGCCGGTTGCTCACCTGCGCCCACGTCGTCAGGTGGAGCGGCAGCGCGACGGTCACGGTGACCTTCCCGGGCCGCCGGGAGCTGGGCGAGCTGTCCGCCACGGTCGCCGTGCACGGCGGCTGGCAGGGTGGCCCCGCCGACCTCGGCGACCTGGCCGTACTGGAACTGGACCGTGAGGTGCCGCTCGCCCCGGCCGTCTTCGCCCCGCCCGGCTCGGAACAGGGAGCACCCGCACCCCAGTTGGTCGCCTACGGCTTCCCCAAGGGGTACGACGAGGGCATGCTCGCCTCCTACCGTGCCCTGCCCGGCCCGCTCATCTCGGGCGAGTGGGTCCAGCTGGAGGCGCTCACGGCGCACGGGCAGCCGCTCGCGGCCGGGTTCAGCGGCGCGGCGCTGGCGCTGGCCGACGGCACGGTCGTCGGCATGGTCACCGCGGTCGCGGGCGCCAAGGACGTACGCGTCGGCAGAATGCTGCCCGTCGAGATCATGGCGCGCTACTGGCCGGAGCTGGGCGAACTGGTACCCACGCCGGGCCACCGGGCGGACGCGCGCAGGCGGTTGTACGCGCTGGTGCGCCGGGCCGAGGACACCGGCCTGGTGTGCGACCCGAACCGGCTGTACGTCTCCGCCATGGACCCCTTCGCCCCGCCGCCCCCGGAAGGGGGCTTCGCCTCGCTGCGGGAAGCCGCCGCGTACGTGCAGTGGGAGGTGCCGGAGCCGGGCGCCGTGGCCCGGTTCGCCGACCGGCTGGAGGAACTGCTGCACGCACCGCCGCCGCGCCCCGCGACGTGGTCGCCCATCGTCGTGGAGATCGATCACAGCGGCGTCGGCGCCGACCAGGTCACCGTGGAGGTGTCCGCCTACCGGGACGGGCAGCGCCGCCCGGTGGGCGCGCGCCGGCTGGCCAGGAGCGCGGTGCGGTCGTTCGTGCAGGAGCGCATCGACGAGGCGTTCACCCAGCTCGATCCCGGCGCCGAGGAACTGCTCACCTTCGTGCTGCCGCGCGAGTGGCTGAACGAACCGGTGGCGCACTGGGCGTGCAGCGAGGACGACCCCACGCCGCTCGGCTGCGCCTATCCGCTCGTGGTGACCGACCGCCACCGCCACCGCAGCGGGCGGCTCCGCCACCAGTTGCGCAAGAAGTGGCGCAAGCTCGGGGTCAGCACGGGCGGCACACTGCACCGCGTCGACTGCGGCACCCGGGAGCGGCCGGCCGGCCTGCGCATGCGGCTGCGGGACGACGCGGAGCTGGCCGGTTTCGCCACCGCGCCCGCGGTGGCCCGGGAGCATTTCGAGGTCGGTCTCCACGTCCCCGTCCCGGTGCTGCTGTGGCCGCGCAGGGGGTGCCCCGGCGACGGGCACGACGGCCCCTGCTCCGGTACGGCGTTCCTCGACGAACTCACCGTGTCCGTGGCCGGGGTACCGCCGTCCGAACTTCCCCGCCTGGTCATGGAGCTGCGCGAGGCGGCGGACGCGGCCGACGTCCCCGACGAGCACTGGGCGAGGGACGTCCAGCTCCTGTGGGACGACCCCCGCTGCTTCGCCGAGCCCCCCGCCCTCCTCCACTCGCCCGTCGGCTGAACCGCCCACCACCGAACCGCCCACCGACCGCACCGCCCACCGCCGGACCGCCCGCCGACCGCGCCGCCCACCGCCGGACCGCCCGCCAACCGAACCACCCAGCTGGAACGCTCGCCGCCGAACCGCCCGCCGACCGAACCACCCACGCCGGACCACCCACCGCCGAACCACCCACGCCGCACGCCCGCCGCCGAAACGAACCGCCCGCCGCACCGATCGCTCGGAGAGAAGAACCATGCCCCTGTGGCCCGTCTACACCGGCGCGCCGGCCCCCCACGACGGCATCACCAAGCTGCCCCCGCCGCCGCCCTGGCGGGCATTCGACGGCCATCCCGTGCTCGACCCGCCGGACGAGGACGGCGACGCCCCGGCCACCTCGCCCGACCGCGTCCACCGGGCCGCGACCTACCAGGCCTCCGGGCACACGGTGCAGTTGGTCAACGCCGCCCTGTACCTGCGGCGCCCCCTGCTGGTCACCGGACCGCCCGGCACCGGCAAGTCGTCCCTCGCCTACGCGGTCGCCCGCGAACTGCGGCTCGGCCCGGTCCTGCGGTGGAACATCACCAGCCGCAGCACCCTCCACGACGGCCTCTACACGTACGACCCGCTCTCCCGGCTGTACGCGGCGCGCCACGCCACCGAACGTCCCGAGGACCCGGCGGCCGGGGCGGGCATCGAGAACCACCTGCGCCTCGGCCCGCTCGGCACCGCCCTCCTCCCCTACGCCCGCCCGCGCGCCCTGCTCATCGACGAGATCGACAAGAGCGACCTCGACCTGCCGAACGACCTGCTGCACGTCCTGGAGGAGGGCCAGTACGAGATCCCCGAACTGGTCCGGGCCTCCCGGGACACCCCCGACGGGCGTGCCGAGGTGCTGATCGACGGCACCGACCAGCGGGTGCCCGTCGAGCGCGGCCGGGTCCGCTGCAAGGCCTTCCCGTTCGTCGTCCTCACCAGCAACGGCGAGCGCGAGTTCCCGCCCGCGTTCCTGCGCCGCTGTGTCTCGCTGCGCCTGCGGCAGCCGGACGACGAGCACCTCACCGAGATCGTCCGCGCCCACCTGGGAGAGCCCGACGGGTACGCGCAGCAGCTGATCGACCGGTTCCTGTCCCGGGTGGGCAGCGGCGAACTGGCCACCGACCAGCTCCTCAACGCGATCTACCTGGCCCGGTCCTCCGGCCTGGGCACCGACTCGCTCGACGAGCTGGCGGAGCAGCTGATGCCGTACCTGGGCCGGTCCCCGCAGCCAGACGCCTTCTGATGCCCGCCGACCGCCCCGGCTCACCGGAGCCCCTGCCCCGCCTGGCCGACATCCTCGGCCGAGCGGCCTCGGGCGTCCGCCCGACCCCGCTGGAGCTGGCCGAACTCCTGTGGCTGGCAGGACAGATGGAGCCCGGGGAGCCGCACCGGCCGACTCCGACGGCTCCGACGGCTCCGACGGCCGAGGCGGAACCCGGGGCGCCGGCCCCGCCCGCGCCCCGGGTGACGCCGGAGCAGCGCCGGCCGGGCGGGCCGCCCCGGCGCGACCGGCCGCAGGAGCCGCCGCCCGTACCCGAGGCACGCACCCCCCTGCGCCTGCCGTCCCCGGCCCCCGCACCGGGCACGTCGGCGGTCGAACCGCACAGCGCCCTGCTCGCGCCCGCCCCGCCGATGCTGCGGCACACGCTGGCGCTGCAGCGCTCCCTGCGCCCGCTGAAGCGCCGTACCGACGCTCCGGTGGGGCACGAGGTGGACGAGGCCGCGACCGCCGACCGCATCGCGCGGCTGGGGGCCGGCCCCGAGTGGTGGCTGCCGGTGCTGCGGCCCGTGCGGGAGCGCTGGCTGCGGCTGAACCTGGTGCACGACGCGGGCCCCACGATGCCCGTCTGGCAGCCCCTGGTGCGCGAACTGCACGCCACGCTCGCCCAGTCGGGCGTCTTCCGCACGGTCACCCTGCACCGCGCGGAACCCGACGGCACCGTCCGCGGCGACGGAGCCGACGCGCCCGCCGACGGC
This sequence comes from Streptomyces sp. NPDC058812, assembly GCF_042744565.1. Taxonomy (NCBI): domain Bacteria; kingdom Bacillati; phylum Actinomycetota; class Actinomycetes; order Kitasatosporales; family Streptomycetaceae; genus Streptomyces; species Streptomyces sp. NPDC058812. Next base: position 248,330 of record NZ_JBHYOB010000001.1, read on the forward strand.
CGTACCGTCACCCTGCTGATCAGCGACTGCATGGGGCCGCAGTGGCGCGAGGGCCCGGCCGGCACCCGGTGGTTCGGCACACTGCGCCGCTGGGCGCGCCGTACGCCCCTGGCCGTTCTGCAGCCGCTGCCCGAGCAGTTGTGGCGGGACACCGCCCTGCCGCCGGTCCCCGGCCGGCTGTCGGCCCCGCACCGGGCCGCGCCCAGCGCGTCGCTCGCCTTCACCCCGTACGACGGCACCGCGCCCCGGGCGCCCGGGAAGACCGTGTACGTACCCGTGCTGGAACCGGGACCCGAGTGGCTGGCGAACTGGGCCGCACTGGTCGCGAGCCCGGGCGGCACCGAGTATCCGGGCGCCGCCGCCGCACTGCACCACCCGTTGCCGGCCGACGCCGACGACCGCACCGACGTGACGCGGCTGTCCGCCGAGGAACTGGTCCTGCGTTTTCGCGCGAGCGCGTCCCCGGAGGCCTTCCGGCTGGCCGGCCACCTCGCGCTGGGGCGTCCGGACCTGCCGGTGATGCGGCTGGTGCAGGCAGCCGTCGAGCCGCACCCACTCCCCCAGCACCTGGCCGAGGTCATCCTCAGCGGGCTGCTCACCACGGTCGCCGGGCCGCCCGGCTCGTACGCGTTCCGTCCCGGCGTGCGCGACCTGCTGCTGCGCGGACTGCCCCGTACCGCGCGCAACCGCACCCACGAGCTGCTGCTGCGGACCGGCGGCCTGATCGACGAGCGGGCGGGGCGGTCGCCGGGCGAGTTCCGCGCGCTGATCCCCGACCGGGACGGCACCGAGCGGGCCGACCGGAACGAGTCGTTCGCGGCGATCAGCCAGGAGAGCGCGCGGCAGCTGGCCGCGCGGGAGCGGCCACCGGCCGCGTCGCCCTTCCCGCGCGCGGTGAGCGCGCGCTACCGGCCGGTGCGCCGGCTCGCGCCGACCGGGCGGATGTGGCTGGCCGAGGACACCGGGGCGAACCGGACGGTGACGGTCCGGCTGCACGACGCGAACACCGACCCCGCGTCGCGCGAGGCGTTCCTGCGCGACGCGCGCCGCCTGACGGAGATCACCCACCCGAACGTGGTCACCGTCCTCGACCGCGGCATCGAGGACGACATCCCGTACGTCGTCATGGAGCACCTCGACGGCATCGCCCTGAACGCCCTCACCCGGTCGGGCGGCCGGCGGCTGCCGGTGCCGCTGACGGTGTCGGTGGGGGCGCAGCTGGCGGCGGCGCTCACCGCCCTGCACGAGGCGGGCGTCACGCACGGCGGTCTGGAGGCCTCCCGGGTGGTCCTGCTGCCGGACGGCACGGTCCGGCTGAGCCTCTTCGAACCGGGGCGCACCTCGGGCCCGGCCGGACGCTCCGAGGACCTGCGGGCCCTGTGCGACGTGCTGCTGCTGCTGACGTCGGGCACCTCGCGCCTGACGGTCCCGATCGACTCCCGCCACCTCGACCGGCTGCCCGGCAACCTGCGGATCCACTACGCGCACGCCTTCGACCAGCTGATGTCCGCCTCGTCGGCGACGCAGACCCAGGGTCTGCGGCTGCTCGCGGACCCTGGGCTGCCGGAGCAGGCGCGCGAGGCGTACGAGCTGCGCCGGTACCACGTCCTGGGACCGCTGCGGGTGCGGCTCCGGGACGGCTCCCCCGACCTGCCGCCGGACATCCGCGCGCTGCTCGCCATGCTGCTGCTCAAGCACGGCCGCACGGTGACGCACGAGGAGCTGCGGTGGGGGCTGTGGGACCCGGGCGACGAGCCGCGCGACCCGCACGCCGAGGTGACCCGGCTGGTGGCGCGGCTTGCGGACGTTCTGGGCCCGGGCGTACTGGCGACGCCCGCCCACGGCTGCGCCCTGCACACCAGCGCCGACGAAGTGGACGTGGTGCGGTGCGACGAGCTGGTACGGGACGCCGACGCGGCTCGGCTGGCAGGCGCGCACAGCGAGGCCCGCGACCTCGTCACCGCGGCGCTGGCGCTCTGGCACGGCCCCGAACCGCTGGCGGACGTGCCCGGCCCCGCCGCCCGCACCGCCCGCACCCGCCTCGTCCGGCTCCGCCTCGCCCTGTACACCAAGCGCGCCGAACTCGACCTTGCCCTCGGTGAGTACGACCGGGCGTCCACCGACCTGGCCGGCCTGCTCCACGCCCACCCGCACCGGGAGGACTTCCGCCGCCTGTACCTGATCGCCCTGCGCCGCCAGGGCCGGGGCGAGGAGGCCCTGGCGGTGTACGAGGAGTACGAACTGTCCGGGGGGCGGAGCCCGGCACTGGCGGCGCTGGGCCGGGAACTGCGCGAGGAGCACGACGAGCCCGCGGACGACGCCCCGTGGCAGGCGTACGAGGAGCCGCCGGTCCCGGACGGACCGAACGGCGCCGTGTCCGCGCCGGACGAGCTTCCGGAGGGCCCGTTCCCCACGGAGGACGGCCTCTGGAGGCCCCTGCTGGAGGAGCCGGAGGAAACGACCGAGGAGGCGGAGGCGGCCGAGTTGCTCGCCGCGCGTGGGGCGTGGGGGGACGATCCCGACGACCCGGACCTCGACCCGGCGGAGGCCCTGGAGCGGGCGGAGATCATGGCGGAGGTGGCGGCATACGAGGCGGCGGATCCCGCGGAGTACGACACCGAATTCCGCGACTGCGCCCGCTTCACGTTCGCCGACGGCCCCTCGGGCGGCGAGGCCCGTTCGGCCCTGCACGGCGTGGTCACGGACCTGCTGACGGACAGCGGGCTCCACGGCGAGGCGTACGAACTCCTCGACGATCAGGACCGCGGCCTCCTCGTGCTGCTGGCGCCGCGGGTGGCGGCCTCCCGCCTGCTCCGGGCGACCGTGGCGGGTCTGCCCGGGCACCTGGCACGCGTCGGCGGCCTGCGGTTGCGGGTCGAGTTCTGGCAGGAGGAGTTCCGCATGGACGGCATTGAGGAGCAGGTCTTCCGCGCCGACCCCGGGACGGTCGACGCGGCCTTGGACGCCTCCGGCGCACAGGCGGTCATCGCCCTTTCGGACTCCCTGTACTACGACGAGGTGTACGAGGACGAGGAGGGGGAGGGGGACGGCGGCCTCGTCTTCGCCCTGGACGCGTTCCGGTCGCTGGGCGCCGACAGGGGCTGGTACAGCACGGTCGACGGGGCCCGTGGCCCGAGCGTGGCGGTACCGGCCGGCGCGGCGGTTCGGGGGCCCTTCCCCGTACCGTCCGGTGGATGGGCCCCCGTGCCCCAGGACGAGTCCCGGGCCGTGGTGCTGCGGCTGCCCGACGGCGATCTCGCCCTGCCGGACTCCGACCGGGTCCGGTCGGTGCCCCTCGCCGCCCGCGCGGCATGGCAGTACTTCGAGGTCGACCTGTCCGAGCATCACCTCGCCACGGACCACTCCGCGCTGCGGGTCACGTGGTCCGTGGTGGATCCGGTCGAGGCCGTGGCCGGCCGGGAGACCGACCTGCGCGTGGTGTTCGCCGAGCTGAGCGGAGAACGTCTGACGGTCTCCCCGGACGGCCGAGGGGCCCTCCCGGGCTGGGCGGACGTCTCCGGCTACCGCGTCCGGTGGTCTCCCCTCGGCGGCACCGCCGCCGCCCGGGCCCGCCCCCGCCGCACGGCGGACACTCCCGAAGACCTGATCGCCCGCGCCCGCTGCGTCCTCCTCGGCTTCGACGACGTGACGGCCCGGCTGTACCGGCCCGCCGCGGAGCGGGAGGTGCTCCTGGACATCGCGGCGCTCCTCGTCGAGGAGCGTGATCCCGGGGACGCGCTCACCGGGGCCCCGCTGCCCCGGGTCGCGTCGGACGGGTACGCCGGCACGCTCGACTTCCTCCGGGCGCTCGCCGGACACCGGCTCGCCCAGGACGTGCGTCTCCGGCTCGACCGGCACGAGGCCCGGGCGGCGCCCACCGCGCAGCCGACCCCGCTCGCCGACCGGCTGATCCGGGCGCTGCACACCCGCGAGGTGCCCACCGCCGTGGTGACCGACCGGGCCCCTGCCCCGGTCGCCGCCTACCTGAGACGCCGGAGCCTGCTGGACGCCCTGCCGGGCGGCGTCCACGGCCGGGACGCCGACCTCACCCGCCTCATGCCCGACCCGGACGTCCTTCGGCGAGCCCTGGAGCGGCTCGACGCCACCCCCGGCGAGTGTGTGCTGATCGGTTCCTGCCCCGCCGAGCAGTCCGCCGCCCGCGCCATCGGCCTGCCGTTCGTCGGCTACTGGCGCGGCGAACGGGTCCGACGGGACCTGAGAGCGGCGGACGCCGACGCGCTCCTCGTACCGGACCTCCGTCCGCTGCTCACGGCGGCCGAGAACCGCTGATCGCACACCCCCCATTCAGCGGCCCCCCGCCCGGCCCTCTCCAGAAGGCGCCCGCCCCGGCACCCGCGCACGATGCCTAGGAGGCCGGCCACCGGGCGGCCCCGCACGGTCCGCGCTCTCGGGAGGATCTGCCATGACCGCCAGTACCGCCAGTCTGGAGCAGCTGCGCCGCTGCCACTTCGCCGTCGATCTGGGTGCGGCGCGGACCCGCGTGTACGTCAAGGGTGCCGGGCTCGTCGTCGACCAGCCGTCCGCCGCCGCGGTCAACACCCGCACGGGTGCGCTCATCGCGGTCGGTGATTTCGCGGAGAAGATGACCGGCCGCACCCCCGCCTACATCCGCGTCGTCCGGCCGGTGTCCGGCGGTACGGTCGTCGACATCGAGATGGCCCAGCGCATGCTGCGGCACCTGCTCGGCGACAAGATCCGTCGCGCTCTGCGCCGCAAGCCCCGGCTGCGCGCCGCCGCCTGCACCCCGCACGACGCCGATCCGCTGGCCCAGCGGGCGGCGATCGAGACGCTGGTCGGGCTCGGCGCGCGCCGCGTGGAACTCGTCGACACGCTGATCGCCGCGGCGGTCGGCTGCGGACTGCCCGTGGAGCAGCCCGAGGCGACCATGATCATGGTGTGCGGGGCGCACGCCACCCAGGTCGCGGTGCTCTCCCTCGGCTCGATCGTGACCGCCGAACGCATCCCGGTCGGCGGCGAGGCCGTGGACCACGCGATCGTGCAGCTCCTGCGCCACCAGCACGAACTGGTGCTGCCCAGCCAGTCCGTACGCCCGCTGCAACTCGCCCTGTCCGGCAACGGCCTCACCCCGCAGGGACCGACGACCACCGAGATCCACGGACGGGACGTGGCGACGGGGCTCGCGCGCAGTGTGCGGGTCGACACCGCCACCGTGCGCAACGCCATCCAGACGCCGCTGACGGCCGTGCTCGACGGGATCGGCAAGGTGCTGCGGGACTGCCCGCCGGACCTGGTCGCGGACCTCGCCGACCGCGGGATCATGATGGTCGGCGGGAGCGCGCTGCTGCCCGGCTTCGACCAGATGCTGCGTCACGCCACGGGCATGCCGGTGCACATCGCGGAGCGGCCCGACGTGTGCGCGGTCCAGGGCCTCGGCACCATGCTGGAGGGCCGGGTCGAGCCGCTGGCCCTGAACCCGGCCTCGTCCGACTGATCCACCGGCGAGCGGACCGGGGGAGCCCGGAAGCCGGGAAGCCGGGAAGCCCGGAAGCCCGGAAGCCCGGAAGCCCGGAAGCCCGGAAGCCCGGAAGCCCGGAAGCCCGGAAGCCCGGAAGCCCGGGAGCCCGGGAGCCCGGAAGCCGGGAAGCCCGGAAGCCGCGGAGACCGAAGAACCCGAGGAAGCCGGACGGAATGACCGCCCAGCCCGCGCCCCGACTGACCCGCCTCCTCGAAGCCGTCCTGGGCGTCGGCACCGACCTCGATCTCCGCAGCACCCTGCGGCACATCGTGGACGGCGCCGCCGAACTGACCGGTGCCGTCTCGGCGGCCCTGACCACCGCCGACCCCGGCCGGGACGGCCTCGCCGAGATCCGCACCCCGGGCCGGGACGGCGTACCGGAGTCGGCGCCCCGGCTGCGGGTGCCGATCCACGTGCGCGACGGTGAGCGCGACGAGGAGTTCGGCGAGCTGTGTCTCGTCCGGCGGCCCGGCGGCGGCCCGTTCACCGCCGCCGACGAGCAACTGCTGCGGGTCCTCGCCGCGCAGGCCGGCATCGCGATCGGCAACGCCCGGCTGTACGAGACGGCCCGGCAGCGCGAACGCTGGCTCGAGGGCGCGGCGGCCGTCACCACGGCGCTGCTCACCGAGGACAGCGCCGACGACGCGCTGACGACGGTCGCCGAACGGGCCCGGCTCCTCGCCGGCGCCAGTGCGGGCGTGATCCTGCAGCCGACCGCCGAGGGCGGCATGGAGATCGTGACCGCCTCGACGCCCGACGACCCGGACGGCATCGTCGGCGCGGCCATCGCGCCGGGCAGCCCCGTCCTGGAGCACCTCCTGAGCGGCGAACCGGTGTTCGTCGCGGACTCGGCGACCGATCCGCGCATGACGACGCACGTCCGGCACCGGTTCGGGCCGAGCATGATGCTGCCCCTGGAGGCGAGCGGCCGGCTGATCGGCACCCTCGCCCTCCCCCGCCGCCGCGGCGACCGCCCGTACACGGCCGTCGAACGGCTGCTCGCCACGCAGTTCGCCTCGCAGGCCGCGCTCGCCCTCGTCCTCGCCGACGCCCGACGCGGCCGGGAGCGCCTCGCGGTCTACGAGGACCGCGACCGCATCGCCCGGGACCTGCACGATCTGGTGGTGCAGCGGCTCTTCGCCACCGGTCTGATGCTGGAGTCCACGCAGCGCCGCCCCGGCGCCGAAGACGTCCGCGACATCCTCGGCCGGGCGGTGGACGAACTGCGGTCCACGGTCCAGGAGGTCCGTACGACGATCTTCGCGCTGCAGCAGCCCCCGGCCGACCCGCCGGCCGGACTGCGCGGCCGGGTGCTGCGCGAGACGGCGTCCGCCGCCGCCCTGCTCGGCTTCCCGCCGTCCACGCGCTTCACGGGCGCCGTCGACACCCGCGTACCGGACCGGGTCGCGGACCGCCTGCTCACCGCCCTGCGCGACGCCCTGACCGACGCGGCCGGACGGCCGGGCGTCTCCCGTGTCGAGGTCGCCGTCGACGCGACCGCCGCTTCGCCGGGCGGCGGGGACGGAGTAAGGCTGACGGTCAGCGACGACGGGGAGACCGGCGGGGGCGACGGCGGGGGGACGACGGTCACCTGGCGGTCGCCGGTGTGAGCGTGCGGGAGAGGGAACCGGGCCGGAGTCGGCGGGCAGCACCTTTACCCATCCATGGACCGGTCATTCCCCGCGCCCGGGTGTAGTCCGCCGTCCGGCGGGCAGGTGCACCGACAGCGCCGCCGGACCGCTGCGGACGGGGAACCGGTTTCCCGGTCGGTCCGACGGCGACGGGGGCTGTGTGACGTTGGCGAACGTCTGTCAGGGAAGAAGCGAGGACGGACAAGGCGGTGACATGACCCCAGCGGCACCACCACGTCTGGCGGGGAGCCCGGCCGCCCTGGTCATCGACGGCCAGGTGGACGCCGGCCGGGCACTGCTGGTCCCGCGCGGAGAACTCGTCCACGGGTGCGCGGACATCCTGGCCGAGGCCCTGGCCGCGCTGCCGGCCGATGTCGACCGCGTCGACCTGGACATGGGCGACGTGGTGTTCATGGACACGGCCGGGCTGCAGTTCCTGGACCTGCTGGGCGGCTACAGCCACCGGCAGGCGGTGCCGGTGACGGCGACGAACTGGCACGGCCAGCCGCTGCGGATCCTGGAGCTGGCCGGCCTGGACACCACCGACCCGCTGCGAGCCACCGCCCACCGTCCGGAGCCGGAACCGGAACCGGAACCGGAACCCGGGCCCTCCACCGCCCCCACGGGCCCCGCCGAGCGGCTGCACGTCCTCCAGGAGGAGGTGGACCAGCTGCGCCAGGCGATCGCCTCCCGCCCGGTCATCGACCAGGCGCGGGGCGTGCTCATGGCGTTGCACGCCTGCACGTCGGAAGAGGCGTGGCACATCCTGCGGGAGGCCTCCCAGCTCTCCAACACCAAGCTGCGCACGGTCGCCGCGGCGGTCACCGCCAGCGCGGAGAGCGACGGCCCGCCCCCGCCGACCGAGGTGCGCACGGCCCTGCGGACGGCACTGGGCCGACTCGGACGCTGAGTGGTGCCGCCGGCCACGGACGGGTACCCGGCCCAGGAGCCCGCCCGGCAGGAGGAGGCACCACGATGAGCGAACAGACCCCGTCCCAGGCGGAAGGCGAACGCGACGACGAGCGGACCGACGCCCCCGACCCGCCGCACACCACTCCCTCCCAGGCGGAGGGGGAGCGCGACGACGACGAAGCGGACCCGGTGGACGGCGCGGAGCGCCGGTGACCCGCAGACGCCTCGGCCGGAAGGCGGTGACCGCCCTAACGGCGCTTCGGCGGCTCAGGGCACGTCCGCCCGCGCGGCGGTCCGTGCGGCTCTCCCGCGCGAAGGGGTGGGGTGGTGCTGCTCCCGCCAGTCCCGCGGCGAGATGCCGTAGGCCTGCTTGAACGCCTTGCTGAAGTGGGTCGCGTCCACGAAACCCCAGGTACGGCCGATACCCGCGATGGTCCGCACCCGGCCGCTCGGGCCGGCCAGCTCCCGCCTGCACTCGGCCAGGCGATGCGTGCGGATCCAGTCTCCGAGGCTGATGCCCGACCGTGACAGCACGGTGTAGAGATGGCGGACCGAGATGCCGTGCGCGGCGGCGATGCGCGGGGCCGACAGGGCCGGGTCAGCCAGGTGCTCACGGATGTACTGGGTGATGCGCAGGCTCAGCGGCACCTCCGACACCGCCGCCCGGCCGGGGTCGGCACCGCCGAACTGGGAGGTCACGACGGCCCGGAGAAGTTCCACACTGGGTCCGATGATCGCTTCGGCGTACGCCCCGCCGCGCAACTCCTCGCTGACGGCCAGGTGGGAGAAGTACGTGAAGGCGAGGCGCGCGGTGGGATTGCCCGGGCCGAGGGTGATGGCCGCGACATCGCGCAGCACCCGCTCCGGGAGCGCGAGCGCCTCGCGCGGGATGCGCAGGGAGAGGTAGTCGAAGGCCTTCTCGAAGCGCAGCGTGTACGGAGCGGTCGATTCGAAGACCACGAGGCTCCCCGGCCCGACCAGGCACTGGCGATCGTACTGTCCCACCAGGTTGGTCCCCGCCACCTGAAGACCGAGGAACACCGACGGCTCGGCGTCCTCCCGGGCCAGCCGCTCGGTACGGCGCAAGGACACCGGGGTCCCCTGGGCGGAGCAGACCTTCATGGGCCCTACGGTGCCGAGTCCCATACGGGCCCCGATGGCCTCCTGGGGGGCGTGGTGATCGATGTCGACCCGGGAGAAGGACTTCCACAGGGCGTGCCGGATCGTGTCCTCACGTTCCCGCGGTGCCACAACCGAAGTGTCGAGCGTCGCACCCTGGCCGGCTCCGGGCCTCGCCCGCCCCCGGGCTGACGCGACGACGCGGTGATCTGTTCCCCCCACAAGCCACCCCTCCCTCACGGATATCAGGATGCGGCTTGCGACACCCGCCGCACAAGGCACGGACCGTGACCGGTGGCCGACCGCACAACTGACAAAGATCCGTGCGCGCACAACAAAGTCCGGCCTCCTCGGCACCCTCTAGTCTCCTGAAACGAAGCGGAGCCATTCAAGAGGAGGCACCGGGTGCGGGGGAAGAATAGCGTTCTGCTTTCGGTCGCTCTCGCCCTGTGCCTGACCGCGGGCTGCGAAACCGAGAGCGGAAGGCCGACGGACATGGAGCGGCCGCACCAGGAAAAGGCTGCCGCCGAGCCGGGTTCTCCCGTCAGGAATCTGACCGCCGCGGAGGAAGTCGAAATCGACCGCGCGGAGGAGGAACTCGTCCGACGGTGCATGCAGCGCCAAGGCTTCCGCTATTGGCCGGGCCCGATGGCGGGCGTCGCGGAACGCAAAGCCGGCGGGTACGTCGTGGACGACGTCGATTGGGCCCGCCGGTACGGCTACGGCCGGTCGTTCGACATCGCGGCCGAGAAGGCACGCCGCAGCCACCCCAACATCACCTACGCCAACGCGCTCCCCGAGAAGGAACGCATCCGATACTCCCGGGCGCTCGACGGGGACTTCGATGACACCCTCGCCGTCGAACTGCCGACCGGCGGCTCGGTCCGCACCCCGCGCACAGGCTGCTACGCGGAAGCGAGGGGGCAGCTCTACGGCGACTATCCGACCTGGTTCCGCGCCAGGAAGACCGTGACGTCGCTGACGCCCCTGTACGTTCCGCGGATCCTTCGGGACGAGCGCCTGGTCACCGCCGTGACGGCGTGGTCGCACTGCATGAAGGATGCGGGCAGACCCTTCGAAAGCCCCGACGAGATCCGCCGGCAGCGGGCCGGCCTGGTCAAGGGGATGAGCGAGGCACAAGCCCGGAAAGCCGAAACCGCGCTGGCCGTGACCGAGGCCGAATGCGCCCGGAAGACATCCCTCGGAAAGATCGCGCGTGCGCTTGAGAAGGAGTATCTCGAACGAACCCTGCGCGACTACTCGAAAGAATTCACCACTTACCAGCGGATGAGGGTGTCCGCCCTCGCACGGGCCGGAAAGCTCTGAGCCCGACACATGTCCCGCCCCAGATTTCCGTGGCGTGCCGGCCACGGAATGTACCGATCGACCGACAGCCAAGGAGTCTCATCCGTGAGGAAACTGCCCGCCGCCCTGACCGTCATGGCCATGGCCGCTCTGGGAACCGCCCTCCCCATCTCCACCGCGCACGCAGCCGCGACCTGCTCCGACAACTATTCGGGCGCGGACTCCGGCTACATGTACGCCTACAACTACGCCTTCTGCGACGGATACCTCGGCAAGGCCGCGGGCAACGACTCCAACTGGGGTGACAGCGGCGGGAGCTTCCAGGGCGGAGACACCAACAAGGCGACGTCCATTCTCAACAAGGGCAACAACTACGAAGTCCAGTTCTTCAACGGAACCGGAACGCAGTGGAGCGGCGGCCACATCTGCCTGTCCCGCAACGAGGGCTACGCCTCCGACCTCACCAACGACTACTTCACCAGCGGCTACCGGGTCAGCAACGCCATCAGTTCGCACCGCTGGGTGAGCGCCGGCACCTGCAGCAAGTGGGCTGTCTGACCTCGGCGACGACACCCACCCCGTGGGGGGACGCCACCGGTCCGGTGGCGTCCCCGCACGCGTCTACCTGAACGTTCCTGCGCCAAGAGGCTGGAGTGGGGCGGGTGGGACTCGAACCCACGGCCGGCGGATTATGAGTCCGCTGCTCTAACCGGCTGAGCTACCGCCCCATAGCGGCGTGTCGCGTACAAGTGTGCGCGCCGTCTGCCGCAGCATAGCCGCTCATACGATCTCCTGCCTCGGATGGTCGGCTACCGCGACGCCTTCATGACCTTGAGGACTCCGCAGCGTGCCGCGCGGTTCCCGGACATGAAAAAGGACCCCCTGCGGGGTCCTCGTTCACCGTGCTCCCCCGACTGGACTCGAACCAGTAACCTGCCGGTTAACAGCCGGCTGCTCTGCCAATTGAGCTACGGAGGACCGAGCTCCTCGGACTGGACTCGAACCAGTAACCTGCCGGTTAACAGCCGGCTGCTCTGCCAATTGAGCTACCGAGGATTGACTCGTTGCATCGAACGCGTCCTCCTGGGTATCCGCCAGGGGGCGCGCGCTCGCTGCGACACATACATTAGCGCAAGCAGGGGGGTGCTCCGCCAATCGGTACTCCCCGGCACCGGGGACCTAGGGCAAGGGAAGGGTGGCCGCCATGCGATACCGGCTCACGTTCGTCGTCGGACTCGCGGTGGGATACGTGCTGGGCACGAAGGCCGGTCGGGAGCGGTACGAGCAGTTGCGGAAGTCCGCCCGTCAGGTCGCGCAGAACCCCGCCGTACGCAACACCGCCGAGTCGGCGGCCCAGCAGGGCAGGCACTTCGCCGACAAGGCGTACACCGCGGTGAGCGACAAGGTCGGGGACCGGATGCCCGACTCGGTGGCCCAGCGGGTCCGCTCCCTGCGCGAACGCAACACGAACGGCAGCGGCGCGGACGACTGGGGCACCAGCAACACCTGAGACGGGTGCCTCCGCCGGGTCCCGTGCCCCCACCGGGTACGGACACCGCTCGCGGTGCGGCAGAATTTCGGGCATGGGGATAGTCGCCGGGTTGGACAGTTCGCCCGATTTCACTCGTATCGTCGTCTGCGATTCGGACACGGGTGCCGTGCTGCGGCAGGGCTACGCGCCGCATCCGGTGGAGAGCCCCGAAGGCGGGGGCCGTCCCGCGGACGTCGATCCGCAGGCCTGGCTGCTGTCCCTCGGGGAGGCCGCCGGCGGCGGCCTGCTGGAGGGCGTGCAGGCCATCGGCGTGTCCGCGCAGGCGAACTCGGTCGTGCCGCTGGACTCGCAGGGCAACACCGTGCGCCCGGCGATGGTGGGCGGCGACAAGCGCTCCCAGGTGGCCGCGGCCGACCTGATCGACGCGCTCGGCGGACGTGAGGCCTGGGCGCATGCCGTGGGCTCGGTGCCGCAGGCCGCGCAGCCGGTGACCAAGCTGCGCTGGCTGGCCCGGACCGAACCCGAGGCCGCCGCACGGACCGCCGTGCTGCTCCAGGCCCACGACTGGCTGGTGTGGCAGTTGCTCGGACGGCCGGCCCGGAGGACCACCGACCGGGGCGGGGCGTCCGGGACCGGTTACTGGTCGGCGGCGAGCAGCGGCTACCGGCCCGATCTGGTCGAGATGGCGCTCGGGCACCAGGTGATGCTGCCGGAGGTGATCGGCCCGGCCGACGCGGCCGGAACGACGCCGGAGGGCCTGCTGATCTCCGCCGGGACCGGCGAGACGCAGGCCGCCGCCTTCGGGCTGGGGATCGGGCTGGGCGACGCGGTGGTGTCGCTGGGCGCTTCCGGGTCCGTCATGGCCGTGCACACCGAGCCGCTCGTCGACCAGTCCGGCATGATCACCGCCCTGGCGGACGCCACCGGCATGCACCTGCCGGTCGTCACCACCCTGAACGCCGTACGGACCCTGCGGGGCGCCGCCGAGCTGCTCGGCGTGCCGGACCTGGAGAGCCTGTCCGAGCTGGCGATGAAGTCGACGCCGGGCTCGCACGGGCTGGTGCTGCTGCCCTACCTGGAGGGCGAGCGCACCCCGAACCTGCCGCACACCGCCGGTACGCTCGCCGGCCTGCGGCGCGAGTCGATGAAGCCGGAGCATCTGGCTCGGGCCGCGTTCGAGGGCATGCTGTGCGGCCTCGCCGACGCCCTCGACGTGCTGCGCGGCCGGGGCGTGGACGTGCGGCGGGTCTTCCTGCTGGGCGCGGCGGCCGAGCTGCCTGCCGTGCAGGCGGCGGCGCCCGCGCTGTTCGGCACGCAGGTCGTCGTGCCGCAGCCGGCGGACTACGCGGCGATCGGCTCCGCCCGGCAGGCGGCCTGGGCGCTGGGCGTGTCCCAGGGCACGCTGGACCCGCGCACTCCCCCCGTCTGGCAGGGCGCGGTCGCGCAGGTGCTGGAGCCGGGCGAGGAGCTGGCGGTGGGGCAGGCGGTGCGCCAGCAGTTCGTGTCGGTGCGGGAGCAGACGCATCCGGGCGCGCTGCGCACGTGACGAGCGGGCCCCGTACCGCCCGTAAGGCCGGAAGTAGCGCGCTGTTGGGTTAATCGGTTGAGGTAACGCGGGTGGAGTGTTCGACGATAGGGGCCAGGGGCAACCAACCGCCCCTGTCGCCGACTCCGAGAGACCCAGCGTGCTCATACGACTCCTGCGGACCTATCTCAGGCCCTATCACAAACCCATCGCCCTGCTGGTGGCGCTGCAGTTCCTGCAGACCTGCGCCTCCCTCTACCTGCCGACCCTGAACGCGGACATCATCGACAACGGTGTCGTGAAGGGGGACTCCGGCTACATCCTGAGCTACGGCGCCCTGATGATCGGCATCTCGCTGGCCCAGGTCGTGTGCAACATCGGTGCCGTCTACTACGGCGCGCGGACCGCGGCCGCGGTCGGCCGGGACGTGCGGGGCGCGGTCTTCGACCGGGTGCAGTCCTTCTCGGCGCGCGAGGTCGGCGACTTCGGGGCTCCCTCGCTGATCACCCGGACGACGAACGACGTGCAGCAGGTGCAGATGCTGGCCCTGATGACGTTCACGCTGATGGTGTCGGCGCCCATCATGTGCGTCGGCGGCATCGTGATGGCGCTCGGTTTGGACGTGCCGCTGTCCGGGGTGCTCGTCGCGGTGGTGCCGGTGCTGGCGATCTGCGTGACCCTGATCGTGCGGCGGCTGCGGCCGCTGTTCCGGGCCATGCAGGAGCGGCTGGACACGGTGAACCGGGTGCTGCGCGAGCAGATCACCGGCAACCGGGTCATCCGCGCCTTCGTGCGGGACGAGTACGAGCAGCAGCGCTTCCGGAAGGCCAACGCGGATCTGACCGAGGTGGCGCTGGGCTCCGGCAACCTGCTCGCGCTGATGTTCCCCGTGGTCATGACGGTGGTGAACGTGTCGTCGGTCGCGGTGGTGTGGTTCGGCGCCCACCGGATCGCGAGCGGCGAGATGCAGATCGGCGATCTGACCGCGTTCCTCGCCTACCTCATGCAGATCGTCATGTCCGTGATGATGGCCACCTTCATGTTCATGATGGTGCCGCGCGCGGAGGTGTGCGCCGAGCGCGTCCAGGAGGTCCTGGGGACCGAGAGCAGTGTGGTGCCGCCGGTGGCGCCGGTCACCGAGCTGCGCCGGCACGGGCATCTGGAGGTCCGGGGTGCCGGCTTCCGCTACCCCGGTGCCGAGGAGCCGGTGCTCCGGCACATCGACCTGGTGGCACGGCCGGGCGAGACGACCGCCGTCATCGGCTCCACCGGCAGCGGCAAGTCCACGCTGCTCGGGCTGGTCCCCCGGCTGTTCGACGCCACGGACGGCGAGGTGCTGGTCGACGGGGTGGACGTGCGGACCGTCGATCCGAAGGTACTGGCCAGGGTCGTGGGGCTGGTGCCGCAGAAGCCGTACCTCTTCGCGGGCACGGTCGCCACCAACCTGCGCTACGGCAATCCGGAGGCCACGGACGAGGAGTTGTGGCACGCGCTGGGGGTCGCGCAGGCCAGGGAGTTCGTGGAGCGGCTGGAGGGCGGGCTCGACGCACCGGTCTCGCAGGGCGGCACGAACGTGTCGGGTGGCCAGCGGCAGCGTCTCGCCATCGCCCGGACGCTGGTCCAGCGCCCGGAGATCTACCTCTTCGACGACTCCTTCTCCGCCCTCGACTACGCCACCGACGCCGCGCTCCGTGCGGAGCTGGGCCGGGAGACCGCCGAGGCGACCGTGGTGATCGTGGCGCAGCGGGTGGCGACCATCCGGGACGCGGACCGGATCATCGTGCTGGACGAGGGGCGGGTGGTCGGCGTGGGCCGGCACCAGGAGCTGATGGCGGACAACGAGACCTACCGGGAGATCGTGCTCTCCCAGCTGACGGAAGCGGAGGCCGCCTGATGGCCGGGCCCGCGGGGCGCATGATGGCCGGGGGCGGCCCCGACCAGCGTTCGATGGACTTCAAGGGGTCGGGCAAGCGGCTCGTCGCCCGGTTCCGGCCGGAGCGGGTGGTCCTCTGCACGCTGCTGGCGTGCCTGGTCGTCAGCGTCGGCCTCAGCGTGATCGGGCCGAAGATCCTCGGCAGGGCCACCGACCTGGTCTTCGCGGGCATCGTCGGGCGGGGCATGCCGTCCGGGGCCACGAAGGAACAGGTCCTGGACTCCATGCGCGAGCGCGGCGACGGCAATGTCGCCGACATGCTCCGCAGCACGGACTTCACTCCGGGCCAGGGCATCGACTTCGGTGCCGTGGGTGAGGTGCTGCTGCTCGCGCTGGCGGTGTTCGCCGTCGCCGGGTTGCTGATGGCGGTGGCCACGCGGCTGGTGAACCGCGCGGTCAACCGGACCATGTTCCGGATGCGGGAGGACGTGCAGACGAAGCTGTCGCGGCTGCCGCTGTCGTACTTCGACAAGCGGCAGCGCGGCGAGGTGCTGAGCCGGGCGACGAACGACATCGACAACATCCAGCAGACGCTGCAGCAGTCCATGGGCCAGCTGATCAACTCGCTGCTGACCATCATCGGCGTGCTGGCGATGATGTTCTACGTCTCCTGGATCCTGGCGCTGGTCGCGCTGGTGACCGTGCCGCTGTCGTACGTGGTGGCCACGCGCGTGGGCAAGCGGTCGCAGCCGCAGTTCGTGCAGCAGTGGCGCTCGACGGGACGGCTGAACGCGCACATCGAGGAGATGTACACCGGACACGCCCTCGTGAAGGTGTTCGGGCGCCAGGAGGAGTCGGCGAAGCAGTTCGCCGAGGAGAACGACGCGCTGTACGAGGCCGGGTTCAAGGCGCAGTTCAACAGCGGGATCATGCAGCCGCTGATGATGTTCGTGTCCAACCTGAACTACGTGCTCGTCGCGGTGGTGGGCGGCCTGCGGGTCGCCTCGGGCTCGCTCTCCATCGGTGACGTGCAGGCCTTCATCCAGTACTCCCGGCAGTTCTCGATGCCGCTGACGCAGGTCGCGTCGATGGCGAACCTGGTGCAGTCGGGTGTCGCGTCGGCGGAGCGGATCTTCGAGCTGCTGGACGCCGAGGAGCAGTCGGCGGACCCGATCCCGGGCGCCCGGTCCGAGGACCTGCGCGGGCAGGTGGAGCTGGAGCACGTGTCGTTCCGCTACGACCCGGAGAAGCCGCTGATCGAGGATCTGTCGCTGAAGGTGGAGCCGGGCCACACGGTCGCCATCGTCGGGCCGACGGGTGCCGGGAAGACCACCCTCGTCAATCTGCTGATGCGGTTCTACGAGGTCTCCGGCGGGCGGATCACCCTGGACGGCGTGGACATCGCGAAGATGTCCAGGGACGAGCTGCGGGCCGGCATCGGCATGGTGCTCCAGGACACCTGGCTGTTCGGCGGCACCATCGCGGAGAACATCGCGTACGGGGCGTCGCGGAAGGTCACCCGCGGGGAGATCGAGGAGGCCGCGCGGGCCGCGCACGCCGACCGGTTCGTGCGGACGCTGCCCGACGGCTACGACACCGTGATCGACGACGAGGGCACGGGGGTGAGCGCCGGTGAGAAGCAGCTCATCACCATCGCGCGGGCGTTCCTGTCCGACCCGGTGATCCTGGTCCTCGACGAGGCCACGTCGTCCGTGGACACCCGTACCGAGGTGCTCATCCAGAAGGCGATGGCCAAGCTGGCGCACGGGCGGACGTCGTTCGTGATCGCGCACCGGCTGTCGACGATCCGGGACGCTGACACGATCCTCGTGATGGAGAACGGGTCCATCGTCGAGCAGGGCGCGCACGCGGAGCTGCTCGCGGCGGACGGGGCGTACGCGCGCTTGTACAAGGCGCAGTTCGCGCAGGCGGTGGCGGAGGTGGAGTAGGGGGTCTCAGTCCAGGTAGCCCCTCAGCTGGTCCGCGAACGCGTGGTCGCGGAGCTTGTTGAGGGTCTTGGACTCGATCTGGCGGATCCGCTCGCGGGTCACGCCGAAGATGCGGCCGATCTCCTCCAGCGTGCGGGGGCGGCCGTCGTCCAGGCCGTAGCGGAGCTGGACGACCTTGCGCTCGCGTTCGCCGAGGGTGGAGAGCACCGCCTCCAGGTGCTCGCGCAGCAGCAGGAACGCGGCCGACTCGACGGGGCTGGTGGCGTCGCCGTCCTCTATCAGGTCGCCGAGGGCGACGTCGTCCTCCTCGCCGACGGGGGCGTGCAGGGAGACCGGCTCCTGGGCGAGGCGCAGCACCTCCCCGACCCGCTCGGGGGCCAGGTCCAGGTGGGCGGCGACCTCCTGCGCGGTCGGCTCGTAGCCGCGTTCCTGGAGCATGCGCCGCTGGACGCGGACGACCCGGTTGATCAGCTCCACGACGTGGACGGGGACGCGGATGGTGCGCGCCTGGTCGGCCAGCGCGCGGGACATGGCCTGGCGGATCCACCAGGTGGCGTAGGTGGAGAACTTGTAGCCGCGTGCGTAGTCGAACTTCTCCACGGCCCGGATCAGCCCCAGGTTCCCCTCCTGGACCAGGTCCAGCATGGTCAGCCCGCGCCCGACGTACCGCTTCGCCACCGACACCACGAGCCGCAGGTTCGCCTCGATCAGGCGGCGCTTGGCCAGACGGCCCATGACGACGAGCCGGTCGAGGTCCAGGGCGAGCCGGCTGTCCAGGTCGACGGCGAGCCGCAGCTTCTCCTCGGCGAACAGCCCGGCCTCCACGCGCCGGGCGAGGTCGACCTCCTCGGCCGCGGTGAGCAGCGGGATCCGGCCGATCTCCCGCAGGTACTGCCGGAACAGGTCGGAGGAGGGCCCGCCGGTCTCCGTGCGGGTGGGCGGCGGCGGTTCGGCCGGCTCGGGGGCGTCGGCGGGGGCGGCGGGGCCGGCGGGGTGCTCGGCCGCTTCGAGGGCGTCGTCCGCCGCGGGCGGCTCCTCCGGCCGGTTCTCGGGGTGGTGCACGGCGCGGTGCCGCGGGGGCATCGCGACGAGGACGCCGCTCTCCGCGTCCGGCTCCGCGCCGTCGGTACTGGTGTCGGTCTGGGTGAGGGTCTGGGTCTGCACGGGGGCGACCTCCAGGATGGACGCGGCCGACGGGGGCCGGCGGCGGTACTTCGGGGGCGGAGCCGGCTCGTTCGCCGCTGTCCGCCCCGTACGCGTGAACGGGACCGCGGGAATCAGCGACCCGCCGGGACGGATCGGCCGCGCTCCGAGGACTCAGGCACCGCCCCCAGTGTGGGGTACGACACATCGCCGCCACGAGGGGCGTGCGGTGACTTTTTGCGTCCGGGCGTGACCGCGCGGTTACCCGCGGTCGGTCCTAGGGCCTGTCTGACAATTCGCGTCGTCGCCCGAAGGGCGGCCTCGCGGCGTCAGGTGCGTGCTCTGGGGGTCCCCCCGGCCGGAGGCTGGGGGAGTGCCGGGCGTAGAGCCTCGTACTGGATGTACTTGGCTCTGCGCCCGGTGCGGCGAGAGTGCGTGCATGGCGTCGCGAGGCAGGCGGGAATTGTCAGACAGGCCCTAGAGGGCGGCGGCGCCCTGTACGCGCAGGGTCTGGTCGTACTGCTGGAGGACCCACAGCTCGTTCTGCACGGCGGCCAGTTCGGCGGGGTCACCGTGGCCGGTGAGGCGGGTGAGGCGGCCCGTGATGTCGCGGATGCGGCGCTCGACGGCCCGGCGGCGGACGGTGACCAGCTGGGCACCCGCGTAGACCTCGTCGACGTCCTTCACGCCGCGGTGCAGCATGATCGCCTCGACCGCGAGTTCGGTGACCATGGCGCGGACGGCGTCGTCGGGGGCGGCCTCGCGGACGCGGACCAGGTAGTCCTGCGGGTCGTGGACGCCGAACTCGGCGCCGCCCGCCTCCATGATCGCCTCGCGTACGGCGGCGTAGGGCGGGGCGGTGAACTCGTCGACGCCGTACGCGTCGAAGGCCGGGGAGACCAGCTCCGGGCGCTGGAGGGCGAGCTTGAGCAGCTCGCGTTCGGTGGCGAAGACGGGGTTGCGGAGGTTGAGCGCCGGGCCGCCGCGGGGGCCCGGGCCGGCGGGGCCGGCGTACTGCTGCGGGGCGCCGCCGCTGCCGCGCTGCTGCCGGTCGGGGGCGGGGCCCTTGCCGCCGCGGTCGCGGGCCCAGCGGGCCAGCTGGGCGATCCGCTTGACCACGAACTGCGTGTCGAGGATGCCGAGCATGCCGGCTAGCTGCACGGCGACCTCGTGCTGGGCGCCGCTGTTCTTGATGCGGGCGACGACCGGGGCGGCCTCGTCCAGGGCCGACGCGCGGCCGGCCGGGGTGTCCAGGTCGTAACGGCTCACGATCTGGCGGAGCGCGAACTCGAAGAGCGGGGTGCGCGGCTCGACCAGGTCGGCGACCGCGTCGTCGCCCTTGGCCAGACGCAGGTCGCAGGGGTCCATGCCGTCGGGGGCGATGGCGATGTACGTCTCGGCGGCGAACTTCTGGTCGTCCTCGAAGGCGCGCAGGGCCGCCTTCTGGCCGGCCGCGTCGCCGTCGAAGGTGAAGATCACGCGGGCGGAGCCGTTGTCCATCAGGAGGCGGCGGAGGATCTTGATGTGGTCACCGCCGAAAGCCGTGCCGCAGGTCGCGATGGCGGTGGTGACACCGGCGAGGTGGCAGGCCATGACGTCCGTGTAGCCCTCGACGACCACGGCGCGGGACGCCTTCGCGATGTCCTTCTTCGCCAGGTCGATGCCGTACAGGACCTGGGACTTCCGGTAGATCGCGGTGTCCGGGGTGTTCAGGTACTTCGGGCCGTTGTCCGCCTCGTAGAGCTTGCGGGCGCCGAAGCCGACGACGTCGCCGCCGATGTCGCGGATGGGCCACATCAGGCGGCCGCGGAAGCGGTCGATGGGGCCGCGGCGGCCCTCCTGGGAGAGGCCGGAGAGGACCAGCTCCTTGTCGCTGAAGCCCTTGCCGCGCAGGAAGCGGGTGAGGTGGTCCCAGCCCTGGGGGCTGTAGCCGACGGAGAAGTGCTGGGCGGCGGCCTGGTCGAAGCCGCGGTCCGCGAGGAAGGCGCGGCCCGTGTCGGCCTCGGGGCTGGTTGCCAGCTGCTCCGCGTACCACTGGGCCGCGATCTTGTGGGCCTCGACCAGGCGGATGCGTTCGCCGCGCTGGTGGGTGGGGTTGTACCCGCCCTCCTCGTAGCGCAGGGTGATGCCGGCCTGGCCGGCCAGGCGCTCGACCGCCTCCGAGAAGGTGAGGTGGTCGATCTTCATCACGAACGTGATGGTGTCGCCGCCCTCCTGGCAGCCGAAGCAGTGGAAGAACCCCTTGCTCGGGCTGACCTGGAAGGACGGGGACTTCTCGTCGTGGAAGGGGCAGAGTCCCTTCAGGTTGCCGCCGCCCGCGTTCCTCAGCTGGAGGTACTCGGACACCACGGCGTCGATCGGGACCGCGTCCCGTACCGCCTTCACGTCCTCGTCGTTGATCCGTCCAGCCACGCCTGAAGTCTACGGGGCGGCACCGACATGCTCGGGCCCGGCGGAACCGGGGCCGGCGGGGGGCTGACGGCTATGCGACGAGGCTTTCGAGCGATACGTGCGGGTTCGCGAGCGCCTCCGTGTCCACCCGGGTCTTCGAGCGGATCAGCTGCTGGATCGGCTCCGTGACGTCCCACACGTTCACGTTCATCCCGGCCAGCACGACGCCCTCCTTCACCCAGAAGGCGATGAACTCGCGCTTCGCCGCGTCCCCGCGGATCACCACCTGGTCGTACGACCCCGCGGGCGCCCAGCCGGAGTACTCCATGCCCAGGTCGTACTGGTCGGTGAAGAAGTAGGGCACGCGGTCGTGGGCGAGGCCCCTGCCGAGCATCGCGCGGGCGGCCGCCGGGCCGCCGTTGAGGGCGTTGGCCCAGTGCTCCACGCGCAGGCGGGTGTCGAAGAGGGCGTGGTGGAAGGAGGCGACGTCCCCGGCCGCGTGGATGTCGGGGTCGGAGGTGCGCAGGTCCGCGTCGACGACGATGCCGCCGCCGTGGGCGCGGTCGGCGATCTCCAGGCCCGCGGCCTGGGCCAGCGCGGTGCGCGGGGCGGCGCCGATCGCGGCGAGCACGTCGTGCGCGGGGTGCTCCTCGCCGTCGTCGGTGCGGGCGGCGAGGACCATGCCGTCCTGGCCGATGATCTCGGTCAGCTTCACGCCGAATCGGAAGCGGACGCCGTGCGCCTCGTGCAGCTCGGCGAAGACGGCGCCCAGCTCGGGGCCGAGGACACCGTGCAGCGGGGTCGGTCCCGGCTCGACGACGGTGACCTCCGCCCCGTACTCGCGGGCCGCCGCCGCGACCTCCAGGCCGATCCAGCCGGCGCCGGCGATCACGAGGTGGCCGTTGTCCCGGCCGAGGGAGGCGAGGACGCCCTTGAGGCGCTCGGCGTGGGCGAGGCGGCGCAGGTGGTGGACGCCGGCGAGGCCGGTGCCGGGGACGTCGAGGCGGCGCGGTTCGGCGCCGGTCGCGATGAGCAGCTTGTCGTACTTGACGTGGGTGCCGTCGTCGCCGTAGTGGACGGTCTTGGCGGCGCGGTCGATCGCGACGACGGTCTGGCCGAGGTGCAGCTCGATGTCGTGCTGCGCGTACCAGGCGGGCTCGTGCACGAAGACGCTGTCGCGCTCCTCCTTGCCGAGGAGGTAGCCCTTGGACAGCGGCGGGCGCTCGTAGGGGTGGTCGCGCTCGTCGCAGACGAGGATCACCCGGCCGGTGAAACCCTCCGTGCGGAGTGTCTCGGCCGCCTTCGCGCCCGCCAGGCCGCCTCCGACGATGACGAATGTCTGATCCGCGTCGACCACTTGTTTGCCTCCTCGTCAGGGTGCCGCCACATGCGAGCGTCCCGCACGTGGCGTGGTGCGGGAAGAGGGAGTGACCCGATCAGGCCAGGAGGCCCGTACCACGGGGGCCTGAGTGCCTGTCGGGTCACACCTGTCCCGTCAGTCTCATGGATGCCCCGTCAGGCGGGCGTGAAGCGAGCGGGCCGAGGCATCGGTGAGGGAGGCGATCTGGTCGACGATCACCCGTTTGCGGGCGCGGTCGTCGGCGGCCCGGTCGAACAGGGCGCGGAACTGGGGGTCGAGGCCGTCGGGGGCGCGGGCGGTGAGCGCCTCGGCCAGTTCGGCGACGACGACGCGCTGGTCGGCGCGGAGCCGCTCCTGCTCGGTGCGCTGCATGACGTAGCGGACGGCGACCGCCTTGAGGACGGCGCACTCCGTGCGGGTCTCCCGGGGGACCACCAGTTCCGCCGTGTACCGGGTGAGCCGGCCGCCGCCGTACGCGGCCCGGGTGGCGGCCTCCGCGGCGAGGCAGAAGCGGCCGATGAG
This sequence comes from Streptomyces sp. NPDC058812, assembly GCF_042744565.1. Classification (NCBI taxonomy): domain Bacteria; kingdom Bacillati; phylum Actinomycetota; class Actinomycetes; order Kitasatosporales; family Streptomycetaceae; genus Streptomyces; species Streptomyces sp. NPDC058812. The sequence goes on from NZ_JBHYOB010000001.1 coordinate 271,049, forward strand.
CTGGCTGGCGGCGTCCTTGAGCCTGGCCTGGGCGACGGCCGAGCCGTCGTAGCCGTGCGGCCACCAGTCCTGGGCGAGGAGGCGGTCGAGGGCGGCGGCGAGTTCGGCGTGGTCGGTGCCGGCCGGGACGTAGCGGCCGACGGCGACCTCGAAGACCGCCTCGCGCTCGGGGTCGGCGAGCAGGCAGTTCGGGTCGATGTGACCGGCGTGCAGGCCGTCCTCGACGTCGTGCACGGAGTACGCCACGTCGTCGGCCCAGTCCATGACCTGGGCCTCGAAGCAGGTGCGGGCGCCGGGGGCGTCCTTGCGGAGCCACTCGAAGACGGGCCGGTCGTCGTCGTACACGCCGAACTTGGGCGAGGCGGGGTCGGTGGGGTGGGCGCCTCGGGGCCAGGGGTACTTGGTGGCGGCGTCGAGGGTGGCGCGGGTGAGGTTGAGGCCGACGGAGCCGTCCTCGGTGAAGCGCTTGGGCTCGATGCGGGTGAGGAGACGGAGGGACTGGGCGTTGCCCTCGAAGCCGCCGCAGTCCTCGGCGAAGGCGTTCAGTGCCTCTTCGCCGTTGTGACCGAAGGGCGGGTGGCCCAGGTCGTGGGAGAGGCAGGCGGCCTCGACGAGGTCCGGGTCGCAGCCGAGGGCGGCGCCGAGTTCGCGGCCGACCTGGGCGCATTCCAGGGAGTGCGTGAGGCGGGTGCGGGGGCTGGCGTCCCAGACGGGGTTGCGCTCCCCCGGCGCGACGACCTGCGTCTTGCCGGCGAGGCGGCGCAGGGCCGAGGAGTGCAGGATGCGGGCGCGGTCGCGTTGGAAGGCGGTGCGGCCGGGGCGTTTGTCCGGTTCCGGGGCGTAGCGGGCGACTGACGTCGGGTCGTAGGGGGGTGCGGTGCCTGTGCCTTCCATGCCATGAACATTAAGCGGAAGGTGTGACAGTTGGGTCGCCTATGCGTGTGCCGGGTTCTGTTGTCGGGCGAGTACGGCGTACGGCGTGGCTGGTCGCGCCCACGCGGCGGAGCCGCAGGTCGATGCGTCCCGCGCCCCTTCAGGTGCGTTGGTCTCGCCGTTGGTCACCCATGCCTGGTCGTAGCGGTGCAGGAGCAGGCGGGCCATCGCCGGGTGGGTGCCCAGTGGGGCCGACGCGATCCATGGTGCCTGCGCCGCGCACTCCGTCGCGAAGCGGCCCGGGGCCGTGAAGTATGAGGCGATGGCGACGTTGCGGTAGCCCCGGGCCTCCAGCGCGCGTACCGCCTCCGGGACCGTGGGAGCCGCTGCCGAGGCGTACGCCGGGAGGACCGGGACGCCGAGGCGGGCGGACAGGAGGGTGGCCGTGCGGGCCGTGTCGGTCCTGGAGTCCGGGTCGCGGGAGCCCGCGGAGGCGAGGACGACCGCGTGGTCCGGCCCCGCGTGGACGGGCCAGCCGCCCTCCAGGAGGCGGTCGTGGAGGGCGTCCAGGAGGAGCGGGTGCGGACCGAGGGGGGCGGACACGCGGGTGTGGGCCGGGGACGCCGCGGCCATCTCGGGGATGTCCCGTTTGACGTGGTAGCCGCGGCTGAGCAGGAGCGGGACCAGGACGGCTTCCCCGTCACCGAGGGCGGCGAGCGTGTCGGGGAGCAGGGGCTCGTTCAGCTCGATGTGCCCGAGGTGCACCGGCAGGCCGGGGCGCAGGGCGCGGACCCGGCCGAGGAGGGCGCGTACGGTGCTCAGCGCGCGCGGGTCGCGGCTGCCGTGGGCGACGACGACCAGGGCGGGGGTGCCGCCGGGTGCCGCCGTGCTCGTCATCCTGATCCTGCCCATCAGTGTCATGCATCGAGGGTGGCTGCCGGACGTTGCCTCCCCGTTGCGCGGAGGTCACAGGGATTTTCCGGCGGTTCACACGGCGCCGGGCACCGCGTGTGAGCGGCCGGCGAACCGGACGGCGCGCCCGGACGTCCCTGGGGTCAGGAGACGATCGGGGAGGGGACCGACACCGATGCGCCGCTGGAGACCTCGCAGACCGCGCCTGCCGCACACCCGCAAGGGGCGGCGGCGGCTGGTCCAGGCGGTGATGGCCGGGTGCGTGCTGGGGCTGCTGCCGGCGACGTGGCTGCACCTGGTGACCGGCGACCGGCTGCGCACCACGGCCGACGTGCCCCGCACCGAGGTCGCCGTCGTCTTCGGCGCCGGGCTGTGGGAGGGCGAGCCGTCGCCGTACCTCGCGCACCGCCTGGACGCGGCGGCCGAGCTGTACCGCGCGGGCCGGGTCGAGGTGGTCCTCGTCACCGGTGACAACAGCCGCGAGGAGTACGACGAGCCGGACGCCATGCGCGCGTACCTGGTCCGGCACGGGGTGCCCGACGGGCGGATCGTCAGCGACCACGCCGGTTTCGACACCTGGGACTCCTGCGTCCGCGCGAAGAAGGTCTTCGGCGTGGACCGGGCGGTCCTGATCAGTCAGGGCTTCCACATCCGGCGCGCGGTGGCGCTGTGCCAGGAGGCGGGGGTGGCCTCGTACGGCGTCGGGGTCGACGACGTGCACGACGTGACCTGGTACTACGGGGGCGGGCGGGAGATCCTCGCGGCGGGGAAGGCGGCGCTGGACGCGGTCTTCGAGCCGGATCCCACGTTCCTCGGGCCGCGGGAGCCGGGGGTGGCGCGAGCCCTGGACCTGGCCGGTGGGCGGTGACGCGCCCCTCACCGCGGCCGGAGGGCTCCGGGGAGGTCACCGTCCCGGCGGCGTAACAAACCGCCGCCCGGTCGCGTAACACGGGCGTCGCACGCTGGACGGCATGCAGAACACCGGCATGCAGATCACCGCCACGCCCACGCACTGCCCGTACTGCGCCCTGCAGTGCGGGATGAATCTGACGCCCGCCGCCGACGGGACCGTCGAGGTGACCGAGCGCGCGGACTTCCCGGTGAACCGGGGCGCGCTGTGCGGCAAGGGGCGTACGGCGCCGGCGGTGCTGTCGTCCCGGGTGCGGCTGACCTCCCCCCTGGTGCGGTCCGGCGACGGGGCGCTGGTGCCGGCCTCGTGGGAGGAGGCGCTGGGCCGGATCGCCGGGAACCTGGCCCGCACGCGGGCGGAGCACGGCGCGGACGCGCTCGGGGTGTTCGGCGGGGGCGGGCTGACCAACGAGAAGGCGTACACGCTGGGCAAGTTCGCCCGGGTGGTGCTGGGCACCTCGCAGATCGACTACAACGGGCGGTTCTGCATGTCGTCGGCGGCGGCGGCCGGCGTGCGGGCGTTCGGCCTCGACCGGGGACTGCCGTTCCCGCTGGAGGACGTCCCGAGGACCGGGTGCGTGATCCTCGTCGGGTCGAACCCGGCGGAGACGATGCCGCCGTCCCTGCGGTACTTCACCGAGCTGCGCGAGAACGGCGGCACGCTGATCGTCGTCGACCCGCGCCGCACGAAGACCGCCGAGCAGGCCGACCTGCACCTGGCGCCGAGGCCGGGCACCGACCTGGCCCTCGCGCTGGGCATGCTGCACCTGGTCGTCGCCGAGGGGCGGATCGACGAGGGCTACGTCGAGGAGCGCACGGCCGGCTGGGAGGACGCGCGGGCGGCGGCGATGGGGCACTGGCCGGAGTACGTGGAGCGGATCACGGGGGTCTCCGTTCCCGAACTGCGGGAGGCGGTGCGGCTGTTCTGTGCGCCGGAGGCGGCGATGGTGCTCACCGCGCGCGGGCCCGAGCAGCAGGCCAAGGGGACGGACACGGTGGGCGCCTGGATCAACCTGTGCCTGGCGACCGGGCGGGCCGGACGCCCCCTGTCGGGGTACGGCTGTCTGACCGGGCAGGGCAACGGGCAGGGCGGGCGGGAACACGGGCAGAAGGCCGACCAGTTGCCCGGCTACCGCAAACTGACCGACCCGGCGGCGCGGCGGCACGTCGCCGAGGTGTGGGGGGTGGAACCGGACTCGCTGCCGGGGCCGGGGCGCAGCGCCTACGAGCTGCTGGACGCTCTGGGCACGGACATCAGGTCGCTGCTGCTGATGGGCTCCAACCCGGTGGTGTCGGCGCCCCGCGCGGCCCATGTCGAGGAGCGGCTGCGGTCGCTGGACTTCCTGGCCGTGTGCGACGTGGTGCTCTCCGAGACGGCGGCGCTGGCGGACGTGGTGCTGCCGGTGACGCAGTGGGCGGAGGAGACGGGGACCACGACCAGTCTGGAGGGACGGGTGCTGCTGCGGCGGCGCGCGATCAGTCCGCCGGACGGGGTCCGCAGCGACCTGGAGGTCCTGCACGAACTGGCCGGCCGGCTCGGCGTGGAGAAGGGCTTCCCGACCGAGCCCGAGGAGGTCTTCGAGGAGCTGCGCCGGGCGAGCGCGGGCGGTCCCGCGGACTACTCCGGCATCGACTACCGGCGGCTGGCGGAGGAGAACGGGGTGTTCTGGCCGTGCCCGGCGCCGGAGGAGACGGACGGGACCACCGAGGCCGCCGGCCGGCATCCGGGCACCCCTCGTCTCTTCCTCGACCGCTTCGCCACCGACGACGGGCGGGCCAGGTTCGTGCCCGTCTCGCACCGTCCGAGCGCCGAGGAGCCGGACGACGAGTACCCGGTGCTGCTGACCACCGGCCGGGTCGTGGCGCAGTACCAGTCGGGCGCGCAGACCCGGCGGGTGGACGAGCTGAACGCCGCCGCGCCCGGCCCCTTCGTGGAGTTGCACCCTCGGCTGGCGGCGCGGCTGGGCGCGGCCGAGGGTGATCCGGTGGCCGTCGTGTCGCGGCGCGGGCGGGCGGTGGCACCGGCCCGCATCACCACCGGCATCCGCCCCGACACCGTGTTCATGCCCTTCCACTGGCCGGGCGAGGGGCGTGCCAACACCCTGACCAACCCGGCCCTCGACCCGACTTCGCGGATGCCGGAGTTCAAGGTGTGCGCGGTTCGGGTGGAAGCGGTGACGGAGGCCGCGTCGCCGGCGGGCACGCCGTAACGGTCAGCGCACGGGCCAGGTGCCGCCCTCGATCGGCGTACCCCGGGCCCGCAGCCGTGCGGCGACGGCCGGGGCGGCGACGTACACCCAGGCGCGGACGGGCGCCCCGCCGGTGTCCCGTACGACCGTTCTGGCCACGCGGTCGTACAGGTTGCGCGGGTCGCCCGGCACGTACTCCTCCAGCCGGTCCAGGGCGGTGAGCAGGTCGTCGTACGCCTCCGGCCGGGCGGTGACGAGTTCCCCGGCGACCACCGCCCCGGGTCTGACCGGCTCCTCCACGGCGTACGGGTAGCCGGGGCCGGCGTAGAGCACGGCGCCGTGCAGGCGGGCCGGTTCCTCCGCGCGGGAGCGTCCGCGCAGGAAGCGGTCGTGGTTGGGGCCGCCGGGGCGGAGCGTGCCGTAGACGAAGAACGGGAGTCGCGCGGTTTCCACAGGGGGTCATTCTCTCCCCTCATGCCTCTCGTGATCTTCACGGGAGGGCTATGGACATGACATGCCGGGCTCCTTGAATCTGAGTCGACATCAGCGCCGTCCCCCTGCGCTCCCCACGCGCCCCGAAGCGCTCCTCCCCCCAAGGAGTTCGATTGAGCCGCCGAATACGGCACGTCCGAGGTCCCCGCCCCGCCACGGCCGGCATCGCCGCCGCCGGCGCGGCCCTCCTGACGGCCACCCTGGTCCCCGCCGCCCAGGCGGACGACCGGCCGACCCACGCCGCCGCCCTCGACAACGCGGCGGCGGCCCTCGCGGACCACGCCACGCGGCTGGGCCTGACCCCGGCGCAGGACACTGAGGTCCGCGACGTCGTCATCGACGAGGACGGCACCCAGCACGTCCGCTACGACCGCACCTACCGCGAACTCCCCGTTCTGGGCGGTGACTTCGTCGTCCACCTCGACCCCGACGGCGACTACCGGGGCGCGAACCGCGCGACGAGCGCCCCGGTCTCCCTCCCCACCGTCACCCCGGAGCTGTCGGCCCCCAAGGCCGCCGACCTGGCCGCGAACACGCTGCGCGCCGCCAACCCGGGCGAGCTGCTGAAGAAGCTCACCGCCAAGCCGGAGCTGGTGGTCGACGCGCTGCACGGCGCCCCGAAGCTGGCCTGGCGCACGAACGCGGCGGCACTGGACTCCGTCGGCAACCCGGTCGCCCGCACGGTGCTGACCGACGCGCGTACGGGCGCCCGGATCGACGCCTGGGACTCCATCGAGACGGCGACGGGCGACGGCAAGTCGCTGTACGGCGGCACGGTGCCGTTGGAGACGACCCGGTCCGGAACGTCGTACCAGCTCAAGGATCCGACGCGCGGCGGCACGTACACCGGTGACGCGGGGAACCGGACCGACCTGTGCCTCCTCACCGTCTGCCTGGTCCGGGCGCCCTCGACGGTGTTCACCGACGCCGACAACCACTGGGGCACGGGGGCGGCGGCCGACCGCGCCTCGACCGCGGTGGACGCGCAGTACGGCACGGACGTCACCTGGGACTACTACCAGGACGTCCACGGGCGCAGCGGCATCGCGGGCGACGGCAAGGGCTCGTACAACCGCGTGCACTACGGGACCGGGTACAACAACGCCTTCTGGGACGACGGTTGCTTCTGCATGACGTACGGCGACGGTGACGGGACGACCTTCGGCCCGCTGGTCTCCCTGGACGTCGCCGGGCACGAGATGTCGCACGGCGTGACGTCGTCGACGGCGGCGCTGACGTACTCGGGCGAGTCCGGCGGCCTGAACGAGGCGACCTCCGACATCTTCGGCACGCTGGTGGAGTGGCACGCGGGCAACTCCGCCGACGCCGGGGACTACCTGATCGGCGAGAAGGTCGTCCGGGCCGGTTTCGGCCGCGACGCGCTGCGCTACATGGACAGGCCGAGCAGGGACGGCAGTTCGGCCGACTGCTGGAGCACCTCGGCGGGCGACCTCGACGTCCACTACTCGTCGGGGATCGCCAACCACTTCGCCTACCTGCTGGCCGAGGGCAGCGGCACGAAGACCGTGGGCGGCGTGACCTACGACTCCCCCACCTGCGACGGCTCCACGGTCTCCGGGATCGGCCGGGACAAGCTGGGTGACATCTGGTACCGGGCGCTGACGGTCTACATGACCTCGTCCACGGACTACGCGGGCGCCCGCACGGCCACCCTGAGCGCGGCCGAGGACCTGTACGGCGCCGACAGCACGGAGTACGCCGCGGTGGGCGCGGCGTGGAACGCGGTGAACGTGGGCTGACCACCAGGTCCCTGTGCGCCCCGGCACCGGCCGGCATCCTCGCCGTGAGGGTGTCGGCCGGCGTCGTGTCAGGCGTCGTACGGGCGCTTCTCCTTCGCCTCCCGCAGGGCCCGCCCCCACCACACCAGTTGGTCCAGCATCGTCTTCGCCGCCGCGTCCGGTCCCGACGGGTCCCTGAGCCCGCCCTCGTCGTCGAACGACGCGCCCGCGTTGTGGAAGGAGACGGTGTCGCGGACGGTGACGGCGTGCAGCTCGGCGAAGACCTGGCGCAGGTGCTCCGACGCACGCAGGCCGCCGGCCAGACCGCCGTAGGAGACGAGGCCGACGGGCTTGGCCCGCCACTCCTCGAAGTGCCAGTCGATGACGTTCTTCAGGCCCGCCGGGAACGAGTGGTTGTACTCGGGCGTGAGGACGACGAACGCGTCTGCGCCCGCCAGTTTGGGGGTGATCTCTGCCAGCGCGGCGGTCGCCTCCGGGGTCGGGGCGAAGGTCGTGGGCAGGTCGGTCGCGGCGACGTCCACCACCTCCGGGACCAGGTCGTCGTGGGCCCGGAGGTGGCCCAGGAGCCAGTCGGCGACGACGGGGCCGAAGCGGCCGTGGCGGTTGCTGCCGACGAGCAGGGTCACATGGAGCGGAGCGGTCGTTGTGTTCATGCGGGGCAGCCTGATACCTCGACTTTGCTTGAGGTCAAGTCGTGGCATCGACGGGTCCGTCCTCAAGGCACCGGTCACCCGTTCACACCCGCGCCGCGCGCCCTTCGGGATCTTTTCCGGCGCGCCCCCGCCACACGCCGGTGACCTGCCGAAACGGCGTCCCGCGCGGGCCCGCCGGGACCGGGGCCGACACCCGTTCATCCCATTCCCGGCGCATCCTCGGGGAGCGGGGCGCGTCCGGTGCGACTTTCCTCGGTAGGGCAGGGGCCACCGAAGAGCTCAAAGGAGCACCGATGCGACGTACCGCCCGCCTGCTGACCGGTACCGCGCTCGCCGTCGCGGCCGTCGGCCTCGCCTCCCCGGCGCCCGTGTACGCCGGGGAGGCCGCAGCGACCGGTGGTCTGGAGGTGTACCCGTCCTCGGTCGTGCCGGGCGAGCCGGCCATGGTGACCACGGCGGCGTGCGGCGAGGGCGGTTCGGCGGCGGGTGACGCCAGCGCGGTGGGCGCCGGCGCGTTCCCGCTGGCGCCGGGCACGGACGAGGGCGAGGCGGTGGGCCGCTTCGAGGTACCGCCGAGCGCGCAGCCGGGAACGTACGAGATCGTCGCGACCTGTGGTGGGAGCGGCCTGCGGGTGACGGGCGACCTGGTGGTCACGCTGACCCCGGCCCGTGCGCAGGTGCACCCCAAGGGAAGCGTGAAGACGGGGGTCGGCGGTGCTCTTGGCCCCGACCCCGTGCAGACCGCGGCCGGTGTGGCGGCTCTGGCCGTCGCCGCCGCGGGCGGTACCTGGCTCCTGCATCGCCGGGCGAGAGGCGACGGGATCTGACGGGCACCCTCCGCTGCCCGTCCGCCGGTACCGCACTTCCCCACCCCCTCCGGGTCCGACGCCCCTCGCGGCCCGGAGGGGGCAGGGGCCTTCAGAGGGACCCGAGGGAGAGGGGACGTCATGCGCAGGGTCGGCAACACCGCGATAGCGGCCGTCACCGCGGTCGCCCTGGGCTCCGGGGCGTGGCTGCTCGTCGGCGGCGCCCAGGCCGGGGCCCCGCCTCAGCCGTCGGCCGCGCAGGCCCGCACCGGGCAGACCGGCGACGCCGCCGCGGCGCCCGCGCTGCCGCCCTCGCCGCCGGACCGCGTCCGCATCCCGGCGATCGGCGTGGACGCCCCGATGACGGGCCTCGGCCTGACGCCGTCCGGCAGCCTCGACGTGCCGCCCGCCGAGGAGGAGAACCTGGCCGGCTGGTACGAGGCCGGCACCACGCCCGGCGAGACGGGCACCGCGATCGTCGCCGGGCACGTCGACAACGCCGAGGGCCCCGCCGTCTTCTACCGCCTCGGCGCCTTGGAGAAGGGCGCCACGATCGAGGTCGACCGGCGCGACGGCGGCGTCGCGGTGTTCACGGTCGACGCGGTGGAGGCGTACGCCGCGAAGGACTTCCCCGACCAGAAGGTGTACGGCGCGGCGGACCGGCCCGAGCTGCGCGTCATCACCTGCGGCGGCGACTACTCACGCAGTACCGGGTACCAGGGGAACGTGGTCGTCTTCGCGCACCTCACCGGCGGCCGGTGAGCCGTTCAGCACGTTCGCCCTGCCCCACGCGCCGAGCGGCGCCAGCGCCTCGTTGAGGGCGACGCCCCGGGCGGTCAGCGAGTACTCGACGCGCGGCGGCACCTCGCAGTACTCCTCGCGGTGCACGACGCCGTCGGCCTCCATCTCCCGCAGCTGCGCGGCGAGCACCTTCTCGGTCACGCCCGGCAGCGCGCGGCGCAGCGCGCCGAACCGGTGCGCCCCTTCGCCGAGCGCCCACAGGATCAGCACCTTCCACTTGCCGCCGATCACGTCCATCGCCGCGTCGACCCCGCAGGCGTGCGCCCCCGGCCGCCGTACCGTACCCATACCCGTCGCCCCGTCCCCGCCCGCTGCCCGCTCGCTTCCACCGGAGTAACCACCCACTTCGAAGTACGTACTTGAGGGGCCGTCACTTCCCGCGGAGCCTTGTCTCCATGACTGACAAGACTTCCACCGCCCGTATTCCGCTCACCGTCCTCGGCGCCGGCGCCATGGGCACCGCCCTGGTCCGCGCCTGGCTCGCCGCCGGACACCCCGTGACCGTCTGGAACCGCACCCCGGCCCGCGCCGAGGCCCTCGCCGCCGACGGCGCGACGGTCGCCGCGAGCGCGGCCGGGGCGGTGGCCGCGAGCCGCCTGGTGATCGCCTGCCTGCTCGACGACGCCTCGGTCGGCGAGGCCCTGGACGGAGCCGACCTGACCGGGCGGGACCTGGTGAACCTCACCACCGGGACCCCCGCCGAGGGCCGCGCCCGCGCCGCGTGGGCGAAGGAGCGCGGGGCCCGCTTCCTGGACGGCGGGATCATGGCCGTACCGCCGATGATCGGGGACGCCGGTTCGGGCGCGTACGTCTTCTACAGCGGGTCCGCCGAGTTGTTCGAGGAGCACCGGGAGACCCTCGCCGTCCCGGCCGGCACGCGTTACGTCGGCGAGGACGCGGGGTTCGCGGCGCTGCACGACGTGGCGCTGCTGAGCGCGATGAGCGGCATGTTCGCGGGCATCACGCACGCCTTCGCGCTGATCGGCCCCGAGGACATCGCCCCCAAGGACTTCGCGCCGCTGCTGGTGTCGTGGCTCGGCGCGATGACCGGCTCCGCCCACCAGGCCGCCGACGAGCTGGAGAGCGGCGACTACGGCAAGGACGTCGTCTCCAACCTCGCCATGCAGGTGGCGGGCAGCGCGACGCTGCTGCGCACGGCCGAGGAGCAGGGGGTGAGCGCGGAGCTGCTGACGCCGTACACGGCGCTCATGGAGCGGTGGCTCGCCGAGGGTCACGGGGAGGAGGGCACGACCGGGATGGTGGAGCTGCTGGATCTGCGGCGGGGCCCGGCGATGGCCTAGGCCTTTTGTCTAGACCTATTGCCCTGCCGTGCTCCGCGGGCTACCTTTCCCGCAGTTCGGAGTAGTGCGCGTTTCCTTCGATTCCCTTGATGGGCAAGGCTGGAAGGAGCATGTCCGCATGCAGGACCGGAGTCTGTCCAGACGAACCGTTCTCGCCTCCGCGACCCTGGTCGCCGCGAGCGCGACGGGCGTCGTGGGTGTGACGGCCACCCCCGCGGTCGCGCACAGGCGCGACCACCGCCTCAAGAAGATCATCTCCAGGATGAGCGTCGAGGCGAAGGTCGGCCAGCTGTTCGTACCGTACTTCTACGGTACGTCGGCGACTTCTCCCAGCCAGTTCGACCAGGACCGCAATCTCAGGGAACTCGGCGTCCGCACCGTGGCCGAGCTGATCGCCAAGTACCACATCGGCGGTGTCATCTACTTCTCCGGCTGGGCGAACAACATCCAGGACCCCCGCCAGATCGCAGACCTGACGAACGGTGTGCAGCGGGCCTCCCTCGCCCTGCCCACCCCCGTCCCGTCCCTGATCTCCATCGACCAGGAGCACGGGGCCAACGTGCGCATCGGCAGCGGCGCCACCCAGCTGCCGGGCGCGATGGCGCTCGGCGCGGGCCGCTCGCTCCTCGACGCGCGCACCGCCGGACGGATATCGGGCACCGAACTCGCCGCCCTGGGCATCCACCAGAACTTCGCCCCGGTCGCCGACGTCAACGTCAATCCGGCCAACCCCATCATCAACGTCCGCTCCTTCGGCGCCGACGCCCGCGAGGTCGGCCGCATGGTGGCGGCCCAGGTGACCGGGTACCAGCAGGCCGGCGTCGTGGCCTGCGCCAAGCACTTCCCGGGCCACGGGGACACCGCGCAGGACAGCCACACCGGGCTTCCCGTGATCACCCACACCCGCGAGGAGTGGGACCGCGTCGACGCCCCGCCCTTCAAGGCCGCGATCGCCGCCGGCGTCGACTCGATCATGACCGCGCACCTCCAGGTCCCCGCGCTCGACCCCAGCAACGAACCGGCCACCCTGTCGCCCACGATCCTCCAGGGCGTGCTGCGCGACGAACTCGGCTTCGACGGCGTGATCGTCACCGACGCCCTCAACATGCGGGGTGTCCGCACCAAGTACGGCGACGACCGCGTGCCCGTCCTCGCCCTCAAGGCCGGCGCCGACCAACTGCTGTTCCCGCCGGACATCGACGTCGCCTACAACGGCGTCCTGGCCGCCGTCCGCAGCGGAGAGATCACCGAGGACCGGCTCGACGAATCGGTCCTGCGCATCCTGCGGATCAAGGACAAGGCCGGCCTGTTCGACGGCAGCCCCTACGTCTCTGCGAAGGTGGTCGACCGGGTCGTCGGTGCCCGCGGGCACCGGCTGGCCGCCGCCCGGATCGCCGAGCGCACCACCACCCTGCTGGTCAACGAGGACGAGGCGCTCCCGCTGCGCCGCGGGCAGCGGAAGCTGCTCGTGGTCGGCGCCGACCCGGCCTTCCCGACCGGCGACACCCGCACCACGGTGCCCGAGCTGGCCAAGGCGTTCGACGAGCTGGGCTATCGGACCACCCACCTCGCCACCGGCCGGGCGCCCGACGCGGCGAGGATCGACGAGGCCGTGGCCGCCGCGCGGGGACGGGACGCGGTGGTGGTCACCACCGACAACGTCGGCGCCACCAGCGCCCAGTGCACCCTGGTGTCCCGGCTGCTCGCGACGGGCGTCCCCGTCGTCCACCTCGCGGTGCGCAACCCCTACGACATCGCCCACCTCGGCGACGTCCCGGCCTCACTGGCCTCCTACTGCTGGACCGAGGTCGAACTGCGCGCCGCGGCCCGGGTGATCGCCGGCCGGGTCGAGCCGCGCGGCAAGCTGCCCGTACCCATCCAGCGGGCCGACGACCCGTCCGAGGTCCTCTTCCGCTCCGGGCACGGCCTGTCCTACGACGACGACAGGCCCTAGGCCACCCACTGCTCGTACGCCAGGTTCGCCACCAGCGCGAAGACCACCGTCAGCAGGACGACGCGGACGAACCCGCTGCCCCTCTTGAGGGCCGTGTGCGCGCCGAACATGCCGCCGGCGAGGTTGAAGGCGGCCATCAGGGCGGCCAGCTGCCACAGCACGGCGCCCTGCCAGGCGAAGGTGGCGAGGGCGCCCGCGTTGGTGCAGCAGTTGACGATCTTCGCGGTGGCGGAGGCGGTCACCAGGTCCAGGTGGAGGACGGCGGTGAGGGCCAGGACCAGGAAGGTCCCCGTGCCCGGGCCGACGAGGCCGTCGTAGAAGCCGATGCCGAGACCCGCGAGGCCGATCGCGGCGAAGATCCGGCGCCGGGTGACCGGGCCGGTGGCGGGGGCGGTGCCGAAGGCGGGGCGGAGGATCACGAAGGCCGCGACCGCGAGCAGCACCACCATGATCACCGGCTTGAGCACCTCGGTGCTCATCCCGGCCGCCAAGAAGGCCCCGCCCGACGACCCGGCCAGCGCCGCGAGGCCGATGCGGACGGCCACGCGGACGTCCACGGGCGCCTTGCGGGCGTAGGTCACCGCCGCGCCGGTGGTGCCGACGATGGCGACCGCCTTGTTGGTGCCCAGCGCGTGCGCGGCCGGCGTGCCGGCGGGGAGCCCGAGCAGCAGCGCCGGGAGCAGCAGGAGTCCGCCACCGCCGACCACGGCGTCGATCCAGCCGGCCGCGAGGGCGGCGAGGCAGAGCAGGATGACGGTGGTCAGCGATATGTCGGGCATGATCGCGAGCTTATGGACGGTAAGAATGTGCCGTCCATCGAGATGAGGGTCTTCTGAGGTTGCCGGCCGGTCGCCGGGGGCGTCTTCCGAAGTTCGCGGGCCGTCCCCCGCGCCCCTCACACCCACCCCCCGCCCCCGCTGAGGGCAGCGTTCCCCGCGGGAAACAGACGCGATGTCACCGGGTAACACCCGCACCGCACGCTCGTTGCCATGACCTCGAATACGCGTGTGGTGGTGATCGGCGCCGGACTGGCGGGCGTGACGCTCGCCCGGCGGCTCGGTGAGCTGGGCACGCCCGCGCTGCTGGTCGGCGACGAGGAGCACCGCCCGTACAACCGGGTGCTGCTCGCCGAGGTGCTGGCCGGCCGGTACAGCCCCGAGGTGATCGCCCTGCCGGCGCCCGCCGGGCTGCTGCGCGGCCGGGTCACCGGCATCGACCAGGCCGGGCGGACGGTCCGGTGCGCCGACGGCTCGGTGATCGCATACGACACGCTGGTCATGGCCACCGGCTCCAACGCCGTACTGCCGCCCCTGCGCGGCCTGTTCACCCCGGACCGCGAACTGCCCGAGGGCGTGCACGCGTTCCGGACGATGGACGACTGCCTGGGGCTGTCCAAGGCGGTACGGCCGGGGGCGCGGGCGGTCGTCATCGGCGGCGGGCTGCTCGGTGTTTCCGCCGCCCGCGCGCTGGCCGTGCGCGGCGCGCAGGTCGTCCTCGCCCAGCAGTCCGAGCGGCTGATGGAGCGCCAGCTCGACCCGGCGGCCTCCGCGCTCGTGCGGCGGCATCTGGAGGACCTGGGCGTCGAGGTGCACACCGAGTGCCGGGTACGGGACGTGCGCTCGGTCGGCGGTGCGGTGCGGTCGGTGGAGATGGCCGACGGGTACGCCCTCGGCGCCGACCTCGTCGTCCTCGCGTGCGGGGTACGGCCGCGCGTCGGCCTCGCACAGGCGGCGGGGCTGGAGGTCGCGAAGGGCGTGGTCGTCGACGACGAGCTGCGCACCTCCGACCCGCACATCCGCGCCGTCGGCGACTGCGCCCAGCACGCGGGACGCGTGTACGGACTGGCCGCGCCCGCCCTCGAACAGGCGGGCGCGCTCGCCGAGCTGCTCGCCGGGGACGACACGGCCGCCCGCTACACCGGCACCCGGTCCCTGACCCGGCTCACCCTCACCGGGCCCGGCAGCCCCTTCGGGCCCGACAGCCCCTTCGACCTCGCCGCGTTCGGCGAGACCGACCCCCGCCCCGGCGACGACGTCGTGCAGCTCGCCGACGCCACCCGGGGCACCTACCGCAAGGTCGTCGTCCGCGACGACCGGCTGGTCGGCGGGGTCCTGGTCGGCGAACTCGGCACCGTCGGCGCGCTCGCGCGCGCCTGGGAGGGAGCAGAGCCGCTCCCGTCCGACGGCGGCCCCCTGCTCCACCTGCTCACCAATGACGGAGGCTCCTGATGACCGCCACCCCGGGGCCCACCCCCACCATCGTGCTCGTCGGCCACGGCATGGTCGGCCAGCGCTTCCTCGAAGCGCTCGCCGAGCGCGGCCTGACCGCCACGCACCGCGTGGTCGTGCTGTGCGAGGAGCCGCGCCCCGCCTACGACCGCGTCCAGCTCACCTCGTACTTCTCGGGCAAGACCCCCGACGACCTGTCGATGACCGACCTGGCCTTCATCGACGAGCACAGCATCGAGCTGCGCGTCGGCGACCCGGCGGTGACCGTCGACCGGGACGCGCGCAAGGTGACCGCCCGCTCCGGGCTGGTCGTCGACTACGACGTCCTCGTGCTCGCCACCGGCTCCTACCCCTTCGTCCCGCCGGTCCCCGGCAAGGACGCCGAGGGCTGCTTCGTCTACCGGACGATCGAGGACCTGCTCGCCATCGAGGAGTACGCGAAGAGCGCGACGACCGGCGCGGTGGTCGGCGGCGGACTCCTCGGCCTGGAGGCGGCCGGTGCGCTCAAGGGCCTCGGACTCACCTCGCACATCGTGGAGTTCGCGCCCCGCCTGATGCCGGTCCAGGTCGACGAGGGCGGCGGCGCGGCGCTGCTGCGCACCATCGAGGGCATGGGCCTGTCCGTCCACACGGGCGTCGGCACGCAGGAGATCCTGGTCGACGACGCATCGGGCGCCGTCACCGGCATGAAGCTGTCCGACGGCTCCGAACTCGCCACCGACCTGGTGGTGTTCAGCGCCGGTGTCCGCCCTCGCGACCAGCTGGCCCGCGACTGCGGCCTGGCGGTCGGCGAGCGCGGCGGCATCAGCGTCGACGAGCGGTGCCGCACGGTCACCGACGCGCACGTCTTCGCGATCGGCGAGTGCGCGCTGGCGTCCGACGGGCGGGTGTACGGGCTGGTGGCGCCCGGGTACGAGCAGGCCGAGACGGCCGCCGCGACGATCGCCGCCCAGGAGGCTTCCTTCACCGGCGCCGACCTGTCCACCAAGCTGAAGCTGCTCGGCGTGGACGTGGCGTCCTTCGGCGACGCGCACGGCACCGCCGAGGACTGCCTGGACGTCGTCTACTCCGACTCCCGCGCGGGCCTGTACAAGAAGCTGGTCGTCGGCCGCGACGGCACGCTGCTCGGCGGCATCCTGGTCGGCGACGCGGAGGCGTACGGCACCCTGCGCGCCTTCACCGGCTCGGTCCCGCCGGTCTCCCCCGAGTCCCTGGTGCTGCCCGCCGGCGCCGGCGCCCCGGCCCAGCTGGGCCCGTCCGCGCTCCCCGACGACGCGGTGATCTGCTCCTGCCACAACGTCACCAAGGGCACCATCCGGGGCGCGGTGACGGAGCACTCCTGCACGACCGTGCCCGAGGTGAAGAAGTGCACCAAGGCCGGCACCGGCTGCGGCTCCTGCGTGAAGGTGCTGGGCCAGCTGGTCACCGCCGAGCTGGAGGCGAGCGGCGTCGAGGTCGACAAGGGCCTGTGCGGCTGCTTCGCCCAGACCCGCGAGGAGCTGTACGAGATCGTCCGCGCCCTGCGGATCACCTCCTACCGGGACCTCCTCGACCGGCACGGCCGGGAGGGCGCCCGGGGCGGCGACGGCTGCGAGGTCTGCAAGCCGGCCGTCGGCTCGATCATCGCCTCCCTCGCCCCGGCGATCGGCGCGAGCGGCTACGTCCTGGACGGCGAGCAGGCGGCCCTCCAGGACACCAACGACCACTTCCTGGCCAACCTCCAGAAGAACGGCTCGTACTCGGTCGTCCCGCGCATCCCCGGCGGCGAGATCGCCCCGGAGAAGCTCATCGTCATCGGCGAGATCGCCCGCGACTTCGGGCTCTACACGAAGATCACCGGCGGTCAGCGCATCGACATGTTCGGCGCCCGCGTCGAGCAGCTGCCGGTGATCTGGGCCCGGCTGGTGGACGCCGGCTTCGAGTCCGGGCACGCGTACGGCAAGTCCCTGCGCACGGTGAAGTCCTGCGTCGGCCAGACCTGGTGCCGCTACGGCGTCCAGGACTCGGTGCGGATGGCGATCGACCTGGAGCTGCGCTACCGGGGCCTGCGCTCCCCGCACAAGCTGAAGTCGGCGGTCTCCGGGTGCGCCCGCGAGTGTGCCGAGGCCCAGTCCAAGGACTTCGGCGTGATCGCCACGTCCAACGGCTGGAACCTCTACGTCGGCGGCAACGGCGGCGCCACCCCGCGCCACGCGGACCTGCTCGCCCAGGACCTGTCCGACGCCGAACTGGTCCGGCTCATCGACCGGTTCCTGATGTTCTACATCCGCACCGCCGACAAGCTGGAGCGCACCTCCACCTGGCTGGAGCGCATCCCGGGCGGCCTGGACCACGTGCGGGACGTGGTCGTGCACGACTCGCTCGGCATCTGCGACGAGCTGGAGTCCCTGATGCGGGCCCACGTCTCGCACTACCGCGACGAGTGGGCCGAGACCATCAACGACCCCGAGAAGCTGGCCCGGTTCGTGTCCTTCGTGAACGCGCCCGACACCCCCGACCCGGTCGTGGGCTTCGTGCCCGAGCGCGACCAGATGAAGCCCGACCTGCCGCTGCTGAACATCGGCCTGCGGCGCACCGAGGAAGACCTCGACAACGACCTCCTGGAAGGAAGCACCCGGCGATGACCCTGGCACCCGAGTCCCTGGCACCCGAGACGACCGACCTGAAGGTACGCCTGCGCCTGACGGACGACTGGTTCACGGCCTGCGACCTCGGCGCCCTGCTCCCGGGCCGGGGCGTGGCGGCGCTGCTGCCGGACGGCGGCCAGGTGGCCCTGTTCCGCGACCGGGGCGGCGAGCTGTACGCCATCGACAACCGGGACCCGTTCACCGGCGCGGCGGTCCTCTCCCGCGGCCTGACCGGCACCCACCAGGGCCGCCCGTTCGTCGCCTCCCCGCTGCTCAAGCAGCGCTTCGACCTGGCGACCGGTCAGTGCCTGGACGACGAGGCGGTGCGGGTGGAGACGTACGAGGTGAAGGCCGCCTGACCGCACCTTTGTTGACCGATCGTTTCAGAAAGGTCTAGGCTGCGACGCGTGGCCAGGACCAAGGAGTTCGATCCGGACGCCGCGCTGCGGGCAGCCCTTGAGCTGTTCTGGCGGCGCGGCTACGAGGCGACGTCGATGTCCGACCTCGTCGGGCATCTCGGCATCGGGCGCGCCAGCATCTACGCGACCTTCGGCAACAAGCACGAGCTGTACCTGAAGGCGCTGGAGCGCTACGAGCGGGGACTGCTCCCGGACCTGCTGGACGAACTCGCCCGGCCGGGCCCGGCCCTGCCGGGCGTACGGTCCCTGGTGCGCCGCTACGCCGCCGAGGCGACCGCCGAGGAACTGCGGGAGCGCGGCTGCTTCGTCACCAACACCGCGGCCGAACTGGCTCCGCACGACCCGGTCGCCGCGCGGCGGGTCGAGCGCAACTGGGACCAGCTCGAAACCGTGCTGCACTCGACGCTGGTCCGGGCCCGCGCCCAGGGCGAACTGCCCGCCGGCCGCGACCCGCTGACCCTCGCCCGCATGCTGCTGGTACTGCTCCAGGGGCTGCGGGTGGTCGGGAAGGCGTCGCCGGACCCGGCCCGGGTGCGGGACGCGGCGGAACAGGCGCTCGCACTGCTCGACTGAGGCGCCGAGACCCCTCTCCGGTCTTCGGGGAGGTGTTTTGCCGACCTCATAATGAAACGATCGGTCAAGAAAAAGGGGAGATTCATGACCACCCAGCGCTTCACCGGCAGGACCGCCCTCGTCACCGGCGCGGGCTCCGGCATCGGACGGGCCGTCGCCCTCGCGCTCGCCGCCGAGGGCGCGCACATCGTCGTCGCCGGACGCGGGCAGAAGCCGCTCGACGAGACGGTGGCCCTGATCGAGGCGGCGGGCGGCAAGGCGCTTGCCGTCACCGCCGACGTCTCCCGTGCCGCCGACGTACGGGGCGTCGTGGACGCCGCCGTCGATCACTTCGGCTCCCTCGACGTGGCCGTCAACAACGCGGGCGTCTTCCGCGGCGGAGTCGCCGTGGCCGATCTGCCCGAGGAGGACTGGCACACGCAGCTCGACATCAATGTCACCGGCGTCTTCCTCGCCCTCCAGGCGCAGGTCCGCCAGATGCGCACCCAGCCGGGCGGCGGCGCGATCGTGAACATCGCCTCCACCTTCGGCGCGCACAAGCGCAGCCCGGGCGCCACCGCCTACGCGGCCACCAAGGCGGCCGTCTCGGCGCTCACGCGGGGCGCCGCCCTGGACCACATCGGGGAGGGGGTCCGCATCAACGCCGTCAGCCCGGGCGCCACGGCGACCTCCATGTCCCTGCAGCCCGGCGAGACGGAGGCGGGGCGGGCGGAGCGGATGCGGAGCGAGACGCCGCTCGGCCGGGTCTCGGCGGTGGCGGAGGTCGCGGCGGCGGTGCTGTACCTGGCGTCGGACGACGCGGCGTCGGTGGTGGGCACCGACCTGGTGGTGGACGGCGGGCAGACGGCCTGACGTTCCCCGTCGGCCTCTCCCGGGGCGGCTGTCGGTTTCCTGCCAAACCCGGTCGGCGCCTCGAAATCGCCGCGGTCGTCGGGTTTCATCGAGTCCCACGCCCTTCTCCGACGGAGGCCCGCCATGACTCGTAACGTCCCCCGGCCGTCCCGGCGCGCGGTGCTCGGCGGTGCCGCCGGCGCCGCGTTGGCGGTGGCCGCCGGTACCGGCTCGGCCGAGGCCGCCGCCACCAGGGCCACCTGGCCGACCCGGTTCCCGCTGCCCGACGGCTGGCTGCCCGAGGGCATCACCATCGGGCGCGGGCCGTACGCCTACATGGGTTCGCGCGCCAACGGCGCCGTCTACCGCGCCGACCTGCGCACCGGCGAGGGCCGGGTCGTCCACGGGGGCGGCACGGGCCTCGCGGCCATCGGCCTGAAACTGGACCGCGACGGTCTGCTGTACATCGCGGGGGGCGGCGGCGGAACCGCGCGGATCGTCGACGCCCGCACCGGCAGGCTGCTGCGCACCCATCAACTCACGGACGCGAGCGGCCACTTCGTCAACGACGCGGTCCTGCTCGGTGACCGCGCCTGGTTCACCGACTCCCGCGGTCCCGTCCTGTACGGCGTCCCGCGCGGCCGGGACGGCGCGGTGCGGGCCCTGCCCCTGACCGGCGACTGGGAGCAGACCCCGGACGTCATCAACGCCAACGGCGTCGCCTCCACCCCCGACGGGCGGGGCCTGATCGTCGTCCGGAGCACACCGGGCGAGCTGTACCGCGTCGACCTCTCCACCGGCCGGGCCACCCGGATCGCCCTCGTTGGCGCGGCCGACGTCGTCCACGGCGACGGCCTGGTCCGTGTCGGCCGCACGCTGTACGTCGTGCAGAACCGGCTCAACCTGGTCAGCGTCTGGGACCTGGACGCGCGCGCCGGCCGGGCCACCCTGCGCCGGACGATCACCGACCCGGGCTTCGACGTGCCGGCCACCGCCGCCCGCTTCGGCGACCGCCTCTACCTCGTCAACGCGCGCTTCACCAGCCCGCAGACGCCCGAGACGACGTTCACGGCGGTGGCGGTGGACCGCTGAGAGCGCGCGCCGCCCAGCCGTCACGGATTGTCCATGGACTGTCAACCAAGCTGCCCTAGGGTCCGTAGCCGCACGCTCCCGCCGCCGGCCGGCGGCGGGGCCGGTCATGACCCCCGGAGGCAGCAGTGGAACGTCGTACCCTCCTGCGCACGGCCATCGTCGGCGGCTCGGCCGTCCTCGGCGGAACCCTGTGGCGCGGTGCCGCGTACGCCGCCCCCGCCCAGCCCGGCAGCGGCCCGTACGGGGCGCTCGGCTCACCCGACGCCAACGGCATCAGGCTGCCCGCCGGCTTCACCAGCAGGGTGATCGCCCGCTCCGGCCAGAAGGTCGCGGGCACCTCGTACACCTGGCACAACGCGCCGGACGGCGGCGCCTGTTACGCGGACGGCTCCGGCTGGATCTACGTCTCCAACTCGGAGATCAACCCCTCCGGCGGCGCGAGCGCGGTGCGGTTCTCGTCGACCGGGACGGTCACGTCGGCGTACCGCGTGCTCTCCGGCACCCGGCAGAACTGCGCGGGTGGCCGTACCCCGTGGAACACCTGGCTCTCCTGCGAGGAGGTGGACCGCGGCTACGTCTACGAGACCGACCCGTGGGGCGTGAAGGCCGCGGTACGGCGGGACGCCATGGGCCGCTTCAAGCACGAGGCGGCGGCGGCCGACCCGGACCGCGGGGTCGTGTACCTGACGGAGGACGTGAGCGACGGCTGCTTCTACCGCTTCCGCCCGACGACCTGGGGCGACCTGTCGTCCGGCACGCTGGAGGTGCTGGTCGCGGGGTCGGCCACCAGCGGCCCGGTGACCTGGGCGAGGGTCCCCGACCCGTCCGGCGCCACGGCCACCCGAAGCCAGGTCTCCGGTGCCAAGCGGTTCAACGGGGGCGAGGGCTGCTACTACGCGGACCACACCTGCTGGTTCACGACCAAGGGCGACAACCGCGTCTGGCAGTACAACGCGGCCGCGCAGACCATCGAACTGGCCTACGACGACTCACTGGTGACGTCCGGCACGGCCCCGCTGAAGGGCGTGGACAACGTCACCGGCAGCTCCTCCGGTGACCTGTTCGTGGCGGAGGACGGCGGCAACATGGAGATCTGCGTGATCACGCCGAGCGACGTGATCGCCCCCTTCCTGCGCATCGACGGCCAGTCCGGCTCGGAGATCACGGGCCCGGCGTTCTCCCCCGACGGCACGCGGCTGTACTTCTCCAGCCAGCGCGGGACGAGCGGAAGCTCCTCCGGCGGGATCACGTACGAGGTGCGCGGGCCGTTCCGCGCCTAGGGCACGCCGGGGCGCTCAGCCCCTCAGCGCCTCGTAGGTGACACCCGTGAGCCGCTCGGAGGCGGCCCACAGCCGCTCCCCCATCGCGTCGTCGGTGGTCCAGGGCGCCCGCCAGGACGGGGCGGGCGCCCCCCGCCACATCGCGAAGGAGGGACCGGTGAAGGAGTCGGAGGGGACGCCGGGCGCGGTCGCCGCGTACAGGACGGGCAGCGCGCCCGCCTCGGCGGGCTGGGCGACGACCCGGCCCGCGAGCACCATCAGCCGCTCGGCGAGCCGGCGCCCCTCGGCGCGGGTACCGGCGGTCAGGAGGTTGGTCTCCGCGTATCCCGGATGGGCGGCGATCGCACGCACGTCCGAAGCGCCGCCCCGTGCCGCGAGCCGCCGCGCCAGTTCGTGGGTGAAGAGCAGGTTGGCGGACTTGGAACGGGCGTAGGCGGTCCAGCGTCCGTACCGCCGTACGTTGTTGAGGTCGCGCGGATCGATGTTGGCCAGGGCGTGCAGGAAGCTGGAGACGGTCACGATCCGGGCGCCCGGCGTGGCGAGCAGGGTGGGCAACAGCAGCCCGGTGAGGGCGAAGTGGCCCAGGTGGTTGACGCCGAACTGGGTCTCGAAGCCGTCCGTCGTCGTCCCGTAGGGCAGCGCCATCACCCCGGCGTTGTTGACGAGGAGATCGACCCGGTCGTACGGCAGCCCGTACGCGAACCCCCGGACGGAGGCCAGGTCCCCGAGGTCCAGCCGCGCCAGTTCCACGGCGGCGTCCGGCACCTCGCCGACGAGGCGCTCCACGGCCTCGCTCCCCCGCCGCTCGCTGCGGCAGGCGAGGACCACGCTCGCCCCCTTGCGCGCCAGTTCCCGGGCCACGACGTAGCCGAGGCCGCTGTTGGCGCCGGTGACGACGGCGACGCGCCCGTCCAGGCCGGGCATGTCGCCCACGTTCCAGCCGGTCATCCACGGCTCCTTCCCTGGTCGGGCCCCACTCACCGTACGCGCACCGCGGCCCGGAGCGGAGAGCTACCGTCCGGTCACGTCACGTTCGCATCACGAGTCCTTCATATCGCCACCACATCTACTGCACCTCAATACGTTCGTCACCTCATATCCAGCCATCCACACCATTCCCGGGACTCTCGATGAACCTGCTCCGCAAGCCCGTCGCCGTGGCCGTCGCCGCGCTCGCCCTCGCCGCCCTGCCGACCGCCGCCCAGGCGCACGACGGCAACCACCCCTTCGAGAACTGCACCGAGGCGTACGACGCCGGCTACTCCAACATCAAGGAGGGTGACGAGCACTACGGCGAGCACCTGGACCGCGACAAGGACGGCGTCGGCTGCGACCGGCCGCCCGCCGACTTCGTGCCCGCCGGCGACAAGGACGCCGACGACGGGGCCGGCTCCGGGGACTCCGGGAAGGACGAGAACTCCGGGAACGGCGACGCCGGGGCCGAGGAGGCCGCCGGGCAGCAGGGCACCGACCTGGCCGAGACCGGCGGTGACGACACCACGCCGTACATCGCGGCGGGCGGCGCGGCCGTCGTCCTCGCCGGCGGCGGGCTGCTGCTGGCCGCACGGCGGCGCCGGAGCGACGGCGCCGGCTGACGCCGCCCACGGCCGCCGGGGCCGAGTCCACTCAGCGGCGGGGCGCCGGCGGCTTCAGGCTGAACGCGGCGCTGCTCAGCCAGCGCCGTGCGGCCCGTGCCACGGGGCGCTCGACGAACCGCTGCACGACGTACGACAGCGCGACCAGGCCGGCCACCGTGAGCCCGACCACGACCCAGGGGTCGGCGCGGTCGCCGAAGCGGTGCAGGACGTTCACGCCGATGGCGTCGTGCAGCAGGTACAGCGGGAAGGTCAGCGTGCCCGCGACGGTCAGTCCGCGCCAGCGGATCCGGCTGGTCCAGCCGAGGGCGACGGCGGCGATCAGCAGGAAGAAGAACGTGATCACCAGGACCAGCCAGGCGCGCCCCGGCGCCCAGGAGTCCCAGTTGAGACGGCCCCCGTCGGGCGTCAGCAGGTAGTGCAGCGCCACCAGCCACGACATGGCGACGATGCCCCAGAGCAGCGGCGTCGGCCGGTAGCGGTACATGAGGTAGAAGGCCATGCCCGCGATGAAGTACGGGGCGGAGGGCGGGTTGACCAGCAGCGTCAGCAGCCGGATGTCGGCGCCGGGGGCCAGCACCGCGGCGACCGTCCACAGCCCGCAGTAGATCACCACCCGCTGGTAGGTCAGGCCCTTCCACACCACGACCGCGAAGGTGAGGTAGAAGCACAGCTCGGGCCAGAGCGTCCAGTAGACGGAGTCGAGGTGCTCCACACCGAGCGGCGTCTGCAGCATCGTGAGGTTGGCGAACAGCACGCGCGGGTGCGGGTGCCCGAACGGGTTGTCCGCGAAGTAGACCACGCACGCCGTGATCGCGATCGCCGCCCAGTACATCGGGTACAGCCGGGTGACCCGGGAGATGAAGAAGTCGCGCGGGGTGCGCCCCCACGCGCTCATGCAGATGACGAAACCGCTGATCAGGAAGAACAGTTCGACGCCGAGCCGGCCGAACGCGAAGTAGCCGTGGGCCTCGGGGAACACGTCCCCGAAGGGGCGGCCCCAGATGGTCTGCATCGTGGCGGGCACCTGGCCGACGAAGTGGAAGAAGACCACGGCCAGGGCCGCCAGGAACCGCAGTCCGTCGAGCGCCGCGAGCCGGTCCCTGCGGACCGGGGGCCCGGCCTCGGGCACCTTCGCCTCGGCGGCGGCCCGGGGGCTCGGCACTCCGGATGCCTGTTCGCCGCCGCGCGTGGCGGTCGTTCCGGCGGTCTCCCTGTGATCCGTCGAGGTCATCCAACCACCGTTCCGGTGTGGGCCGCTGTCCGCTGCCAGGGCTCTCAAACTTCGCTGACAGCGTTCTGCTGCTCATCACGCGGGAATTCACACCACCGAACACGTCACAAAGGCACGGCACAGACCGCACAAAGGACGGCACCCCCGCACAGGGTGCCGCCCTTTCCCGTGGACCGGAGCCGCCGCCGATCGGTGAGGGTGGTCGGGTGACAGACGGCGGCTCCGGGGCTCTGGGCCCCTCTCAGGGGCTTACCGGTGGTCGCTGCCCTTCGACTGCGACGCCGCCCGGCCGGCCTCCAGCCGGGCCACCGGAATCCGGAACGGGGAGCAGGAGACGTAGTCCAGGCCGACCTCGTGGAAGAAGTGGACCGACTCGGGGTCGCCGCCGTGCTCGCCGCAGACGCCGAGCTTCAGGTCGGGGCGGGTGGCGCGGCCGGCCTTCGCGGCGGCGGCGACCAGGGAGCCCACGCCGTCCTTGTCGATCGTCTCGAACGGGGAGACGCCGAAGATGCCCTTCTCCAGGTAGGCCGTGAAGAAGCTGGCCTCCACGTCGTCGCGGCTGAAGCCCCACACGGTCTGGGTCAGGTCGTTGGTGCCGAAGGAGAAGAACTCCGCGGCCTCGGCGATCTGACCGGCCGTCAGCGCGGCGCGCGGCAGCTCGATCATCGTGCCGATGGACAGCTTGAGCTTCGCGCCGGTGGCGGCCTCGACCTCGGCGATGACCTGGTCGGCCTCGTCGCGGACGATCTCCAGCTCCTGGACGGTGCCGACCAGCGGGATCATGATCTCGGCGCGCGGGTCGCCCTTGGCCGCCTTGCGCTCGGCCGCCGCCTCCGCGATGGCGCGGACCTGCATCGTGAACAGGCCGGGGATGACCAGGCCGAGGCGGACGCCGCGCAGGCCCAGCATCGGGTTCTGCTCGTGCAGGCGGTGCACGGCCTGGAGCAGGCGCAACTCGTTCTCGTGCGGCTCCTGGCGGGACTCGGCGAGCGCGACGCGCACCGACAGCTCGGTGATGTCCGGCAGGAACTCGTGCAGCGGCGGGTCGAGGAGGCGGACGGTGACCGGCAGGCCGTCCATCGCCTCGAACAGCTCGACGAAGTCCCGCTTCTGGAGCGGGAGCAGCGCCTTCAGGGACTCCTCGCGCTCGGCCTCCGTGTCCGCGAGGATCAGCCGCTCCACCAGCTCGCGCCGGTCGCCGAGGAACATGTGCTCGGTGCGGCACAGGCCGATGCCCTGGGCGCCGAAGCGGCGGGCGCGCAGCGCGTCCTCGGCGTTGTCGGCGTTGGCGCGCACCCGCAGCCGGCGCTTGCGGTCGGCGAAGGCCATGATGCGGTGCACGGCCTCGACCAGCTCGTCGGCGTCCTCGGCGCCCGCGTGCATGCGGCCCTCGAAGTACTCGACGACCGGCGACGGCACGACCGGGACCTCGCCCAGGTAGACCTTGCCGGAGGAGCCGTCGATGGAGATGACGTCGCCCTCCTCGACGACGTGCCCGCCGGGCACGGTCATCCGGCGGCGCTTGGTGTCGACCTCCAGCTCCTCCGCGCCGCAGACGCAGGTCTTGCCCATGCCGCGCGCGACCACGGCCGCGTGGGAGGTCTTGCCGCCGCGCGAGGTCAGGATGCCCTCGGCGGCGATCATGCCGTCCAGGTCGTCGGGGTTGGTCTCGCGGCGCACCAGGATGACCTTCTCGCCGGAGCGGGACCACTTGACGGCGGTGTAGGAGTCGAAGACCGCCTTGCCGACCGCCGCGCCCGGCGAGGCGGCGATGCCCCGCCCGACCTTCTCGACCTTGGCGTCGTCGTCGAAGCGCGGGAACATCAGCTGGGCGAGCTGGGCGCCGTTGACCCGTTGGAGTGCCTCCGCCTCGTCGATGAGGCCCTGGTCGACCAGCTGGGTGGCGATGCGGAAGGCCGCGCCCGCGGTGCGCTTGCCGACGCGGGTCTGGAGCATCCACAGCTGACCGCGCTCGATGGTGAACTCGATGTCGCAGAGGTCCAGGTAGTGGTTCTCCAGCGTCTCCATGATCTGCATCAGCTGGTCGTACGACTTCTTGTCGATCGACTCCAGCTCCGCCAGCGCGACGGTGTTGCGGATGCCCGCGACGACGTCCTCGCCCTGGGCGTTCTGGAGGTAGTCGCCGTAGACGCCCTGGTGGCCGGAGGCGGGGTCGCGGGTGAAGGCGACGCCGGTGCCGGAGTCGGGGCCCAGGTTGCCGAAGACCATGGAGCAGACGTTGACGGCGGTGCCGAGGTCGTGCGGGATGCGCTCCTGGCGGCGGTAGAGCTTGGCGCGCTCGCCGTTCCAGGAGTCGAAGACGGCCTTGATGGCGAGGTCCATCTGCTCGCGCGGGTCCTGCGGGAAGTCCCGGCCGGCCTCGGTCTTGACGATCTTCTTGAACTTGGTGACGAGCTTCTTGAGGTCGGCGGCCTCCAGCTCGGTGTCGACCGTGACCTTCTTGGCCGACTTCGCCGCCTCCAGCGCCTCCTCGAAGAGGTCGCCGTCGACGCCGAGGACGGTCTTGCCGAACATCTGGATCAGGCGCCGGTAGGAGTCCCAGGCGAAGCGGTCGTCGCCGGCCTGCTTGGCCAGGCCCTGCACCGACTTGTCGGAGAGGCCGATGTTGAGGACCGTGTCCATCATGCCGGGCATGGAGAACTTGGCTCCGGAGCGGACCGACACGAGGAGGGGGTTGTCGGCCTGCCCGAGCTTCTTGCCCATCTTCTCTTCGAGGGCGTCGAGGTGCGCGCTCACCTCGTCACGCAGTGCCGCCGGCTCCTCGCCGCTGTCGAGGTAGGTCTTGCAGGCCTCGGTGGTGATGGTGAAGCCGGGAGGGACCGGAAGACCCAGGTTGGTCATCTCGGCGAGGTTGGCACCCTTGCCGCCGAGGAGGTCCTTGAGGTCCTTGTTGCCCTCGGTGAAGTCGTAAACGAACTTCGCCGCGTTCGCTACCTGGGGTTCTTTGTTTTCCGACACGGGTCTCGACTCCTCGAGGACGCGGTGGCTGCCCTGACGGCGAGGAATCTACCCAGATCAAAGGCACCTGGGTACGTCCACTTGCGCGTCATGCGCCTGTAACCACTCGTCCGCCAGCGGATCGAAAGTCAAGGCTTGGCAAGCGACCGACCACTTGTGTTTTCACTTCTTGAACGAATACCTCCCTGAAAGCGCGGCCGCACGCTCATCCGAGCGCCGTTCTCTACGTTTGAGTTCGATCGATGAACGATCAAGCCATGGCACTCAGTGCCACACCTTGGAGAAGTGGAATCGCCCAAGATCCGCTCATCTGAGCGCTGCCCCTATCAGAGGTGGCGAGAATCACGCTGCCACAGGCCGTCGGATTTCACCATGCGGACGTGATCGCGCCCGAGGTTGAACGCACCGCTGGCGGCGGACGTACGACAGGACGGCGGGCTCGGCCCCCTCGCCGGGCCCGCCGTCCACCGGGTCACGTACGGAAGGACCTTCGGGTGCCTGTCACCACGCATTTCTGCCGGCCACCGCGGACCGCCGACGACCCCGACACACCCGAACCCGCCGCGCGCCCGCCCCGCGAGGCCCGCCTGGCCCACTGGCGCGCCTGGCGCACCCGGTACCCGCGCGCCGCCCTCGCCGCCCGCCGGACCACGACCGTCCTCGCCGCCGCTCTCGTACTCGGGGCACTGCTGCTGCCGAACACCCTGGCCGCGCTGGAGCCCAACCGGTTCGCGCGCATCCCGGCGGAGGCCGTCATCGGGGCGGTGCTGCTGCTCTGCCTGCCGCGGGTGCCGCGCCTGGTGCTGGCGGCGCTGTTCGGTGTCGGCCTCGGCGCGCTGACCGTGCTGAACCTGCTCGACATGGGCTTCACCGAGTACCTGGGGCGGGGCTTCGACGTCGTCCTGGACTGGGGCCTGCTCGACGACGCCCGGTCGTACGTGGCGGACTCGATGGGCGGGGCGGCGGCGACCGGGGCCGCGGTGGGCGCGGTCGTGGGCGTCCTGCTCCTGCTGGTGCTCATGGCGCTGGCGGCGGTCCGGCTCGGCGAGCTGCTCGCCGCACACCGGGAGCGGGCGGCCCGGGGCGCGCTGCTGGCGGCCACCGTGTGGATGACGTGTGTGGCGCTGGGCGTGCAGACCTTCGGCGTGCCGGTCGCCACCAGGAGCGCCTCCGGGGCACTTGAGGCGCAGGCGCACCGGGTGGCGGACACGCTGCGGGACGAGGCGGCGTTCGCGAAGGAGGCGAAGGCCAACCGCTTCGGCGCCACGCCCGGCGCGCAACTGGTGCCGGACCTGCGCGGCAAGGACGTGATCTTCACGTTCATCGAGAGCTACGGCCGCAGCGCCATCGAGGACCCGGTCATGGCACCGGGTGTCGGCCGGGCGCTCGACACCAGCACGAAGGCGCTGGCCGAGGCGGGCTACCGGGCGCGGAGCGGCTGGCTGACGTCGGCGACGTACGGGGGCAGCAGCTGGCTCGGCCACTCCACCTTCATGTCGGGCCTGTGGGTCGACAACCAGCAGCGCTACCGCACCGTCACCGCCGGCGACCACCTCACCCTCACCAAGGCGTTCGAGAAGACCGGCGACTGGGACACGGTCGGCGTCATGCCGGGCGTGCAGAAGGCCTGGCCGGAGGCGGAGTGGTACGGGCTCGACAAGGTCTACGACGCGTTCGACGTCGGCTACCAGGGGCCGAAGTTCAGCTGGTCGACCATGCCGGACCAGTACGCGCTGGAGGCCTTCCAGCGCCTGGAGCACGGCAGGGAGCGCGACCGGCCGCTGATGGCGGAGATCATCCTGACCTCCAGCCACCAGCCCTGGGCGCCGATCCCGGAGATGGTCGGCTGGGAGGAGATCGGCGACGGGTCGGTCTTCGACGGCATCGAGGAGTCGGGCGAGAAGGCGGCGGACGTCATCGCCGACTCCACACGGTCCAAGGAGCAGTACGGCAAGTCGGTCGAGTACTCGGTCACCAGCCTCACCCAGTGGCTGGAGCGCTACGGCACCGACGACACCGTCCTGGTCTTCCTCGGCGACCACCAGCCGATCACCCGCGTCAGCGGCGACAGGGCGAGCCGGGACGTCCCCGTCTCGATCGTCGCCAAGGACCCGAAGGTGCTCGACGCGATCGCCGACTGGAACTGGACGGAGGGGCTCAAGCCCGCCCAGGACGCCCCGGTGTGGAAGATGAGCTCCTTCCGCGACCGCTTCCTGACGGCCTACGGCTCCACCCCGCGCCCCACCAAGGACTGATCAGCCGCCGGAGGTGTCCAGCTCCGCCTCGTCGCCGACGCCCGCGCAGTCGTACGGGTCCTTCAGCCAGCCGTCCGGCAGGACCACCCGGTTGTTGCCGGAGGTACGGCCGCGGGGGCCGTCGGCGCCGGTGGGCCAGGGCTGGTCGAGGTCCAGCTCGTCCAGCCCGGCGCGCAGCGCCTCCAGCGAGGAGGTGATCGCGAGCCGCTTGCGCATCTCGGAACCGACCGCGAAGCCCTTGAGGTACCAGGCGACGTGCTTGCGGAAGTCGATGACGCCGCGCGCCTCGTCGCCGATCCACTCGCCGAGCAGGGTGGCGTGCCGCACCATCACGTCGGCGACCTCGCGCAGCGTGGGCCGTACGTAGGCGTCCGTACGCCCCTCGAAGGCGGCCACCAGGTCGGCGAAGAGCCACGGCCGCCCCAGGCAGCCGCGCCCCACGACCACGCCGTCGCAGCCGGTCTCGCGGACCATCCGCAGCGCGTCCTCGGCGGACCAGATGTCGCCGTTGCCGAGCACGGGGATCTCCGGGACGTGCTCCTTCAGGCGGGCGATGGCGTCCCAGTCGGCGGTGCCGCCGTAGTGCTGGGCGGTGGTGCGGCCGTGCAGGGCGATGGAGGTGACGCCCTCCTCCGCGGCGATGCGGCCGGCGTCGAGATAGGTGAGATGGTCGTCGTCGATGCCCTTGCGCATCTTCATGGTGACGGGCAGGTCACCGGCGCCGCTCACGGCCTCGCGGACGATGGCCCGCAGCAGGTGCCGCTTGTACGGGAGGGCCGAGCCGCCGCCCTTGCGGGTCACCTTGGGGACGGGGCAGCCGAAGTTCAGGTCGATGTGGTCGGCGAGGCCCTCTTCCGCGATCATGCGGACGGCCTTGCCGACGGTCGCGGGGTCGACGCCGTACAGCTGGATCGAGCGCGGCGTCTCGGTCGCGTCGAAGTGGATCAGCTGCATGGTCTTCTCGTTGCGCTCGACCAGCGCCCGGGTGGTGATCATCTCGCTCACGAACAGGCCCTTACCGCCGCTGAACTCCCTGCACAGGGTGCGGAAGGGCGCATTGGTGATCCCCGCCATCGGCGCCAGCACGACGGGCGGCGCGACGGTGTGCGGGCCGACCTGCAACGGCCGGGCGGTGGTGCTGGGGGCGGGTGTGGTGGGCGTGGACATTCCTCCATTGTCACGCACGCGGGGCAGTGCTCGCCGTGCCCCGGGGCCGGAGGCGAGCGCGGGCAACCGCACCTCCATACGCCGGCCCCGACACACGCCCCGCCCCGGGCCCGCGCTCACGCCAGGACGCTGCGCGCGACCGCCGGCATCCGTTCCGCCACCTTCGGCCAGTACTTCATGACCGCCTCCTCCACCTGCGGCAGCGCTCGCTGGCCCGCCAGCGCCAGGGCGATCGCCGCCGCCACGCCCGCCCAGGCGACCGGGCCCAGCGGGGTGCAGCCGAAGAGCTGGCTGGCGCCCGGGGTCTGGACCAGGACGACCAGCGCGGCCGCGGAGCCGAGGGACGTGACCTGGACCAGGCGGCTGCCTCGGCGGTCGGCCAGGGTCTGGGCGAGCTGTGTGCCCACCACCGCGCACAGCGCCATCGTCGTCGAGCGGCGCGCGGTGCCCGGGGTGAAGCGGCCGAACAGCCAGGCCGCGGTCGCGCCGAGTGCCGTCGTCATGGCCCGGTGCCGGATCTGGCGGATCAGGGGCTCGCCCAGCACCGCCGTACCGAGCGGCGCGCCCGCGTCGGCGTCCTCCTGCTCGGGGTCCCCCGTCTCCGTCACCGCCACCGCCATCGCGGGGAACAGGTCGGTGAACAGGTTGACCAGCAGCATCTGGCGGGTGGACAGCGGGGCGGCGCCGCCGAGGACGGTGCCGAGGATGCCGAAGCCGACCTCGCCCGCGTTGCCGCCGATCAGGATGGCGATGGCGTCGGCGACGCTGTGCCACAGCGCCCGGCCCTCCCGCACCGCCTCCACCAGGACCAGCAGGTCGTCGCCCGTGACGACCAGGTCCGCGGCGTTGCGGGCGGCGGCCGAGCCGCGGGCGCTGATGCCGACGCCGATGTCGGCGGCGCGGATGGCGGCGGCGTCGTTGGCGCCGTCGCCGACCATGCCGACGACCCGCCCGGCGTCCCGCAGGGACTCGACGACCTGGAGCTTCTGCTCGGGCGCCACCCGGGCCACGACGTCCGCGTCGCGCAGCATGCGGGAGCGCGCCGTGCGGTCGGCGGCGGCGAGTTCGTCGCCGGTGACCACGACGGCGTCCTCGGGCCAGCCCAGGTCGACGGCGATCGCGTGGGCGGTCTGCGGATGGTCGCCGGTCAGCACCACGGGCCGTACGCCCGCCTCGCGCAGCCCGCGCACCAGCGCCGGGGACGTCTCGCGCGCCACGTCGGCCAGCCCGAGCATCCCCGTGAACTCCAGTTTCTCCGGGTCCTGTTCGAGGACGTCGGCCGCCTTCTCCCCCCTGCGCAGGGGCCGGCTGGCCACCGCGATGATGCGCAGTCCGTCGCGGGCCAGCGTCTGCGCCACCTCCGAGGCGTGCGACGGCAGGTCGGCACAGGCGGGCAGCACGGTCTCCGGGGCGCCCTTGACCACCAGCACCGGCGCTCCGTCCCCGTCCCGTCCGACGGCGGCGGCGTAGCCGCGCGAGGTCTCGAAGGGCAGGCCCTCCTCCTGCGTCCACGCCGGGTCCGGCCCCGCGGCGTCGAGTACGGCCTCGTCGGTGGCGTGGGTGGGCCGGGCGCCGTCGCCGTTCAGGCGGGGGCAGGCGCGCGCGGCGATCCGTACGGCGTCGGCGGCGACCGGGTCGCCCGCCCCGCGGACCGTGCCGTCGGCGCCCGCGACCCGCGTCAGCCGCAGCTTGTTCTCGGTGAGCGTGCCGGTCTTGTCGAAGCAGATGGTGTCCATGCGGCCCAGTGCCTCCAGCGTGCGCGGGGTGCGCACGAGGACGCCGCGGCGGCTGAGCCGGCGGGCCGCCGCCAGCTGCGCCACCGTCGCCACCAGCGGCAGCCCCTCGGGCACGGCGGCCACCGCCACCGACACACCGCCGGCGACGGCCTGCCGGATCGGCGTCCCGCGCAGCAGCGAGAGGCCGGTCACCGCGGCCCCGCCCGCCAGCGTCAGCGGCAGCGCCTTGCGGGTCAGCTCCTGGAGCCTGGCCTGTACTCCGGCCGCCGAGGGCGTACGGGCGGCCAGTGAGACCGCCCGCGCGGCCTCGGTGTGCTCCCCCGTGTCCACGACGACCGCCTGGGCGCGGCCGGCCACCACCGTCGTGCCCTCGAAGACCATGCAGTGCCGTTCGGCCACGGGGGCGTTCATCACCGGGTCCACGCACTTGTCCACCGGCAGCGACTCGCCGGTGAGCGCGGACTCGTCGACCTCCAGGCCGTCCTCCCACAGCAGCCGGGCGTCGGCGGGCACGACGTCGTCCGCCTTGAGTTCGACGATGTGGCCCGGATGCAGCTTGGCGGCGTCCACGACGAGCGGCTCGGCCGTCGGGTCGTGCGTCTCCTCCTTGGCGACCCGCGCCTTCTGCTTCTGCTGCGCGAGCAGCCCGGACAGCGCCCGCTCGGCCCGCAGCCGCTGGAAGCCGCCGACCAGCGCGTTCAGGTCGAGCGCGCCGACGACCAGCAGCGCGTCCATGACGGAACCGAGGATCGCCTCGGCCGCCGAGCCGACCGCCAGCACCGGTGTGAGCGGATCGTCCAGCTCGCCCCGCACGGCCTGTCCCAGTTGCCACGTCCACTTCACCGGGGCGAGAACGGGGACGCGGCCCGCCCGGTCGGCCACCGCGCGCGTCCTGGCCGCCAGCTGCTCGGTGAGGGTCGGCTCCGGCTCCTTCTCCCGGTCCAGGCGCTCCCGTACGCCCGTGGGGTCCAGCGTGTGCCACGCCACCCGGGCCCGGGGGTGCGGGGCGCGGGCCGTCGCCACGCCGAGCGCGGCGCGCGTCCCGGACAGCAGGGCCGCCGCCGCGCTCACGTCGACGGGCGCGTGCCGCAGCCCGGACAGTGCCGGAAAGCCGCCCCTGCCACCGTTCTTGCCCTTGCCCTTGCCGCGCGCCTCGCCGACCGCCACCAGCAGCCCGGACAGCGCGGCCCCGGACCGGGCCAGCGTCTGCGACCGGCGCCCGATCGCGCGGGCCGCCGGCACCGCACGCAGCAGCCGCCACACGTCGGCGAGTCCTTGCGGAGCGATCACGTCCGCGCCCCACGCCACCGGGGCGTCCGCGTCGGCCAGCGCGACGGCCACGTCCCCGCCGAGCAGCCCGGCCGGCACCGTCTCGTCGTCGCCGGGCCGGGGCCGTACGACGGTGATCACGCCGCCCTCGGCGCGCAGTTCGTCCACGACGTCCCTGAGCGGGCGCTCGGCGCTGACGACCTGGTCCGCGAGACCGGTGAAGTCGGCCAGCGCCGGGTCCTCCACCATCACCACGCGCAGTCCCGCGCGCCGCGCCGCGTCCAGTACGTCCTCGGTCCACGGGTCCGCGCCCGCCTCCGGCGCCCGCAACGCGCTCGGATGCAGGACGACGGTGGCCGCCATCTCCAGCTGCCGCAGCCGTTCGGGGTCGCGCACGAGCACGCCGGTACGCGACAGCGCGGCGCTCAGTACGGCGTGGAAGGCGGCGGGCCCGTAGCGCGCGGCCTTGGGCGAGCCGGCCAGCACCGCCTCGGCGGCCTCGGCCACGTCGTGCTTGACCAGCAGGGTCGCCGCGGCGCCCGCCACACTGCCGGTGGAGGCGTGGGCGGCGTAGTCCTGTGCCGGGGTGCTCTGCAACGGCGGACGCAGGGCGGGGTCGGCGGGCAGACTGACCCGGTCCGGGGCGCACAGCTGGTCGTGCACGACCTCGAAGGTCGCCGTCCGGGTCACCGCCTCCGTCAGCTGGCAGACGCGCAGCGCCCCGTCGAGCACCAAGGAGGTGTAGCTCTGGCCGGCGCCGTGGACGGCGGCGTTGGCGGCGGCCATCGCCACGTCCATGCCGTGGGCGCCGAGGCGTTCGCGCAGCCAGGCGCGGAAGGTCGGGTTCTCGCGCAGCAGCGTCGCCACGGCCGTCACCAGGCGGGGCGAGGGCGGCAAGCGCAGGCGCGCGCCGGTCACGGCGGCGGCGATGCCCAGCACGTCGGCCCCGAGGGCCGTGGCCGCGACGCGTACCGAGGCCGGGTCGCCGGGGTGGCCCGGCTCCTCCACCGGATCGCCCGGGCCTCGCTGGTCAGCCCGGGCCAGTCCGTGCTGTTCGGCCAGTTCGGTGGCCCGGTCCACCACCCGGTCGGTGAGTGCTTCCTCGGTCGCGGTCACCACCAGCCGCGCGAGACCGGTGTCCCAGTAGGCGAGCACCACGTCCGGGTGCTCGGCCAGTGCCGCCGCCACCCGTCGCGCCACGCGTTCCGTGCCGCCCGCCCGGCGCACCTTCTCCGCCGCGGCCGGCCGGAGTTCGAGGTGCGCCCGGGTTCCGGCCCGCCAGTCCCGGGTGCCGCCCGGCAGCGCGGCGCGGGCGACCCGTGCCGCGCGCGCCGCGAAGTCGGCGCCGCGCACACCGGCCCGTGCGGTGCCCGCCACCGCGCCGGCCGCGGCGCCCACCGCGGGCGCGGTGCCGCGCGCGAGCAGCCGGGGTCCGGCCAGCACGATCCCGGTGACGGCGCCCTGGGAACGCGTCAGAAGTCCACCGACCATCATCGTTGTCTCTCAGCCCGCCTTTCGTGTGGATGCGGCCGTCTTCTTGCTCCGGCTGCGGGAGGACGTACCGCGGGAAGGACCGGACGTGGCCTTCTTCGCGGTGCTCTTCTTCGCGGTGCTCTTCTTGGCGGGACTCTTCCTGGCCGCGCTCTTCTTGGCGGTGCTCTTCGCGGCGGTGCTCTTCGCGGCGGTGCTCTTCGCGGCGGTGCTCTTCGCCGCTGTGCTCTTCGCCGCTGTGCTCTTCGCCGCGGTCTTCTTGGCGGGGCCCGTCTTCGCGGTGCCCTTCGCCGCCGGGCTCTTCCTGGTGGCGGCCTGTGTCGCGGTCTTCTTGGCGGGGCTCCGCCGCCCGGGGCTCTTCTTCGCCGTACGCGTCCCGGCCGTACCCGTTCCGGCCGTACCCGTTCCGGCCGTACTCGTCCCAGCCGTACCGGCCTTCCCCGAACCGCCGTCCTCACCGCCGCCCGAGGTCTTCGCCCCGTTCTGCAGCACCCGCGCGGCCTCCGCCTCCGGCGACTCCTGCGGCCGTGGCCGCGTCAGCCACGCCACCGCCGCCCCGGTGGCCGCCACCGGCCACTCCACCAACCCGGCGATGCCCAGCACCCCGGCCCCCGTGTACACGAGCACGCGCCGCCCACGCGGCGACACGGCCCCGATCCTGTCCAGCGTGCCCTCTGCGGCCCTGCCGACCGTCCCGGCGCCCGGCACCTTCCGCAGCGCCGACGCAGCCGCGTGCAACGGCCTCGGGAGCGTCTGCGCCGATTTCGTCTGCGCCGATTTCTGCTCAGCCATGACTGTTCGTCCTCGCCTGTGCAAGCTTGTGCAAGCTGTGGAAACCCTGGGAACATCACCTTCCGCATTTCTCCGGGTTCCCGCACTTCGGGCGCTCACCCCGACGAAGTCGGCCGGACGGGTGGCACAGCACTCTGGTCCAGACCCCTTGACGAAAGGTCTGGACCAACAGCAGTGTCATGTCTACGACATCTCACCGCACCCCCACGGGGAGGCCCGGCATGATCCGCCGCAAGCTCCGCCTGCTCGCCGCCGCGCTCGCGGCCACCGTCCTCACCCCACTGGCGGTCGCCACCGCGTCCGCCGCTCCCGCCGCCGCCGACACCTGCGCCGTGAAGTCGAAGCCCACCGGCAAGGTGCTCCAGGGTTACTGGGAGAACTGGGACGGCGCCGCCAACGGCGTCCACCCGCCGTTCGGCTGGACCCCCATCACCGACTCCCGCATCGCCGCCCACGGTTACAACGTGATCAACGCGGCCTTCCCGGTCATCCGCTCCGACGGAACGGCCCTCTGGGAAGACGGCATGGACCGGGACGTGAAGGTGGCGACGCCCGCGGAGATGTGCGCCGCCAAGGCGTCCGGGCAGACGCTCCTGCTCTCCATCGGCGGCGCGACGGCCGGCATCGACCTCAGCTCGGCCGCCGTGGCCGACCGCTTCGTCGACACGATCGTGCCGATCCTCAAGAAGTACAACTTCGACGGCATCGACATAGACATCGAGACCGGCCTGGTCGGCAGCGGCCACATCAACCAGCTGTCCACGTCCCAGGCCAACCTGATCCGCGTCATCGACGGCGTCCTGGCCCGCATGCCGTCCGGCTTCGGCCTCACCATGGCCCCGGAGACCGCCTACGTCACCGGCGGCAGCGTGGTCTACGGCTCCATCTGGGGCGCGTACCTGCCGGTCATCAAGAAGTACGCCGACAACGGCCGCCTGTGGTGGCTCAACATGCAGTACTACAACGGCAGCATGTACGGCTGCTCCGGCGACTCCTACCCGGCGGGCACGGTGCAGGGCTTCACCGCCCAGACCGACTGCCTGGACAAGGGCCTGGTCATCCAGGGCACGACGATCCGGGTGCCGTACGACAAGCAGGTCCCGGGCCTGCCCGCCCAGCCCGGCGCGGGCGGCGGCCACATGCCCCCGTCCCAGGTCGCCCAGGCGTGGAACCACTACAAGGGCGCCCTCAAGGGCCTGATGACCTGGTCGATCAACTGGGACGGCTCGAAGAACTGGACCTTCGGCGACAACGTCAAGGCCCTCCAGGGCCGCTGACGCCCCCTCACCGGGCCGTGAACGCCAGCTTCGCACCCAGCGCCACGAACGACCCCGCGAAGCTCCGCCGCAGCCACGCCATCACCCTCGGCCGGGAGATGACGTGGCTGCGCACGGACGCGGCCAGGACGCCGTACCCGGCGAACACGACGAAGGTCACCAGCATGAACACGCCGCCCAGCACCAGCATGCGCGGCAGGGCGCCGGCCTGTCCCGGGTCCACGAACTGCGGCAGGAAGGCGAAGAAGAACAACGTCAGCTTCGGGTTCAGGATGTTGATCAGCACGCCCCGCAGGATCACCCGCCCCGCCGGAACGGGCCCGCCCCGCTCCGCCCCCACCGTGAGCGCCTCCTTGTCCCGGAGGGTGGCCAACGCCATATACAGCAGGTAGGCGACACCGGCGTACTTGAGGACCTGGAAGGCGGTGGCACTGGCGTGCAGCACCGCCGCGACCCCGGTGACGGTGGCCAGCAGGTGCGGCACGATGCCGAGCGCACACCCGAGGGCTGCGACGACGCTGGCGCGGCGCCCGCGGGAGAGGGCGGCGGCGAGGGTGTAGACGACCCCGGTGCCGGGGGTCGCGACGACCACGAGGGTGGTCAGCAGAAAGGCGATACTCATGGCCACCACCCTGGGGCGGGGCGACCGAGCCCTACAGGTCCAATGCCCCACCGGCGTCGGGGACCACTCGCGAACGGCCCACTGAACGACAACGCCCACCCCTCACCCGACCGAGTCGGGTGGTGGGTGGGCAAAGGCCGGGGGTCCAGGGGGCGGAGCCCCCTGGTACGGCAACGCAAACGGACGTTCAGCAGCCCACGAGCCGAGAAGCGAGGTACCCCTCGATCTGGTCCAGCGACACACGCTCCTGCTTCATCGTGTCCCGCTCCCGCACCGTCACCGCGTTGTCGTCCAGCGTGTCGAAGTCGACCGTCACGCAGTACGGCGTACCGATCTCGTCCTGGCGACGGTAGCGGCGCCCGATCGCACCGGCGTCGTCGAAGTCGATGTTCCAGTTCTGCCGCAGCGCCTGGGCGAGGCCCTTGGCCTTGGGCGACAGCTCCGGGTTGCGGGACAGCGGCAGGACGGCGACCTTCACCGGTGCGAGCCGCGGGTCGAGCCGCAGCACGGTCCGCTTCTCCAGCTTGCCCTTGGCGTTGGGGGCCTCGTCCTCGACGTACGCGTCGAGCAGGAAGGCGAGCATCGCGCGCCCGACACCGGCCGCCGGCTCGATGACGTACGGCGTCCAGCGCTCGCCGGCCTCCTGGTCGAAGTAGGAGAGATCCTGGCCGGAGGCCTTCGCGTGCGAGGAGAGGTCGTAGTCCGTCCGGTTGGCGACACCCTCCAGCTCGCCCCACTCGCTGCCGCCGAAGGAGAAGCGGTACTCGATGTCGGCGGTGCGCTTGGAGTAGTGGGAGAGCTTCTCGGCCGGGTGCTCGAACCAGCGCATGTTCTCTTCACGCATGCCGAGGCCGGTGTACCAGTTCCAGCGCTGCTCCATCCAGTATTCCTGCCACTTCTCGTCCTCGCCCGGCTTGACGAAGAACTCCATCTCCATCTGCTCGAACTCGCGGGTCCGGAAGATGAAGTTGCCGGGCGTGATCTCGTTGCGGAAGGACTTGCCCATCTGGGCGATACCGAACGGCGGCTTGCGGCGCGACGTGGTCTGCACCTGGGCGAAGTTGGTGAAGATGCCCTGCGCGGTCTCGGGCCGCAGGTAGGCGACGGAGCCGCTGTCCTGGGTCGGGCCGAGGTGGGTGGAGAGCAGGCCCGAGAACTGCTTGGGCTCGGTGAAGGTGCCCTTGTTGCCGCAGTTGGGGCAGTTGAGGTCGGCGAGCCCGTTCTCCGGGGCGCGGCCCTTCTTCTCCTCGTAGGCCTCTTCCAGGTGGTCCGCGCGGAACCGCTTGTGGCAGGAGGTGCACTCGGTCAGCGGGTCCGTGAAGGTGGCGACGTGGCCGGAGGCCACCCAGACCTCGGGGGCCAGGATCACGGACGAGTCGAGACCGACGACGTCCTCGCGCGAGGTGACCATGTAGCGCCACCACTGGCGCTTGAGGTTCTCCTTGAGCTCGACACCCAGCGGACCGTAGTCCCAGGCGGCGCGCTGACCGCCGTAGATCTCACTGCACGGGAATACGAAGCCACGGCGCTTGCTCAGGCTGACGATGGTGTCGATCTTGTCGGCGGCCACGGTGCTCTCTTCATTACGACGACGGGCGACGAAGCGAGATGCTTCCAGAGAATGCTTCAGGTTACCGGCGTGGACTGCCCCCCGGCCAAATCGGGGGGCTCCCCTCCTCGCGACCGGTCGTGACCGGGCATTGTTGACAACGGTTTCCATATTTGTTGAAAATGAATGCCATGAACGTACGACGACGCCACATATCCGGCATAGCAGTCACCGCGGCCGCCGCACTCGGCCTGGGGACCCTCTCCGCCTGCTCCAGCGACAGCGCGGCGGCGGGCAACACGGACAAGTTCGACGTCGTCGCGTCGTTCTACCCGATGCAGTACCTCGCCCAGCAGATCGGCGGGGAGCACGTGAACGTCACCACCCTCACCGAGCCCGGCCAGGAGCCGCACGACCTGGAGCTGAGCGCCAAGCAGACCGCCGAGATGGGCGAGGCGGACGCGGTGCTCTACCTGAAGTCACTCCAGCCCGCCGTGGACGAGGCCATCACCCAGTCCGACGTGAAGACCAAGATCGACGCGGCCACGCTGACGACGCTCGAGGACCACGGGAGCGTCGAGCACGACCACGGGGGCGGGGAGCACGCCGCGGAGGAGCACTCCGAGGAGGAGCACTCCGAGGAGGAGGAGCACGCCCTCGACCCGCACGTCTGGCTGGACCCGGTGAAGTACGCCGAGATCGCCGAAGGCGTCGCCAAGGCCTTCGAGAAGGCCGACCCGGACCACGCCGCCGACTACCGCAAGAACGCCGAGGCGCTGGCGAAGAAGCTGGCCGGTCTGAACACGGCGTACGAGGACGGCCTGAAGAACACCGACAGCAAGGTCTTCTTCACCAACCACGCCGCCTTCGGCTACCTCGCCGAGCGCTACGGACTCACCCAGGAGGCCATCAACGGCCTCGACCCGGAGAGCGAGCCCAGCCCCGCCCGGATCAAGGAACTCCAGGAAGAGGCCAAGGCCGACGGCGTGACCACCGTCTTCTACGAGACACTGGTGTCCGACAAGACCGCGAAGACCCTCGCCAAGGACGCGGGCCTGAAGACCGATGTCCTGGACCCGCTGGAGGGCATCACCGACAAGTCCAAGGGCGACGACTACCTCGCGGTCATGGAGTCCAACCTCAAGGCGCTCGAGGCCGCCCTCGGCGCCAAGTGAGCGTTCCGATCGTTACGGAGGGCCTCGTGAGCGACGAGACCGTCATATCCCTGCGCGGCGTCCGCGCCGAACTCGGCTCACGCCCGGTCCTGCGCGGCATCGACCTCACCGTGCGCGGCGGCGAGGTCGTGGCCCTGCTCGGCGCCAACGGCTCGGGCAAGTCCACGGCCGTGCGCACGGTCATCGGCCAGGTGCCGGTGACGGCCGGCGAGGTCGAGCTGTTCGGCACCCCGCGGCGCCGCTTCCGCGACTGGGCGCGCGTGGGCTACGTCCCGCAGCGCACCACGGCCGCGGGCGGCGTCCCCGCGACGGTGACCGAGGTCGTCTCCTCCGGCCGCCTCTCCCGCGCCCGCTTCGGCGTCCTGCGCAAGGCCGACCACGAGGCCGTGCGCCGCGCCCTCGACCTGGTGGGCATGGCGGACCGGGCCAAGGACTCCGTGAACGCCCTCTCCGGCGGCCAGCACCAGCGGGTACTGATCGCCCGCGCCCTCGCCGCCGAACCGGAGCTGCTGATCATGGACGAGCCGATGGCGGGCGTCGACCTGGCCAGCCAGGAGGTGCTGGCCGAGACGCTCAGGAAGCAGGTCTCGGCCGGCACCACCGTCCTGCTGGTACTGCACGAACTCGGCCCCCTGGAGCCCCTGATCGACCGGGCGGTGGTACTCCGCGACGGCTGCGTCACGCACGACGGCCCGCCGCCCGAGGCGGTCGGCCAGCACGCGCTGCCCGGCCACGACCACGTACACCCGCACGCACCGGCGGGCGCCGAACCGATCCGCACGGGACTGCTGAGCTGATGGAAATCCTGAACTACGCCTTCATGCAGCGGGCGCTGCTGGCGGCCGTCCTGGTCGGCATCACCGCCCCCGCCGTCGGCATCTACCTGGTCCAGCGCCGCCAGGCCCTCATGGGCGACGGCATCGGCCACGTGGCGATGACCGGCGTCGGCCTCGGCTTCCTGCTCTCCTGGTCCCCGGTGTGGATGGCCACCCTGATCTCCGTGCTCGGCGCGGTCCTCATGGAGCTGATCCGCTGGTACGGCAAGACCCGCGGCGACATCGCCCTCGCCATGCTCTTCTACGGCGGCATGGCCGGCGGCGTGATGTTCATCAACCTCGCGCCGACGGGCTCCAACGCCAACCTCACCTCGTACCTCTTCGGCTCGCTGTCGACGGTCTCCGACTCCGACGTGACCGCGATCTGCCTGCTGGCCGCCTTCGTGGTCGTCGTCACCCTCGGCCTGCGCCGCCAGCTGTTCGCGGTCAGCCAGGACGAGGAGTTCGCCCGGGTCACCGGCCTGCCGGTGCGCGCGCTGAACCTGCTGACGGCCGTCACGGCGGCGGTGACGGTGACCGTCGCGATGCGCGTCGTCGGGCTGCTGCTGGTGTCCGCCCTGATGGTGGTCCCGGTCGCCGCCGCCCAGCAGCTCACCCGCAGCTTCGCCGCCACCTTCGCGGTCGCCGTCGCCATCGGCGTCAGCGTGACCATCGGCGGCACGGTCACGTCGTACTACCAGGACGTGCCGCCCGGCGCGACCATCGTGCTCCTCACCATCGGCGCGTTCGTCCTGCTCACCGTGCTGGCGGC
This sequence comes from Streptomyces sp. NPDC058812, assembly GCF_042744565.1. Classification (NCBI taxonomy): domain Bacteria; kingdom Bacillati; phylum Actinomycetota; class Actinomycetes; order Kitasatosporales; family Streptomycetaceae; genus Streptomyces; species Streptomyces sp. NPDC058812. The sequence goes on from NZ_JBHYOB010000001.1 coordinate 313,477, forward strand.
GCCGCTGGCCCGGCGACGCGCGCGGGCGGTCACCGCGGCGCAGGCCGCCGCGGATCCGGCGGAGTGCAAGATTCCGGCCAGCCGGGGGGCCACCGACGAGGTCGGCGTCTGACTGCCGGCCGGCCAGGCTGGCACAATGGCCCGGCAAGCCGCAGACGGCAGACGTGAGGAGGAACCCGGTGACGACCGCTGGACCGCCCGTGAAGGGCCGCGCCACCCGGCAGCGGGCCGCCGTGTCGGCGGCCCTCCAGGAGGTCGAGGAGTTCCGCAGCGCACAGGAGCTCCACGACATGCTCAAGCACAAGGGCGACTCGGTCGGGCTCACCACGGTCTACCGCACCCTGCAGTCCCTCGCCGACGCCGGCGAGGTCGACGTCCTGCGCACCGCCGAGGGCGAGTCCGTCTACCGCCGCTGCTCCACCGACGACCATCACCACCACCTGGTCTGCCGCTCCTGCGGCAAGGCGGTCGAGGTCGAGGGCCCCGCGGTCGAGAAGTGGGCGGAGGCCATCGCCGCCGAGCACGGCTACGTCAACGTCGCGCACACGGTCGAGATCTTCGGCACGTGCGCGGACTGCGCGGGTGCCTCCGGCGGCTGAGCCGTGGGGCCGGGGCTTCGCCCCGGGCCCCTTTCGGCCTGGCGGCCTCGTCCTCAAACGCCGGACGGGCTGGAAGAGTCCGGCCGACCTTCCATGGCGAGCAGTTCCTCGTTCGGGATCGCGCCGCCGAAGCGGCGGTCCCGGGAGGCGAACTCCAGGCACGCCCGCCACAGGTCGCGGCGGTCGAAGTCGGGCCACAGCACGTCCTGGAAGACCATCTCGGCGTACGCGCTCTGCCAGAGCAGGTAGTTGGACGTCCGCTGCTCCCCGCTCGGCCGCAGGAACAGGTCCACGTCCGGCATGTCCGGGTAGTACAGGTACTTCGCGAGCGTCTTCTCGTTCACCTTCGACGGGTCGAGCCGCCCGGCCCGCACGTCCTCGGCGAGGGCCTGCGCCGCGTCGGCGATCTCGGCGCGCCCGCCGTAGTTCATGCAGAAGTACAGCGTCAGCCGGTCGTTCTCCTTGGTCTGCTCCTGCGCGACCTGCAGCTCCTTGGCGACCGACTTCCACAGCTTGGGCATCCGCCCCACCCAGCGCACGCGGATGCCCAGCTCGTCGAGCTGGTCGCGGGTCTTGCGGATGAAGTCCCGGTTGAAGTTCATCAGGAAGCGCACCTCGTCCGGCGACCGCTTCCAGTTCTCGGTGGAGAAGGCGTACAGGGAGATGTTCTTCACGCCCATCTCGATCGCGCCCTGGAGCACGTCCAGCACCCGCTCGGCACCGACCTTGTGCCCCTCGGTGCGCGGCAGCCCGCGCTCCTTGGCCCAGCGTCCGTTGCCGTCCATGACGATCGCCACATGCTCCGGAACCAGCTCGCCGAGCCCGGGGGGCCGCGCGCCGGACGGGTGCGGCTCCGGCGTCCTGTAGTCCCGGCGCTGACGCCCCAGGATCCCGCGTACGGCCATGTGTCTCTCGTCTCCTTCAGGATTTTTCGACGTATCGCAGGGAGCGCAGGCCGCGCTCCAGGTGCCAGTGCAGGTACGCGGACACCAGCCCGCTGCCCTCCCGGACGTACCGCGACTCGCACGCGTCCGCGGTCCCCCAGTCCCCCGTGAGCAGCGCCCCGAGCAGTTCCAGGGCCTGCGGCGAGGGTACGACGCTGCCGGGCACCCGGCAGTCGGCGCAGACGGAGCCGCCCGAGCCGACCGAGAAGAACCGGTTGGGCCCCGGCATCCCGCACTTCGCGCAGTCCCCGAAGGTCGGGGCGTACCCGTTCACGGCGAGGGAGCGCAGCAGGAACGCGTCCAGCACGAGGTTCGGCGCGTGCTCGCCCCGGGCGAGGGTCCGCAGCGCGCCGACCAGCAGCAGGTACTGCTGCACCGCCGGCTCGCCCTCGTGGTCGGTGAACCGCTCGGCCGTCTCCAGCATGGCCGTCCCGGCCGTGTACCGCGCGTAGTCGGTGACGATCCCGCCGCCGTACGGCGCGATGGTCTCGCTCTGCGTGCACAGCGGCAGCCCGCGCCCGACCAGCTCGCTCCCCTTCGAGAAGAACTGCACGTCGACGTGCGAGAACGGCTCCAGCCGCGCCCCGAACTTCGACTTCGTCCGCCGCACCCCGCGCGCCACGGCGCGTACGCGTCCGTGACCGCGCGTGAGCAAGGTGATGATCCGGTCCGCCTCACCCAGCTTCTGGGTGCGCAGCACGATGCCGTCGTCGCGGAACAGACTCATGGCGCCCATTCTCGCGCATGCTTCAAGGCACCTCGCCACGGCTTCGGGCGTTGGTGTAAGCCGTCGCCGCGCTGAGCCGCTCGGACGGGGTGGCGTGACGTACGTCACCCGGTTCGGCATCCCACTCCCGGCCCCCGCCGTACGGGCGCATCTGGACGTACGGCCCCTCGTGCCCCATGACGAGGCCCACGCGTCCGGTACGGGTGTCGATGGCGTAGGAGCCGACGGGCGGGTACGTCATCGCAGCGCCGCCGCGAGCCGCTGCGCGGTCTCGACGGAACACCGCCCCAATTCGATGAGTGGACAGGGTGCCTCCCGCGCAAGACTCACCGGGTCGAGCCCGAGGGAGGGAAGAGTAATTCCTGCCTCCGCGAGTGCTGCGCGCAATTCCTTCACCGCTACCTCCGCTTCTTCGACGCAGAGCGCCGAGTGTCGTGCCTCCACCGTGTTCCCCTTCCCTTTACGGTTTCACTCTTCGTGTCCCCAGAATGCCTCTCTGTGCCTACACTCGTCAGGAGTCATTGCACTACAAGTGCGGGTCAGCGCATGGGGGTTGGTTATGGCCAACGGTTCACGGCAAGCGGCGTGGGAGTTCTTCGGCACGGAACTCAAACGCCGGCGGGAGGACGCCGGAATCACCCAAGTCGAGCTGGGGGCAAGGGTTTTCGTGTCCGGCGGATACATCGGCCAGTTCGAACAAGCTATTCGGAAACCGCAGCTGGATGTGGCTCAGCGGATTGACGAGACACTACAAACCGACGGTATTTTCGAGCGGCTGTGCCGGAAGCTGATTGATGATCCGAGGTATGCGGATTACTTCGCCCACGTGGTGGAGCTGGAGCGGCTGGCCACACGGATCTGCGAGTTCGCGCCGACGGTTGTTCCGGGCCTGCTCCAGACGCAGGAGTACGCACGCGCGGTCACCATCGCCGCCAACCCGTTCAAGTCCGACGCCTACGTCGACGAGATCGTCAGCGCCCGCCTGGAGCGGTCGCTGATCCTCGACGACGCTACACGGCCCGAGTATTGGGTGGTCTTGCACGAGAACGTGCTGCGGATCGCCATGGGCGGCCCGCAGGCCATGACAGCTCAACTGGACCACGTCGCGCGGCTGATGCGCGAGCGCACGGCGGTGGTGACGGTGCTCCCGTACAAGGCGGGGGCGCACGCGGCCATGACCGGAGATCTCAGGCTCATGGACTTCGAGGACGCACCTCCGGTCGCCTATACAGAGACCTCGTTTTCGGGAACGCTGGTCGACGTTCCAGCCGTGGTGAAGCGGGCGCAGCGCGCATACGATCTGCTCAGGGTCGCCGCGCTGTCGCCGGAGGCGTCCCTGGCCCTGGTCGAGTCGGCGGCGGAGGACTTCAGACGATGCGCGAGTACGACCTGAGCAACGCCCGCTGGACGAAGAGCAGCTACAGCAACGGCGAAGGCGGTAACTGCGTCGAAGTCGCGCACGACTTCCCCGGCGCCGCCCGCTGGCGCAAGAGCACCTACAGCAACGGCCAAGGCGGCGACTGCGTCGAGGTCGCCGACGGAGTCCCCGGCGTCGTGCCCGTCCGGGACAGCAAGGTGGCCGCCGGGCCGGTGATCGTCGTGGGGTCGGCCGCCTGGACGGAGTTCGTACGTACCGTGGGGGCCGCCCGCTTCCTTGCCAGTGTCGTGCCTCCGCGACCCGAGTAAAGGGCGCTGCGCGTCGCCTTCGGCGATCGGCCTGCGGCCGACCCTTGACTCGGCTCGCTCCAGCACGGGTCAGAAGCGAGCGAACGGCCCGGAAAGACGGGTGGCCGGGCCGGGTTCACGATCAACCGTCGGCTGCGTACGCCTCCGGCATCGGCGGTGCGCGCTCGCGCCTCGCCAGCACGCCGGGCCGGCTCAGCGGCTTGCGGCCGGTGGGTGGTGCGGCGGCGCCCCGATGTCGGCACGCCACGCCGTCTCGGCGGCCAACGCGCCGGACAGGCAATTGGGCCCAGACCACCCCCTGAAAATGGAGGACACTTGACCCCAAAGTGTCCTCCATTTCCAGACCCCCCTCCGCACCCCGCCCGCAATCCACGCCTCACCGCCCACCAGTGACCAGTCACCACCCACCACCGCAAGCCGCTGAGCCCACGCGGCGTGCTGGCGAGACGCGGACGCGCCCTGCACGCCGGACGCCTGCGCAGCCGACGGAAGGGACCGGCGGGCCCGGGCCACCCACTCTCCCCGGGCCGCCCGCACGCTTCTCACCCGTGCTGGAGCGAGCCGAGTCAAGGGTGACCCGGAGGGTCATCGGCGCAGCCGACGCGACCGCAGGAAGCGCCCTTTACTCGGGTCGCGGAGACACGACACTGGCCAAGAAGCGGGCGGCCCCCACGGCCACCTCACCAGCACGCGGTCCCGACAACGGCCCCATGCGCAAGACTTGCCCCACAGAACCGCAACGACCAAAGGGGGCACCCCATGTCGTACCCGGAGCCGCGCTACCTCGGCGAGAAGGGCGAGATCAACGCCGTGTTCAGGGGGGCCGACACCCCGCCGGACATCGTCTCCCCCGGCGGCACGACCACCCACTACCTCGCGAGCCACGCCTCCACCGGAGGTGAGTTCGGGCTGTACAAGGTCGACATGGGCCCCAAGGCGCCCGGCGCCAAGACGCACTTCCACCGGAGCATCTCCGAGTCCTTCTACGTCCTGTCGGGCGAGGTGGAGCTGTACAACGGCGAGCGCTGGGTCACCGGACGCCAGGGAGACTTCCTGTACGTGCCGGTCGGCGGACTGCACGCCTTCAAGAACGACAGCGACGACCCGGTGTCGATGCTGATGCTGTTCTCGCCGGGCGCCCCGCGCGAGGAGTACTTCGAGCGCGTCGCCGAGTTCGCGCAGCGTGGCGGCGAGGAGCTGCGGGAGTTCCAGGTGAGGCACGACAGCTTCTTCGTGTGACGGGTCAGGGAGAACCCCGAGGCCCGCACTGGGGTAATCCCCCCTGGATTTCGGGTTGTTCCCCGGATGGGGAGGGCCCTGGACATCCGCGAGGCTCGTCGCATGACGCAGCGCACGCGAACCATCCGCAACGCCGCCATCGTCGGCGTGTCCACGGCCCTCCTCGGCATCACCGCACCCGTGACCGCCTCCGCCACGGCAGCCCCCTCCGAGCCCCTCGCCTGGACCGCCTGCGAGGGCACCGGCATCGACCCCCGACAGCAGTGCGCCACCGTCCAGGTCCCCATGGACCACGCCGACCCGGACGGCCCCCTCATCGACATCGCCGTCTCGCGCATCCCGAGCGAGAATCCGGACGCCCGGCGCGGGGCCCTGCTGCTCATCGCCGGCGGACCGGGCGGCTCCAGTCTCAACGACCCGTCGCGAAAGGGGCAGAAGCTGCCCCAGAACGTCCGTGACACCCACGACCTCATCGGGTTCGCGCCGCGCGGCCTCGCGCCGTCCACCTCCGTCAGTTGTGGGCTGGAGTACGGCGACCTCGCCACCTCCAAGCTCCGCCCCTGGCCCGCCCCCGACGGCTCGGTGGACGGGAACATGGACACCGCCCGGCGCACGGCCGACGCCTGCGCCCGCAACGGCGGCGAGCTGATGCGGCACCTCAGCACCGCCAACGAGGCCCGCGACATCGACCGCATCCGGGCCGCGCTCGGCGAGCGGAAGATCTCCGCGTGGGGCGTCTCGTACGGGACGTACGTCGGCTCGGTGTACTCGCGGCTCTTCCCGCACCGCACCGACCGCGTCGTGCTGGACAGCCTCGACGACCCCGACCCCACCCGCGTCAACCGCGCCTGGCTCGCCGGGCACGAGCAGGGCGTGGAGGACACCTTCCCGCACTTCGCGGCCTGGGCCTCGGAGCCCGGCAACCCCGACCGCGTGGCGCGCAGCGCCTCCGACGTGCGGCCGATGTTCCTGCGGCTCGCCGCCCGGCTCGACCGCGAGCCGATCCCGTGGCCCGGTGCCAACCCGGAGGAACTGAACGGCAACGTGCTGCGCCAGACGATGCTGGACAGCTTCGCCTCCCCCAGCCGCTATCCCACGCTCGCGAAGCTGATGGTGGCCGCGCGGCGGGGCACCGTGCCGCCCGCGCCCGCGGGGCCGCCCGAGGCCGTGCTGCAGAACGTCACCGCGGTCGGCGCCGGCGTCCTGTGCAACGACGTCGCCTGGCCGAAGTCGGCCGCCGGGTACCAGAAGGACGTCACCGAGAGCCGCGCCGAGTACCCGCTCACCGCCGGGATGCCCCGCAACGCGATGCTGTGTGCCGCCTGGCCGTACCCGCCGCGCGAGGCGCCGGTGCGGATCACCGACCGGGGGCCGTCCAACATCCTGCTCGTCCAGAACGAGCGCGATGTCAACACCCCGCTCAGCGGCGCCCTGAAGATGCGGGAGGCACTCGGCCGGCGCGCGGTCATGGTCACCGTGGACTCCACCGGCCACGACGCCTACCTCGCCGAGGGCAACGCCTGCGGCGACCGCACCGTCTCCCACTTCCTCGCGACGGGAGAGCGGCCGGACGCGGACCTGTACTGCCGCTGAGATGTCCGGTTCGGCTCAGCGGAACGAGTCGATGTTCTCGCTCACCCAGTCGTCGTAGGTGCGCAGCGGGCGCCCGATGATGTCCCGCACTGACGGCCGCTGGTCGAACGTCCACTGAAGGAGTTCGGCGAAGCGGGCACCGTACTCTTCGAGTGCGTACAGCGTCACGTCGATCGCCCCGTCCGGCCAGCCAAGACGTCGCCAATTCGCCCGGCTCTCGTCCGCCGTCATGTCGACCGTGTCGATGTCGCGGCCGAGAGCCGTGGCGATGCTTCCCGCCCGTGAACGTGTGCTCAGCGGCGGGCCCACGGCCTCGACGACCGTCCCGTTGTAATCGTCGCTGGTCAAGGCCGCGAATACGACGGCGGCGAGGTCCTCCTCATGGATAAAGGGGTAATGGCCGCGGTTGAGGAACGCCTCCCGGATCACCCCGTCGGCGCGGATGGTGTCAGACCAGTCCGACCCTGTCGCCGGGTAGGTGCCCTCGATGACGGAACCCATCACAGCCGACGGCCGGATGTGCGTCCAGGCGATGCCCGAGTGCTCCACCGCCTTCTCGATCGCCAGCCAGAACCAGGTCTCCGGCGGATTGGCCTCCTCGTATTCGGGGCCGTGGGACGACAACAGAACGACCTTACGGGCGGAGGCGTTTCGCGCCAGAGTGAGGGCGTCCTGGACCGTCGACGGATGGGCCCCGGTGAGGAACACGGTCTCTGCACCGTCGAAGGCTCGGGCACACTCCAGCGGACGGGTGATGGACCCCACCACGACGTCGACCGCGTCGGGCCAGCCCCCGCACTGGTCCGGCTCGGCCATCACCCGTACCCGCCGACCCGTGGCGAGCAGTTGCCGGGCCAGGAACCGGCCGACGACCCCGGTCGGGCTGTTGCCTTCGTCCCTGCGCGGGCTGACGACGGTCAGCAGGCAGATTCCTTCGGACACCGGCGTCTTCTCGTTCTTCTCGAACCTGTCCACGGCAAGACCCTTCAACGCGTGAGCGGAGATCTTGCACCAGGCCCGGCCCGGGGCACCGGCCGGACTCTGCCGTGCCCCACGGCCGTAGTGCCACAGCTGCGGATCGAGGCCGGGATTCTAGCAGGACGCGTTGCCGTCCGAGGCGTTCGGTTTCGGCCGTGCCGGGCGGACACGGACCGGCCCTGCCAGGCCGTCGCGGTCAGCCGACCCCCGGCGTCACCAGCCCCGACTCGTAGCCCACGATGACCAGCTGCGCCCGGTCCCGCGCCCCCAGCTTGCCCATGATGCGGCTGACGTGGGTCTTGGCGGTCAGGGGGCTCAGTCCCAGGGAGTCGGCGATCTCCGTGTTGTTGAGGCCGCGTGCGACCAGGCTGAGTACCTGGCGTTCGCGGTCCGAGAGGCAGTCGGGGCCGCCGCCGTCCGCCACCGGTGTCGAAGGGCTGCGCAGGAAGCGTTCGATGAGCCGTGCCGTGGGGCCGGGCGACAGGAGGGCGTCGCCCGCCGTCACGGTACGTATGGCGTCGAGGAGATCGGCGGGTCTGGTGTCCTTCACCAGGAAGCCCGAGGCGCCCGCCCGCAGTGCCTCCACGATGTTGTCGTCGGTGTCGTAGGTGGTGAGGACCAGCACCTTCACACCGGCCAGGTCCTCGTCGGCCGCGATGAGCCGGGTCGCCTCGATGCCGTCCAGGTCGGGCATGCGGATGTCCATCACGACCAGGTCGGCGCGTTCCGTGCGGGCCAGGTCGACGGCCTGGCGGCCGGTGCCCGCCTCGCCGACCACCTCCATGTCGGGGGCCGACGCGACGAGCAGGGCGAACGCGGCACGGACGAGGTTCTGGTCGTCCGCGAGCAGCACTCGTATGGTCATCCGTCAGCCGTCTCTCTCCGGGGTCGCGGTCGTCAGGGGCGCGGCCGGCGCCGAAGGTGTCGACGGCGCCACGGGGGTCGGCAGCACGGCCGTCACCTCGAAGCCGCCGGCGCCTCCGCCCCGCGGCCCGGCGTCGAGTGTGCCACCCACGCTGCGGGCCCTCTCGCGCATGCCGACGAGTCCGAAGCCGGGGATGCCGTCGGGGTCGGGCCCGGTGCCGTCGTCGGTCACGGCCAGGCGCAGGGCGCCCCGCTCGGCGTGCACCTCGACGCGGACGGACGGTTCCGGCCCCGCGTGCCGTACGGCGTTGGTCAGCGCCTCCTGCACGATGCGGTAGGCGGCGGCGCCGATCGCGGGCGGCACGTCGCCGGTGCGTACCGACAGGTCCACCCGCGCTCCGGCGAGCCGGGCGGCCCCGGCCAGGTCGGGCAGGCCGTGCAGCCCGGGCAGGGGGCCGCGGGCGTCGGAGGCGTCCTGTTCCCGGAGTACCTCCAGCGTGGTCCGCAGTTCGCCGCGCGCGCTCCGGCAGGTCTCGGCGATGTCGTCGAGGGCCTTGGCGACGGCGGCCCGGTCCAGGCGCTCGGGGTCGGCGGTCAGGACGTGGGCGGCGACCGAGGTCTGCACGCCGATGAGGGTGATGCTGTGCGCGAGCAGGTCGTGCAGGTCCCGGGCGACGCGCAGGCGCTCCTCGGCGACGCGGCGCCGGGCCTCCTCCTCACGGGTGCGTTCGGCGCGCTCGGCGCGTTCGACGATGGAGGCGACGTACTGGCGGTAGTAGCGGACGTCGACGCCGGCGAAGAGGATGGCGATCACCCAGCCGGAGATGCGGATCAGCTCGATGGCCTGGTGGGTGTTGACGGTGAGCATGATGCTCACGGACACCGTGAGGACCGCGACGCCGGTCACGATCGTGCGCAGGGGGCGCCCGGTGACGGCGAGCGTGTAGAGCGCCACGTAGGAGGCGGGGCCGGCGGCGGCGTGGTTGTTGTCCATCGCGTGGTACGGCCCGACGAGGGCCACCACCGCCGCGAGCACCAGCAGCGGATGGCGGCGCCGCCACACGATCGGGACGTGCGCGGCGGCCAGCAGCGTCCAGCCCACGGCGTCCGGGCGACGGCCCTCGTCGGTGAACAACGCCAGGCAGACCGCGCCGGTGAGGAGGACCGCGGCGAGCACGGCGTCGTTGCGGGTGCCGTGCGGGGCGGTGCGCGGATCGCGGTTGACGGCGGCCATGATCCGCTCACCGAGGCGGGGCCAGGACGACGTCGGAGTGGTTGCCTGCACGCGCCCATCCTCCGCGACGGACGCGCCCCTCCGGGAGGGGAGGGGCGCACTCCGGTCGTCGGGCACCTCAGACACCGACGGGCTCCCGCTCGCCGGCCGGCACCGGCTCCTCGGGCGCCCGGGACAGCCGGCCCGGCCACCACACCCGGCGGCGCAGGGCGACGCTCGCGCTGGTGACGAGGTAGGTGCGGACGAGGAAGGTGTCGAGGAGGACGCCGACCGCGATGACGAAGCCCAGCTCGACGAGTTGCACCATCGGCATGTTGGTGAGCACCGCGAAGGTGGCCGCGAGGACGAGGCCGGCGGAGGCGATGACGCCGCCGGTGGTGCGCAGCGCGGTGAGCGCGGCCTGCGTGGGTTCGGCGCCGTGCAGGGACTCCTCGCGCATGCGGTGCATGAGGAAGATGCCGTAGTCGACGCCCAGTGCCACCAGGAAGACGAAGGACAGCAGGCCCAGGCCCGGGTCGGTGCCCTCGAAGCCGAAGAGGGGCCCGAAGACGAGTCCGCCGATGCCCAGGGCCGCGCCCCACACGGCGACGACGGCGGCGACCAGGATCAGCGGCGCGACCAGCGACCGCAGGAGGACCACGAGGATCAGCAGGACCGACAGCAGCACGATCGGTACGACGATGGCGGTGTCCCGGGCGCTGGTTTCCTCCAGGTCGATCTGCTGGGCGCTGGGGCCGCCGACGTAGGAGCCGTCGAGTGTGTCGCGCAGGGTGTCGATGGTGGCGGTCTCGGCCGCCGACTGGGGCGGGGCGGAGGCCAGTACGGTCAGTTCGGTCCAGCCCTCGCCGCTGCGCCCCTTCTCGGCGCTCGTGACGCCGCGGGTGTCGCGGGCCTCGGCGAGGGCGGCGTCGGCGCGGTCGGTGGGGGCGATGACGATGATGGGCTGGGTGCCGCGCTCCGGGTAGGCGGCGGCCAGGGTCTCCATCGCGGCGATCGCCTCGGGCCTGGTGGTGAAGGAGTCCTCCTGCTTGAGGTTGCCGGGCAGATTGAACGAGCCGAGGGCCAGCGCGCCCAGCAGGAGGGCGCCTCCGACCAGGACGGCTCGCGGGCGCCGCTCGGCGGAGCTGCCCATCGCGGTGAACAGCGAGCGGCGGGCCTTGGGCGTGCTGCCGTAGCGGGGTATGAGCGGCCAGAAGACGCGGCGGCCGAGCAGGACCAGGAGTGCGGGCAGCAGGGTCAGCATGGCGGCCAGCGCGCACAGCACGCCGACGGTGCCGAGCGGGCCCATGCCCCGGCTGGAGTTGAGGTCGGCGGCGAGCAGGCACAGCAGTCCGGCGGCGACGGTGCCGGAGGAGGCGAGCACGGCGGGGCCGCAGCCGCGCAGGGCGGCGAGCATGGCGTCGTGGGGGCGCTCGATACGGCGCAGCTCCTCGCGGTAGCGGGAGATCAGCAGCAGCGCGTAGTCGGTGCCGACGCCGAAGACCAGGATGGTCATGATGCCGGTGCTCTGGCCGGAGACCGAGGTGCCGAACCACTGGTTGAGGCCGTAGGCGACGCCCATGGAGAGGTAGTCGGCGATTCCGGCGACGGCGAGCGGGACGAGCCACAGGAAGGGGCTGCGGTAGATGAGGATCAGGAGGAGGGCTACGACCGCCGCGGTGGTGTAGAGCAGGGGACCGTCCAGGGAGTTGTAGACCTCGGCCGCGTCGGTGGCGAGCGCGCCCGCGCCGCCGACCTCGACGCTCAGCCCGTCGCCGCCCTGCGCGACGTCCCGTACGGCGTTGACCAGTTCGTCGCGGGCCTCCTCGTCCTGGCCGGGCTCGGTGCTGGCGACCGGGTACATGAGGGTGGTGCCGTCCTTGGACGGGATGCCGGCCGGGCGGTCGGTCAGCCGGTGCGCGCCCGCGATCTCGGCGATCTGGTCGGTGGCGGTGGCCTGGTCGGCGGCGGTCAGTCCGGCGTCGCGGTGGTAGACGACGACCATCTCGGTGGCCTCGCCGCCCGGCAGCCGGTCCTGGATCTTCGCGACCTGGGTGGAGTCGGCGCTCGCCGGCAGGTAGTCGACGGCGCGGTCGCGCTGCACGTCCGACAGTTTCGACGCGAACGGTGAGGCGAGCGCCAGTACGGCGATCCACAGCCCGAGCACCAGCCAGGGCACGGCCCGCCGTCGCCCCGCACTTGTCCTTACGGCCCCCATCTGGCGGGCCTCCCTCCGGTGGAAGTCTGGGTAGGTCTCCAGACTTCCGGTGGTGGGACGCCGATACGTCGGACGCGAGGGCGAGTTGGCGGCTACTGCCCGGGGTGGCGCGGGGCTGTCGTTACTCCCAGGGGAGTACCCGGGGGCCGGCGGTCAGGCTCGGTCGACCATCCAGTTGCCGTCCTCCTCCGCGTCGACCCGCACCTCCAGTTCCCGCAGGCCCATGCCCGCGTCCCAGAGTTCCCTGAAGCGCTTCAGCCGGTCCCGTACGTAGTCCTGGCGCGCGGTGAGCCGGGTCCGGACGTTGACGTCGCGCAGGTCCTGCTCGATCTCGAACGACACCTCCTCGTCGTAGAGGATGAAGTCGTTGGTGGTGCCGCGCTGGAGGTGCGGGGGCAGTTCGGGCAGGACCGCCGCGCGGACGTCGATGCGCCGCAGTTCCTGCTCCTCGCACAGCCGCAGCAGCCGGTCGTCCAGCTCGCGGGCGCTCTCCAGCAGGAACAGCCGGCGCACCGACACGCCCTGCTCGTCGATCGCCGCCTGCTGGGCGTCGAGGTAGCGGCCGGCGGGCTCGCTGTTCCAGAACTCCCGGTCGACGGACGTGCTGGTGGCGCAGATGGAGTGTTCGGCGGCGCGGGTGAGGGTGAGCATCCAGTCGTGGTTCTCGCCGGGGCACTCGGCGCTCTGGTTGGTGAGGTCCGCCATGTGGCCCACCACCCGCGCCATCTCCAGGTGGACGAAGGTGTGGAGGATCGAGGGTTCCGGCAGCAGTACGTCGGCGAAGCCCTTGGCCAGGTCGGGCACGCTGTCGATGCGGGCGCGGTCCAGCTGGGGGTAGGGCTCGGAGGGCCGGTGGTCCACCTGGGTGACGTGGGTCTCGACCAGCTGCTTCACGTCCTCGGTGTGCCGGGTCAGGCCGGTCTTCAGCTCGTCGTCGTACCGGTTCAGGCCTTCTCGTACGGCGGCGGTGTTCTCGGCGAGGGCGCTCTCCACCCGGCGGGTGTGCTCCTCCAGACGAATGTGACCCGGCCGCGGGGCCAGGCCGAGGAGGTACTGGACCAGCACCGCGGCGCCGGCGCAGAGCACCGCGGCCGCGAACTGCCGCAGCGTGCCGTCCTCGGGGCTCAGCAGCGCGACGACGCTCCAGAAGAGGGCACCGACGACCAGGGCGACCAGCAGCATGCGCGCCCATGGGGAGTCCCCCCTCATCAGGTCGGCCGGGCCCGGTGCGCGGGCCGTGTCGTCGGGCTGGGGTGACTGTGCCGTGCTCATCTCGCTTCTCCCCCCGTTGGGATACGCGTCGGATCGGGGTGCGGGGATGTGCGTGGGAGGTGCCGGCGCCCGGTCAGGGCACCGGTTCCACCTCCCGGTGGGGCGCGGGAATGGCCTGGAGGGTGAGCTGGTCGCGGATGCGCTGCACCAGGGCCTGCCACTGCCGGCTGAAGCCGGGCCGCTCCTCCAGCGGGTCCCACAGCGGGGCCAGTTCCTTGGCCACCCTGGCCCGGGGCATCCACAGGTGCAGCAGGTGGTCGACAGCCGGACGCAGCGCCCTGACGACGGCGGTGGCGTCCTGCGCGGCTGAGCCGCCGAGGCGGATGCCGTCGAGCATGCGGACCACGGTGGTGAGCAGCCAGTCGTGCAGGGCGAGGTCGTCGCAGAGTACGGCGAGGTCGGCGCCGGTGGTGCCCTCGGGTACGCGCAGGCGCACGGTGCGCAGTTCGTCCTCGGCGAGGGTGAACCGTTCGATGGACGGGCCGTCGCTAGGGCCCGCGGGCAGGGCGACCCAGCGCAGCCGGGTGGGCCTGGACCTGAAGGGCGGGCGCTGGTCGAGCAGGGCGTGGCGCAGCAGCCGGGTGAGCAGTCCGTCGGCGATCAGCCCGACGTCGAGGTCGCCGTGCCGCCCGCCGCCGAGCACGCCCTGCGCGACCGCCTCGTGGGGCAGCTTGCCGAGGGGTTCGACCACGCCGGGGCGTACCAGGTACTCGCCCCACGGCCGCCGCTGGTCGGGTCCGGTGGCGGGGAGCCGGAAGTGGGCGGAGGTCTGCAGGACGCGCCCCTCGGTGAGCACGGCGTGTGCGGCGACGGTACCGACCGCGCGGATCCGGGCGCCGTTGGCGCTGGGCAGCGGGCAGTCGACGCCGGTGAGGGTGTCGGGGGAACGCGCGTAGAGGCCCGGGCGCTCGGAGAGCAGGACGCGTTCGTCGGCGCGCAGGGCGAGGAGCTGGGCGGCGGACCGGATGTCGAGGGCCTGCCGGGCGGGCAGCAGGCAGGTGCGGACCTCGCCGCAGGCGAGTACGGCGCGCGGTGTGCTCTCCCGCGGCAGCATGTCAGGGCCCCGAGTAGTAGACGTAGGAGACGCGGTCGGCGACCGAGTCGGGGACGGCCGTGCGCTCCCGTCCGGAGCGTTCGGCGACCTGCTCCAGTGCGCCCGGGTCCACCTCGATCTGGTCGAGGATCACGCGGACGGCGTGCTCGACGGGGAGGAAGCGGGTGGGCAGGACCGAGCAGGTCCGGTAGGCGGAGAAGGGGTCCGCGTGGGCGTTGAGCCGGAGCAAGGGGGGCAGTTCGTCCCAGGTGTCGGGGAACCCGGTGGCGGTGTGCGGCTGGGGGACGAGGACGGCCTCGCCCTCGTCGCGCAGCAGTCCGAGGCGGGCGAGCTGCCACACGGCGGCGAGGAAGGGGCAGGACCAGGTGCGGTGCCCGTCGGCGTCGTCGCTCCACAGCTCGACGTCGAGGAAGACGGAGTGGCGGCGGGCGGCGGTCTCCCGGGGCGGCTGCCAGGCGGCGGCGCGCTTCATGGCCTGCGGGGCGCGGGCGGCGGGGCTGCGTTCGCCGTTGGCCAGCCAGCCGGTCTGCGCGGCGGGTGGGCGCAGGCCGTAGCTGCCGGGCGGCGGCGACTCGACGATGCGGCCGGCCACCGCCTCGGCGACGGGTACCTTGCCGGCGGTGGCGCAGCCGGACTCGCGGGCCAGGTAGTCGACGCTCAGCCCGGCCCGCTCGGCCTCCGCGAGCAGCATGGGGACGACTTCGGCGGGGGTGGAGAAGCGGGTGAAGTAGTCGTCGATGAGGAAGCAGGTGCTGATCCGGGCGCGTCTGCCGCCGGCCCGGGCGGTGGCGGCGGTGCGGGCCGCGTCCACCCAGGGGCGTACTTCGGTGAAGTGCCGGCGCAGGCGTTCGGGCCCGGCCTCGAAGTCCTCCATGTAGAGGTGGCCCAGCTCCAGGGAGAGGTGGGCCAGCGGCACCGACTGGGTGCGCGGCTCGGCGGCGGTCTCCCGGAACACCGCGTCCGTCATGGCCGCCCCCAGTGCGAGTCGTCCGTCAGGCGCCGGGCGATCTCCTCCAGCGCCTCCAGGGTCTCCTTGTTGGCGATCTGGGTGGAGAGCACGTCTTCTTCGGTGATGAGCTGCTCACGCCACTGGAGTATGGGTTCCAGCGGTACGACGCCGAGGACGACGCTGTCGCCGATGCGGTGCTCGGCGGCGAGCCGGCGCAGCGCCTCGTCGCAGGCCTGCATCCAGGCGGCCTGGGCGGGCGAGCCCTGGGACCACAGCGGCGACTCGGGGTCGGGCACGGCGGCCCGCACGAAGCGGATCGCGGCCCGCAGGTCCTCCTCGTCGTGCCCGCGCTCGACGCCGCCGCCGATGATTCCGTGGTCGGCGTGGACGAGCCCGGAGGCGGCGATGACGTGCTGCCGGGTCCAGCGGTGGAAGACCAGCCAGCGGAAGGGGACGTTGCGCATCCGGGGGTGGGCGGTGGCCGCGAGGACCATGTCGACGGCGTAGCTGCGGCCGGCGCTGAGGTCGACGACGGTGACGTCGAACTCGCCGTTGAGCCGCAGCAGCAGGTCGATGCACCGCTCCAGGGACTCCTCGCCGATGGCGAACTCGCCGCCCCCGGCGTCGCCGGGGAACAGGACGAGGCGGCCGGACTGGTTGGGGCGGGCGCGCAGCAGCGGGTGCTCGGTCTGCCGCCACACGTCGATCCTGGCGGGCTCGGCGGCTTCGCCCTCCAGGTAGGAGTGGAGGCCGCGTTCCTCGGTGCCGCGCATCGCGCCGGGCACGTCGAAGACGGCGGCGGCGGTGGGCGAGCCGAAGTCGAAGTCCACGTACGCCACGTGGTCGCCGGTGAGGGCGCGCTGGTACGCCAGGTTGGCGCTGGTCACCGAGCGCCCCGTGCCTCCTTTGTCGGAGGCGGCGAAGACGAGCACGCTCACACCTCCTGCGCGGCGGCGCCCCTGGCCTGGGCCAGGGTGTCGAGTTCCTGGAGCACGGGCAGGGCCAGGGCGAAGGCGGTGGCGGGCCGGTCGTCGACGAGGCCGCGGGCGTGGTCGAGGCGGCTCTCGATGCTGCGCATGGCCCGGGCTCTGCTGCCGTCGGCGGCCGCGGAGGCCTCCAGCTGCTCCTTGCCGAACAGGTGGGTGGCCTCGCTGAGCAGTTCCCGGGCCAGCTCGGCGAGTTCGGGGCTGCGGATCGGCTGCTGCTCGTACAGGTTGCGGGCGGCGACGAGGCATTCGGTGACGCGCTCGGTGATGCTCCAGGACATGCGCAGGCCGACGTCGTGCGCCTCGGGGTAGACGGCCCGGACGTTGTCCCAGAGGCCGGCGCCGTCCTCGTCGTCGATCCGCCGGTTCCACAGGTGCTCGAAGGCCTGCTCGGCGAGGCGCAGCAGCCGGTCCTGGGCGCCGATGTTCCGGGAGAGCTCGGCGAGCTGGATGGTGCGTTTGAGGAGCTGGGCCGAGAAGTCGGTCATTCGCCACAGGAGGAGTCCACCGGAGCGCTCGGACCCGGCGAGCGGCATGGTGACGCCGGGGTTGTGCAACCGGATGGTGGGGTCCTTCCTGGTCATCCGGCTGGTGACCCGGCCCCGGTCGGCGAGGCGCTCCATGACGGCGACGGTGCGGGTGAGGTCGTCGTCGGTCGCCTTCCGGCGGACCAGGTCGTGGACGAGGATGGCCGCGACGGTCAGGGAGAAGTACTCGGACTCCAGGCGCAGGCCGGTGGTCTGCCAGGGCAGGTCCTCCAGGGGCCAGCGCTCGGTGCCGAAGCGGGCGATCGCGGACCAGTACTGCTGGCTGAGTTCCCAGCGCAGGCGCAGTGCCTCGGCGAGCTTCTGCTGGTCGGCGTCGAGCAGGCCGAGGGTGAGGGTGCGGTCGGAGAACAGGTCCTGGATGCCGTCGAGGGCGACGACGGTGAAGTACACGTAGGGCAGCCGGTCGGCGATGCCGGCGGGCTGGCCGGGGACCGGGACGCTCAGGTCGGTGATCTCCGGGGCGTCCTGGACGACACCCCAGGCCCAGCCGCACTCGAAGAGCTGGCTCTCGTCGCGGATGCCCTCGTCGACCTCGATGCCGCGGCTGAGGCTCTCGATGATGGTGGCGCGCAGGGGGCGTAACTTGCGGGAGAACTGCTGGAGGACGGCCCGGTCGGACTGTCTGCCCTGCCCTACGACCTGGATCAGCCGCGTGCCCTGTTCGGACTCGGCGTCGAAGACGTTGACGGTGAAGGAGCGCAGCAGGCTGACCATGGCGGCGGTCAGCCGGGCGTTCGTGGCCTCGCGCAGCTCGCCGATCGACTTGCGCACCTCGGGGCGGGTCGTGGTGCCCTCGTAGACCTTGAGGAATCCGAGGGTGGCGAGGCAGAGCGTGACGGACATGGAATAGGAGTCGACCACGCCCAACTGGCCCTGCTCGTGCGTGACCTGCCCGTCGGGCTCGGCGGGCCGGAAGTAGTGGCCGCCGGAGAAGGTGGGGCTGTCGTCCGTCCCGGTGTGGGTGCGCATGAACTGGGTCAGCGCGGTGATCAGGTTGGGCGGGATCTCCAGCCGGCTGCCGATCCGGTCGAGTGCGCGCAGGACGTCACGTTCGGTGGTGTCCGGTTGGTCGAGACGGAAGGCGGGGACCTCGGTGGCGGGATACAGCAGGCACAGCAGGCGTTCGGCGTCCGCGACGCTGCTCAGCCCGTCGGTGTCGCCCCACAGCAGTTTCCCGTCGTCGAACGAATGACGGGCCATGGCCTGCCAGATCTCCAGCATGTGCTGGCGTGGCTTGATCTGCATCCCCGCACCCCTCGTACAGATCTCGTTGCCCTGTGTTCAGCATGGTCCCCGTTCCTAGGGGGCGGCAACCTCCGAATTGCGCCGCCCCAGGGCGAGGAGAATTCCCTCGTGTCCCGGCCGCACCATGTGGTGCAGATCGTGGATCTCCAGCTCTCCGGTGAACGGTTCCAGGCTCTCCCTGGCCCGGCTCTCGTTCACCCGGTAGGCCGGGTAGTCGTGTTCGCCGACGCGGTAGCCGACCGACTCCTTCATGAAAGCGGCGGCGAACGGCGCGCCTTCACTGAGCGCGTTCATGAAACACCGCACTCCCCGGTGGAACTCGTCGGGGCACTCGGACATCGAGTCGGCGACGAAGAACATCGTCCCGATGTCCCAGCGCCGGTGTCCGTGCTCCAGGTCGAACAGGTTGCCGCGCTCCACCCGGACGATCTCGCTGACGCGGCTTCGCGGTTCGACGGCGGCGTAGGGGGGCGACTCGCGCAGCACCTCCCAGAACGCGTCCCACGCGGTGTCGTATCCGTCCGGGGAGACCTGCTTCTCCAGGTATTCGACGTTCGGGCGCGCGTATTCCAGCAGCAGCGCCTTCTCGCACCACGGCAGCATGGAGAGCGCGGGGTAGAGATTCGCACCGGCGCCCACGTCGACACCCCGCACCGAATCCGGGACGCCTCCGGAGAAGCAGCGGCTGAAATAGTCACGCATCAACCGGACGATCAGCAGATCGACTTCGAGTGGTGTCCGGTAGTTGTTGTCGACGTACACCTCTGGATCGAACTTCGACCACGGTGCGTCGGCATTGCGATCCATAGTCACCCTGCCGCGTTCCATTCGATTCCGGACAAGCCCCAGTGTCGTGCACGGTAAGCCGCCAGGACATGTCGAGACAGCCGGGAACACGCCAGTCCTCTTCCGCCGGGCGCACGTCCGGCGCATCGTCGCACAACCGAACTCGCCCTTGCACGGGGGAAGTTGGAAGCTCACTCTAGCCAGAAGGGGTCACCGGCCGCCATATGAAGGCTCATTCCTTCGTGAGCGGTTCCGGTGTCGTCGAGTTGACGTCCGCACGTCCTGACTGGGGGTGGCATGACCGCCGAACCGCTGGAACGCTCCTTGGGCCGCCACGAACAGCTCACGAGGCCGGTTCCGTACCCGGAGACACTGCCACTGGTCCTGCGGACGGCGCGGGAGGCCGACCTGCCCGAACTGCGGCGGCTCGACGAGGAGGTCTTCCAGGAGGTCGCCTATCCCGGCTTCCTCCTGCGGCAGCTCTTCGACATGTACGAGGAACACTTCCTGGTACTCGACGACGGCACGGGCCGGTTGCGCGGTTACGTACTGGCCGCCACCCGGGCGCTCGGCGGGGACAGCTGGATACTCGGCCTGTGCGTCACCCAGGACCGGCGCCGGCACGGGCTGGGCCGGGAGCTGATGACGGAGGTCCTGACCCGGCTGCGCCGGGACGGCATAGAGGTGGTCCGCCTCACCGTGGAGCCGGCCAATCTCGCCGCCATCCTGCTCTACCGCTCCCTGGGCTTCCACCCGGAGGAACCCGACGCGGGCCTGCGCCGGGACTACTTCGGCCCGGGGATGGACCGCCAGATCCTGCGCCTGGACCTTCCGGGCGGCCAGGAGGGCTAGGAGGGCGTGCCCGCCGACTCCAGGAGGCGGGTCACGTCGTCGGAGCAGATGGTCAGGGCCGCGCCGACCGTCGCCAGGGCGTCGCGTTCGGCGGGGGTGTAGGGGCCGTCGGCCAGGGCGATGCGGGCGCCCTGGAGGAGGATCGATTCGCGGCCGACGGCGGCGAGGTGCGGGGCCAGCGGGTCCAGCGCCTCGTGCAGCTCTATGGCCAGGCCGGGTACGCAGGGCTCCCCGTGGACCCGGCCGGTGTCCGCCTCCAGCGCTTCGACCAGCGCGTTCAGCTGATCCTCGGTGCAGTCCTCGAAGCCGGCCGCGCGCACCGCGACGGCCGCCGTCTCCAGCGACGTACGGGAACAGGTGCCGCCCGCGGCCAGGACCGCCAGGGCGACGGTGTGGACGGCGTCGCGCAGCATCGCGGAGAAGCGGGTGGTGGTCGGGTGGTCGAGGACGTCGGTGCCGTAGTGGCGGCGGCAGGCCGCGCACTCGACGGTCGGCGCCGATTCACCGCGCGGCAGCACGGGCACGCCGAGCATGGTGAAGCGGCGGCGGCCGGTGAGCCGCTGGTAGTTGCGGTCGCCTCCGCAGCCGGGGCAGAAGAACTCGCCGTCGCCGACGGGTGTCCACGCGGTGCGTGTGCCCAGGATGCGCGGCAGCCGGGCAGCTCGGCCGTTTCGTCCCCGTTCAGGCAGCACGTCGCACCTCCGTAACCGCGCGACAGCATCGTCGCGCTGGCGTGATGTTAGCCACATCACGGACGTGGAGTCAGTACCCGGGAAGAGACCTTTCCGTGACCTGCACACGGAGTTGGCCGGTATACGACGGGGCCCCGCCCGCCGTTTTCCGGCGAGCGGGGCCTCAAACCGCCGATTCGGCTGGTCAGCGAGTTGCGCGGTTGACGGCGGAGACGACCGCCTTCAGCGAGGCGCGCGTGGTGTTCGCGTCGATTCCGATGCCCCACAGCACCTTGTCGCCGATGGCGCACTCGATGTAGGACGCGGCCTGCGCGGAGGCGCCCTCGCTCATCGTGTGCTCCTGGTAGTCCAGCAGGCGTACGTCGATGCCGACGCCCTGCAGCGCGTGGAAGAACGCCGAGATCGGTCCGTTGCCGGTGCCGACCAGGGTGGTCTCCGCGCCGTCGACCGTGGCGTCGACGGTGAGGGTGTCGATGCCGTCGACGTCGGTCGTGGTCTGGCCGTTGGCGACCTGGATGCGTCCCCAGGGGTTGTCCGGGTTGGGCAGGTACTCGTCCTGGAAGACGTCCCAGATGGCCGTCGGCGTGATCTCGCCGCCCTCGGCGTCCGTCTTGGCCTGGATCAGCTTGGAGAACTCGATCTGCATCCGGCGGGGCAGGTCCAGCTTGTGGTCGTTCTTCAGGACGTAGGCGATGCCGCCCTTGCCGGACTGCGAGTTGACGCGGATGACCGCCTCGTAGGAGCGGCCGACGTCCTTGGGGTCGATCGGCAGGTACGGGACCGCCCACTCGATGTCGTCGACGGTGACGCCCTTGGCCTTCGCGTCGGCCTCCATGGCGTCGAAGCCCTTCTTGATGGCGTCCTGGTGGGAGCCGGAGAAGGACGTGTAGACCAGGTCGCCCACGTACGGATGGCGCGCGTGGACCTTCATCTGGTTGCAGTACTCCCACGTGCGACGGATCTCGTCGATGTCGGAGAAGTCGATCTGCGGGTCGACGCCCTGGGAGAACAGGTTCATGCCCAGGGTGACCAGGTCGACGTTGCCGGTGCGCTCGCCCTGGCCGAACAGGCAGCCCTCGACGCGGTCTGCGCCGGCCATGACCGCCAGCTCGGCCGCGGCCACCGCCGTACCGCGGTCGTTGTGCGGGTGGACGGACAGCACCACGTGCTCGCGGCGGGAGAGGTTGCGGTGCATCCACTCGAAGCGGTCCGCGTGGGTGGAGGGGGTGGAACGCTCCACGGTGGCGGGCAGGTTGAGGATGATCTCCCGGCCGGGGCCGGGCTGGTAGGTGTCCATCACCGCCTCGCAGACCTCCAGGGCGAAGTCCAGCTCGGTGTCGGTGAAGATCTCGGGGCTGTACTGGTAGCCGAACTCCGTCTCGGGGCCCAGCAGCTTCTCCGCGTACTCCATGACCAGGCGGGTGCCGTCCACGGCGATCTGCTTGATGTCGTCCCTGGACGCGCGGAAGACGACGCGGCGGAAGACGGGGGCGGTGGCGTTGTACAGGTGGACGGTGGCCCGCCTGGCGCCCTTCAGGGACTCCACCGTGCGCTCGATCAGGTCCTCGCGGGCCTGGGTCAGTACGGAGATCGTCACGTCGTCCGGGATGGCGTCCGGGTCCTCGATGATCGACCGTACGAAGTCGAAGTCCGTCTGGCCGGAGGCCGGGAAGCCGACCTCGATCTCCTTGTAACCCATCTTGACCAGCAGGTCGAACATCGCGCGCTTGCGGGCGGGCGACATGGGGTCGATCAGCGCCTGGTTGCCGTCGCGCAGGTCGGTGGAGAGCCAGCGGGGGGCGGTGGTGATGCGCCGGTCCGGCCAGGTGCGGTCGGGGATGTCGACCTGCTCGTACCCGCGGTACTTGGCGGTCGGCATGGAACTGGGCTGCTGGCGGTTGGCCATGATGGCGTGGGCTCCTCGTGATGTCCGCGGTGTGCGCGACGTCCGCGACGTCCGCGTGTTCCGGAAGGACGGCCGACGGCACCACCAAGCTCCGCGGGGAGGGAGTCGGCCTCTACAGGCCCTCGCCGCGGCAGCTAAGGAGAAGCAGCCCGAAACGCATGATGCCCAGCACCATAGCCGAGTCACGCCGGTCACGCGGGTCCGTATCAGTATGCGGGACCATGGAGGGAACCGGGACAAAAAGTGCCGTATACCACTAACCGTCGGCCAGGGGGGCGTCTTGGTGCCGCTTTTCATCAATCATGGTTGCGGGTGGTGACAGTCACATCACGCGGTGCAAGGGTGCCGGACATGACGACATACGGGGGCCTCGAGCCCGTCTTCTGCACCATCGTGCCGCCCCACGTCCTCGACAGGCTCGCCCAGCACGAGGACCCCGTGCTCGCCGGTCCCGCCCGCCGGACCCTCCAGCGCGACGCCTTCGAGCGCACCCACCGCCGGCTGACCACGGTGATCGGCGCCCCCACCGTCGCCCCGCGCGCCGACGCCGAGCCCGAGCGGCCGCAGCGCACGATCTTCGACGCCCGGCACGGCACCGACCTGCCGGGCAAGAAGGTGCGCGGGGAGGGCGACGAGCCCGGCAAGGACGCCACCGTGAACCGCGCCTACGCGGCCCTCGGCGCGACTTTCGAGCACTTCCTGAAGGTGTACGGGCGCAACTCCATCGACGGCGGCGGGCTGCCGCTGGACGCCACCGTGCACTACGACCGCGAGTACAACAACGCCTTCTGGAACGGCGAGCAGATGGTCTTCGGCGACGGGGACGGGGAGATCTTCCTCGACTTCACCATCCCCCTCGACGTGATCGGCCACGAGCTGACCCACGGCGTCACCCAGCACACCGCCAACCTGACCTACTACGGCCAGCCGGGCGCCCTCAACGAGTCGGTCTCCGACGTCTTCGGCGCCCTCATCAAGCAGTACTCGCTCGGCCAGACCGCCGCCGAGGCCGACTGGCTGATCGGCGCCGGGCTGCTCGCCCCGCGCGTGACGGGGGTGGCACTGCGCTCCATGAAGGAACCGGGCACGGCGTACGACGACGACGTCCTCGGCAAGGACCCGCAGCCCGCGACGATGGACGACTTCGTGCGCACCGGCCGCGACAACGGCGGCGTGCACATCAACTCCGGCATCCCCAACCACGCCTTCTACCTGGTCGCCACCGCGCTCGGCGGGCATGCCTGGGAGCGGGCGGGACTGGTCTGGTACGACGTGCTGACCGGCGGCGAGCTGGCGCAGGACGCGCTGTTCGTGGACTTCGCGACACTGACGGTGAAGGCCGCCCGGGAGCGCTACGGCGACGCCGAGGAGCTGGAGGCGGTGCGCAAGGCCTGGGAGCAGGTCGGGGTGCGCACGCTCTAGTTCCGTACTAGACACGGACCCATGCGGATTCAGGTGAGGCGCACAGGAGGCTTCGCGGGCATCGAACGCCACGCGGAGGTCGACACCGCGGGACGCCCCGACGCGGCCGAGTGGCACGCCCTGGCGGAGCGGGCGGCCGCCGACGGGCGGGGCACGCCGCCCGTCGGGGTGCCGGACGGGTTCAGCTACCAGATCACCGTGGACGGGAAGACGGTGTACGCCGCCGATCCCCGGCTGACGGACGAGCAGCGGAGGCTGATCTCGCGGGTACTGAAGGAGGGTGCGTAACGCCGTTGCCGGGCAAGGGCGTTGACTTCCCTCACCGGCCCTGCGGATGATCCGCGCATGGCGACGAACCCGGTACCCCGGTTCCCGGACGGCTTCCTGTGGGGCGTGTCGACCTCGGCGCACCAGATCGAGGGCGCGGCCGAGCTGCGGGGAGCCTCGGTGTGGGACGTCTTCACGTCCGAGCCGGGGCGGGTGAAGGACGGCTCGACGGCGGCGGTGGCCTGCGACCACTACCACCGCTACCGCGAGGACGTGGCCCTCCTGGCGGACCTGGGCGTGGACGCCTACCGCTTCTCGGTCTCCTGGCCGCGGGTGGACTCCCCCGGTGGACTCGACTTCTACGACCGGCTGGTCGACGAGCTGTGCGCGGCGGGCGTCCGGCCGGTGCCGACGCTCTTCCACTGGGACCTGCCGGTGGGCCTGGACTGGCTGGAACGGGACACGGCGTCGCGTTTCGCTCAGTACGCGTCGGTGGTCGCGGACCGGCTCGGCGACCGCGTCGGCAAGTGGATCACCCTGAACGAGCCCGCCGAGCACACCCTGCTGGGCCACGCCCTCGGCGCGCACGCCCCCGGCCGGGAGCTGCTCTTCGACGCCCTCCCGGTGGCCCACCACCAGCTGCTCGCGCACGGCCTGGCGGTACGCGCCCTGCGCGCGTCGGGCGCCACGGACATCGGGATCGCCAACTCGCACGGTCCGACCTGGTCGGCGTCGGACGACCCGGCCGACCGGGAGGCGGCGGAGTTCTACGACGTCCTCCTGAACCGGCTGTTCGCCGACCCCGTGCTGACCGGGCGCTACCCGGACGGCATCGGGGAGCTGATGCCGGGGGACGTGCGGGCGGACCTGAAGATCATCGCCGAGCCGCTGGACTGGTACGGCGTGAACTACTACGCGCCGACGAGGGTGGGCGCCCCGCAGGGCGCGGAGAGCGAGTCCGGGGGCCTGACGCTCCCCGCCGGACTGCCCTTCTCGGTGCGCGGGATCGAGGGCCGGCCGCTGACCGACTTCGGCTGGCCCGTGGTCCCCGAGGGGCTCACCGAGCTGCTCACCGGCTTCCGCGACCGCTACGGCGACCGGCTCCCGCCCGTCGTCATCACGGAGAACGGCTGCTCCTACGAGGGGCTCGACGACCAGGACCGCATCACCTACCTCGACGGGCACGTCCGCGCCCTGCACCGGGCGCTGGAGGCGGGCGTGGACGTGCGCGGCTACTTCGTGTGGTCGCTGCTGGACAACTTCGAGTGGGCCGAGGGGTACGCGCGCCGGTTCGGGCTGGTGCACGTGGACTTCGACACGCGGCAGCGCACGCCCAAGGCGTCGTACGGCTGGTTCCGTGAGGTACTGCGGGCGCAGCGGGACCGGCCTTCGGTGACGCCCGGCCACGGAGGGTGACCGGGCGTGGAGTGAACGCGGGCGGTACGCCGGGCACCGGTCGGATAAAAGCCCTCGGCGCTGTCGGTGGGGAGTCGTACGCTGGAGACATCAGACACGCCAGTCACGCGGCGCACGCCGCAGAGGAGGACTTGCAGGCCTCGAGCGCCGGCCCATGACTCAGACACCCACAGCTCACACCCCCGCGCAGGGGCAGGCGAGAGCACAGTTCACCGTCCCCGCCCAGCACCCCATGGTGACCGTGCTGGGGTCCGGCGACTCCCTCCTGCGCGTGATCGAGAAGGCCTTCCCGGCGGCCGACATCCACGTCCGGGGAAACGAGATCAGCGCGGTCGGCGACACCCATGACGTCGCCCTCATCCAGCGCGTGTTCGACGAGATGATGCTGGTGCTCCGCACGGGGCAGCCGATGACGGAGGACGCAGTGGAACGCTCGATCGCCATGCTCAAGGCGAGCGAGAACGGGGAGAGCGACGGCCAGGAGACCCCGGCCGAGGTGCTCACGCAGAACATCCTGTCCTCTCGCGGCCGCACGATCCGCCCCAAGACGCTGAACCAGAAGCGGTACGTCGACGCGATCGACAAGCACACCATCGTCTTCGGCATCGGCCCCGCGGGCACCGGCAAGACCTACCTGGCGATGGCCAAGGCGGTGCAGGCCCTGCAGTCCAAGCAGGTCAACCGCATCATCCTGACCCGCCCCGCGGTCGAGGCCGGCGAGCGGCTCGGCTTCCTGCCGGGCACGCTCTACGAGAAGATCGACCCGTACCTGCGCCCGCTGTACGACGCGCTGCACGACATGCTCGACCCCGACTCGATCCCGCGGCTGATGGCGGCGGGGACGATCGAGGTCGCGCCGCTGGCGTACATGCGCGGCCGGACGCTGAACGACGCCTTCATCATCCTGGACGAGGCCCAGAACACGAGCCCCGAGCAGATGAAGATGTTCCTGACCCGCCTCGGCTTCGACTCGAAGATCGTGATCACGGGTGACGTGACGCAGGTCGACCTGCCCGGCGGCACGAAGTCCGGTCTGCGGCAGGTGCAGGACATCCTGGAGGGCGTCGAGGACGTCCACTTCTCCCGGCTGTCGTCCCAGGACGTCGTCCGGCACAAGCTGGTGGGCCGTATCGTCGACGCGTACGAGCAGTACGACAGCAGGAACGGCACCGAGAACGGCGGCCACAACGGCGGTCGCGCACCCAAGCACGGTGCCAAGGCCAAGGGGAAGTAGACCAGCACGACCATGTCGATCGACGTCAACAACGAGTCCGGAACCGAGGTCGACGAGCAGGCGATCCTCGACATCGCCCGCTACGCCCTCGCGCGGATGCGCATCCACCCGCTCTCCGAGCTCTCGGTGATCGTCGTGGACGCCGACGCCATGGAGCAGCTCCACATCCAGTGGATGGACCTGCCGGGTCCGACGGATGTCATGTCCTTCCCGATGGACGAGCTGCGTCCGCCGGCGAAGGACGAGGACGAGCCGCCGCAGGGGCTGCTCGGCGACATCGTGCTCTGCCCGGAGGTCGCCACCAGGCAGGGCACCGAGGCACCGACGCAGCACTCCATGGACGAGGAGCTCCAGTTGCTCACCGTCCACGGAGTGCTGCACCTGCTCGGGTACGACCACGAGGAGCCGGACGAGAAGGCCGAGATGTTCGGTCTGCAGGCAGCCATCGTGGACGGCTGGCGTGCGGAGAAGGGCCTGACCGGCCCGTCCCCGGCCCCGACCGTCTCATGAGCCTCCCGCTAATCGCCGGCGCGGTCGCCCTGGTCGTGATCGCCTGGCTCGCCGCGTGCGCGGAGGCGGGGCTCGCGCGGGTCTCCAGCTTCCGCGCCGAGGAGGCCGTACGGTCCGGGCGGCGCGGCGGCGAGAAGCTCGCCAAGGTCGCCGCCGACCCGACGCGCTACCTCAACGTGGCGCTGCTGGTCCGCGTCGCCTGCGAGATGGCCGCCGCCGCACTGGTCACGTACGCCTGTCTGAAGCAGTTCGACGGAACCGGCGAAGCGCTGGTGATCGCCATCGCGGTCATGGTGCTCGTCTCGTACGTCGCCGTCGGGGTGTCCCCGCGCACCATCGGACGCCAGCACCCGCTGAACACGGCGACCGCGGCGGCGTACGTCCTGGTGCCGCTGGCCCGGATCATGGGCCCGATCCCGTCGCTGCTCATCCTCATCGGCAACGCCCTCACCCCCGGCAAGGGCTTCCGCCGCGGCCCCTTCGCCTCCGAGGCGGAGCTGCGCGCGCTGGTCGACTACGCCGAGAAGGAGTCCCTGATCGAGGCCGAGGAGCGCCGCATGGTGCACTCGGTGTTCGAGCTGGGCGACACGCTGGTGCGGGAGGTCATGGTCCCGCGGACCGACCTCGTCGTCATCGAGCGCTACAAGACCATCCGGCAGGCGCTCACCCTCGCCCTGCGCTCCGGTTTCTCGCGGATACCGGTCACCGGGGACAGCGAGGACGACATCGTCGGCATCGTCTACCTGAAGGACCTGGTCCGCAGGACCCACATCAGCCGGGACGCGGAGAGCGACCTCGTCTCCACGGCGATGCGCCCGGCGTTCTTCGTGCCCGACACCAAGAACGCCGGTGACCTGCTGCGCGAGATGCAGAAGGAGCGCAACCACGTCGCCGTCGTCATCGACGAGTACGGCGGCACGGCGGGCATCGTCACCATCGAGGACATCCTGGAGGAGATCGTCGGCGAGATCACCGACGAGTACGACCGGGAGCTGCCTCCCGTCGAGGAGCTGGGCGAGGACCGTTTCCGGGTCACCGCCCGCCTCGACATCGGCGACCTGGGCGAGCTGTACGGCCTGGAGGAGTTCGACGACGAGGACGTCGAGACGGTGGGCGGTCTGCTGGCGAAGGCACTCGGCCGGGTGCCGATCGCCGGTGCCTCGTCGATCGTGGAGCTGCCCGACGGCCGCGAGCTGCGGCTGACGGCGGAGGCCGCGGCGGGCCGCCGGAACAAGATCGTGACGGTGCTGGTGGAGCCGGTGGGCGCGGTGAAGCGCGCCGAGGAGGCCGTGTCGGAATGACCCCCGGGGAACTGCGCGACTTCTGTCTGTCCTTCAACGCCGCGGTGGAGGACTTCCCCTTCAGCCCCGAGATCTCGGTCTTCAAGGTGCTGGGCAAGATGTTCGCGCTGTCCTTCCTGGACGGGCACCCCCTCACGGTCAACCTGAAGTGCGACCCGGACGACGCGATCCGGCTGCGCGCCGACCACCCGGGGCTGATCGTCCCCGGCTGGCACATGCACAAGCGGCACTGGAACACGGTGACCGTGGACGGCGGGCTCCCGGACCGTGTCGTCCGGGAGCTGGTCGAGGACTCGTACGACCTGGTGGTCGCCGGCCTGCCGCGCGCGGACAGGCTCCGCCTCGACCGCCCCTGAGCGCCTGCCCCCGCGGTCCGGCGCGGGGCGATGTACCCGGTGGCGGGGTGACCGGTCCGCGGCCGGCGGTGCTACGTATGCTCGCCTCATGACCGAGACTCCCGCCCTCGATCCCGAGGACCGCAAGATCGTGACCCTGGCCCGTTCCGCGCGGGCCCGCAACGGTGTGCCCGAGGGGGCGGCCGTACGCGACGAGACCGGCCGCACGTACGTCGCCGGCACGGTCGCCCTGGACTCCCTGCGGCTCAGCGCCCTGCGCACGGCGGTGGCGATGGCGGTGGCGTCCGGCGCGAAGTCGCTGGAGGCGGCGGCCGTGGTGACGGAGGCGGAGTCGGCGGCGGAGGAGGACCGGGCGGCGGTACGGGACCTGGGGGGTCCCGAGACGCCGGTGCTCGTCGCCGGTCCGGACGGCACGGTGCGCGACACGGTGCGCGCGGGCTGACCCGACCGTCGCGGGCCCGGTGGACGACCGTGGTACGGCGGGGCTCCGGGGATCAGGGACAATGGGCGCCATGAGCGTTCGTACCCAGTCATCCGAAGAGTCGGCCGAAGCTGTCCACAGGGCCGGTTTCGCCTGCTTCGTGGGCCGCCCCAACGCGGGCAAGTCCACCCTCACGAACGCTCTGGTCGGGCAGAAGGTGGCGATCACCTCGAACCGTCCGCAGACGACCCGGCACACCGTGCGGGGCATCGTGCACCGCCCGGAGGCGCAGCTGATCCTGGTGGACACCCCGGGGCTGCACAAGCCGCGCACGCTGCTGGGCGAGCGGCTCAACGACGTCGTGCGGACGACGTGGGCCGAGGTGGACGTCATCGGTTTCTGCCTGCCCGCGAACGAGAAGCTGGGCCCCGGTGACCGCTTCATCGCCAAGGAACTGGCCGGGATCAAGAAGACCCCGAAGGTCGCGATCGTCACCAAGACCGACCTGGTGGACTCCAAGACCCTGGCCGAGCAGCTGATCGCGATCGATCAGCTCGGCCAGGAGCTGGGGATCACCTGGGCGGAGATCGTCCCGGTGTCGGCCACGGCGAACCAGCAGGTCGACCTGCTCGCGGACCTGCTGACCCCGCTGCTGCCCGAGGGCCCCGCGCTCTACCCCGAGGGCGACCTGACCGACGAGCCCGAGCAGGTCATGGTCGCCGAGCTGATCCGGGAGGCCGCGCTGGAGGGCGTACGGGACGAGCTGCCGCACTCCATCGCGGTGGTCGTGGAGGAGATGCTCCCGCGCGAGGACCGCCCCGCCGACAAGCCGCTCCTGGACATCCACGCCAACGTCTTCATCGAGCGTCCCAGCCAGAAGGGCATCATCATCGGCCCCAAGGGCAAGCGCCTGAAGGACGTCGGCATCAAGTCCCGCAAGCAGATCGAGGCACTGCTCGGCACGCCGGTCTTCTTGGACCTGCACGTGAAGGTCGCGAAGGACTGGCAGCGCGACCCGAAGCAGCTGCGGCGGCTCGGGTTCTGAGCGCGCTC
>NZ_JBHYOB010000001.1:343907-415991 GCF_042744565.1 Streptomyces sp. NPDC058812
GGGTTCTGCGAGCCCGAGCCCCTCCAGCGACCGCCCAGCCGCACGGGACGCCGCCACGCGGCGGTAGCCGCACATTGATACAGCTTGGACCTGCATGTGAAGGTCGCGAAGGACTGGCAGGGCAACCCGAAGCAGCTGCGGCGGCTCGGGTTCTGAGCGCGCTCGGGTTCTGCGAGCCCGAGCCCCTCCAGCGACCGCCCAGCCGCACGGGACGCCGCCACGCGGCGGTAGCCGCACATTGATACAGCTTGGACCTGCACGTGAAGGTCGCGAAGGACTGGCAGCGCGACCCGAAGCAGCTGCGGCGGCTCGGGTTCTGAGCCTTTCGGGGGGCGGGGCCGGTCAGGCCGGGGGGCGGAAGCCGATGGTCGGGACGGCGCGGCGCAGGGGCCACGGTGCCACCAGGTCGGCCGGGACCAGGTCCGCGAGGAACGCGTAGCGGCGCAGGGCCGTCGGGTCCTGGCGCTCGACCGACTGGACCTTGCGCCACCAGGTGGCGATCTCGCACCAGCCGGGCGCCGACAGCGAGCCGCCGAACTCCTGGACGGAGAGGGCGGCGGTCAGTCCGGCGAAGGCCAGGCGGTCGGCCAGCGGCCAGCCGGCCAGGGTGCCGGTGACGAATCCGGCGACGAAGACGTCCCCGGCGCCGGTCGGGTCCAGGGCCTCGACCTCGATGGCCGGAACCTCGGCGCTCTCCCCCGTACGCCGGTCCACCGCGTACGCGCCGTCCGCGCCGAGGGTGACCACGGCGAGCGGCACGTGCTCGGTCAGGGCGTGCGCGGCGGCGCGCGGGCAGGTGGCGCCGGTGTAGCGCATGGCCTCCTCCGCGTTCGGCAGGAAGGCCTCGCAGTGCGCGAGGTCGGGCAGCCCGGCCAGGTCCCAGGCACCGGTGTCGTCCCAGCCGACGTCGGCGAAGACGCGGGTGCCGCGCGCGGCGGCCTGGGCGATCCAGGGGGCGCGGACGCCGGGTGTGAGGGAGGCGACGGCGGCACGCGCGCGGGGCGGGCAGTCGGGGGACGGTTCCTCCGGCGGCGGCTCGTGGCCGTGGGAGACCATCGTGCGCTCGCCCTCGTACGCCATCGAGACCGTCACCGGCGAGTGCCAGCCGGGCACGGTGCGCGAGGGGGTCAGGTCGATGCCCTCGCCCTGTGCGAGGGCGTCCCAGCAGTAGTCGCCGTAGTGGTCGTCGCCGAAGGCCGCGGCCAGCGAGGTGCGCAGACCGAGGCGGGCCAGCGCCGTCGCCATGTTCGCCACACCGCCCGGGCTCGACCCCATCCCCCGCGCCCAGGACTCGGTCCCGCGCACCGGTGCGGAGTCGAGCCCGGTGAAGACGACGTCGAGGAAGACGGTGCCGGTCAGGTACACGTCCCAGGGCGGGTCCTGCGGTGTGCGCAGGGCGGCGAGGGGATCGACCTGGGGACGGTGGTGCGATCCCTCGTCCGGGACGTGGCGGTGTGTTCTCTCGGCGGCCGGCATGACGGGCATGGCGGGCACGCCGGACGCGGTGGACACGGTGGACGCTGTCACGGTGCGCTCCCTGGCATGGTGCGGACCCCGCCAGTGTGCACCACACCACTGACAACCCGACGGCGTCGGGGCCGGTGGTACCGGAGCGTGGCCGCCGCTTCCCGGGGCGGTACGGCCGGTTACCAGCGCGGGACGGGAGGCGTCACCCACTCCGGGTCGGCGACCCGCATGGCGGCCGCGTCGTCGCGGTCACGGAGCGTGCCGTCGTCGTCGAGCCAGCGGCGGTGGAGGAACTCCAGCCGGTCGCGGTCGAGTTCGACGCCGAGGCCGGGCGCGTCGGAGACGGTGACCCTGCCCCCGTCGAAGGTGAGCCGTTCGGTGAGCACGTCCTCGGACTGCCAGGGGTAGTGGGAGTCGCAGGCGTGGTGGAGGTTCGGGACGGTGGCCGCCACGTGGGTCATGGCGGCGAGGCTGACGCCCAGGTGGGTGTTGGAGTGCATGGAGACCCCGACGCCGAAGGTGCGGCAGACGGCGGCGAGTTGCTGGGTGTTGCGCAGCCCGCCCCAGTAGTGGTGGTCGCAGAGCACGACCTGCACGGCGCCCGTCGTGAACGCCTCCTGGATCTCGGCGAACGTCGTCACACACATGTTGGTCGCGAGCGGCACCCCGGTCTTCGCGGCGACCTCGGCCATGGCCGGGGTGCCGAGCGCGGGGTCCTCCAGGTACTCCAGGACGTCGGCGAGTTCCGCGGCGACCTTCAGGGAGGTCTCCACGGACCAGGCGCCGTTGGGGTCCAGTCGCAGGGGGTGGCCGGGGAAGGCCTCGGCGAGCGCCCTGATCGCGGCGATCTCCTCCTCGGGCGGGAAGACGCCGCCCTTGAGCTTGAACGAAGCGAAGCCGTACCGCTCGGCGAAGGTACGGGCCTGTGCGACGACCCCGGCCGGGTCGACGGCGGCGCCCCAGTCGTCCTGCTCGCCCGCCACGCCCGCCGGATGGCCGGCCCACTTGTAGAAGAGGTACGCGCTGTACTCGACGGCGTCGCGCACCTTGCCGCCCAGCAGCGCGTGCACGGGCAGGCCGAGCGCCTTGCCGAGGGCGTCGAGGCAGGCGACCTCGAAGCCGGAGACGACGGACAGGCGGAGCTTGTCGGCGGTCTGGACACCGCGCAGTCCGCCGACGTCCACCCGTCCGGAGACCCGGGAGGCGTCGACGGCCACCTCGTCCGCGCTGATGAACAGGCCGTTGAGGTCGGAGACCTGTCGGCCGACCAGCCGCGCGGCGAAAGCGCGGGCCAGTTCCAGGTACTTGGCGTCGCCGTAGGTCTCGCCGACCCCGGTGATCCCGTCGGCGGTCTCCACCTCGATGATCAGGCGGGGGGTGTACGGCTGGTGGACGCCCTGTGTGTTGAGCAGGGGCGGGTCGGCGACCAGGATCGGCGTGAGACGGACGTCGGCGATGGCGAGGTCGCGGGTCACAGGGCTGCTCCTACGAGGTCGGTCGGCACCGTCTCGGTATGTAAATGACATCCACGTATGGAGATGGAGACTAGGTAGGCGGACGGGAGCCGTCAATGGGGCGAGGAGACCCGCACGAGACGCGAGCGCCCGCTGCCGAACGCCCGTGTTCGCCCCCCGGCACCACTCCCTGGCCCCACGTCGCCCTTTTCACGGCCCGGGTACCTGCCTCCGTATCCGCTGCCCACCGCTTCCGCGACCCGCGTGGCCGCGGGGCGGTGCTCGTCGGGTCGGCGCCCTCGCCTGGCACGGCGGCCGGGCCGCTGACCGGCAGTGTGCTGTCGGCGCGGGCCGGCTGTCCGGTGACGGGCCTGGTCCTCGGCGCCGGTCCGCTGCCGATCGCCGCCCCGATGACCGCCGTCGCCCCGCACACCGGCGGGCGCCCGCTGCCGCCCGGCGCGATCCGCCGCCGCGGCGGCACCCGGGCCGCCCTGGTCGCCGCCGCCACCGGCACGCCCAGCGGCGCGGCGCGGGCTGAGCCGGGCTACCCGAACTCGTACGCCTCCACCTCGGCCAGGTAGCGCGCCCGCAGTTCCTCCTCGTCCTCCAGGAAGGACGCGAGGAAGGAGTTGCGGGCGAGCTCCCGCAGCCGCTCCTCGGTGAGGCCGAGGGCCACGCGTACGGCGTCGAAGTTGTCGCCCGCGTAGCCGCCGAAGTAGGCCGGGTCGTCGGAGTTGACCGTGCACATGAGGCCCGCGTCGAGCATCGCGGGCAGCGGGTGGTCGGCGAGGGTGTCGACCGTGCGCAGCCGGACGTTGGACAGCGGGCACAGGGTGAGCGGGACGCGTTCGCGTACCAGGCGCTCGACCAGCGCCGGGTCCTCGACCGAGCGCAGGCCGTGGTCGATCCGCTCGAC
The DNA here is from genome assembly GCF_042744565.1 of Streptomyces sp. NPDC058812. Taxonomy (NCBI): domain Bacteria; kingdom Bacillati; phylum Actinomycetota; class Actinomycetes; order Kitasatosporales; family Streptomycetaceae; genus Streptomyces; species Streptomyces sp. NPDC058812. The sequence goes on from NZ_JBHYOB010000001.1 coordinate 347,745, forward strand.
GCCGAGGACGTCCAGGGCCTCGACGACGTACTCCGGCGGCCCCTCCTCGCCCGCGTGCGCGACCCGGCGCAGCCCGAGGGCGGCGGCGGCCTCGTACACCTCGCGGAACTTGACCGGCGGGTGGCCGACCTCGGCGGAGTCCAGGCCGACGCCGGTGATCCGGTCGAGGTACGGCTTCGCGGCGTCGAGGGTCGCCAGCGCCGACTCGGCGGACTCGTCGCGCAGGAAGCACATGATCAGGCGGGTGGAGACGCCGTGGTTCGCGCGGCTGGTGCTCAGCGCCCGCCACAGGCCCTCCACGACCGTGCCCATCTGCACGCCCCGGGCGAGGTGCGCCTGCGGGTCGAAGAAGATCTCCGCGTGCCGCACGCCCTGCGCGGCGGCGCGGGCCAGGTAGGCGTTCGCGAGGTCCTCGAAGTCCCGCTCGGTGCGCAGGACGGCCATCAGCTCGTAGTACAGGTTCAGGAAGGACTGGAGGTCCTCGAACCGGTACGCCTCGCGCAGCGCGTCCGTGTCCGCGTACGGCAGGGGCACGCCGTTGCGGGCGGCCAGCTCGAAGGCCAGCTCGGGTTCCAGGGTGCCTTCGATGTGGAGGTGCAGTTCAGCTTTGGGCAAGGGCATCAGAGAATCGTACGACCGGTTTACCGACGTTTCGGAACCGGGACTCTCAGGAGGTCGTGGGCCACGGTCAGCTCCCCCTCATAACCGGCCGCCCGTGCCTGCCGCTCGAACTCCTCGGGGTCCGAGTAGCGCTGGCTGAAGTGGGTGAGGACCAGGTGCCGTACGCCCGCGTCCCGGGCGACCCGCGCCGCCTGGCCGGCGGTGAGGTGGCCGTGGTCGGTGGCGAGGCGCTCGTCCTCGTCGAGGAACGTGGACTCGATGACCAGCAGGTCGCAGCCCTCGGCGAGCGCGTGCACGCCCTCGCACAGCCGGGTGTCCATGACGAACGCGAACCGCTGGCCGCGCCGGGTCTCGCTCACCTCGTCGAGCGGTACGCCGTTCAGCACGCCCTCGCGCTGGATGCGGCCCACGTCGGGGCCCTTGATGCCGCGTGCGGCGAGGCGGTCGGGCAGCATGCGGCGGCCGTCGGGCTCGGTGAGGCGGTAGCCGTAGGACTCGACGGGGTGGGAGAGCTTGCGGGCGTCGAGGGTGTAGGCGGGGGTGACGGCCAGGACGCCGTCGGTGTCGACCGGGGCCTCCGTGAGGGCGACCGTCTCGCGGTAGGCGGTGGCGTACCGCAGGCGGTCGAAGAAGCGCCGGCCGGAGCGCGGGTAGTGGGCGGTGACCTCGTGCGGGACCTGGTCGAGGTTGATGCGCTGGATGACGCCGGCGAGGCCGAGGCTGTGGTCGCCGTGGAAGTGGGTGACGCAGATCCGGTTCAGGTCGTGGGCGGCGACCCCGGCGCGCAGCATCTGGCGCTGCGTGCCCTCGCCGGGGTCGAACAGGATGCCCTCGCCGTCCCAGCGCAGCAGGTAGCCGTTGTGGTTGCGGTGCCGGGTCGGGACCTGGCTGGCGGTGCCGAGGACGACGAGTTCACGTACGGACATCGTGGGTTATCCGAGTCGTCCGGGTTACCCGGGGGGCCATTCGAGGCCGCGGCCGCCGAGGACGTGGGCGTGCGTGTGCCAGACGGTCTGGCCCGCGCCGGTGCCGGTGTTGAAGATCGTGCGGTAGCTGTCGAGCTGCTCCTGGTCCGCGATCGCCTGGGTCTCGCGCAGGACGTCCGCGGCGAGTTCCGGGGCACCGGCGGCGAGCGCGGCGGCGTCCCGGTAGTGCGCCTTGGGGATCACCAGAACGTGGGTGGGCGCCTGGGGGTTGATGTCCCGGAAGGCGACGGTCGTGTCCGTCTCACGGACGATCGTCGCGGGGATCTGCCCTGCGACGATCTTGCAGAACAGGCAGTCGTCCTGCGGTTCCCCGGCCATGGGGCCTCCTCACGCTGGTGATCTTGTACAGGGGCATCGTATCGACCGGGCACTCAGTCCGAGGCCGGCAGGCTCGGCGGGGTCTTCGCCGGGGTCTCCTCCAGCGCTGCCAGCGCCAGCCGGATCGCCTCGTCCAGCTGGGGATCGCGGCCCGCCGCGTGGTCCTGGGGGCGCTGCGGGACCTCCACGTCCGGATCGACGCCGTGGTTCTCCACGCCCCAGCCGTAACCCTCCAGCCAGAAGGCGTACTTGGGCTGGGTGATCAGCGTGCCGTCGACCAGGCGGTAGCGGCTGTCGATGCCGATGACGCCGCCCCAGGTGCGGGTGCCGACGACCGGGCCGATGCCGAGCGCCTTGATCGCGGCGTTGACGATGTCGCCGTCGGAGCCGGAGAACTCGTTGGCGACGGCGACGACCGGGCCGCGGGGCGCGTCCAGCGGATAGCTGGCCGGCCGCATGCCGCGCGGCAGGTCCCAGCCGACGATGCGCCGGGCGAGCTTCTCGACGACCAGTTGGGAGGTGTGGCCCCCGCGGTTCTCGCGGACGTCGACGACCAGGCCCTCGCGGGCGACCTCGACGCGCAGGTCGCGGTGGATCTGGGCCCAGCCGGGGGCCTGCATGTCGGGGACGTGGAGGTAGCCGAGCCGACCGCCGGACTTCTCGTGGACGTAGGCGCGGCGGTCGGCGACCCAGGCGTGGTAGCGCAGGGGCTCCTCGTCGGCGAGGGGGACGACGACGGCGTGCCGCGGTTCGCCGCCGCCGGACGGGGAGATGGTCAGCTCGACCGGCTTCCCGGCCGTGCCGACCAGCAGCGGGCCCGGCCCGGTGACCGGGTCGACGCCCTGTCCGGCGACCGCGACGATCGCGTCCCCGGCGCGGACGGCGACGCCGGGGGCGGCGAGCGGGGAGCGGGCGTCGGGGTCGGAGGTCTCCGAGGGCAGGACGCGGTCGATGCGCCAGGTGCCGTCCTCGTGCCGGGAGAGGTCGGCACCGAGCAGGCCCTGCCGGGCACCGCCGCCGTGGCCGCCGCGCGGGGTGACGTAGGCGTGCGAGGTGCCCAGTTCGCCGTGCACCTCCCACAGGAGGTCGACCAGGTCGTCGTGGGTGGCGAGGCGGTCGAGGACGGGCCGGTAGCGGTCGAGTACGCCGTCCCAGTCGACGCCGTTCATGTCGGGCCGCCAGAAGTGGTCCCGCATGATGCGGCCGGTCTCGTCGTACATCTGGCGCCACTCGGCGGCCGGGTCGACGGTCTGCCGCACGCGGCTCAGGTCGACGGTGATGTTGGTGTCGCTGTCCTCGTCGCCGGAGGCCCGCCGGTCGCTGGGGACGACCTTGAGGCGTCCGTCGGTCCACAGCAGCACCCGCTTGCCGTCGCCGCTGACCTCGAAGTGGTCGGCGTCGGCGGCGAGGTGCTCGACCCGCTGCTGGGCCAGGTCGTAGCGTTCCAGCTCGGTGTGCGGGTCGGGTGCGTCCGGGGTGGCGCGGGAAGCGCCGAGCACGCCGGTGACCGGGTGGCGCAGCCACAGGACGCCGTCCTTGGCGGCGCGCAGCCGGGAGTAGCGGGCGGCCTCGACGGGGAACGGCACGATGCGGTCGGCGAGGCCCTCGATGTCGATCCGGGTGGTCGGGGTGCCCTCGCTGTCGGGGGTCTCGTCCCGGTCCGGGGTCTCGAAGGGGCGGCCGTGGCGCTGCGGGCCGAAGGGCGACGGGGTGGTCGCGGCGAGCGTGATCAGGTACGGGCGGGCACCCTCGACGAAGGCCAGGTCGAAGACGTGCTCGTCGTAGACCGGGTCGAAGGAGCGGGTGGAGAGGAAGGCGAGGTGCTTGCCGTCCAGGGTGAAGGTCGGCGAGTAGTCCTTGAAGCGCAGCGGCGTCGCCTCGCTCACCGACAGGTCGGTGGTGTTGGCGAGCTTGAGCTGGCGCAGCGGGTCGGGGCCGGGGTGGGACCAGGCGAGCCAGGCGGAGTCGGGCGAGAAGACCAGCCCGGACGCGTCGCCGTCCTCGCTGCGGTCGACCTCGCGGACCTCGCCGGTCTCGCGCTCGACGAGCAGGACCCGCCCGTCGTGCGAGGCGACGGCGGCGCGGCTGCCGTCCGGCGCCATGGCGAGGGCGAGCACCCGGCCGAGCTGCCCGGCGGCGAGGCGCCGCGCGGTGGCGCCGGGGGCGAGTCCGGTGGCGGGCGCGAACTCCAGGGCGTCGTCGCCCTCGGCGTCCGTCACCCACACCACCCACTCCTCGCCGTCCGCGCGGAAGGTGCGCGGCAGCCGGGTGCGTACGCCGGGCTGCGCGGCCAGCGCGCGGGCCGGTCCGGCGCGGTGGGTGACCCAGTGCACACCGCCGCGTACGGCGACGGCGCTGCCGCGCGCGGTGTGGTCGGGGGACGCGGAGCCGAACCAGCGGGCGGCGTTGACGGGGTGGGCCTGGAGGTCGACGCGCGTACCGCCGAGACGGATGTCGAGGCGGCGCGGTTCGGCGGCGTCCAGGTCGTCCAGCACCCACAGTTCACCGGCGCTGGAGTAGACGACGCGGGTGCCGTCGGTGGCGGCGTGCCGGGCGTAGAAACCCCCGAGGGGGGTGTGGCGGCGCAGGTCGGAACCGTCCGCGAGGGAGGAGTAGAGCGCGCCGGTGCCCTCGTGGTCGCAGAGGAAGGCGATCCGGTCGCCGACCCAGAACGGGTACTCGATGTTGCCGTCGAGGTCGCCGTGCAGCCGGGCGAACTCGCCGTCTCCTTCGGCGTCGTCGATCCACAGCTTGCCCGCCGTGCCGCCCCGGTAGCGCTTCCACCAGGCGGCCTCGCGGCCCATCGGCGCGGACAGCAGCACGGTGCGCGGGCCGTACGCGACATCGCCGACGGGCCCGTACGGCAGGGTGGTGGCCGGTCCGCCGTCGAGCGGGACGGCGCGGGCCCAGCTGCGGCGCAGGCTGGCCTGGCCGTAGGCGCTGAGGGCGAGGACCTGTCCTTCCGGGGTCCAGCCGCGTACCTGGGTCTTCAGGCTGCCCCAGTGGGTGAGGCGCTTGGCGGGGCCGCCGTCGGCGGGGGCGATGTGCACCTCGGGGGCGCCGTCGCGGGTGGAGGTCCAGGCGACCGTGGTGCCGTCGGGCGAGACGCGCGGGTGGTTCACCGGCACGTTGTCGGCGCTGACCCGCCAGGCCCGGCCGCCGTCGAGGGGGGCGAGCCACACGTCGTCCTCGGCGGTGAAGGCGACCAACTCGCCGTGCGGGTGCGGAAAGCGGAGGTAGGCAGGCGCTGCGGGCTGTGTCACCCCCTCACCCTATGCAGGGGCGGGGCCCGCCGACAGAGGTTTGGATCACTTACCGGCCACCGGCCCGCCGGGCTATTTGCCCTCCACCGGCCGGCAGTGGGGATCGTCCGGGCACCAGATGGTCCGGGTGACGGTCACCGTGGGCCCGGGCTGGTGCTGGGTGGGCCGGTTCGCGGGCGGGGCGCTCGTGGCGTCGCAGTTTCCCAGGCCCTTGACGCGGAACCACTCCTTGCCGTCCACCTCGGCGGTCAGATCGCCGCGCACACAGGCGCCGTTGACGACCCGGGTCACCTCGCCGTCGACGGTGATGTCCTGTCCGCCGTCGGTCTCCCCCTCGCAGTCGACGGAGGCGACGGTGTCCTCGCCCGCCGAGGCGGTGGCGCCGTCGTCCCCGAAGGAGGCGGTGCAGGTGAGCCACCGCACCTCCGCCTTCCGCCGCTCCAGTTCGCGTGTCACGGTCTGGTCGGTCGTGTACGCCACGGACGCCGAGCTGAGCCCGCCCGGGTCGCACCCGCCGACACCGCCGACGGCGACGACCGCGCCGACGACCACCGGAGCCGCGCGCCGAATCCGCCTCAATGCCCCCATGAAGGGCAGCCTGCCACCGGTGTGGGGCGGGCGGTAGGGCGCATACGGCCACTCCTCACTACCGTGGGCGGATGGGCACCGACCGCAGGCAGCGCAGGCTCGTCGTGGACGAGCGGACGACGTACCTCTGGAGCCACCGGCAGAAACGGGGCCGTGACGGTATCTGGCGTGACGCGCTGACGCTCTACCGCGACGGGCTCCGCATCCGGTTCGTCTTCCTCGCGGGCGGCCCGGACTCGGGCCGGTACACCTCCGAGGGCGGCTACTGGTACGAGGGCTGCGTGGCGGACGGCCGCGGCAACCTGCTCAACCTGCGCGAACCCGGTGTCGTACGGCGGTTGGTGGACGAGGCCGGACGACGCGGGCTGCTGCCCGGTGCCGGGGGCGGGCCGGTGGAACTGGACGGCTGGGAGCTGTTCCCCGCGTTGGCGTCGGCGCTCGACCGGCCGGCGGCCTGACCGGTCTCAGGACCAGCGGCCGGTGCGGGCCAGGAGTACCGCCGTCGCCGCGGTGCCGGCGGTGGAGGTGCGCAGGACACTGCGTCCCAGGCGGTAGGGCCTGGCACCGGCCTGGGCGAAGAGCGCCAACTCCTCCGGTGAGACCCCTCCTTCGGGGCCGACGACCAGCACGATGTCCCCGGTGGTGGGGAGTTCGGTGGCCGCCAGCGGCTCGTCGCCGCTCTCGTGGAGTACCGCGGCGAAGTCGGCGTCGGCCAGAAGTGACGCGACCTGCTTGCTCGTCGCCGCGTCCGCGACGTCGGGGAAGCGGACCCGGCGGGACTGCTTGCCGGCCTCCCGGGCCGTCGCCCGCCACTTGCCGAGCGCCTTCAGGCCGCGGTCGCCCTTCCACTGCGTGATGCAGCGGGACGCCGCCCAGGGCACGATCGCGTCGACGCCGACCTCGGTCATCGTCTCGACGGCCAACTCACCGCGGTCGCCCTTGGGCAGGGCCTGGACGACGGTGATACGGGGTCGCTCCTCGGGCTCCTCCCGGACGCTCTCCAGGTCCGTGACGACCAGGCGGTCCTTGCCCTCGGCGGACTTCACCACGCCCTCGGCCCAGCGTCCGCGCCCGTCGGTGAGGACGACGTCCTCGCCGGCCCGCAGCCGCTTCACGGAGACGGCGTGCCGTCCCTCGGGGCCGTCCAGGACGTACTCCCCTCCGGGCAGGTCCCCCGGCTGGAGGGAGTCGACCACGAACACCGGCGCCGTCATCGGCCCGTACCTCCCGCCACGAAGCCTGACAACGCTGTCCCGGCCGCCGCGAGTTCGGCCACCAGCACCTCCACCAGCTGCCCGGCGGGCAGCTCCCGGGCCATCCGGTGGCCCTGTCCCGCCCAGAGCGCCATGCCCTGCGCGTCGCCCGCCTTCGCCGCCGCCTTGCGCAGCGGGGCGGTGAGGTGGTGCACCTCCGGGTAGGCGGCGGGGGCGTAGGGGCCGTGCTCGCGCAGGAAGCGGTTGACCAGGCCGCGGGCGGGGCGGCCGGAGAAGGCGCGGGTCAGCTCGGTGCGGACGAAGAGGGGATTGGTCAGCGCCTGCTTGTGCAGGGCGTGCGCGCCGGACTCGGGGGTGGCGAGGAAGGCGGTGCCGAGCTGGGCGGCGCCGGCGCCGGCCGCGAGGACCGCGGCGATCTGGCCGCCGCGCATGATGCCGCCGGCGGCGACGATCGGCAGGCTCACCGCCTCCCGGACCTGGGCGACCAGCGACAGCAGTCCGGTGCCGGCGCCGCCCGTCTCGGGGTGGTCCCGGTGGGTGCCCTGGTGTCCGCCGGCCTCGGCGCCCTGCGCGATCACCGCGTCGGCGCCGCAGAGCTCGACGGCCCTGGCCTCCTCCGCGGTGGTGGCCGCGACCAGGGCGAAGGTGCCGACGCGGTGCAGGGAGTCGACGACCTCGCGGCTCGGGACGCCGAAGTGGAACGACACCACCGGGACCGGGTTGTCCAGCAGCACCGCGAGCTTGGTGTCGTAGCCGTCGTCCCGGCCGCACTCGGGGTCGCCGAGCTCCGTCTCGTACCAGGCGGCCTCGCCGGCCAGCTGGTGGGCGTAGACGCCGACGGCCGCGGGGTCGGCCGTCTCGGGCTGCGGCATGAAGAGGTTCACGCCGAAGGGGCGGTTCGTCAGTCCCCGCAGCTGCTTGATCTCCTGGTACATCCCGTCCGCGGTCTTGTACCCGGCGGCGAGGAATCCCAGCCCGCCCGCCTCGCAGACCGCGGCGGCGAGCTGCGGCACGGAGACGCCGCCCGCCATGGGCGCCTGCACGATCGGATAGGGGAAAAGATCGGTCAGTGCGGAGGACATGACGGCATGTTGTCACGTCCTCCGCACAAGTCCGAATCCGGGCTTCCGTTGGCATACGCCAGGAGCATCCGCATCGGAAAGCCCCTGGCGGTACGCCGCGGCCGGTGCCCGTCAGCGCCCGTTGAACGCGTCCTTCAACCGCGAGAACAACCCCTGCTGCCCCGGCTGACAGTGCCCGCCCGGGGGACCGACCCCCGGACCCCCGGCAGATCCCCGAGCGCCACGCCGACAAGCCGGCACAGCCCTCGGGACCACCACGTCAGCGCCCGTTGAACGCGTCCTTCAACCGCGAGAACAACCCCTGCTGCCCCGGCTGGAACTGCCCCGTCGGGCGCTCCTCGCCACGCAGCGTGGCCAGCTCGCGCAGCAGGCGTTCCTGCTCGGGGTCGAGCTTGCTCGGGGTCAGGACCTCGACGTGGACGATGAGGTCGCCCCGGCCGCCGCCGCGCAGGTGGGTGACGCCGCGGCCGTGCAGCGGGATCGACTGGCCGGACTGGGTGCCCGGGCGGATGTCGACCTCCTCCATGCCGTCGAGCGTCTCCAGCGGCACCTTCGTGCCGAGGGCCGCCGCCGTCATCGGGATGGTGACCGTGCAGTGCAGGTCGTCGCCGCGCCGCTGGAAGGTCGAGTGCGGCAGCTCGTGGATCTCGACGTACAGGTCGCCGGCGGGGCCGCCGCCGGGGCCGACCTCGCCCTCGCCCGCGAGCTGGATCCGGGTGCCGTTGTCGACACCGGCCGGGATCTTCACGGTCAGGGTGCGCCGGGAGCGGACCCGGCCGTCGCCCGCGCACTCGGGGCACGGGGTCGGGACCACGGTGCCGAAGCCCTGGCACTGCGGGCAGGGGCGCGAGGTCATGACCTGGCCCAGGAAGGACCGGGTGACCTGCGAGACCTCGCCGCGGCCGCGGCACATGTCACACGTCTGGGCCGACGTGCCGGGGGCCGCGCCCTCGCCGTTGCAGGTGTTGCAGACGACCGCGGTGTCGACCTGGATGTCCTTGGTCGTGCCGAAGGCGGCCTCGTCCAGCTCGACCTCGATGCGGATCATCGCGTCCTGGCCCCGGCGGGTGCGCGAGCGCGGCCCGCGCTGCGACGCCGTACCGAAGAACGCGTCCATGATGTCCGAGAAGTTCCCGAAGCCACCCGCGCCGAAGCCGCCCGCGCCACCGCCGGCGGCCTGCGAGAGGGGGTCGCCCCCGAGGTCGTAGACCTGCTTCTTCTGCGGGTCCGACAGCACCTCGTAGGCGGCGTTGATCTCCTTGAACCGCTCCTGGGTCTTCGGATCGGGGTTGACGTCCGGGTGCAGCTCGCGGGCGAGCCTCCGGAACGCCTTCTTGATCTCGTCCTGGGAAGCGTCGCGGCGCACGCCGAGTACGGCGTAGTAGTCCGTGGCCACCTACGACTCCGCCAGGATCTGTCCGACGTACCGTGCCACTGCGCGTACCGCTCCCATCGTTCCCGGGTAGTCCATGCGGGTCGGTCCGACCACGCCGAGCTTGGCAACCGCCTCGCCGCCCGAACCGTAGCCCACCGACACGACGGACGTGGAGTTGAGTCCTTCGTGGGCGTTCTCATGACCGATACGGACGGTCACGCCCGGATCCTTCGCCTCGCCGAGCAGCTTGAGGAGCACGACCTGCTCCTCCAGCGCCTCGAGGACGGGTCGGATCACCAAGGGGAAGTCGTGCCCGAAGCGGGTCAGATTGGCGGTGCCGCCGATCATCAACCGCTCCTCGTTCTCCTCGACCAGCGTCTCCAGGAGAGTGGAGAGCACGGTGGAGACCGTACCGCGGTCCTCGGCCCCGAAGGCCTCCGCCAGATCTTCCACCAGGCTCGGCACGTCCGAGAAACGGCGCCCGGCGACCCGGCTGTTGAGCCGCGCGCGCAGGTCCGCGACGGACGCCTCGCCGAACGGCGCCGGGCAGTCGACCATCCGCTGCTCGACCCGGCCGGTGTCCGTGATCAGCACGAGCATCAGCCGCGCGGGCGCCAGGGAGAGCAACTCCACGTGCCGCACGGTCGAGCGGGTCAGCGACGGATACTGCACGACGGCGACCTGCCGGGTCAGCTGCGCGAGCAGCCGCACCGTGCGGGCCACCACGTCGTCGAGGTCGACGGCGCCCTCCAGGAAGTTCTGGATGGCGCGCCGCTCGGGCGGGGTCATCGGCTTGACGCCGGCCAGCTTGTCGACGAAGAGCCGGTAGCCCTTGTCGGTCGGGATGCGCCCGGCGCTGGTGTGCGGCTGGGCGATGAACCCCTCGTCCTCCAGGGCCGCCATGTCATTGCGCACGGTGGCCGGGGAGACGCCGAGGTTGTGCCGCTCGGTGAGCGCCTTGGAGCCGACCGGCTCCTCGGTGCCGACGTAGTCCTGGACGATGGCGCGCAGCACCTGCAGCCTGCGTTCACTGAGCACTCGCGCACACCTCCCGAAGTCGTCCGCCGGCGTCTTGCCTGTCGTCGCCTGTCTCACGGTCCGTCCCTGGCACTCACGGCGTGCGAGTGCCAGACTTCCCCGGCCCAGTGTACGGCCGTGGGGTACGCCCCCGGCAAGGCCGGGGCCGCGCCGCCGTGAACGGAGGTGTCGCGGCGCTAGCGTCGTCGTCGTGACGGTGACTTGGGAAGACCTGGGATGGGAGCGCGTCGCGGCCGGGGTGGGCCGGCGCCGGCTGCCGGTGTGGGACTGCACCGCGGGGCTGGTCGTCGGCGCCGGCGCGGCGCTGGTGGTGGACGCGGGGTCGAGCCTCGGCGAGGGCGCCCGGTTGCGCGCGGGGGCGCAGGAACTCGCCGGTCACCGTGTGACACATCTCGCGCTGACCCACCCGCACTTCGACCACGTCCTCGGCGCCGCCGCGTTCGCGGGCGCGGAGGTCTACGGCGCGGTGGGCACGGAGGCGGTGTTCGCGCGGGGCGGACACGGGCGGGAGGCGCTGCGCTCGGAGGCGGTGGCGGAGGGGCTGGACGCGCGGCTGGCGGAGGAGGCGGTCGACGCGCTGGTCCGCGTCCGCCACGAGGTCTGCGGCGAGTGGACGCTCGACCTGGGCGGCGGCCGACAGGTGCTGCTCGCCAACGTGGGCCCCGGGCACACCGGGCACGACCTCGCGGTGCTGGTGCCGGGCGACCCGGAGGTCGTCTTCTGCGGCGACCTGGTCGAGGAGTCCGGTGAGCCGCAGGCGGGCCCCGACGCCGTGCCGTCGCACTGGCCCGCCGCCCTGGACCGGCTGCTCGACCTGGGCGGTGAGGACGCGCTGTACGTGCCCGGTCACGGGGCGGTGGTGGACGCGGCGTTCGTCCGCGCCCAACGGGACGCGCTGGCCGCGCGGTTCGGCGTGTCGCGCTGATCACTGCGCGGCCGCTCCTCGTATCGTCATCAGAATGCGCCAGTACTCCGCCGACCTGACCCCTTCGTGGAAGAAACCGCAGCCGGTACCGGAGGTCCCGGCCGATCCCGGCCTGGTGGTCGAGGAACCCGGCACCGGTTTCTGCGGCGCGGTGATCGGCTGCGAGGCGGGCACGGTGACGTTGGAGGACCGCTTCGGCAAGCACCGGGTGTTCCCGCTGGAGCCGCGCGGCTTCCTGCTGGAGGGGCGGGTGGTGACGCTGGTGCGGCCGTCGTCCGGTCCGGTACGTCCCACCCGTACGGCGTCGGGCTCGGTGGCGGTCCCGGGGGCACGGGCGCGCGTGGCCCGCGCCGGGCGCATCTACGTCGAGGGCCGGCACGACGCCGAGCTGGTCGAGAAGGTCTGGGGCGACGACCTGCGCGTCGAGGGCGTGGTCGTGGAGTACCTGGGGGGCGTGGACGACCTGCCGTCGATCGTCGCCGACTTCGCCCCGGGCCCGGACGCGCGGCTGGGGGTCCTGGTGGACCACCTGGTGCCGGGCTCGAAGGAGTGGCGGATCGCGCAGGCGGTGACGAGCGAGCACGCGCTGGTCGTGGGCCACCCGTACATCGACATCTGGGAGGCGGTGAAGCCGTCGACGCTGGGGATCGAGGGCTGGCCCCGGGTGCCGCGCGGTCAGGACTGGAAGACGGGGGTGTGCCGGGCGCTGGGGTGGCCGCCGGAGAACACCGGGGCGGTGTGGCAGGCGATCCTGGCGCGGGTGGGGTCGTACAGAGACCTGGAGCCGGAACTGCTGGGCAGCGTGGAACGACTCATCGATCACGTGACCGTGCCTTGAGTGTCGTCCGGTCGTTGCCAGGCCGGGCCCGGTGGACTGCTCTCCGCCGCTGCGGAGACGGTCCGTCGATCAGCTCGTCCACACGGCCGAGCAGTTCCTGCTCCCCGCCGAAGCGGGGATGACCCCTCAGTCCACCAGGTCCCGCACCACCGCGTCCGCCAGCAACCGCCCGCGCAGCGTGAGCACCGCGCTCCCCGCCGCGTACGGCCCCTCCTGGAGGAGTCCGTCGGACAGCGCCCGGCGCGACGCCGCGAGCCCCGCGTCCCGCAGCAGCGACAGCGGCACCCCCTCCCGCAGGCGCAGCTCCAGCAGGATGCGTTCCACCCGCCGGTCCTCGTCCGTCAGGACCTCCCGCCCGGCCCCCGGCGACTTCCCGGCCGCCAGCGCCCCCGCGTACGCCCCCGGATGCTTCACGTTCCACCACCGCACGCCGCCCACGTGCGAGTGCGCCCCCGGCCCCGCGCCCCACCAGTCGGCGCCCCGCCAGTACAGCTCGTTGTGCAGGCAGCGCCCCGCGTCCGAGGTGGCCCAGTTCGACACCTCGTACCAGTCGAAGCCCGCCGCCGAGAGGGTCTCCTCGGCGATCAGGTACCGGTCGGCGTGGACGTCGTCGTCGGTCATGGGGACCTCGCCGCGCCGGATCCGCCGGGCCAGCTGGGTGCCCTCCTCCACGATCAGGGCGTACGCCGAGACGTGGTCCGGGCCGGCCCCGAGCGCCGAGTCCAGCGAGGCGCGCCAGTCGTCGTCACTCTCGCCGGGGGTGCCGTAGATCAGGTCCAGGTTGACGTGGTCGAAGCCGGCCGCGCGGGCCTCGGCGACGCAGGCCTCCGGGCGGCCCGGGGTGTGGGTGCGGTCGAGCACCTTAAGGACGTGCTGCTGCGCGCTCTGCATGCCGAAGGAGATCCGGTTGAAGCCGCCCTCGCGGAGGGTGGCGAGGTAGGCCGGGTCGACCGACTCCGGGTTGGCCTCCGTCGTCACCTCCGCGTCCGCCGCGAGGCCGAACTCGTCGCGGATCGCGTGCAGCATCCGCACCAGGTCGCCGGCGGCCAGCAGGGTGGGCGTACCGCCGCCGACGAAGACCGTGCGGACCTCGCGGGGGTCGTCGCCGAGCACCTTGCGGGCCAGCCGGACCTCGTCGACGAGCGTCTCGGCGTAGTTGTCGCGGGAGGCGAGGACGCCGCCGGTGCCGCGCAGCTCGGTCGCGGTGTAGGTGTTGAAGTCGCAGTAGCCGCAGCGGGTCGCGCAGTACGGCACATGCAGGTAGAAGCCGAGGGGGCGGTCGGCGGCGCCGGCGAGCGCGGACGCCGGGAGGGCGCCGTCGGCGGGGACGGGCTCGCCGTCGGGGAGTGCGGAGGGCATGCGTTCCATTGTCCCGCACCCGCGTGTGTCCCCCGCGCGCTCAATCCGCCTGGAGCACCAGCAGCGCCAGATCGTCCTCGGGGGGCCGGGGCCCGAACTCGTGCACCAGCCGCCTGATGCGCTCGGCGACCAGCCCGGCGTCCAGTCCCGAGCACCCGGCGAGCGCCGCGGCGAGACCGTCCCCGTCGTCGAACTGGCGGGAGCCGCTGCGTCGCTCGGTGACCCCGTCCGTGACGCAGAGCAGGGTGTCACCGGACCGCAGCTCGAAGGTCTCGCTGGTGTACGTCGCGTCCTCGACGACGCCGAGCAGGGTCTGCGGCTGCGCGACCGCGCGCACCGCGCCGCCGGGGTCGAGGAGCAGCGGCAGGGGGTGCCCGGCGGAGGCGAGGGTGCAGCGGACGCCGCCGTCGAAGGGGACCAGTTCGCCGTAGAGCAGGGACAGGAAGCGGGTCTGCGGTCCGTCGCCCGGGGCAACCGCAGGGCCGACGGCGACCAGGGCGCGGGCGGCGGCGTCCGCGGCCTCGGTGGCGTCGTCGAGGAGGAGCTGGTTGAGGCGGTCGAGGACGTCGGGGACGCCGTACTCCTCACGGGCCAGCAGCCGCAGCCAGGGCCGGGCGAGGCCGATGACGACGGCGGCCTCGGGGCCCTTGCCCTGGACGTCGCCGACGGCGAAGCACCAGCGGCCGTCGCCGGCCGGGAAGAGGTCGTAGAAGTCGCCGCTGGGGCCGCCCTTGTCGCACGGTTCGTAGACGAGGGCGCTGCGCACGCCGGGGATCTCGGCGACGGCGCCGGGCAGCAGGCCGCGCTGGAGGACGGCGCTGATGGTGGCCTGCCGGGCGTACTGGCGGGCGGCGCCGATGGCGAGCGCCACCCGGCGGCTGAGGTCCTCGACCAGTCCGGTGATCTCGTCGGGGAAACCGGGGAAGCCGGGGGCACCGGTACGCCCGATGACCAGGGTGCCCAGGGGCCGGCCGCCGGCGACCAGGCGGTACGCGAGCGCGGCGCCGTGCGTGCCGTCCGGGCCCAGCGCCTCGCCGGGCCAGGGGTGGGCGACGGGGCCGGAGCGCCACGGGTCGCGCGGGCGGGGCGGGTCCTTCTCCAGGGCCCGGCGCAGCTCCTCGATGTGGTTCTCGCTGCCGTGCCAGACCCGGGCCAGCCGCGCTCCCACGGCCGCCCCGGGGTCGTCGCTCCAGGCTCCCCGGCCCAGGGACTCGTCCTCCAGCCACACGGCGCACCAGTCGGCGAGCCGGGGCACGATCAGCTGGCCGGTGAGGGAGGCGACCAGGTCCTCGTCGAGCTGTCCGGCCAGGAGGTCGGAGGCCTCGGCGAGGAAGGACAGGGCACCACGGCCCAGCCACTCCCGGTCACGGACACCGCGCCGAACGGTCCCGGCCGTTCCGCCCCGCCAGTCCGGCCACTGCGGGGGGTCGAACCGGGCGGGGCGTTCCTCGCCCTGGGGATACGGCGGGCGGACGGGGCCGGTGCCTGGGCCGTCTGGGGTGCCTGGGGCATTCGGGCGGTCGGGGTGGCCTGGGGCGGCTGGACTGCCTGTGCCATCTGGGCGGTCGGGGAGGCCTGGGCGGTCGGGGAGGCCTGGGCCGACTGGGCCGACTGGTGCATTGGGGCCGTTCGCGGCCGTGGAGCCGCTCGGGCCATCCAGGACCATGGGGCCACTCGGGCTCCCCGGGCCGGACAGGGCCATGGGGCCGCCACCCTGGCTACCCGAACCGTCCAGGACCGTCGGCCCCTTCAAAACGGCTGGTCCCTCCAGGACCGCCTGCCCATCCAGGACCGCCTGCCCATCCAGGCCCATTTGCCCATCCAGGCCCATCTGCCCGTCCAGGGCCATCTGCCCGTCCAGGCCCATCTGCCCGTCCAGGCCCATCTGCCTGTCCAGGGCCATCTGCCCGTCCAGGGCCGCCTGCCTGTCCAGTGCCATCTCACCACCCGAGCCACCCGAGCCACCCAAGCCACCCGAGCCACCCAGAACACCCGGGCCGCCCAGACCCGTCGGACCGCCGGCCCCCTCCCCCGACGACTCCGTGCCCGCCGGCTCGGGGTGCCGGGCCCCTCGGCCCCCGGCGTACGCCTCGATCTGCTCGGCGGTCTCGGCGCCCGCGGCCGGGAGGCGCGCCCACACCGTCTTGGTGCCCGGGCGGTACGTGATGCCCCAGGCCTCCGAGAGCGCGGCGACGAGTCGCAGGCCGCGCCCGTACTCGGGGATCTCGTGCGGCGTCTCGTGGTCGCCGCTCCTCGGGGCGCGGGAGGGGTGGTGGTCCGTGGCCTCGACGACGAGGGTGCCCGTCTCCTCCAGCCGGCAGCCCACCTCGACGTCGGTGCCGGCGTGCACGACGGCGTTGGTGACCAGCTCGCTGACGACGACCAGGGCGTCGGCGGCGAGATGCTCGGTCAGCTGTTCCGTGCCGGGCAGGCCGAGCTCGGCCCAGTCGCCGAGCGCGGCCCGCACCATCTCCCGGGCCGCGCCAGGCGCCAAGGAGCTTCCGAGCAGGGTCACGTGCGCCCGCGCGCACTCCTGGGCGTATGCCTCAGCAGTGTGCGCGGGCGCCCCACTGGCGCGGGAGACGGTCTCCCGTTGCGTCGGAATGGCCCCCATGGACGGCTCCCCGGGCAGTTCGTGCGAATACTTCGCAGTCGTTGCCGACAGAGTGACAGACCGACCCCGTCCATAAGCGCGGAGTTACCGAAGTGGGCCGCCTTGAGCGAGAACCGTGCTAGGCGAACGTTCGAAGACAGCCGGAAGACGGACAGTTTCGGGCATCAGCCGTGCGGACCGCGACGCCCGCCCGCCCCACGCCTCGCCCGCTGCCCGCTGCCGGCTGCCGCTTCAGGCCTCGCGCGAGCCGTCGTACATCTCCTCGATCAGGTGCTTGTACTCCCGCTCCACCACCGGCCGCTTCAGCTTCAGGCTCGGCGTGATCTCCCCGTGCTCGACGTCGAGGTCGCGGGGCAGCAGGCGGAACTTCTTGATGGTCTGCCAGCGCTGGAGGCCCTCGTTGAGCTGCTTGACGTAGCCGTCGACCATCTCGACGGTCACGGGCGCCGCGACGATCTCCGCGTACGGCTTGCCCCCCAGGCCGTTCTCCTCGGCCCACTGGGTGATCGCGATCTCGTCGAGGGCGATGAGCGCGGTGCAGAAGTTCCGGTCGGCGCCGTGCACCAGGATGTTGGAGACGTAGGGGCAGACCGCCTTGAACTGGCCCTCGACCTCGGCGGGCGCGATGTACTTGCCGCCCGAGGTCTTGATGAGGTCCTTCTTGCGGTCGGTGATGCGCAGGTAGCCGTCGGGCGAGAGCTCGCCGATGTCGCCGGTGTGGAACCAGCCGTCGGCCTCCAGCACCTCGGCGGTCTTCTCGGGCAGCTTGTGGTAGCCCTCCATGATGCCGGGGCCGCGCAGGAGGATCTCGCCGTCGTCCGCGATGCGCACCTCGGTGCCGGGCAGCGGCTTGCCGACCGTGCCGGTGCGGTAGGCCTCGCCGGGGTTGACGAAGGACGCGGCGGAGGACTCGGTGAGGCCGTAGCCCTCCAGGATGTGGATGCCGGCGCCGGCGAAGAAGTAGCCGATGTCGGGGGCGAGGGCGGCCGAGCCCGACACGCAGGCGCGCAGGCTGCCGCCGAAGGCCTCGCGGATCTTGGCGTAGACGAGCTTGTCGGCGACGGCGTGCTTGGTGCGCAGGCCGGCGGGGGCGCTGGCGGTGCCGGTGCGCTTGAAGTTGTCCTGGGTGACCTTGGCGTACTCGCGGGCGACGCCGGCGGCCCACTGGAAGATCTTGTACTTGGCTCCGCCGCCCGCCCGGGCCTTGGCGGCGACGCCGTTGTACACCTTCTCGAAGATGCGCGGCACGGCCGCCATGTAGGTCGGCTGGACGACCGGAAGGTTCTCGATGATCTTGTCGACGCGGCCGTCGACGGCGGTGACGTGACCGACCTCGATCTGGCCGGAGGTCAGCACCTTGCCGAAGACGTGCGCGAGCGGCAGCCACAGGTACTGCACGTCGTCGCCGGTGACCAGGCCGGTCGCGGCGATCGCCTTCGCCATGTACGACCAGTTGTCGTGCGGGAGGCGGACGCCCTTGGGCCGGCCGGTGGTGCCGGAGGTGTAGATGAGGGTGGCGAGGTGGTCCTTGGTGAGGGCGCCGACCCGCTTCGTGACCAGCTCGGGGTCCTTCTCCAGGCGGGCCGCGCCGAGGGCCTCCAGCGCGCCGAGGGTGAGGACCCAGTCCTCGCTGGTGTCGGCGCCGGCCGCGTCGATCACGACGACGTGGGTGAGGTCGGGCAGCTCCGCCTTCTTCTCCCTGGCCTTGGCCAGCTGCGCGGCGTCCTCCGCGATCAGCACCCGGCTCTCGGAGTCGGAGAGGATGTACGCCGACTCGTCGGCGTTGGTCTGCGGATAGACGGTGGTCGTCGCCGCGCCCGCGCACATGATGCCGAGGTCGGCCAGGATCCACTCCAGCCGCGTGGCGGAGGCCAGCGCCACGCGCTGCTGCGGCTGGATGCCCAGCTCGATCAGGCCGGCCGCGATCGCGTAGACCCGATTGGCCGCCTGTGCCCAGGTCAGCGACTTCCAGTCGTCCGGGCCCTCGCCCGCGGCCGACGGGACCGGGTAGCGGTAGGCCTCGGCGTCCGGCGTGGCCGCCACCCGCTCCAGGAAGAGTCCCGCCACGGAGGGCGGACGGTTCTCGATCAGTGTCTGTGTGTCGCTCACGACATCCTCCGTGGGCCCGCGACGGTGCGGCCGGCTCGATGCGGCCGGCTCAGGTGCGGCTGGTTCAGGTGTACTGGTTCAGGTGTGGCTGGATCGCTCTCGGGCGGTTGTTCAGGCGTTGTTTAACTCGCGAGTAACTAGCGAGCAGGCATCAGAGTAAAGGGCGACCGGCCCGTGCGTAAGTCTCCGCGCCCTGTCACTTCGTACAGACGCACACCCGTGACATGCGAAGGGGCCCGCCGCGCTTTCGCACGACGGGCCCCTTCGTGTCCGTTTCGCCGGGGTGGGCGGGACGCGCCGCGAGGACGGTCGCGGTTACTTCTTGCCCTTGCCCGACCCCGCGCTGTCGTCACTGGACAGGACCGCGATGAAGGCCTCCTGCGGAACCTCCACGGAACCCACCATCTTCATCCGCTTCTTGCCTTCCTTCTGCTTCTCCAGCAGCTTCCGCTTACGCGAGATGTCACCGCCGTAGCACTTGGCGAGGACGTCCTTGCGGATGGCGCGGATGGTCTCGCGGGCGATCACCCGGGAGCCGATGGCGGCCTGGATGGGCACCTCGAAGGCCTGGCGCGGAATCAGCTCGCGCAGCTTGGCGACGAGCCGCACGCCGTACGCGTACGCCGCGTCCTTGTGGGTGATCGCCGAGAAGGCGTCGACCTTGTCGCCGTGGAGCAGGATGTCGACCTTGACCAGGCTGGAGGTCTGCTCGCCGGTGGGCTCGTAGTCGAGGGAGGCGTAGCCACGGGTCTTCGACTTCAGCTGGTCGAAGAAGTCGAAGACGATCTCCGCGAGGGGGAGGGTGTAGCGGATCTCGACCCGGTCCTCGGAGAGGTAGTCCATGCCGAGCAGGGTGCCGCGCCGGGTCTGGCACAGCTCCATGATCGCCCCGATGAACTCGGTGGGCGCGAGGATCGTGGCGCGCACGACCGGCTCGTACACCTCGTTGATCTTGCCCTCGGGGAACTCGCTCGGGTTGGTGACGGTGTGCTCGACGCCGTCCTCCATGATCACGCGGTAGACCACGTTGGGCGCGGTGGCGATCAGGTCGAGGCCGAACTCGCGCTCCAGCCGCTCCCGGATCACGTCGAGGTGCAGCAGGCCCAGGAAGCCGACACGGAAGCCGAAGCCGAGGGCCGCGGAGGTCTCCGGCTCGTAGACGAGGGCGGCGTCGTTGAGCAGGAGCTTGTCCAGGGCCTCGCGCAGCAGGGGGTAGTCCGAGCCGTCCAGCGGATACAGGCCGGAGAAGACCATGGGCCTGGGATCCTTGTAGCCGCCGAGCGCCTCCTCGGCGCCCTTGTGCATGCTGGTGACGGTGTCACCGACCTTGGACTGGCGGACGTCCTTCACGCCGGTGATCAGGTATCCCACCTCGCCGACGCCGAGGCCGTCGGCGGAGAGCATCTCCGGCGAGTTGGTGCCGATCTCCAGCAGCTCGTGCGTGGCGCCGGTGGACATCATCCGGATGCGCTCGCGCCTGTTGAGCTGGCCGTCGATGACACGGACGTACGTCACGACACCGCGGTAGGAGTCGTAGACGGAGTCGAAGATCATCGCGCGGGCGGGGGCGTCCTTGACGCCGACCGGGGGCGGAACCTCGGCGACGACCTTGTCCAGCAGCGCCTCGACCCCGAGGCCGGTCTTGGCGGAGACCTTGAGCACGTCGTCGGGGTCGCAGCCGATCAGGTTGGCGAGTTCCTCGGCGAACTTCTCGGGCTGCGCGGCCGGCAGGTCGATCTTGTTCAGCACGGGGATGATCGTGAGGTCGTTCTCCATCGCCAGGTAGAGGTTGGCGAGGGTCTGGGCCTCGATGCCCTGGGCGGCGTCGACTAGGAGGATGGTGCCCTCGCACGCGGCCAGCGACCGCGAGACCTCGTAGGTGAAGTCGACGTGCCCCGGCGTGTCGATCATGTTGAGGATGTGCGTACTGGTCTTGTCGTGGGTGGGGGCCCACGGCAATCGCACCGCCTGGGACTTGATCGTGATGCCGCGCTCGCGCTCGATGTCCATGCGGTCGAGGTACTGGGCGCGCATCTGCCGCTGCTCCACCACACCGGTCAGCTGGAGCATCCGGTCGGCGAGCGTGGACTTGCCGTGGTCGATGTGCGCGATGATGCAGAAGTTGCGGATCAGCGCCGGGTCGGTACGGCTCGGCTCGGGCACATGGCTGGGGATCGCGGGCACGCAGGGTCCTGATTCTTGAGGCGTCCGCAGTGTCTGCGGTCTCGGGTCGGATCGATACGTAGCTTCCATCGTCCCACGGGTGGGGAGCTGGGATGGGTTTGGGACGGGTCGAGGGCGGGGGCGAGGCCGGATCGGGGCCGGGCCGGGGCCGGATCGAGGCCGGGCAGAGGCCTGGTTTGGGTGGCTCGGCGGGCCGCTGGTAGTGTGGGGGGCTGTGTCTCTTGCCCTCTCAGCGCGAGGCACTCCTTCAAGAAATCATCGGCACGGGACCCTCGCGGCCTCGTGCCTGAACCTGCAAAGGCTCATTCGTGGCGAACATCAAGTCCCAGATCAAGCGGAACAAGACCAACGAGAAGGCGCGGCTGCGCAACAAGGCCGTCAAGTCCTCTCTGAAGACCGCGATCCGCAAGGCCCGTGAGGCTGCTGCCGCGGGTGACGTCGAGAAGGCCACCGAGTACCAGCGCGTCGCTTCGCGCCAGCTCGACAAGGCCGTCTCCAAGGGCGTCATCCACAAGAACCAGGCCGCCAACAAGAAGTCGGCGCTGTCGCAGAAGGTCGGCGCCCTCAAGGGCTGAACCCCTCATCTGGTCTGATCGCCGGAAGGACCCAGAGCGGGCCCTCTCTCATCCGCTCCCGTCCGGCACCCAGGATCCGTGCGCGGCCTGCGTTCGCCACGCGGGCATGGATCCCCGAGCTTGATCCGAAGGCCCCGGTGGCCGTCCTTCCCCAGGACGGCCACCGGGGCCTTCGGTCTGCCCTGCGCCACGAGAGGCCGCCTGTGCCGGGAGTGCCTGCACATGCCCGGAGGGCCGCCTGTGCCGGGTGTGCCCTGGCCCATGCCCGGAGGGCCACCTGCGTCGGGAGAGGCGGGCTACGCCGGGGAGGCGGGCTGTGCCGGGGCGGCGGGCCTGTGCCGGAGAGGCGGGCTGTGCTGGAGAGGCGGGTTACGACCGTCCCCGCGAACGCGCCGCGCGCGCGATCGTCACCACGGCCTTCTCCAGGGCGTACTCGGGATCGTCGCCGCCGCCCTTCACCCCCGCGTCCGCCTCGGCCACCGCGCGCAGGGCCACGGAGACTCCGTCCGGTGTCCAGCCGCGCATCTGCTGCCGGACGCGGTCGATCTTCCACGGCGGCATCCCCAGCTCACGGGCGAGGTCGGCGGGGCGCCCACCGCGGGCGGAGGACAGCTTTCCGATCGCCCGCACGCCCTGCGCCAGCGCGCTGGTGATCAGCACCGGTGCCACTCCGGTCGCCAGCGACCAGCGCAACGCCTCCAGCGCCTCCGCCGCCCGTCCCTCGACCGCCCGGTCGGCGACCGTGAAGCTGGAGGCCTCGGCCCGTCCCGTGTAGTACCGCCCGACGACCGCCTCGTCGATCGTGCCCTCGACGTCCGCGGTCAGCTGGGACACCGCCGAGGCCAGCTCCCGCAGGTCGCTGCCGATGGCGTCGACCAGCGTCTGGCACGCCTCGGGGGTGGCCGACCGCCCGGCGGTACGGAACTCCGCCCGCACGAAGGCCAGCCGGTCGGCGGGCTTCGTCATCTTCGGGCACGCCACCTCGCGCGCCCCCGCCTTGCGGGCGGCGTCCAGCAGACCCTTGCCCTTCGCTCCACCCGCGTGCAGCAGGACGAGGGTGATCTCCTCGGCGGGGGCGCCGAGGTAGGCCTTCACGTCCTTGACCGTGTCGGCGGACAGGTCCTGCGCATTGCGTACGACCACGACCTTGCGCTCGGCGAAGAGCGAGGGGCTGGTGAGCTCGGCGAGGGTGCCGGGCTGCAGCTGGTCGGGGGTCAGGTCGCGTACGTCCGTGTCGGCGTCGGCGGCCTTCGCGGCGGCCACCACCTCCCGCACGGCACGGTCGAGCAGGAGGTCCTCCTGGCCCACGGCAAGGGTCACCGGGGCGAGAGGGTCGTCATTCGCAGTCTTCCTGGCCATCGCGACAAGCATCGCACGCACCACTGACAACGGACTTCGCCACCGACGCCCACGGGCGGCGCCAGGGGGTTTCGTCTGGAAGTGCGTGCGGCCGCAAGGCGGAGGAGGGCGACAGGGCGGAGCCCTGGCAACCGACGACAACGGCGCCGCGGGTCCCCCACGCCCCTTGCCCCTTGGACAGTGGGGGAGTGCGTGCCAGACCCCGCGCCCCTGGCAAGGTCCAGACGACACCCCCAGACGACACCCCTAGGGTTCCTCGCGCCAGCCCTCCCACTCCCCCGCGAACTCGTCGAGCTCGCCGGGGTCCAGCCGCTCCCTCTCGTCGCGCAGGACGACGAGCCACTGGGCGTCCTCGGCGTCGTCCTCGCCGGCCAGGGCGTCCCGGACCAGTCGGGGTTCCTCGTCGAGCCCGAAGCGCTCCCCGAGCGCCTGGGCCACCGCCTCCGCGGCGTCGCGGTCGGGCAGCACCAGCACATGTCTCACATCGCTCACGGGTGCCATTGTCGGACACCGCGCGGCAGGCGGGCCGGCCGGCCGGTGCCGCGTCAGCCCTTGGGCACGATCTGGATGTCGAGGCCGATCCTGATGCTGGGCCCGACCACGGCGATGCCGCGCGCCAGCATCGTCTGCCAGCTCACCGTGAAGTCGTCGCGGTGCAGCTCGGTGGTGGCGCGGCAGGCCGCCCGCGCCTCGCCCTCCATGCCGTTGCCCAGGCCGAGATACTCGGCGTCCAGGGTGACCGTGCGCGTCACGCCGTGCAGGGACAGCGCTCCCGCGACGGCCCACCGGTTGCCGCCCCGGTGCGTGAACCGGTCACTGTAGAACTCCAGGGTCGGGAACCGCTGCACGTCCAGGAAGTCCCCCGACCGCAGATGGTCGTCGCGCATCTTCACGTTGGTGTCGATGGACGCCGCGTCGATGACCACGTGCATGGCCGACTGCTCCATGTCGTCGCCGATCCGCACCGCGCCCGCGAAGGAGTTGAACCGGCCGTGGATCCGGGCCAGCCCGATGTGCCGGGCGGTGAAGGCAATCGACGAGTGCGCCGGCTCGATCTCCCAGTCGCCCGGCGCGGGCAGCTCCGGAGGCTGGGCCACTTGCAGGGTCACGTCGCCGAGCGAGGCCAGCGCGTCCTCGGTGACGGTCGCGGACGCCCGGTACGGCGTGTAGCCCTCGGCGGACACCGCGAGCCTGTACTCCCCCGTGGGCACCGTCGCCACGAACGACCCGAAGGGATCCGTCCCGCCGCTGACCACCTTGCGCCCCATGGTGTCGCTGACCGCGAACTCCGCGTGCGGAATCGGCTCGTTGACGGGGTCGAGGACCCGGCAGCTCAGCACCCCGGCGTTCGGCGGGGTCCGCACCGCCGCCAGGGGACCCGTCCGTTGCATCCGCTTCGTTCGGCTTCCCAGCCAGCGGCCGATCATCTGCGACACCCTCTGCACGACGTGAGAAAACTAGTTGACGAAGAAACATTCGATCACCGATGGGGGTTTCGAGGCAACACGGGGCCACATCACGGGAAACCGGCGCATGTGCTGGGAGTGCGCATGAGTGGCATGAGTAGCCCTGTGTTGGCCCGATATCGCCGCACCGGACGCGAGTCCTCACGGTCGGGGCACGGGCGGCACCTCGTCGATGTGGATGCCGAAGTGCTCCCGGTAGGCCGCGAGTACCTCCTCGTCCGTGGCCGGCTCACGCTCCTCCCGGCGGCCGTCGGCGGTCGTCGACACGAGCCTGCGGCCGCTGAGCGTGATCCTCCCTCCGTCCTCCGTGACCCGCGAGCAGACCGGCGACTGGAGGAAGTGCGACTGGGGCGAGGTGCTGTGCCACCACGCGCCGGACTCGAAGTCGCCGAGCACCCGCGGGCGCGGTTCCACCCGGTACACGGGGTTCCCGTCGCGCAGCACGTCCAGGTCGGCCGCCCGGGCCGAGTCGTGCCCGCCGCGCACCCCGGCCGCGTCCGGACCCGCCTCGACGACCTGGAACGTGCCGCCCGGATCCTTCTGCTCGCCCCGCTCCGCGAACGCCAGCGGACCGTGGCTGTGCGCCCCGAACCCGACGTCCGCCAGCAAGTCGCCCCCGTCCACCGTCCGCACCCGCAGCGCCAGATGGTCGAACGGGATCCCGAGCCGGCTCCCGTCCCCGTACACCCGCGCCGCGAGCAGCGTGACCTCATATCCGAGCGCCGCGAGCAACGCGCCGAAGAGACCGTTGAGTTCGTAACAGAAACCGCCCCGTCGCGCGCCCACCACCTTGTCCAGCAGCCGCCCCTCCTCCAGCACGATCTCCTCATCCAGATGGACGGACAGGTTCTCGAACGGCACCGCCCGCAGATGACGCAGGTGCAGCTCGCGCAGGGCGTCGGCGGTGGGCCACGCCGGGTACTCGGCTCCCAGACGGCGGAGGTAGGCATCGACCTGTGTTGCATCCATGCCCTCAGTCTCGCGCCACCCGCAACGCCCTGCCCGTGCCGACGACCGCCAGCGCCCCGTCCCGGTCCGTCCGCAGCACCATCGCGCCCTGGGCGCGCAGCGCCTCGACGGTGCCGGGGGCCGGGTGGCCGTAGCTGTTGTTCTCCCCACAGCTGATGAGCGCGAGCCGTGGGGCCACCTTCCGTATGAGGCCGGCATCCTGGTGAGCGGAGCCGTGATGGGCCACCTTCAGCACGTCGACCCCTTCCAGTGCCGCTCCCGCCGGTGATCCCGCCAGCTCCCGCTGCGCCGGGGGCTCCAGGTCCCCGAGCAGCAGCAGACGCAGTCCCGCCGTCCGCACCAGGAGGGTGACGCTGGCGTCGTTGGGTCCTTCCGTGCTCGTCGGGAAGACCGGTGCCGCGGTCGTCGGCGGGCCCGGCGGTGGGCCCTTCGGCGGGGTCGGTGGCGGCCACACCACCTGCCAGGACAGTGGGCCGGACCGCCGCTCCTCCCCGGCGGAGGCGTGCCGCAGGGGAATCCGCCGTGCCGCCGCCTGTCTGCGGACGGACTCGGCCTGGTCCGCGGGCTCTTCGAGGGCGGTCGTCTCGATCGCGCCCACCGAACGCCCCCGCAACACCCCGGGCAGGCCCGCCACATGGTCGGCGTGGAAGTGGGTCAGCACCACGAGCGGAACGCGGGTGATGCCGAGGGAGCGCAGACAGTGGTCGACCAGCGCCGGGTCGGGTCCGGTGTCCACCATGACGCCCGCGCCCTCACCCGTCGCGAGCACCATGGCGTCGCCCTGTCCCACGTCGCACATCACCATCCGCCAGCCCGGCGGAGGCCACCCCGTGATCAGCGGGGCCAGTGGCGGTGGCCGCACCACCGCCAGTACCAGCAGCACCGCGCACACACCGCACCACCACGGATGCCTCAGCAACCGCCGGCCGACGAGCAGCACGCCCACCGTGACGAGGGCGAGCAGCGCCGCCCCGGCCCAGCTGCCCGGCCAGTCCACTCCCGCGCCGGGCAGCGCGGCCCCGGTGCGGGCGATCCCCGCGATCCACTCGGCCGGCCAACCTCCGCACCGGGCCAGCCCTTCGGCCACCGGCATCGCCACCGGTGCCGACGCCAGCGCCGCGAACCCCAGCACCGTGGCCGGCGCGACCGCGAACTCCACAAGGAGATTGCACGGCACCCCCACCAGGCTCACCCGCGCCGACAGCACGGCGACGACCGGCGCGCACAGGGCCTGGGCCGCGCCCGCGGCGGCCAGCGCCTCGGCGAGCCGAGGAGGAACCCGGCGCCGGCGCAACGCCGCGCTCCAGCGCGGGGCCAGCGTGAGCAGCGCCCCGGTGGCCAGCACGGAGAGCAGGAAGCCGTAACTGCGGGCCAGCCCCGGGTCGTACAGCACCAGGAGCAGCACGGCCGTCGCCAGCGCCGGGAGCAGCGATCTGCGGCGTCCGGTGGCCAGGGCGAGCAGGGCGACGGCCCCGCAGGCGGCGGCCCGCAGCACGCTCGGGTCGGGCCGGCACACGACGACGAAGCCGAGGGCGAGTGCCCCGCCGAGCAGCGCGGTCGTCCGCAGGGAGATGCCGAGACGGGGCGCCAGGCCCCGGCGCTCGCTGCGCTGGGCCAGTCCGGGCGGTCCGAGCAGCAGGGCCAGCACGATCGTGAAGTTCGCTCCGGACACGGCCAGCGTGTGCGCGAGGTCGGTCTCCTTGAACGCCTCCTCCAGTTCCGGCGTGATACGGGACGTGTCACCGACGACCAGACCCGGCAGCAGCGCCCGCGCGTCCGCCGGCAGCCCCTCGGTGGCCTCCCGCAGCCCGGCCCGCAGTCGTCCCGCCAGCCGCTGCGCCCCCGACGGCCCGGCCACCACCTCCGGCGCCTCCCGACCGCCCCGTACCCGCAGCACGGCGGCGATCCGGTCCCCGCTCGCCCTCGAGGGCGCCGACCGGGCGGTGACGAGGAGCCGCGTCGTCGGCAGCAGTCCCAGCCAGCGTGCTGTGCCGGGCCCGGCACGGGCGAGCCGCGCGTCGTCCGCGGCCCCCGCGAAGGCCCGGCCCGATGCCCCCTCAGTCTTGCCCTCGGCCTCGCCCTCGGCCACGTCCACGAGCACCAGCACCGGCGTCCGTGTCGTCACCTCCCTTCCGCCCGCCTCCGTCACCCGCCGTACGTCGGCTTCGATCAGCACGGTGGGCGGCACGGCCCGGTTTCCCCGGACGCCCGACCGGGTGAGGCGGGGGTCGGCGGTGATCTCCAACTCGGCGGTGACGGTGGCGTACTGCCGTGCCAGCGTCGGCACAGGTCCCCGGCGCAGGTCCGCGCCGTGCAGGGCGGCCGAGGTGGCGGACGCGGCGACGCAGAGGAGCAGGGCGGCGACCGTCGCGTGGGGCCGCCCGCGCGTCGTACGCTGCCTCCGCGCCCCCAGCAGCAGCACGCCGGACAGGGCCAGGGCACCGATCAGGAGGCCCACGGCCCACCCCGTCGGCACGTCCGGCATCAGCGCCGCCGTCGCCCAGGCCGCGAGCGCGGGCGGCACCAGCCGCAGGTCCGTGGGCCCGTCCTGCCGGGGATGCGCCGCACCGAGCCGATGCCCGGAGGCGGCGTGCACGGCTGCGCGCGGGGGTGCCGTCAGGTGGTCGGTGGGCTCGGTCGGCCCGCTCGGCGGCCTCGTCCGCGCGCTCATGCCCGTGCTCGCGTCCGTGCTCACGGCTGTGCTCGCGTCCGTTCTCCTGTCCGTGCCCGTGCTCACGGCTGTGCTCGCGTCCGTTCTCCTGTCCGTGCCCGTGCTCACGGCCGTGCTCGCGTCCGTGCTCATGGCCGTACGAGGTTGCGCAGGTCGGCGAAGCGGCGCTCGCCGATGCCGTTCACCTCGCGCAGCTCGTCCACCGAGCGGAAACCGCCGTGCTGGGTGCGGTAGTCGATGATGTGCTGGGCCAGCACGGGGCCGACGCCCGGCAGGGTGTCGAGCTGGTCGGCGGTCGCCGTGTTGAGGGAGACCGGTGCCGCGGGTGCGGCCCCCGCTGCCGGGGCGCCCGGCCCGCCGGGGGCGGTGCCGCCCGGGCCGGTCGGCGTGACCGGCGGGGAAGCGCCGACGATCACCTGCTCGCCGTCCACCAGGAAGCGTGCCCGGTTCAGCCCGTCCGTCTTGGTACCGGCTCGCACGCCTCCCGCGGCACGCAGGGCGTCCGCGACACGTGACCCTGCCGGAAGGCGGTGGATTCCGGGCTTGCGGACCTTGCCGCCGACGTCCACCACGATCTCTGCCCCGACCGTGGCCGCGGCTGTGCCCTTGGCCGTTCCCCTGGGCGTGCCGGCCGTGGGGCCCGCTCCTGCCGCCTCGTCCTCTCCCCCCGCGCCGAACGCCGCCGCCTCCCGCACCACCTCGGGCGCCGACACGGGCTGGGTGCGGCCGGTCCAGAAGTGCTGTGCGGCGAAGACCGCCGCGACGACGAGCAGCACCGTGAGCGCGGCCACGCTGCGCCGCTCCAGCCCGCACCGCGTCTGGAACCACACCGGCATCCGCTCCCGCAGCGCCTGACCGGCCCGTTCCCGCCAGGTCGCCGCGGCGCCATCGACGACGTCCGGTGGCGCACCCCCTTCCTGCGAACCGCCTTCCTGCGCACTCCCTCCTCGCGCATCCCCTCCCTGCGAACCCCCTCCTCGCGCATCCCCTCCCTGCGAACCTCCTCCTGGCGCACCCGCTACGTCCCCCCGTGCCGTGCCACCGTCTCCGGCTCCCTGCGGGCGCCCGGCATCGTGGGTCCAGGACGGCGGCGGCCCTTTCCCCGGCTCGCTCCCCTGTCCGGCGGGCCCCACAGGCCCGGTGTATCCGACGTGATCGCCGTGTCCGACGAAGAGCGCCTCCGCACGTCGGCGGAGTTCCTCCGCCGGCGCGGGACGGCGCCTGTGCCGTGCCCGGCCGAGGGAGCGGGGCGAGCGGCGGTGGCGGAGCCGGCCGTCGGAGGCCGGTCCACGACCCGGGCCGCTGGTGGCGGTAGCTGTGCGTGAGTGTGATCGAAGAGCCATGCGACGAGGATCGGACACCTCGGCACACCCGCGACGATCATGCTCAATTCCCGGGGACTACCCTCGGGTTGTGGAAAACCCCGGCCCCCGCACGGGTGACGCACAACCGTGACGCGCAACCGTCCTCACCGCGACGAGACCACGACCCCCAGCAGCCCGGGCCCCGTGTGCGCCCCGATCACCGCGCCGACCTCGCTCACATGCAGGTCGGCGAGCCCGGGCACCCGGTCCCGCAGGCGGTCCGCCAGGGCCGACGCCCGGTCGGGGGCGGCGAGATGGTGCACGGCGATGTCGACGGGTGCGCTGCCCGCCCGGTCGGCGACGATCTCCTCCAGCCGGGCGATGGCCTTGGACGCCGTCCGGACCTTCTCCAGGGGCTCGATGCGGCCGCCGCCCAGCTGCAGCAGGGGCTTCACCGCGAGAGCGGAACCGAACAGTGCCTGGGCCGCCCCGATCCGGCCGCCGCGACGCAGATAGTCGAGGGTGTCGACGTAGAAGTAGGCGGACGTCCCCGCGGCCCGCTTCTCCGCGGCCGTGACCGCTTCGTCCACCGTGCCTCCCGCCTCCGCCGCCTCCGCCGCGGAGAGCGCGCAGAATCCGAGGGCCATCGCGATCATCCCGGTGTCCACTACATGCACTGGAACCGCCGCCTCCCGCGCCGCGACGACGGCCGCGTCGTGCGTGCCGGAGAGTTCGGCGGAGAGGTGGAGGGAGACGATGCCGTCCGCGCCGGACTCGGCGATCTTGCGGTAGGTCTCGGCGAAGAGTTCCGGGCTGGGGCGGGAGGTGGTGACCGGCCGCCGTTTCTGCAGGGCCTGGGCCAGCGAGCGGGTCGAGATCTCGGTGCCCTCCTGCAGCGCCCGGTCGCCCAGGACGACGGTCAGGGGTACCGCGGTGATGCCGTGCCGCTCCATCGTCCGGGCCGGGAGGTAGGCCGTTGAATCCGTGACGATCGCGACATGGCGGGACATGAGCTGGAGGTTACCTGCCGTAGCGCCCATACGGCAGCCCGGCCCCCGGCGACCTGGCGTTCACGGGGCCGTGGTCAGGTCGTGGTCAGGTCGTGTTCTCCGGACGGGCCTTCTTCTGCCAGGGGTACACGGGGCTCGGGCCGGGCGGTGTGATGGCGGGCCGCCCGGGTTCCTCCGCCGTCTCCTGCCCCGAGGGCTGCGGGGACTGAGGCCAACTCTGCCGGGCGGCCGGGGCGTCGGTGGCCGGCGCCTCGGGCCAGGGCGGCGGCGCGGCGGCGGGCTCCGTCTCCGTCCAGTGCCGCAGGGCACCGGCCTCGACGTCGATCTGTGCGCTCAGTGAGTCCAGGTCGTCGTCGGCGAAACGGTGGGCCCGGTCGCGGGCCGCCCAGCGCAGGGACTCCGCCGAATGGATGATGCGCTCGGTGCGCTCGCGCAGCGTGGGAAGGCGCTCGCCGAGCGTGGCGCGGTCCGGCTCGGACTCCAGCCGCCTGAGCTCGCCGTCCAGTTCGAACCCGTGCGCGCTGAGCCGCTCGAAGAGGGCGAGGGACTCCTTGAGGGACTCGTCCTCGGCCACGCCCGCGTGCAGCGCGTCCTGCGTGGCCCGCATCGACGTGCGCAGCGCCAGCCGCAGCTGTGCCAGCTCGCCCGCCGGACCCATCTGGACGAGGGACTTGGCCCGCAGTGTGTGGTCCTCGACCGTGCGGCGGGCCTGGGTGATGCCGCGGTCCACGCCGCGTTTGGCCGCACCGACGGCTTTCACCGTGGCGTAGGCGCCCAGCACGAGGGCGAGCACGAAAAGCAGACCGAGGACTGCGATCACTGCTTCCACGAAGCTCCTCCTCCGAGCGTCCGGCCCGCGGACCGGCAGGCCGCGGCACGGCACCCGCCGCGCCGCTCTTCCACGGTAAACGCAACGGGCAGGCCCAGGGTTCCAACAGAACCCCGAACCTGCCCGTACCGGACCCCGAACCTCCCCGTAGGGGACTACCCCGAGCCCAGCGGTACCGCGGCGTCGGCCTTACGCCGGGACGATGTTCACCAGCTTCGGCGCACGCACGATCACCTTGCGGATCCCGGCCCCGTCCAGCGCGGCCACGACCTTCTCGTCGGCCAGCGCCGCCTTCTCCAGGTCCTCCTCGGAGATGGAGGGAGCGACCTCCAGCCGTGCCTTGACCTTGCCCTTGATCTGCACGACGCAGGTCACGGTCTCGTCGACGACGTAGGCCGGGTCGGCGACCGGGAAGTCCTGGTGCACCACCGAATCCGTGTGCCCCAGCCTGCGCCACAGCTCCTCGGCGACGTGCGGGGCCAGCGGCGCGACCAGCAGCACCAGGCGCTCGGCGACCGGGCGCGGGACCACCCCGCCCGCCTTCGTCAGGTGGTTGTTCAGTTCGGTGACCTTGGCGATGGCGGTGTTGAACCGCATGCCCTCCAGGTCCTGCCGCACGCCGTCGATGGCCTTGTGCAGGGCGCGCAGGGTGTCCGTGTCGATGTCGGCGTCCGCGACGTCCGCCACCGTTACCTCGCCGGTGTTCTCGTCGACGACGTTGCGCCACAGCCGCTGCAGCAGCCGGAACTGGCCCACCACCGCACGCGTGTCCCACGGCCGGGAGACGTCCAGCGGGCCCATCGCCATCTCGTACAGGCGCAGGGTGTCGGCGCCGTACTCGGCGCAGATCTCGTCGGGAGTGACCGCGTTCTTCAGGGACTTGCCCATCTTGCCCAGCAGCCGGGAGACCTTCTCACCCTGGTAGAAGTACGCGCCGTCGCGCTCCTCCACCTCGGCGGCCGGCACCGCGATGCCGCGGCTGTCCCGGTAGACGTAGGCCTGGATCATGCCCTGGTTGAACAGCTTGTGGAACGGCTCGGCCGAGGAGATGTGCCCCAGGTCGAACAGGACCTTGGACCAGAAGCGCGCGTACAGCAGGTGCAGCACGGCGTGCTCCGCGCCGCCGACGTACAGGTCGACGCCGCCGTGCGGCAGGCCCTCGCGCGGGCCCATCCAGTACTGCTCGATCTCCGGGTCGACCAGCCGCTCGCTGTTGTGCGGGTCCACATAGCGCAGCTCGTACCAGCAGGAGCCCGCCCAGTTGGGCATGGTGTTGGTCTCGCGGCGGTACTTGCGCGGGCCGCGGCCGTCGCCCAGGTCCAGGGTGACGTTCACCCAGTCCTCGTTGCGCGACAGGGGGGTCTCGGGCCGGGTGTCGGCGTCGTCCGGGTCGAAGGTGCGCGGGGAGTAGTCCTCGACCTCGGGCAGCTCCAGCGGCAGCATCGACTCGGGCAGGGAATGGGCGATGCCGTCCTCGTCGTAGACGATCGGGAAGGGCTCGCCCCAGTAGCGCTGGCGGCTGAACAGCCAGTCGCGCAGGCGGAAGTTGACGGTGCCGGCGCCGGCGCCGGTCCGCTCCAGCCACTCGGTGATGCGCTCCTTGGCCTCGACGACGCCCAGGCCGTCCAGGCTGATCTCGTCGTTCGACGAGTTCATGATCTTCGCGTCGTACGACCCGAAGGCGTCCTCCCACGTCGCCGGGTCGGTGCCCCGGCCGTCGGTCGGCTCGACGATGCAGCGGATCGGCAGCTCGAAGGCGCGCGCGAACTCGAAGTCCCGCTGGTCGCCCGCCGGGACGGCCATGATCGCGCCGGTGCCGTAGCCCATCAGCACGTAGTCGGCGATGAAGACGGGGACCTGTTCGCCGTTGACCGGGTTGGTCGCGTAGGCGCCGATGAAGACGCCGGTCTTGTCCTTGGCCTCGGCCTGCCGCTCGACGTCGGACTTGGACGCGGCCTGCGCGCGGTACGCCGCCACGGCCTCGGTCGGGGTCGCGTGACCGCCGGTCCACACGTCGTGCGTGCCCTCGGGCCAGGCGGCCGGGGTGAACTTCTCGACCAGCGGGTGCTCGGGCGCCAGCACCATGTAGGTCGCGCCGAACAGGGTGTCCTGGCGGGTGGTGAAGACGGTGATGTTCTCGCCGTCGACGGGGAAGTCGACGCGAGCGCCCTCGGAGCGGCCGATCCAGTTGCGCTGCTGCAGCTTGATGGCCTCGGGCCAGTCCAGCTCGTCCAGGTCGTCCAGCAGCCGGTCGGCGTAGGCGGTGATGCGCATGTTCCACTGGCGCAGCTTGGACTTGAAGACGGGGAAGTTGCCGCGCTCGGAGCGGCCGTCGGCGGTGACCTCCTCGTTGGCCAGCACGGTGCCCAGGCCGGGGCACCAGTTGACGGGCGCGTCGGAGGCGTAGGCCAGGCGGAAGCCGCCCAGCACGTCGGCGCGCTCGGCGTCGCTCAGGGCGCTCCACGCGCGCCCGGGGTGGCCGGGGACGGCACGCTCACCGGACTCGAACTGGGCGACCAGCTCGGCGATCGGGCGGGCCTTGCGCGCCTCCTCGTCGTACCAGGAGTTGAAGATCTGCAGGAAGATCCACTGGGTCCACTTGTAGTACTCCGGGTCGATCGTGGCGAACGACCGGCGCTTGTCGTGGCCCAGGCCCAGCCGGCGCAGCTGGCTCTGCATGTTCTTCATGTTGGCCTCGGTGGACACGCGCGGGTGCGTGCCGGTCTGCACGGCGTACTGCTCCGCGGGCAGGCCGAAGGCGTCGAAGCCCAGGGTGTGCAGGACGTTGTGGCCGGTCATCCGCTGGAAGCGGGCGAAGACGTCGGTGGCGATGTACCCCAGGGGGTGGCCGACGTGCAGGCCCGCACCGGAGGGGTACGGGAACATGTCCATGATGAACTTCTTGGGCTTGGCCACCAGCTCCGGGTCGCCCGCCAGGTCACCCTTGGGGTTCGGCGCGGCGTACGTCCCCTCGGCGTCCCAGAAGTCCTGCCAGCGTGCCTCGATCTCGGCGGCCATGGCAGCCGTGTAGCGGTGCGGCGCGGCGTCCGCCGACACAGGGGCGGTCGCCGCGGGGTTCGTCTCGCTCATGATCCTCAAAGCTCCATCGATCGTCTCTGCCAGCGGCTGCGACATTCATGACCAGCGGCTGCGAATGCCGGGAAATGAAAAATCCCCTCGCACAGGAGGGGACGCCGCGCCGATTCCGGCCACCGGACTACGACCGGGGCCGGGACTGATCAGCGCGGCTCGCTAAGCAGAAGGCGTACGGCACGCATGGCGTCAGGGTACCGCAGTCGTCGAGCGGGCCGCGACGGGCTTCCGGCCACCCGCACCGCACCTCCCGCGCCACGCCTCACGCGCCACGCCTCACGGCCGCAAACCTGAACCAAGGTCAAAGGTTACTTCGCGTAACGACCGCTAAGGGACATCAGTACGAACGCATTGTCGTTTGATAACAACGCAATAACTCAAACCTCGTACCCGCGGGTATGGCGCCACTTAGAGTGCGGCACCGGGACCGCTACCCCGAACCGCTCCGGAGTTGCCCCATGAACCCCTCGAACCCTCCCTCGATCCACCCCCGCAGCAACAGCTCGCCCTCTCCCCTCGCGTCCGCGGCGTGGGGAGGTCTGCCGTGGTGACGAACGACAGCACGGCGGACGACACCTTCGCGGAGTTCCTCAACTTCGGTGCCGGCGTCCTCTCCCTCGTCCTCCTCAGCTGCTCGGTGATCTGGGGACTCGTCGCCCAGGACCGGATCGTCCTCGACACCCGCCAGCGGATCCTGGCCCAGGCGGTGCACCGGCTGACCGCGGTCGCCGCGGTCGTGTTCCTGCTGGTGCACATCGGGGTCAAGCTGGCCCTGGACCACACCACCTGGGTGGCCGCGGTGGTCCCGTTCGGACTCCTGGCCACGGACGACGAGTCGTTCGGCGGCCGGAGCGTCCTGATCGGCTTCGGCACCCTGGCCAGCTTGCTCATGATCTTCGTGGGCGTCACGGGCGCCCTGCGCAACCGCTTCGCGTCCGCGTCCCCCGTGGCCGCCCGCTGGCGGGCCATGCACATGCTGGCCTACCCGGCGTGGTGCCTGGCCCTGCTGCACGGGCTCTACGCGGGTCGCGCGGCGAAGCCGGTCTTCCTGATCCTTTACGGCCTGTCCGTGCTCGGCGTCATGGCGGCCCTGGCGCTGCGCGCGGCGCCCCGCCCGGTCAAGCGCAGGGTCGCCGACCGGATCGCCGGGTTCCTCGGGACCGAGGAGCGGATGGCCCGCGAGGAACTGGAGGAGAGCCGGGCCCGCACGACGGCCGCCTCCGCGCTGCCGGGCTACGAGAGCACCGGGGCGTCGCGGCCGCGCCGGGCGTCCCCGTCCGCGCCCCTGTACGAGCCGGCCGAGCGCCTCACGCCCCCGGAGCCCGCGGGCGGCTTCGCGGCGGCCTACCGTGCCGTGTCCGGCGCCTCCGGCGCGCGCCGGAGACCGCTGACGGCCGAGACGACCGCGTCCGCCCAGTCGCCGCCGGACATGCGGCCCACCGAGGCGATGCCCCCCGTGGACGGCGGCGGCAGCACCTCGGGCAGCTGGCCCATCCCGTCGCCACCCCCGGTCGGCGAGGCACCCCGGTCGGCCTACGACCCGCTCAACGACACCGGGCACACCATCCCGGTCCATGGCAATACGGACGCGTCGGGCTACGGCTCGAGTGACGTGTACGACACCAATGAGACGAACACCGTCTACGACACGTACTACCCGAGCGACACGTACAACAGCGGTCCCGCCACTGAACCAACCCCCGGTGCGTCCCCCGGCGCGTCGCCCTACGACGCGTCCTACAACGCGACCTACGACTTCGACGCACCGGGTTCGGGCGAACCTTGGAACACGCCTTCCGGAGGCTTTTAAGTGAACGAGGCCCTGCCCGACGTACCCGAAGTCCGCGTGGTCGGTCTTCCCCAGCTCACGTCGGGCTTCGACCTTGTCGAGCGCCTGGATCTGCCGATGCACCTCAAGGTGCACGGTCCGCTCGAACCATTGGGCGGTGAGCAGCTCGCGCAGCTCTCCGAACGCATCGGCCTGAAGGGCCGCGGCGGCGCGGGCTTCCCCTTCCACAAGAAGCTGCGCTCGGTCGCCGAAGCGGCGATCAAACGCGGCGTACGGCCCGTCGTGGTCGTCAACGGCAGCGAGGACGAGCCGGCCTGCCGCAAGGACACGGTGCTCATCAACCGCGCCCCGCACCTGATCCTGGACGGCGCGCTGCTGTGCGCCGAGGCCATGGGCGCCCGCACGCTCGTCATCGGGGTCACCCGTGAGTCCACACAGCGCTCCATGGAGGCCGCCCTGGCCGAACGCGGACTGAGCAACGGACGCCGCTCCGCCCTCCGCGCGCGCGTGCAGCGCAATCCGGTCCGTATGGTCACCGGCGCGGCGGCCTCGCTGGTCCGCTCCATCGACGGCGGCCCGGCGATCCCGCCCGGCCGCAAGGTCAGCGCGTCCAGGAGCGGCGTCGGCGGCGCGCCGACCCTGCTGTCCAACGCCGAGACGTTCGCCCAGCTGGCGATCGCCGCCCGCATCGGCCCGGAGCGCTACGGCAACACCGGCCTGTACGACGAGCCGGGCACCGTCATGCTCACCGTCTCCGGCGCGGTGGCCCGCCCCATGGTCATCGAGGTGCCGACGGGCGTGCCGCTGCGCTACGTCCTCCAGCTCGCCGGCGCCCCACCGGTGCCGCAGGGCGTGCTGACCGGCGGCTACCACGGCAAGTGGATCGACGCGGCGACCGTCGACGAGGCGATCGTCTCCCGCAACTCCCTGCAGCAGGTGGGCGGCTCGCTGGGCGCGGGCGCGATCCTGCCGATCAGTCAGGACACCTGCCCACTGGGCGAGTCGCTGCGGGTGGCGCAGTGGCTGGCGGAGGAGAGCGCGGGCCAGTGCGGCCCCTGCTACCTGGGCCTGCCGGCCGCCGCGCGCGGCCTGGAGGACATCCTGAACGGCGGCGGCCCGGCCGCCCTGGAGGCGGTCAAGCAGGTCGCGCGGAACGTGAAGCGGCGCGGCGCCTGCTCGCACCCGGACGGCTCGGCGATGTTCCTGGAGTCGACCCTCGAGGCATTCACGGACGACCTCGCCGCCCACGTCCTCGGCAGCGGCTGCGGACGGCCCGTGGAGGGCGTTCTGCCGCTTCTGGCGGGCGGCGGCGCCCCTACGGGCATCCCGGGCGGCGGCGGGGACGGGAACGGGCCCAGCCGCCAGAAGATCTACGTCGACTGGACACTGTGCCGGGGCCACGGCCTGTGCGCGGACATCCTCCCGGAGGTCTTCCAGCTCGGCGCCGACGGCTTCCCGACCGTCGCGCAGGCCGACGTACCGCGCTTCGCGGAGGCCAAGGCGGTGCGCGCGGTGCGCCGCTGCCCGGCGCTCGCCCTGCGCATCGAGGAGGACACCCGCGGCCAGGTGCCGTCCTCGCGCGTCAACCTGCCGGTCCTGCCCCAGGGCCGCGGCCGCCGGGCGCTGGGCCGCTGAGCGCACGAGCGCCGAGCACGAGGAAACCCCCGGATCAATGATCCGGGGGTTTCCCTGTGTTCCTGCGGAACGTGTTCCTGTGGAGCTAAGGAGAATTGAACTCCTGACCTCCTGCATGCCATGCAGGCGCTCTACCAACTGAGCTATAGCCCCTTGCTGTCTGTCGCCCGGTTTCCCCGGCGGCGACGCCAACATTACACGGTCGACCGGGCGCAACACCAAATCGTTTCCAGTTTGCCCGTTTTGCCCCTTGCGTAAGCTGTCAGGCCATGACGAGCAGGCCCGCTACGCCGTGACGAACGAGTAGAACCGCTTGAGTGTGCAGTGCTCCTCCAGGAGCCGGCCGTAGATCGGCTCGCCCTCGAGTTCGCGGTACGTCTCGATCGGGTCGCCTTTTATGATCAGCGCCCGCGCGCACTCCTCGCACCAGTACTGGTAGTCCGGATTGACCGGCTCCATGTCCCGCACGATCGGGGTGCCGCTGCCGCACCAGTCGCACTTTCGCCTGTGTGCACCCATCGATCAGCTCCAGCTGTGGCCGCAGGCCGTGCACACGTACGAGATTCCGCCGTTGTCGCCGAGGACTTGGGCCACGTGCCCGGAACCGCAGGAAGGGCAGCTGAGACGGGTGACCGTGTTCCGTGTCACCGCTCCGCCGAGGAGGTGACCGACCTCCTCGAGGATGCTCTCAGGCATCGCCACTCCCTCCCGTCGGGTCGCGGTCCCCTTCCGGCCGTTTGATTCTGCCACGACCGGGCCAATACGGTCAGCGACGCCTCAGTACCAGTCCGGACACGGAGTCTCACAGGGGTATACGCCTGTGGGACTCCTGTTGCTCAAGCGGGCGCAAACGAAAAATCCCGCCCCCCGAGGGGGACGGGATTCGTCCGTGGGCTGTGGAGCTAAGGAGAATTGAACTCCTGACCTCCTGCATGCCATGCAGGCGCTCTACCAACTGAGCTATAGCCCCTGGTGCCACGCGGCTGGGCCGCATGGTCTTTCGCTCCGCTCGGCGGGGCGAACAAGAAGAACTTTAGCCTGCGACCTGCCGGAAAGTGAAATCCGGGTACCGCGCCCGCCGGCCGCGCCTCAGTCGTCGTCGCCGAGCACCGGTTCCGGCAGCGTGCCGGCGTTGTGCTCGAGCAGCCGCCAGCCGCGGGCGCCCTCGCCCAGGACGGACCAGCAGCAGTTGGTGAGGCCGCCGAGGCTCTCCCAGCTGTGCGGTTCCAGCCCGAGCAGCCGGCCGATGGTGGTGCGGATCGTGCCGCCGTGGCTGACCACGACGAGGGTGCCGTCCTCGGCGAGCTTCTCGGCGTGCCGGAGCACCACGGGAGCGGCGCGGTCGGCCACCTCGGTCTCCAGCTCGCCGCCGCCGCGGCGGACCGGCTCGCCGCGCTTCCACGCCGCGTACTCCTCGCCGTGCCGGGCGATGATCTCGTCGTGGGTCAGCCCCTGCCAGACGCCCGCGTAGGTCTCCCGCAGGCCCTCCTCCAGGGTCACGTCCAGGCCGGTGAGCGCGGCCAGCTCGGCGGCCGTGTTCGCGGCGCGCGCGAGGTCGGAGGCGACGATGGCGTCGGGTCTCAGGTGCACCAGCAGCTGGGCGGCACGGCGGGCCTGGGCGACGCCGGTCCCGGTGAGCTCGACGTCCGTGGTGCCCTGGAATCGGCGCTCCACGTTCCACGAGGTCTGGCCGTGCCGCCAGAGGATGACCCGCCGGCCGCGGCCGGGCTGCCCGGCCGTCACCTCGCCGGTGGCGCTCATCGCCAGTCCCCGTCGGTCTCCGTCGCCTCCTCGGCGGCCCGGAGCCTGGCGTGCTCCTCCGCCTTGCCGCGGGTCTCCTTGGCGTCGGCGGGCAGCTCCAGCTCGGGGCAGTCCTTCCACAGCCGCTCCAGGGCGTAGAAGACGCGCTCCTCGCTGTGCTGGACGTGGACGACGATGTCGACGTAGTCGAGC
The DNA here is from genome assembly GCF_042744565.1 of Streptomyces sp. NPDC058812. Lineage (NCBI taxonomy): Bacteria > Bacillati > Actinomycetota > Actinomycetes > Kitasatosporales > Streptomycetaceae > Streptomyces > Streptomyces sp. NPDC058812. The sequence goes on from NZ_JBHYOB010000001.1 coordinate 386,912, forward strand.
AGGACCCAGCGGGCCTCGCGGTCGCCCTCGCGGCGTACCGGCTTGGCGCCGAGTTCCTTGCTGAGCCGTTCCTCGATCTCGTCGACGATCGACTTGACCTGGCGGTCGTTGGGCGCGGAGGCCAGCAGGAAGGCGTCCGTGATCGACAGCACGTCGCTGACGTCATAGGCGATGATGTCGTGCGCGAGCTTGTCGGCCGCCGCCTGCGCGGCGGTGTTGATGAGTTCGATGGAGCGGTCGGTCGCGGTCACTGCCTGGCTTTCGGGTCGGCGGTCGGTTGACCTCAAGGGTCTCACGACCGCCGACGGCGGCCCACGTGATAATCACCCGCCCGCCAGGAGGCCGGTCTCTGGGAGGCCGTTCTCTGGGAGGCCGGTCCCTAGGAGGCCGGTTCGTAGTCCTGGCCGAGCACCACCGAGACCCTCGCGTTCGCGGAGACCTCGCCCTGGGTGACGGAGCCGGTGGGCAGGCCCAGGGTCTTGGCGACCTGGACGGCGTTCTCCTTGTCGGCGGCCTCGGCGTAGACGACCTTCGACGTCGCCTGGGTGCCGGACCCGGTGCCGCCCTCCAGGAAGGTGAAACCGCCGTTGAGGAGGACGACGCGGGCCTTGCCGGTGCGGTCCTCGACGCCGGTGGCGTTGCGGACGGAGACACTGACGGCCGCGTCCTTGTCGGGGCTCTTGGCGGTGCCGCCGAGGACGTCCTTGACGACGCTGTCGCCGGCCTCGGCGCTGAGCCTGCCGTCGTCCTGGACGGGCAGCAGCGTGGTCTTGAAGTCGCCGCCCTTGGCGAGGTCGGAGAGCCCGGCGAGGAAGGAGCCGAGGTCCTTCTCGGTCAGCGGCGGGTCGAGGATCAGCCCGAGGGTCTGGACGGTGGTCGTCGCGGCCGCGGGGTCCGAGGACAGCTTGCGCAGCACTCCCTGCATGACCTGCCCGAAACGCCGCAACTGGGCGTCCGCCTCCTCGCCGGAGCCGCGGTGGGTGGCGTAGGCGACGGCCATCTTGCCGCTGAGGGTCTGGCCCTCGCCCTCGCGTACGAGAGGGTTGGCGCCCTTGTCCTTGGCCTCCGGGTCGGGGACGTCGGTGTCGGTGTCGACCTCGATGTTGCCGACCAGGTCGACGAGGATCTGGAGGTAGGGCGTGTCCAGGCGCCAGGTGCCCTCGATGTCGGTGCCGAGGGCCGAGTCGAGCGCGGTCCGGGTGGCGTCGGGACCGTCGTCGTCGACGGACTTGGCGAGCGTGGTGGTGCTGCCGTCGTCGCCGGTCAGGGAGAGGGAGTTGGGCACCAGGACGGCGGTGCCCTGCTTGGTGGTGGTGTTGTCGACCAGCAGCGCGGTGGAGGTGCCGCCGCCCTTGGTGTCGTGCAGGTGGACGGCGATCACGTCGCGCTTCTGGGCGCCCGCCGCCGTCGTGCCGCCCGCCCTGTCGTCCGAGGAGGACAGCCCGGGCAGCTTTCCGGCGGACCAGAGGTAGCCGACGCCGCCGACCGCGACCAGCGACAGGACGACCACCAGGGCGACGACACGCGCGCGTGCGCGTCGCCGGGCCTCCTCACGGCGCTCGGTGCGGTTCTCCGTGAACTTCATCCAGTCGATGACGTCCTCGGAGTCGTCGGTGGGCTCCTCGACGAAGGCGAACTGCTCGGTCCGGTACTCCCGGTCGGGTTCCGCGGCCGCCGCGGGGGCTTCCGCTTCCGGTTCGCCGGGCGGGCCCGCCTGCTGCGGGATGTAGGCGGTCTGCTCGGCGACCCGGGGCTGCCCGCCGCTGGTCGCGGCCTGCCCGTACGGGTCGTACGAGGGCTGCGCCCGCGTGCCGGAGGCGTAGCCGTCGTAGGAGCCGTAGCCGGGGGTGGGCGGCTGCTGACCGGTGTCGTAGCCGGTCTGGGAGCCGTAGCCGTCATAGGTCTCGTACGGCTGTGGGGCGGGCTGCTGTCCGCCCGTGGCGTACGGGTCGTAGCCGTAGCCCTGCTGCCCGTACTGCTGGTTCTGCTGGTTCTGCTGACTTTGCTGCTGTGCGTACGGGTCGTACGCCTGCTGCCCGCCGGGCTGGGCCGGGGCCTGCCCCTGAACGGGGCGGTACACGGGCCGGCCGTACTCGTCGTAGCCCACGAGTTCGTACTGGTCGCCGCCCTCGCCGCCGTACCCCGCGTCGTATCCGTCGTTCACCGGTGCCCCTCTCGGCTCACTCGCCGCGGTACAGCTGGCGCTTGTCGATATAGCGCACGACCCCGTCCGGCACCAGATACCAGACGGGATCGCCCTTGGCGACTCTCGCACGGCAGTCCGTGGAGGAGATGGCGAGGGCGGGGACCTCGACGAGTGAGACGCCGCCCTTGGGGAGTCCGGCGTCCGTCAGCGTGTGGCCGGGCCGGGTGACGCCGATGAAGTGCGCCAGGGAGAACAGTTCCTCGCTGTCGCGCCAGGTGAGGATCTGGGCGAGGGCGTCGGCGCCGGTGATGAAGAACAGGTCGGCATCCGGGTTCAGCTCGCGCAGGTCGCGCAGGGTGTCCACGGTGTAGGTGGGGCCGCCGCGGTCGATGTCGATGCGGCTCACCGAGAACTGCGGGTTCTCGACGGTCGCCACGACCGTCATCAGATAGCGGTCCTCGGCCGCGGAGACCGTGCGGTGGCTCTTCTGCCACGGCTGCCCGGTGGGCACGAACACCACTTCGTCGAGGTGGAACTGCGCGGCGACCTCACTGGCCGCCACGAGGTGCCCGTGGTGGATCGGGTCGAAGGTGCCGCCCATGACGCCGAGGCGGCGCTTGCCCGACGACGACGGGCCGCTGCCCCGGCCGGTGGCGCGGGCGGGCACCGCGCGGTTCTGCGTGCCACGCGCCGGCGCGTGCGCCGTGTCGTGCGCCGGACCGGTAGGCATGTCCTGCTCTCCCATGCGTGCAGACCCTACCGGCCCGGCCCGAGGGCTCCTGCCGGGCCCACTGCCCCCCGGGCTCAGCGGTCGCGGTTGAACCGGGTGGTGATCCACAGCAGGAGCATCAGGATGACGAACGCGCCGATGCCGGTGACGTAGGGGCTGAGGCTCTCGTGGTTGCCGCTGTGCTCCTCGCCGCCCTCGGAGGCGAGGGTGACAAACTGGGCAGCGGTGCTGTGGAAGCTCATCTTCGGCAGGACCTATCCGGTGTGGGCGGGATAAAGACGTCCGCTCATCGTAAGCGGGCGCCTCACGGGCGATCACGCCGACTCCGCCGTTGGTGACCGGTGGTGACCGGTCGGAGGGGTCCGGGGAACCTTCGGATCTCCTCAGTCGTCCTTCCGCTTGTACCCCCGCAGCAGGAACCACGCGGTCAGCACACAGCCCACCACCATCACGATCAGCACGACCCGGAGCAGATTCCCCGCCCCTTGCTGCTCGGCCGCCGTCGCCGCGGTGGCGAGCCAGTCGGTGTGGGGGGTGTGCGCCATGACGTGGACTCCTTCGTTGCACTGCCCGTCCACGGTATCTCCGCCTAGGCTGGGCTCGGCTTCGGGGGCGCAAAGGGCCGCACAAGGGTTCGCAAAGGGCCAGACACACGCACAGGCCACAGAGACGCACAGGCCACACACACGCACATGGGGGAAGACATGTCCGACGGCCACCAGCACAACGGGCACGAGAACGTGCCGAGCAGGCAGCGCAGGCGCTTCCCCGGAATCTCCTCGCGTGCGTACGAGCATCCGGCCGACCGTTCCGCCCTGGTGGCGCTGCGCAAGCTGAGCGGCTTCGACACGGTCTTCAAGGCGCTGAGCGGCCTGTTGCCCGAGCGGAGTCTGCGGCTGCTGTTCCTGTCCGACTCGGTGCGGGTCTCGGACCGGCAGTTCGCCCATCTGAACGTGATGCTGCGCGACGCCTGCTACATCCTGGACCTGGAGAAGGTCCCCCCGATGTACGTCAACCAGGACCCGACCCCGAACGCGATGTGCATCGGCCTGGACGAGCCGATCATCGTCGTCACCACGGGCCTCGTCGAGCTGCTGGACGAGGAGGAGATGCGGGCGGTCGTCGGGCACGAGGTCGGGCACGCGCTGTCCGGGCACTCGGTCTACCGGACCATCCTGCTCTTCCTCACGTCCCTCGCGGTCCGGGTCGCCTGGATCCCGCTGGGCAACCTGGCGATCATGGCGATCGTGACCGCGCTGCGCGAGTGGTTCCGCAAGTCGGAGCTGTCCGCCGACCGCGCGGGTCTGCTGGTCGGCCAGGACCTGGAGGCCTCCATGCGGGGCCTGATGAAGATCGCGGGCGGCAACCACCTGCACGAGATGAACGTGGACGCGTTCCTGGAGCAGGCCGACGAGTACGAGGCCGGGGGCGACCTGCGCGACTCCGTGCTGAAGATCCTGAACGTGCTGCCCCGCACCCACCCCTTCACCACCGTGCGGGCCGCCGAACTGAAGAAGTGGGCGGCCTCCCGGGACTACCAGCGGATCATGGACGGCCACTACCCGCGGCGCGACGAGGACAAGGACACCTCGGTCCGGGACTCCTTCCGCGAGTCGGCGTCCAGCTACGCCACGCATGTGCGCGGCTCCAAGGACCCCCTGATGAAGCTGGTCAACGACATCGCGGGCGGCGCCGGTGACCTCGGCGACCGGATGCGGCGGGGCTTCGGCGGCTTCACGGCCTCCCAGCCGAGGCCGCCCAAGGACGCGGACGGGGCCGAGGGGGCCGGCGGCGGGGCCGACGGACCGGAGGGTTCCGGCGGCCCGGGCGCTCCGGACGACCGCCCGCCGCGCGACGGCGCCTGAGCGGACGGACGGGCGGCGCCCCCGCCCCTCACACCCTCGGCTGGGCGTCGGCCGCGAGGGTGCCGCACAGGGCCGTGGCGTTGTCCGTGGTGTACGGGTCGGTGCCGGCGGGGGCGCGGGTCCCGGCCGTCTGGCCCGCGAGCAGCGGGCGGAGGTGGCTCGCCGAGTCCTCGGCGCAGGAGAGCGGCCCGGCCTGGACGTAGGCCGCGACGAGCTGTGTCTGGTGCAGCCGCAGATCGTCACGGTCGAAGCGGAAGTGCAGCTCCCGCCGGACGGTGAACAGCGACGCCTCGGCCCCCTCGTCGCCGGCGGACCGCAGCGGGTACACCATGGTGTGGTCGGCGGTGACCTCCAGCGTGGACGCGTCGCTCTCCACGGCCCGCAGGCTGCCGTTCACCCTGATCTCCGCGTCGGCCAGCTCGGCACGGGCCGGGTCGAAGCGCACCAGCCACCCGGTGGGCGCGTGCCGGCCGTCCGCGACGGGCTTCTCGAAGCTCTTGTCGAACTGGTCGAGCTGTTCCGGGTCCAGCAGCACCCGCACCGAGCGGACCTCTCCGCCGCCGAGCACGTCCGGGTCGAGCGCCGAGCGGACGATGTAGTTCTTGGCGGTGGTCAGCGCGTTGAGCACCTGGTCGTCCGAGAAGTGCGCGGTGCGCCGGGCCCCCGGCAGCGGGACACCCTCGGCCGCGGTCCGGAAGTCCGCCGCGGGACTGTGCTCGTACAGGTGCACGGCGTCGTCGGCGCCGGGCACCCTGCTCTCAGGGGCAAGCGGGACGACGGTCATCCGCACCGGCTCCGCGGCCCGCTGCGCGTCGGGGCTCTGGTACGGGTGCCGTACGCCCATGTAGATGGCGGTGCCGAAGGCGACGGCGATCAGCACGACCAGGACCAGCGCCTGACGGGACAGTCCGGCCCGGCGCAACGGCGTGCGGCGGCGTACGGCGGGCGCGTGGTCGGCCAGGCGCTCCTGGGCGGAGAACTCCTGGAGGCGGGCAGCGCGGACGAACGACTCGTCGAAGACGACGGATCGGTACTCTTCCTCTCCGCCTCCGGGGGAGCCCTCGGGCGTCCCGCCGGGCGGACCGCCAAGCCCTGCCATACCTTCAGGGTAGGTCTGCGGAAGGTCGCGTAAACGCGCCGGTGCAGGTCAAGTTGGGACAGGTTCCCGGCGGCAGGACGGCAGGTCAGGGGCTGCGCGGAATCACCGAGACGGCCGGCTGGGAGTAGTCGGCGGAGGCCGAGGGGGTCACGGTGCCGCCCTGCTCGGGGCCGGTCGAGGCGGGTGGCGGGACCCGCGGCGTGCCGCCGCCCGAGGACGCGCCCCGGTAAACGGCCACGAAGGCCAGCGCAACCATGCCGACGCCCATCACCAGGGCGAGTATCCAGGCGACGGGCCGGTGCCAGCGGACCTGCTTGCCGTGCGCCGCGGGAGCGCCGTACGGGCGGTCGAGTGGGTCGCGGTCGTCGTCCGGATCGTCGAGGTCGGGATCATGGCCGAAATCGCCGTATCCGTCGTCGTACCGCTCGGCTCTTCTGCGGCCGCGGCGGGCCGCTTCCGCCTCGGTGGCCTCGGCTCTGGCCTGTGCGGCGGCCAGGAGGCGTTCGACGGCGGTCGGTTCGTGCACCGCGGCCGCCTGTACGAAGGCCTCGTCGAAGACCACGGAGGCGAACTCTTCGTCCGACACCCCGTGGTCGTGGTCGTCGTCGGGCTCCCAGCCGTCAGGGAACGGCCTACCCCCCACGTCCTCCGGCACGGGTCCAGAGTAGACCTGGTGGGTCGTTTTGGGCAGACGGCGGGGAAATTCATCCGGTGAGTGAGATGCCCCGATCGGTTCAGGGGCGCGGCCGAGGGTGCGTGCCGTTCACATATGCCCCCGGCGTGCACCGCGGCGCCGACCCGCCCGCCGGCGCGCGACCCGCGCACCGGCGCCGTACGTGCCCGTCAGCGCCGCACGTGCCCGTCACCGGTGACGATGTACTTGGTGCTGGTCAGCTCCGGCAGCCCCATCGGGCCGCGGGCGTGCAGCTTCTGCGTGGAGATGCCGATCTCGGCGCCGAAGCCGAACTGACCGCCGTCGGTGAAACGGGTGGACGTGTTCACCGCGACCGTGGTGGAGTCGACCAGCTGGGTGAAGCGGCGGGCGGCCTGCTGCGAGGTCGTCACGATGGCCTCGGTGTGGCCGGAGGTCCACAGCCGGATGTGCTCGACGGCCTTGTCGAGGGAGTCGACGACCGCCGCGGCGATGTCGTAGGACAGGTACTCCGTCTCCCAGTCCTCCGGCGTGGCCTCGACGGCCGTCACCTTGGAGCCCTCGGCGTACGCCATCACCCGCTCGTCGGCGTGCACGGTGACCCCGGCCTCGGCGAGGGCGTCCAGCGCGCGGGGCAGGAAGTCGGCGGCGATGTCCTGGTGGACCAGGAGGGTCTCGGCGGCGTTGCAGACGCTCACGCGCTGCGCCTTGGAGTTGATCAGGATGTCGACGGCCATGTCGAGGTCGGCCTGCGCGTCGACGTAGACGTGGCAGTTGCCGGTGCCGGTCTCGATGACGGGGACGGTGGACTCCTGGACGACCGTGTTGATCAGGGAGGCGCCGCCGCGCGGGATGAGCACGTCGACCAGGCCGCGGGCGCGCATCAGCTCGCGCACGCTCTCCCGGCTCTCGCCGGGCACCAGCTGCACGGCGTCGGCGGGCAGCCCGGCCCCGCCCACGGCGTCGCGGACGACCCGGACGAGGGCGGTGTTGGACTGGTAGGCCGAGGAGGAGCCGCGCAGCAGGACGGCGTTGCCGGACTTCAGGCACAGGGCGGCGGCGTCGACCGTCACGTTGGGCCGGCCCTCGTAGATGATGCCGACCACGCCGAGCGGCACGCGGACCTGGCGCAGGTCGATGCCGTTGGGGAGGGTGGAGCCGCGCACGACCTCGCCGACCGGGTCGGGCAGCGCGACGACGTCACGCACGTCGGAGGCGATGGCGCGGACGCGCTCCGGGGTCAGCGTCAGCCGGTCGATGATGGCCTCGCTGGTCCCGGCGGCGCGGGCCTTGGCCACGTCCTGGGCGTTGGCCTCGACGATCTCGCTCGTACGGACCTCCAGCGCGTCCGCGACGGCGAGCAGCGCGTCGTCCTTCGCGGCCCGCGGCAGCGGCGCGAGGTCGGCCGCGGCGGACTTGGCCCGGTAGGCGGCCCGGGTGACCGGGGACATCGAGTCGTACGGCGAGAGCGTGGTCATGGGGGAAGCGTAGTAGGCCGGGATGGGACCCCACCGGCCGTCCCAAACCCCGAGACACGGCCCGGACGGCTGAAAACGGCACCAAAAGGGGTGATCTCCGGACTGGAAAGGGGTGAACCCCGGACTAGAAGGGGTGAACCCCGACCGGTGTCGCCGGGGCCGGTCCGTACCCCGCCGCGATGCGCTGGTGGTACGTCGCCCGGTCGATGACCTCCAGGCCGACGATCTCCCAGGGCGGCAGTCCCGCGGTCTGCCGGTGCTCGCCCCACAGGCGCAGGGCGACGGCCGCGGCGTCGTGCAGGTCGCGGGCCTCCTCCCAGTACCGGATCTCCGCGTGGTCGTCGGCGTAGCGGCTGGTCAGCAGGAAGGGGTGGTCGTGGGCGAGCTGCTCCAGGGCGCGCCGGACCTCGGCGAGCGGGGCCCGGGTGCCGGAGACGCTGAGGGTGACGTGCCACAGGCGCGGGGTGTGCTCGGGCTCCTCGCCCCGGAACCGGTCGCCGGCCGCGACGCTGGTCAGGGCGCGCTCCTCGCCGGCCGGGCGGGCCGCGTTGCGGGCGCCGCCACCGGGGCGGGCGCGGGAAGCCGCCGTTCCAGGGCGTACTCCGCTCACGACGGGCCTCCTTCAGGCACACGGCTGGGCCCGGTGGTCGGCCGGGCTTGTCCCTGAGGAAAGTTGAGCAGGCTACGCAAGATCGCGGGGCGGTTTTGCGGAACGTCCACCGCCGATTCGGGGACGTTTCGACCTATTACGGGTGCAGGATCACCAGATCGTCCCTGTGTACGACCTCACGTTCGTACGCCGGTCCGAGTTCGCGCGCGAGTTCCCGGGTGGAGCGGCCGAGCAGTCGGGGAAGCTCCTTGGCGTCGAAGCTGACGAGCCCCCGGGCCACCGCGCGCCCCGCGCCGTCCCGCAGCTCGACGGGGTCGCCCGCGGCGAACTCGCCCTCGACGCCGGCGATCCCGGCCGGCAGCAGCGACTTGCGGCCCTCCACGACCGCGCGCACCGCCCCGTCGTCGAGGACGAGCGCCCCCTGCGGAGTGGAGGCGTGCTGGAGCCACAGCAGCCGGTCGGCGGAGCGCTTGCCGGTGGTGTGGAAGTAGGTGCCGGTGTCCTTGCCGGCCAGGGCGTCGGCCGCGTGGACCGCGCTGGTCAGCACCACGGGGATGCCGGCGGCGGCGGCGATCCGGGCCGCCTCGACCTTGGTGACCATGCCGCCGGTGCCGACGCCGGCCTTGCCCGCGCTGCCCATGTCGACGCCCGCGAGGTCGGCCGTCTCCCGGACCTCCGCCAGCCGCGAGGTGCCCGGCCTGCTCGGGTCGCCGTCGTACACGCCGTCCACGTCGGACAGCAGCACCAGCAGGTCGGCGCGGACCAGGTGGGCGACGAGGGCGGCGAGCCGGTCGTTGTCGCCGAAGCGGATCTCGTCGGTGGCGACGGTGTCGTTCTCGTTGACGATGGGGAACGCGCCCATCGCCAGCAGCTTGTCGAGGGTGCGGGAGGCGTTGCGGTGGTGGGCGCGGCGGCTCATGTCGTCGCTGGTCAGCAGCACCTGGCCGACGCGGACGCCGTAGCGGGCGAAGGACGCGGTGTAGCGGGCGACCAGCAGGCCCTGGCCGACGCTGGCGGCGGCCTGCTGGCGGGCCAGGTCCCTGGGGCGGCGGCGCAGGCCCAGCGGGGCGAGCCCGGCGGCGATGGCGCCGGAGGAGACGAGGACGACCTCCTTGTCCGTCCCCCGCACCTTGGCCAGGACGTCGACGAGGGCGTCGACCCGGTCGGCGTCCAGACCGCCCGCCGCGGTGGTCAGCGAGGAGGAACCGACCTTGACGACGATCCTGCGGGCCTCGCCCACGGCCTGCCTTGCCCCAGCCACTGTTGCCGCCCGCCCTCTCCCGTCGACGCGCGCCGATCCGGGCGCTCGCCAGGCAATCTACGCGAACGGGGACGCGTCCCGCGCCGCGGTCCAGGCTGCGGACAGGGGCCGCGGCGCCCACCGGGTCAAGGGGGCCGTCAACACGCGCGTGTCGTCCGGAGGTCGGCCGCCGTTAACCCGGATGTCCGATGCGCGACGAGCAAGCCTGGAGCGACCGCAGTGCCCCTATCCCTGCCCCGCCGCAGTCTTCCCCGCCGCCCTGCTCCCCGCCGGGGTTTCCTTCGCCGCCGGGGCCTCCTTCCCCGCCGAGCCCTCCTTCCCCGCCGCCCGGCTTCCCGCCGGGGTGGCCTCCCCCGCCGCGGTTTCCTTCCCCGCCGCCCCGCCCCCCGCCGGGGCCCCGTCCGGTTCGCCCTCGCCCGCCCTCGTCTGCTCCGGCTCGCGCTCCCCCGCCGGCGGACCGCCGTGAAGCTGCTCGTCCTCGGTGTGCTGGCGGCCGCCTTCGCCGCGCAGGCCGTGGGGGCGCTGCTGCCGCACGTGCCGCTGCTGCTGGCGGCGACCGCCGCTTCGCTGGCCGCCGAGGCGGTGCTGTACCGCTGGCAGCGGGGCATGGTGTCGCTGTTCGCCAAGTCGCACGCCGACGTCACGGTGCGGCACGTGCTGCGGGACCTGCTGCTCGTGGTGGGCCTGCTGCGACTCGGCGAGCAGCACCGGGAGACGGTGTACGCCCCCCTCGTCGCCGGGCTGCTCGCCTTCTACGGGCTGCACTGGGCGATCCAGGCGGTGTCCGTCCTGGTCCGGCGCACCCGGACGCTGCCCGTGGTGACCCGGAACATCGACGCCTCGGCGCTGCGGCTGACCCCCGCGCCTCCGCTGCTGCTGCGCCGCCCCGGGCACCGGCTGGCGGCCTTCGGACTGCCGGCGACGGCCGGGCTGCTGGCGACGGCGGCCACCGACGCGCCGGTGTACGGCGCGGCCGGCCTCGCGCTGTCCCTGTCGGTGGCGTTGACGGGCCTCGGCGCGCTGCTCCTGCGGCTGCTGCCGGGGCGCCGGCCGGCGGGCGAGCAGGAGGTGCTCGACTGGTTCGAGGCGTGGCTGGCGGAGTACCGGCCCACCGTGGGCCTGTACTTCTCGGGCGGGGCGTCCTCGGCCTACCAGGCCAACATGTGGCTGGAGCCCCTCGCGCGGCTGGAGGGGCGGCCGGTGATCGTGCTGCGGGAGCGGTTCATGGTGCAGCGGATCGCGGCGACCGACATCCCGGTCGTGTGCCTGCCGAAGGTGTCCACGCTGATGCGCCTGGAGCACTCCACCCTCCGGGTCCTCCTCCACCCCTCCAATTCCGGGAAGACCTCGCAGGTCCTGCGCATCCCCACGATCAAGCACGCCTTCGTCAACCACGGGGAGAGCGACAAGCTGTCCTCGTGCAACCCGTACGCGAAGGCGTACGACGAGGTGTGGGTGGCCGGTCCGGCGGCGCGCGAGCGGTACGCGCTGGCGGAGGTCGGCGTCGAGGACAAGGACGTGGTGGAGATCGGCCGCCCGCAACTGGACGCCGTACGGCCGTACGCGGGGCCGCCCGCCCCGGGGGCGTTCACGACCGTCCTGTACGCGCCGACGTGGGAGGGGTGGGACGGCAACCCCGGCAACACGTCGGTGGTCGAGGCCGGCGAGAACCTCGTACGGGCGCTGCTCGCGGACCCGGGGGTTCGGCTGCTGTACAAGCCGCATCCGCTGACGGGGTCGGTGGATCCGCGGGCCGGGGCCGCCGATCTGCGCATCCGGGAGCTGGTGCGGGCGGCGAACCGGGAGCGGAGCGGGCCCCGGCCCGGGACCTCGGCGGCCGGAGAGCTGGCCCGGCGGACGGCGGAGCTGGACCGGCTCACCGCTGCCGGCTTCCGGTCGGCCGCCGACCAGGCGGAGCGGATGCTGCGCCGCCCCGCGCCGGAGCCCGGGCGGGCCGGGGCCGTGACGCGGGCGACGGCCGCCTGGGAGGAGGCGTACTGGGCCTCGCTGCCCGAGTGGGAGCACCGGGTCGTCACGGACGCCCGGCCGCCGCTGTACGCCTGCTTCAACCGGGCCGACCTGCTGATCAGTGACGTGTCGAGCGTGATCAGCGACTTCCTGGCGAGCGGCAAGCCGTACGCGGTGACCAACACCAGCGGGCTGGCCGAGGACGGGTTCCGCAAGACGTTCCCGACGGTGGCGGCGGCGACCGTGCTGACGCCGGACGCGGCCGGGGTGCCGGAACTGCTGGACGCGGTCCGGCACCCGGAACGCGACGAACTGGCCGCAGCGCGCGCCGCGTTGGCCCTGCGCCTGCTGGGCCCGGCCGAGCCGCCGTCCCAGGAGCGCTTCGCCGGGGCGGTAGGGGCGCTGTGCGCGGCGGCGGGGGAACACCGGGCGCGGATGGCGGAACGGCTCGCCACGGAACTCGCGCTCCCCGGCCCACGACAGCAGCCCGCGCCGCTGCCCGCGGGCAGTCGCGGCGGGCCCCGCGCCGGGGGCTGATCCGCGGGGGGGGGGCTGATCCGCGGGGGGGGGCTGATCCGCGGGGGCGGCCCCCCGTTCCCCCCGTTCACTCCCCCCCGTTCACCGCCCGGCGGTCACCCGCGTCGGTCAGCCGTGGTGGTGGCGCCAGCCCTGCCAGGCGGACTCGATCATGTCGTCCAGGTCGTGACCGGCCGACCAGCCGAGTTCCTCGTGGGCGCGGTCGGCGGACGCGACCACGCGGGCCGGGTCGCCGGGGCGGCGTTCGGTCACGTGCGGGGCGACGTCCTGCCTGCCGGTGACCTTGAGGATGCGGTCCACCATCTCCCGTACCGAACTGCCCTCACCGCGTCCGATGTTGAGGGTGAGCGACGTGCCCTCGGGGGCGTCCGTCAGGCGCCGGGCCGCCGCGAGGTGGGCGGAGGCGATGTCCTTGACGTGGATGTAGTCCCGTACACAGGTGCCGTCCGGCGTGGCGTAGTCGTCGCCGAAGACGCGCGGGGCGTCACCCGCCTCCAGGCGCTCGAAGACCATGGGGATGAGGTTGAAGACGCCGGAGTCGGCCAGCTCGGGGGCGGCCGCGCCCGCGACGTTGAAGTAGCGCAGGGACGCGGCGCGGATGCCGTGGGCCCGGGCGGCGGCGTTGATCAGCCACTCGCCGATCAGCTTGGTCTCGCCGTAGGGGCTCATCGGCAGGCAGGGGGTGTCCTCCGTGACGAGGTCCACATCGGGCATGCCGTAGACGGCCGCGGAGGAGGAGAAGACGAGGCGGCCGACACCGGTCGACGTCATGGCCTCCAGGAGGGTCGCCAGGCCCGTCACGTTCTCCCGGTAGTAGTGGAGCGGCCGCTCCACCGACTCCCCGACCTGTTTCTTGGCCGCGATGTGCACCACACCTGTCACAGCATGGTCACGAATCGCGCCCTCCAGCGCCGCCCGGTCCAGCACGCTGCCGACGACCAGCGGCACCCCGTCGGGCACGCGGTCGGTGCTGCCGGTGGACAGGTCGTCGTACACGACCACGCGTTCACCGCCGTCGGCCAGGGCGCGCACCACATGCGCTCCGATGTACCCGGCTCCGCCCGTGACCAGCCAGCTCATCCTCATGCCTCCCAGGTCTTCGTCAGTGGGTGCAGACTCGTCCGTGTGCGCCGGAAAATCGAGTCGGGCACATGGGGCGGAAGGCGACGGAAGTCAATAAAGAGGACAGGGGGGCCGAATGTGAGGAAGTTCTCCAGGCGCTTCGAAGCGATGGATTCGGGCCTCCCGTCCCGGCCATTTCCCGCTGTGACAGGGCACAGACGGTCCGACTACCGTGCCAGCGGAAACTCCGCGTGAATCCTTTACGCTGATGCGGCGGCGCGCTCCAGGCCCCAACGGCGCCCGGAACGCGTTCCGGTCCCAGCCCGCGGTCCCGTGGTCAGTTCTCGGAACAGGTTGTAAGGATGCCCAAACTCTCTCTCGTCGTCCCCGTGTACAAGGTGCAGGGCTATCTGCCCGAGTGCCTTGACTCCGTACTCGGACAGGACTGCACGGACTTCGAGATCATCGCGGTCGACGACTGTTCGCCGGACGGGTCAGGGGCCATTCTCGACGAGTACGCGAAACGGGACTCCCGGATTCATGTGATTCACCTCACGGAAAACGTGGGCCTGGGGCGTGCGCGTAACGCGGGACTGGAAAAGGCCACGGGCGATTACGTGTTGTTCCTGGACAGTGACGACACGTTGTCCGACGGTGCGTTGTCGGCCATTTGCGACCGGCTCGACGCCACGGACAATCCCGAGATTCTGATCTTCGACTACGCCCGCACCTACTGGGACGGCAAGGTCCGCCCGAACCTGCGGGCCGATCTCCTCAAGCAGGAGGGCCCGGACGTCTTCCCCCTCGCCGAGCGCCCCAAGCTGCTCGACCTGCTGCAGATCGTCTGGAACAAGGCCTACCGGCGCGACTTCGTCACCCGGACCGGGCTCACCTTCCCGCCCGGGTACTACGAGGACGCCCCCTGGACGTTCTGCTCCCTGATCAGCGCCGAGCGGATCGCCGTACTGGACCGGGTCTGCGTGCGCTACCGGCAGCGCCGCGAGGGCGGCAACATCCTCAAGACGGTCAGCCGCAAGCATTTCGACGTCTTCGACCAGTACCAGCGGGTCTTCGACTACCTCGACGCGCACGAGGAACTCGCCGAGTGGCGCGGCCCGTTGTTCCGCAAGATGGCCGACCACTACCTGACCGTCCTGGAGCGCCCGGGCCGCCTGCCGCAGGACGCGCGGGCGGAGTTCTTCCACCGCGCCTCGGCCGACTACCGCGCCCGCCTGCCCAAGGGCTTCACACGACCGGCCGGGGGTCGCGGTCACAAGTACGGGATGCTGGAGCGCGACGCGTACACGACCATGGTGAGCGCCCTTGCGGCGGTGAAGTTCCGCCAGCGGGTCAAAACCCGCACCCGTACCGCGCTCAACCGGTCCAAGCGCAGTGCCATGGGCGCGTTCTACCAGTCCCAGCTCAGGCTGCCGCTGGACGACAACCTGGTGCTGTTCTCCGCCTACTGGAGCCGCAGCGTCTCCTGCAACCCCGCCGCCATCGACGCCGAACTGGCCCGGCTGGCCCCGCACATGCGCCGCGTGTGGGCGGTCCGCACGGAGAACGCGGCGCAGGTGCCCAAGGGCGTGCGGGTCGTGCGGGTGGGCTCGCGCGAGTACTGGGCGGCCCTGGCCCGCGCCAAGTACCTCGTGAACAACGTGAACTTCGCGGACTCCGTGGTGAAGCGGGAGGGCCAGGTCCATGTGCAGACCCACCACGGCACCCCGCTGAAGACCATGGGCCTGGACCAGCAGAAGTTCCCGGCCTCCACCGACATGGACTTCGAGAAGCTCCTGGAGCGGTGCGACCGCTGGGACTTCAGCATCAGCGCCAACCAGTTCTCGACCGTGATCTGGGAGCGGGTCTACCCCTGCTCCTACACCACGCTGGAGTCCGGCTACCCGCGCAACGACGCCCTCGTGAACGCCACGTCCGAGGACGTGCGCGCGGCGCGTGCGGCACTGGGACTGGCCGACGGTGCCAAGGCGTTCCTGTACATGCCGACGCACCGCGAGTACCAGCCGGGCTTCACCCCGCCGCTGGACCTGGCCCGGATCGCCGACGAACTCGGTCCGGACGTGACCCTGCTGGTGCGCGGCCACTACTTCTACGGCAGCTCCCCGCACGTCGCCGAACTGCGCCGCACCGGCCGGATCGTCGACGTCTCCGGGCACGCCCGGGTGGAGGAGCTGTACCTCGCCGCGGACGCCCTGATCACGGACTACTCCTCGGCGATGTTCGACTACGCCGTACTGGACCGCCCGATCATCAGCTACGTCCCCGACTGGGACGTCTACTCCGCGGTGCGCGGCACCTACTTCGACCTGCTCCAGGAACCGCCCGGCGCGGTGGCCACGACGCAGGCGGAGCTGCTGCGGCTGCTCGCCTCGGGCGAGTACGACAGCCGGGACACGACCGAGCGCCGGGACGCCTTCCGCCGGCGTTTCTGCGAATTCGACGACGGACACGCAGCCGAACGCGTCGTGCGACGCGTCTTCCTCGGTGAAGAGAGCCTGCTGCCCATCGTCCCGTTCGACGAACGCCCTCACGCCCCGACCCCCGCCCAGTCGCTCGAACTGGTCGAGCGGGCCTGACCCCGAAAGGAGATCACCAAGCCATGGCCCCTCGGCTCAGTGTCATCGTCCCCATCTACGACGTGGAGCGTTACCTCCCCGCCTGTCTGGACTCGCTCGCGGCACAGACCTTCCGCGACTTCGAGGTCCTGATGGTGGACGACGGTTCACCGGACGGCTCCGCCGCCATCGCCGAGGAGTACGCCTCCCGCGACGCGCGCTTCAAGCTCATACGCAAGGAGAACGGCGGCCTCGGCGCCGCCCGCAACACCGGCATGGCCCACCTGGCGCCCCAGTCGGAGTTCCTGACCTTCGTCGACAGCGACGACCTGATACCACCGGACGCCTACCGGCTCATGGTCGGCAGCCTCGACGAGAGCGGCTCGGACTTCGCCACGGGCAACGTCTTCCATCTCAGGGGCGAGAAGTCCTGGCAGGTCCCGCTGATGCGGATGCTGGCCGGCGAGGCCCGGGTGGGCACCCACATATCCCGCTACGCCAAGCTCGTCGCCGACCGCATCGCGTGCAACAAGGTCTTCCGCCGCACCTTCTGGGAGAAGAACGGCTTCGCCTTCCCCGAGGGCCGGCTGTACGAGGACACCCCGGTCACGATGCGGGCCCACTACCTGGCCGAGAGCGTCGACGTCATCTCGGAGCCCTGCTACTACTGGCGGCTGCGCGAGGGCGAGTCCGCCCCGTCCATCACGCAGCGCCGCACCGATCCGGCGGGTGTGCGCGACCGCGTCACCTCCGTGATGGAGATCAGCGCCTTCCTCGCCGAGCAGCCCGGTGAGACGTACGCCCGCCTCAAGCGCGAGTACGACACCCGGGTCCTCCGTGACGACCTGCGACTGTTCCTCAACGTGGTGCCGGACGGCGACGAGGAGTACCGGGCCGAGTTCCTGCGCTCGGCGAACCGATTCCTCGACAGCATCGACCCCAAGGTCGTCATGGACCTCCCGGCCGAACTGCGCGTGCAGTGGCTGCTGGTGCGCAAGCACCAGATGGAGGAGCTGATCGCTCTGCTGGCCGGCCAGCGCCGCCGCGAGACGCCCGAGGTCAGCGGCCTGGTCCGCAAGTACGCCTCGTGGCCCTCCCTGGAAGGTGCCGATCTGCACCTTCCCAAGGAGGCGCTGCGCATCGACCAGCACCTGAACATGCGCGCGCCGCTGCAGGACGTGAGCTGGTCCGGGGGCAAGCTCCTGCTGTCCGGCAACGCCTGGATCGACAAGATCGACCAGCCGTCGCGCAAGGCCTCGGTCAAGGTGCTCCAGCTCCGCAAGGACCGCTCCCGCCGCCGCATCCTGCTGCCGGCCCGCAACGTGCCGCGCCCCGAGGTCACCACCGACTCCGGCCAGGACCGCTACAACTACGACTGGGCCGGCTGGGAGGTCACCATCGACCCCGCCCGGCTCCGCAAGGGCGGCGAGTGGCAGGAGGCCGTGTGGCACGTGGGCCTCGGCATCTTCTCCTCCGGCCTGGTACGGCGCCACGCCGTCCACTCCAGCGGCGGCGCGTCCTGCAACTTCCCGCCGTACCACTGGCTGAGCCCCGACTTCCGGCTGCTGCCGTCCGTCGAGCGCGGCGCGCTGAAGCTGCGCATCGAGAAGGTCCGCGCCCTGATCACCGGCCGCGCCCTGGAGGGCGACCGGGTCAAGGTCACCGGTGAGATCCGCGAGCCCCTCGCCGCGGGCGAGCAGGTGACCCTGCGGGTCAAGAACCAGAAGGGTGCCGAGACCCTCGAGTACCCCGTCACCGTCACCCGCGAGGGCGGCGCACAGGCGTTCTCGGTCGAGGTGCCGGTGGCCGACGTGGCGCTCGTCTTCCACGAGGGCGTCGACGAGAAAGCGCAGCCGGAGAAGCGCACCTGGTCCACGGTGCTGGTCGCGACCGACCCGCAGGGCAACGAGCGCCGGTTCGGCACCGTGATGCAGGAAGGGCTGTCCGACGCCGAGTTCCCGCTGCCCGCGTCGCTCGGCAGCCAGGCGCACCTGGTCGAGCTGGCCGTGGTGGCCGGCCACACCGGCTTCCTGAAGTTCTCCGGCCGCACCCGCCGTGCCCTGATCGACTCCGCCACCGTGCGCGACGGCGAGATCGCCCTCACCGGTCACGCCGACCCGCGGCTGACCGGCTCCCGCTTCCTGCTCAAGCCGCGCAACCGCTACGAGGAGCGGTTCGTCGAGACCCGCTGGCTGGAGGACGGCCGCTTCGAGGTGTCCTTCGACCCCTCCCGGCTCGGCGGCAACGGCGGCGTCCCGCTGCGCGCCGGCCGCTGGAACATCTTCCTGCGGCCCGAGGACGAGAGCGCGCCCGACGTGCCCTTCGTGATCGACCGCCTGGCCGCGGACTCCTTCCCGGTCCGGGCCGAGCTCGGCGGCCGGCGCTACTGGCTGGAGAACCGCTGGGGCGACTTCCCGCAGCTCAACGTCCGCTCCGAGCTGAGCGACCTGGAGCGCGGCCCGTTCCGTCAGCGGCAGCTGCGCAAGGAGGTCTACGAGCCGCTGTTCCAGCAGCCGCTGAAGGACCAGGTCTTCTACCTGAGCTACAACGGCAAGCAGTTCTCGGACAGCCCGCGTGCGATGTACGAGGAGCTGAAGCGCCGCGACTCGGACCTGAAGCACCTGTGGGCGGTCCGCGACGGCCAGGTCGCGCTGCCGGAGGGTGTCGAGCCGGTCCGCATGTGGGGCCGGGAGTGGTACGAGGCGCTGGCCTCCAGCCGCTACATCGTCACCAACGCCCACCTTCCCGACTGGATCGAGCGCCGGCCCGGCCAGTCCATCGTGCAGACCTGGCACGGCACGATGCTGAAGAAGATCGGGCACGACATCGACACGCTGCACTTCGACCGGCGCTACCAGGAGAAGCTGGCGCTGGAGGCCAAGCAGTGGAGCCTGCTCGTCTCCTCCAACCGCTTCAGCACGCCGATCCTCAAGCGGGCGTTCTCCTACGACGGTGAGATCCAGGAGGCGGGCTACCCCCGCAACGACTACCTGTACTCGCCCGACAAGGACGCGATCGCGGCGCGGGTCAGGAAGGCGCTCGGTCTGCCCGAGGGCAAGAAGGTCGTCCTGTACGCGCCGACCTGGCGGGACGACCAGTCGCACAGCGCCGGCCAGTACCTGTTCGACCTGCGCATCGACCTCGAGGACGCCCAGCGCCGCCTCGGTGACGACCACGTGCTGCTGATCCGCCGCCACTCCAACGTGGTGGACGCGGTGCCGGGCGCGGGCAACGGGTTCGTGTGGGACGCCTCGGAGTACCCGGACATCGCCGACCTCTACCTCGCGGCGGACATCATGATCACGGACTACTCGTCGGTGATGTTCGACTACGCGCACCTGAAGCGGCCGATGCTGTTCTTCACGTACGACCTGGAGCACTACCGGGACACGCTGCGCGGGTTCTACTTCGACTTCGAGCAGGACTCCCCCGGTCCGCTGATCGACAACTCCAAGGAGCTGGTCGACGCGATCCGGGACATCGACCAGGTCCAGGCGGAGTACCAGGACCGGTTCGACCGCTTCCACCACCTGTTCTGCGACCTGGACGACGGCAACGCGTCCGCACGGGTCGTCGACCGGATGCTGGAGCAGGCGCGGGAGAGCTGAGCCGCGAACGCGAGAGGGCGGGGCCCGGAGGATCTCCTCCGGGCCCCGCCCTCTTGTGCCGTTCGGTACCGGGGTCAGAGCCGCACGGTCTTCACCGCGAACTGGCACGCGGCGGTGAAATAGGGCCGCAGTTCCGTACGCCGGCGGGTGGGGGGCAGCGGCGCCGGGGTCTGGCCGAGGGCCCGGCGGGACTTGCGTACCGCCCGGGTCAGCACG
The DNA here is from genome assembly GCF_042744565.1 of Streptomyces sp. NPDC058812. Classification (NCBI taxonomy): domain Bacteria; kingdom Bacillati; phylum Actinomycetota; class Actinomycetes; order Kitasatosporales; family Streptomycetaceae; genus Streptomyces; species Streptomyces sp. NPDC058812. The sequence goes on from NZ_JBHYOB010000001.1 coordinate 406,717, forward strand.
GTCGGGGGCGCCGCCACGGCCTCGCTGATCACCGGGCGCGGGAAGGTGAACACGTTGATCGGCGCCAGTACGTCGGTCGCGAGCTTGGCCAGCTGCACCCGGGGCGCGCCGGGCGCCGGGCGCAGCGAGAAGTCCCAGATGACTTCCTTCTCGTCGGCGTCGGTGTGCTCGCCCACCAGCGTCGCGCAGTCGATGTCCACCGCCACCCGGCCGTCGCCCTCGTCCCGCAGCGGGAAGGACAGCACCCGCTCCTTGTCCCGGCGGTGCACGGCCTCCACGACGGCGTCCGCGGCCGGCCGGGCGCCCCACAGCTCGGCGCGCACGGCGATGGTCCGCTCGTCGACCCTGACCGGGCCGACCTCGGCGTGGACGTCGCGCAGCGCGCTGCGCAGCCGCAGCCCGCCGTCCTCGTGCAGGTGCGGCAGCAGCACCGCCAGGGCGGGCCCCTGCGGGCGCGGCAGCTCCACGGCGAGCAGGTCCCGGGTGTCGCAGCCGTAGCCGTCGGTGCCGAGTGCGACCTCGCGGCCGCCCTCGCGGGTGGCCAGGGTCAGTTCCCAGGTGCCGTGCGGCAGCCCGGCGTCCCAGGGCACGACGGCGTCGCCCTCGGCGGTGAACGGGAAGCGGTGCTCGCCGGCCGCGGCGGCGCCCTTGCGCAGCACGAGGTCGGCCTGCCCGGCGCTCGGCGGCAGCGTGCCCACGGCGACGTGGACGGAGCCCTGCCGGTCCACGCGGGCGGTGGCGTGCCGGGGCAGCTCCTTGCGGGCGAGGGCCTCCTGGATGATGTCCTCGAAGCGTTCGCGGCTGGCCCGCTCGTGGAAGCGCTCGGCGTTGCGGATGGCGGCGGCGGCCATCTTCAGCCGCAGCCCGTCGTCCTGGACGAGGCTCCGGATCGCCTCCGCCATCGCGTCCACGTCGCCGGGCGGGACGATCAGGCCGTCCTCGCCGTCGGTGAGGATGTTGCGCGGCCCGTGGTCGGCGTCCGTGGCGACGACGGGCAGTCCGGCGGCCATCGCCTCGACGACGACGTTGCCGAACGCCTCGCGCTTGGAGGGCAGGACGAAGACCGAGCCCTTGCCGAACTCCGGGGTGACCGGGGAGGTCTGGCCCATCAGCAGGATGTTGTTGGACAGCCCCAGTTCCTCGATGCGGGCGCGCAGCTTGTTCTTCTCGGCGCCGTGGCCGTAGATGCGCAGCGTCCAGTCCGGGGCGACGGCGTGGACCTTGGCGAAGGCCTCGATCAGGAGGGCGTGGTTCTTGTTGCCGGTCAGGTGCCCGGCCGAGACCACGACCTTGTTGGTACCGGTGGCCCTGATGGTGGAGGCCGGTACGCAGTTGGGCATCACCGCGAGGCGGTTGGCGACCGCGGGCACCTGCTTGCCGATGGCGGCGACCTCCTCCGGCGTGAGCGCCGTGAGGACGTCCAGGGACCGGTAGGCGGGGAAGAGGCGTTCCTTGATGTCCGTGGCGTAGATGGCGGGCATCGAGTGCTCCTGAGTGACCTTCAGGTAGTCACCGCGCGCCTGCGCCAGCATGATCGTGTTCCGCGGGCTGGAGCTGACGACGACGTCGGCGTCGGTGGTCTCCAGGTACTCCAGGAGCCTGAGTTCCGCGAGCCTGCTCACCACGGGCGTCTTGGCACCGGCGTTGAGCGGGTAGATCAGCGGGAACTTGTCGGACAGCGGGTCGTCCACGTCGGAGACCGGCGAGTGCGGACGCATGTCGCTGAGCACCCGGACGGACACCCGCGGGTCCAGCGGGAAGTACGACTCGTCGCGCACCTTGCGCAGGGCCACGATCTCGACGTCGTGCCGCTCGGCGAGCGCACCCGCGAGGTTCTGCGTCGCACTGACCACGCCCCCCATGTGGCACAGGTCCCGGACGAGGAATGCGATCTTCACTTGGCGGCTTCTCTCTGCTTTCGGGAAACGGCTGGTCAGTCCGTCCTCCCACCCCTGGCCACACAGCTGTGGCCACATCCTCCTCACAACGTACACATCGATGTTCGACAGCAGATCACGACCACGACACACCTGTGTAACCCTGCGGGCGGCGTGCTGCCGCCCGCAGGGCCGGGCCGTGTCCCGGAGAGCCGGGTACCGAGCCTAGAAGGGCTCGAAACCGTCGAACTCCCGCTCCGCCTCGTCGCGTTCGGCGTCCCGTTCCCGGCGTCGCTGGGCGGCCGGGCGGGGTGCCTCGAAGCGGTGGTCCTCGCCGCGGCGGCCGAGCATCTCGGCGCCGGCCGTCACCGACGGCTCCCAGTCGAAGACGACCGCGTTGTCCTCGGGGCCGATGGCCACGCCGTCGCCGTTGCGGGCGCCGGCCTTCATCAGCCGCTCCTCGACACCGAGGCGGTTGAGCCGGTCGGAGAGATAGCCGACGGCCTCGTCGTTGTTGAAGTCGGTCTGGCGCACCCAGCGTTCGGGCTTCTCGCCGCGCACCCGGAACAGGCCGTCCTCCTCGCGGGTGACGGTGAAGCCGGCGTCGTCCACGGCCTTGGGCCGGATGACGATCCGCGTGGCCTCGTCCTTGGGCCGGGCCGCGCGCGCGTTGCCCACCAGTTCGGCCAGCGCGAAGGACAGCTCCTTCAGCCCCATGTGGGCCACCGCGGACACCTCGAAGACGCGGTAGCCGCGTGCCTCCAGGTCCGGGCGGACCATCTCGGCGAGGTCCTTGCCGTCGGGTACGTCGATCTTGTTGAGGACGACGATCCGGGGCCGGTTGTCCAGGCCGCCGTACTCGCGCAGCTCCGCCTCGATGATGTCCAGGTCGGAGACCGGGTCGCGCTCGGACTCCAGGGTCGCCGTGTCCAGCACGTGCACCAGCACGCTGCACCGCTCCACGTGCCGCAGGAACTCCAGACCGAGGCCCTTGCCCTGGCTGGCACCGGGGATCAGACCGGGGACGTCCGCCACGGTGTAGACGGTCGAGCCCGCCGTCACCACGCCCAGGTTCGGGACGAGCGTCGTGAAGGGGTAGTCGGCGATCTTCGGCTTGGCCGCGCTCAGCACCGAGATCAGCGACGACTTGCCGGCGCTCGGGTAGCCGACCAGCGCCACGTCGGCGACGGTCTTCAGCTCCAGGTGGATGTCCTGGAGGTCGCCGGGCACGCCGAGCAGCGCGAAGCCGGGCGCCTTGCGCCGCGCGGAGGCCAGTGCCGCGTTGCCGAGGCCGCCCCGGCCGCCCTGCGCGGCGACGTAGGAGGTGCCCTGGCCCACCAGGTCGGCGAGGACGTTGCCCGCCCCGTCGAGGACCACGGTGCCGTCGGGCACGGGCAGGACCAGGTCCTGACCGTCCTTGCCGGAGCGGTTGCCGCCCTCGCCGGGCTTGCCGTTGGTGGCCTTGCGGTGCGGGGAGTGGTGGTAGTCGAGGAGCGTGGTCACCGACTGGTCGACGGTGAGGATCACGTCGCCGCCACGGCCGCCGTTGCCGCCGTCCGGGCCGCCGAGCGGCTTGAACTTCTCACGGTGGACGGAGGCACAGCCGTGGCCTCCGTTACCCGCGGCGACGTGCAGCTCGACGCGGTCCACGAAGGTGGTCATGGGATGTGCCTCCAGTTACCGGTTACTACTTACTGCGGAAATGTCTCGTGGGTGTCTCTTGGGTCAACACGCGAAAGGCGGACCCGCTTCCCCTGAAGGGAAGTGAGGTCCGCCTCGCGAAAGTTTCCGATCAGGCGACCGGAACGATGTTCACGACCTTGCGGCCACGGTGGGTGCCGAACTGCACCGCACCGGCCTGCAGGGCGAACAGCGTGTCGTCGCCGCCACGGCCGACGCCCGCACCCGGGTGGAAGTGGGTGCCGCGCTGGCGGACCAGGATCTCGCCCGCGTTGACGGCCTGACCACCGAAGCGCTTCACGCCGAGGCGCTGAGCGTTGGAGTCACGACCGTTACGGGTGGACGATGCGCCCTTCTTGTGTGCCATCTCTCCTCAGTCCCTTACTTCGCAGCCGCGGGGATCTCAGTGACCTTGATCGCCGTGTACTGCTGGCGGTGGCCCTGACGACGGCGGTAGCCGGTCTTGTTCTTGTAGCGCAGAATGTCGATCTTCTGGCCCTTGTGGTGGTCCACGACCTCGGCCTGGACCTTGATGCCGGCCAGCACCCACGGGTCGCTGGTCACAGCGTCGCCGTCAACGACGAGCAGGGTCGAGAGCTCGACCGTGTCGCCGACCTGGGCGGTGGAAATCTTGTCAACCTCAACGATGTCGCCGACAGCAACCTTGTGCTGGCGACCACCGCTGCGCACGATGGCGTACACGCGGATCTCACTCTCTCGCTCTGGAACGGCACCCCCGCAGTCCAGCCGCCCGGTGACACACGCGGACGGCCTCTCCCGGCCGGGGCCCGTCAGGGCCCGCACCCGGAAGGAAGAAAGGTTTACGGGGATGTGACGCGTCAGTCGACACGCCGACGCTCAAGATTACGGGGCCGCACGACAGGGGTCAAACCGGGCCCGGTCACCCCGGCCGCGGCCTCAGCCGGCGACCGCCGCGACGTACTCGGCGTACGCCTCCTTCGCCCGCGCGGGCGACAGGTCGAGATGCTCCAGGATCGTGTACCGGCCGGGCCGGGTCCGCGGCGCGAACTCCACGGCCCGCACGAACTCCTCGTCGTCGAACCCGATCTCCTGGGCCACCACGGGCAGCCCGTGCCGGCGCAGCGTCCCGGCCATCAGCAGGGAGCCCTCGCGATCGCCGCGCAGATACGTCGCGAAGGCCGCGCCGATGCCCACCTGCTCGCCGTGGCTCGCGGCGCGCCTCGGATACAGCAGGTCGAGCGCGTGGCTGATCTCGTGGCAGGCGCCGGACGAGGGACGGGTGTGCCCGGCGATCGACATGGCGATGCCGGACAGCACCAGGCCCTCGGTCAGCACGGTCAGGAACCCGTCGTCGCCGCAGCCGCCGGGGTGGCGCAGGACGGCCTCGCCGGCCTGCCGGGCCAGGGCGGCGGCGAGGCCGTCGACCTTCTCGCCGTTGACCCGGTGGGCCAGCTCCCAGTCGGCGACCGCGGAGATGTTGGAGACGGCGTCACCGATCCCGGAGCGCACGAAGCGGATCGGCGCCTCGCGGATCACCGCGAGGTCGACGACGAGCGCGATGGGCGTCGGCACGCCGTACGAACCGCGGCCCGCGTCGTTGTCGAGTATCGACACCGGCGAGCAGATGCCGTCGTGGGAGAGGTTGGTGGCCACCGCGACCATGGGCAGGCCGACGCGGGCCGCGGCGAACTTGGCGCAGTCGATGACCTTGCCGCCGCCGAGCCCGACGATCGCGTCGTAGCGGCTCGCCTTCATGCCGTCGGCCAGCCGCACCGCGTCGTCGATGGTGCCGCCACCGACCTCGAACCAGTCGGCGCCGGGCAGGGACGGCTCCAGCCTCCGGCGCAGGCGGGCTCCCGAGCCGTCGCTGATCGCCACGGCGAGCTTTCCGGACTGGGAGATCCGCTGGTCCGCGAGGACACTCGCCAGGTCGTCGAGCGCGCCCGGACGGATGTCCACTACGAGCGGCGAGGGGATGAGCCTCGTCAGTACCGGCACGTGATCTTCTCTCCTCGCGGGGACGGGTCGGCGGGGACGGGTCGGTGGCCCGGCTGTCCGGTGATGATGCGCCCGGAGACGTCCGGGGAAACGTGCGGACTGAAACGTGCGGACTGAGCGGACTGAAACGTGCGGACTGAAATGTACGGTCTGACACGTGTGGCCCTGTCCGGACGGACTCCGAGCGGATTCCGGGCCGGACAGGACCACACGTTCTGCGACTGGCGGCCGGATCAGCCCTCGTCGGTGGCGGCCCTGACCGAGGACGGCGTCTGCTGGGCAGCCGCCGCGGTCTTCTTCGACGCCGTCTTCTTGGCCGTGGCCTTCTTGGCGGTCGTCGACTTGGCCGCCTTCTTGGCCGTGGCCTTCTTCGCGGTCGTCGTCTTCTTGGTCGCGGTCTTCTTGGTGGCGGCCTTCTTCGCCGTCGCCTTCTTGGCCGTCTTGCGGGCCGCCGCCTTCTTGGCCGGGGCGGTCTCCTCGGCGGTGTCCGCCTCGGGTTCCGCCACGGCCGCGGTCTCGCCCGCGTCCTCCGCCGGGGCCGACGGAACGACCATGACGGCCGCCTCCTCGGACGCGGTGGACGTGGTGGGCTTGCGCACGGCCCGCCGCCGCGGACGCGCCGGGGCGGCGCTCTCTGCGGCCGTACCGGACGACTCCGCGGGGGCCTCGGCAGCCGCCGGTGCCTCCGTCGCCTGCTCGGCCTGCGGGGCCTGCGGGGCCTGGGCGACCTGCTCCGGGACCGTCAGCACGGCGGCCTCGGCACCCGCGGGCGAACCGGCCGGTGCGGACACCTTCCGGGTGGCCCGACGGCGGGTACGGCCCTTGGGCGCGGCCTCCTCGGCAGCCGGCGCCTCGACGGCGGCCGGGGCTTCCTCGGCGGCCGGGGCCGGGGCGCCGGAGACGGCGTCCTCGACGGCGGCGGGCTCGGCGAGCACCTCGGCGGCGGACTCCTGCCGTACCGGACGCTCGACCTCTTCCTGGACCGTGACGTCCTGCGCGGTCGGGGCCTCGGCGCGCCGGGCCTCGCCCTTCGCCGCCTTCGGGGCGCCCGCCGGGGCCGACGCCCGCCGGCTCGTGCGGCGCCGGCCGCGACCGCGTGTGGCGGCGGCCTCGGCCTCGGCGGCGCTGCTGTACAGCTCCTCGTCCGCGCTGAAGTCGGGCGCCGGGAGGGCGACCGGCTCGGCCACCTCGGCGGCGACCTCCGACTCGGACTCGGTGTCCGCCTCCTGCTCCGCCGTCACACCCGTCTCGACACCGGCCACGGCCTCGTGCTCGTGCGGCTGCTCTCCGCCGCCGGCCCGCGCCCGCTTGCGGCGCTTGCCACCGCCGCCACCGGCGGCGGCGGTCGGCTGGTCCAGGTGGACGATGACGCCACGGCCGTTGCAGTGGACGCAGGTCTCGGAGAACGACTCGAGCAGCCCCTGCCCGACCCGCTTCCGCGTCATCTGCACGAGCCCCAGCGAGGTCACCTCGGCGACCTGGTGCTTCGTACGGTCCCGGCCCAGGCACTCCAGCAGGCGCCGCAGCACCAGGTCCCGGTTGGACTCCAGCACCATGTCGATGAAGTCGATGACGATGATGCCGCCGAGGTCACGCAGCCGCAGCTGGCGCACGATCTCCTCGGCCGCCTCCAGGTTGTTCCTGGTGACCGTCTCCTCGAGGTTGCCGCCCTGACCGGTGAACTTGCCGGTGTTGACGTCGACGACGACCATCGCCTCGGTCCGGTCGATCACCAGCGAACCGCCGCTGGGCAGCCAGACCTTGCGGTCCAGCGCCTTGGCGAGCTGCTCGTCGATCCGGTACGTGGCGAAGACGTCGACCTCGCTGGTCCACCTGGACAGCCGGTCGGCGAGGTCCGGCGCCACGTGGGACACGTAGCCGTGGATGGTCTGCCAGGCGTCGTCACCGCTGACGACGACCTTGGTGAAGTCCTCGTTGAAGATGTCGCGCACGACCCGGACGGTCATGTCCGGCTCGCCGTAGAGCAGCGTGGGCGCGTTCGAGCTGCCGCCGCTCTTGGCCTTCTTCTGGATTTCCTCCCACTGCCCCTGGAGCCGCTCGACGTCGCGGCGCAGCTCGTCCTCGCTCGCGCCCTCGGCGGCGGTGCGCACGATGACGCCCGCGTCCTCGGGGACGATCTTCTTGAGGATGGTCTTCAGCCGGGACCGCTCGGTGTCGGGCAGCTTGCGGCTGATACCGGTCATCGAGCCCTCGGGCACGTAGACCAGGTAGCGGCCGGGCAGCGAGATCTGGCTGGTCAGGCGGGCGCCCTTGTGGCCGATCGGGTCCTTGGTGACCTGCACGAGGACCGACTGGCCGGACTTGAGGGCGGACTCGATGCGGCGCGGGCCGCCGGACATGCCGAGGGCCTCGAAGTTGACCTCACCGGCGTACAGGACGGCGTTGCGGCCCTTGCCGATGTCGATGAAGGCGGCCTCCATCGACGGGAGCACGTTCTGCACCTTGCCGAGGTAGACGTTGCCGACGTACGAGGTGGCCTGCTCCTTGTTGACGTAGTGCTCGACGAGCACGCCGTCCTCCAGGACGCCGATCTGGGTGCGCTCGCCGTGCTGGCGTACGACCATGACGCGCTCGACGGCCTCGCGGCGGGCCAGGAACTCGGCCTCGGTGATGATCGGAACGCGTCGGCGCCCCTGCTCACGGCCTTCCCGGCGGCGCTGCTTCTTGGCCTCCAGGCGGGTCGAGCCCTTGATGGACTGCACCTCGTCGGACGGCTCGCTCCTCTCCCGCGGGGGGCGGGGCTCGCGGACCTTGACGACGGTGCGCTCGGGGTCGTCGGCGGACGACGGCTCGGAGTCCCCGGAGCCGTCCCCGGCCCGGCGACGACGGCGACGACGGCGACGGCTGCTGCTGGAGCCGCCGCCCTCGCCCGAGGCGTCCTCGCTCTCCTCGGCGTCCTCCTCGGCCTGCTCGGCGGTGTCCTCCGCGTCCTGAGCGGCCTGCTCGGCGGTGTACTCGTCGCCGTCGGCGGAGTCGCCGTCGGCGGCGTCGCCCCGGCGACGGCGGCGGCCGCCCCGGCGACGGCGACGGCGCGAACCGGACTCCTCGGAGCCCTCGACGTCGTCGTGGTCCTCGCCGGACTCGTCGACGTCGGCGTCCGTGTCGGCCTCGGCCTCGGCCTTCGGCTCGTCCTGCTTCACGGCGGCGGTGGCCCGCTCCTCGGTGGCCTCCTCGGCGGCGGCGCCCCGGCGCTTGCGACGCCGACGCGACCCGGCGGACTGCTCCTCCGGGAGCTCCTCGGTCTCCTGCGGCGCCTTCTCCGGCTCGGCTCCGGCCGCCTCGGCGGCGGCCTCGGCGGCGGCCCGCTCGGGCGTCTGGAACTGGGGCTCGGCGAACACGGGCGCCTGGAACACCGCGACGGCGGGACGCGACGGCCGCTTGGGAGCGTCCGCATCGTCGGAGGCGGCGGTCTGCGCCGGCGCGGCGAAACCGGTGGCGGCCTTACGGGTGGACCGGCGGCGCGCACGACGCGGAGCGGCGTCCTCGACGGGCGCGGCGGTCTCTTCCGGCGTCTCGGGGGCCGCCTGCGCGGTCTCGGGGGCCGGGGCGGGCTCGCTCACCTCGGCACCGACATCGGCGGGCGCGCCGGTCGGCGCGGCCACGCGCCGCGTGGCACGACGCCGGGCACGGCGCGGAGCAGCGTCCTCGGCCTCGGCGGACGCGGGCGCCTCGGCAGGCGCGGACGCCTCGGCGGCTGCGGCAGTCTCGGCGGGCGCG
>NZ_JBHYOB010000001.1:416089-482165 GCF_042744565.1 Streptomyces sp. NPDC058812
CGGCCTCCGACACCGGAGCCGTCGACGCCCCCTCGGCGGCCGACTCGGTCGGCGCGGTCACACTGCGCGTGGCACGACGCCGGGCACGGCGCGGAGCGGCGTCCTCGGCCGCGGCGGGCGCGGGCGCCTCGGCAGGCGCGGACGCCTCGGCGGCTGCGGCAGTCTCGGCGGGCGCGGCCTCCGACACCGGAGCCGTCGACGCCCCCTCGGCGGCCGACTCGGTCGGCGCGGTCACACTGCGCGTGGCACGACGCCGGGCACGGCGCGGAGCAGCGTCCTCGGCGGGCGCGGGCGCCTCGGCAGGCGCGGACGCCTCGGCGGCGGTGGACGCCGGTACGACGGTCTCGGCCGTCTCCGCCGACGTCGGGGCCCCGGCGGGCGCGGAGGCGCGGCGCACCGCACGGCGCCGCGGCCGACCCGCGGTCACGGGCTCCGGAGCCGCCTCGGGCACCTCGGTCACCTCGGCGGCGGCCTCGGCTTCGGCCTCTTCCGCCTCGTCGGTCACCCCGGCCGGCGCGACGGTCTCCGCCGGCGCCTCGGGAGCACCGGACGGCGGGCCCGCCGGGCGGGACGCGGCCCTGCGCCGACGGCGCGGCGGCAGGGTGTCGCTGGGGGTGTTCGATTCGGAGCCCGTCGAGGTGGTCGAGGACTCTGTGGGTTCGGTCGGTTCGAGCATGCGGGGGTTTCTCCCGTCAGGCTCCCGGGCGCCGCGCCTGGCCCGGCATCGACCATGTCGACCGCCGGTGACGTCCGCGGCTCGCGCGATGCGCGGTCGCCGCCGTCCGGGGCGCGGGCGCCGCTCGGAAGCTCTCCGTGTCTTGTCTCGCCGGTTCCGTACCCCTTGTCGTGCACGGCCTGGCGAAAGTCTTGTGGTCGGTGCGCTGCCCGACCCAGGTGGCTCCCGAGTTCGAGGGCGGCGCTGCGACGTCCGTCCCTGAGCGGAACCTTCCTTACGCCGACGCCTTCGCGGCGGCGGAAGCGGCGGCCGGTTGCGGCTCGGGCGCTTCTGCCTCGCGGTCGGGCGCGAGCGGGTCGGTCACCGCACCGGTCTCTTCATCGAACAGCCCCTGCGCCAGCCTGGTCACCGCTGCGGGGACCGGCGGCGCCAGGTCGGCCACGGCGCGAAGACCGGACAGGACGTCGTCGGGTCGTACGGCAGGCGTCACGTGCCGAACAACCAGCCGCAGTATCGCACAGGGCTGGTCGGTCGGCCTATCAGCCGGCGAACCGCACGTGGTGACGCTCTCGAGGTGCGCGACGGCGGAGCGGGCGTCGAAGGTACGGACGCCGTTCTTGGTCCTGCGCTGAACCTCCACGGCCGGGGCCGCGTTGAAGGCCGCCACGGCGCGTTCGGCCTCCGCGGGATCCACACCGGTCAGCCGCAGCTCCCACACGGAAGCCGTCAGCCGGTCGGCGAGTCCGGAGGTCCGGGCCTCGGCCGCCTCCACGATGTCGAGCCCGGTGGGCAGCGACTCGTCGAGAAGCAGCCTGAGCCGCTCCGGGTCGCGCGCTTCGGTGAGCGCGATCTCCAGGTACTCCGCCTCACTGCCCGTACCGGTGGGTGCGGCATTGGCGTACGACACCTTCGGATGCGGCGTGAACCCCGCCGAGTACGCCATGGGCACCTCGGCGCGGCGCAGGGCACGCTCGAAGGCGCGCTGGAAGTCACGGTGGCTGGTGAACCGGAGGCGGCCGCGCTTGGTGTAACGCAGTCGAATGCGCTGCACCGCGGGTACGGGCGGCGGGCCTTCGGGCTGTCGCTTGCCCAGTGTCGTTCAGTCCTTCGTGAGAGCGGTCGTACTGCTACCAAGAGTACGTGCCTCGGCCGCGGATGGTTCCCGCCGGGCCACCGACCGCGCCTTCGCCGGCTCCCCGAAAAGCATCCGGCGCACGTCGGCGCGGGCCTGCCGCGCGGACAGCCGGGCGGAGGCGAGCGCCTGCCGGGCCGCCCGCCCCGCGCCGCGCGCGCCCTCGGCTAGCGGCCGCAGGACGGTGTCCCGCACGGCGTGCCCCACCGGCGTCAGGACGCTCCGGTACGCCCATCGCGCCGGCTCGGCGACGGTCCACCGGAAGAGGGTGCCGAGGAACCGCCCGACGGCGCGCGAGATGTGCCCCGCGATCCGCCAGGCGTGCCCGAGGGCGTCCCACACCTCCCGCCCGATGACGGCGAGCACCCGGCCGACCGGCGTGAGCACCCACCGCCACAGCGCGAGGGCGGGCAGCACCAGCAGCACCCGGACGATCCAGTACAGGGTCGCGCCCACGCCGGTGACGACCATGCCCAGGCACCAGACCACTCCCCTGCCGCACCAGGCCAGCCCCCTGCCGCACCAGGCGAGCGCGTGCCCGACCGGAGTGAGCACCCAGGCGTAGAGCCACGCCGCCGGTACGACGACGAGGTACCGCGCCAGCCAGGCGAGACCGGCGTACAGCCCCCGCCCGACGGCGGCGAACACGGCGCCCACACCCGTGAAGAACCAGGCGAGCCCATGCCCGACCGGCGTCAGCAGCCACCGGTACACCCACACCGCCGGTACGACGAGCAGCACGTTCCCGAGCCAGGCGACCCCCTTGGCCAGCGGCACGAGGACATACCGCCACACCCCGACCAGCGGCCACACGAAGACGGCCCGCCCGAGCCACGCCAGCGCCCGCCCGAACGGCCGCAGCACCGTGTCCCGCAGCAACCGCCCGGCGACGACCAGCGCGTCCCACACCATCCGCACCGGCACGACCAGCACCAGGACCACGATCCGCACCGGGATCCGGATCGCCACGACCAGACACCCCTCGGCATCCGGCCGCCGCGCCGGTTCCTCCCGCGGGCCCGCACCGGGCGCCTTCTCCAGATCCACCATGCCCATGAAGACGCCGCGCGACCCGGTTCGGATCCCGCGGCGTCGCGCTGTCTGGTCCTACTTGACCACGGACAACGGCAGCAGCTTCTTGCCGGTCGGGCCGATCTGGATCTCCGTGTCCATCGCCGGGCACACCCCGCAGTCGAAGCACGGCGTCCAGCGGCAGTCGTCGACCTCGGTCTCGTCGAGGGCGTCCTGCCAGTCCTCCCAGAGCCACTCCTTGTCGAGGCCGGAGTCGAGGTGGTCCCAGGGGAGAACCTCCTCGTAGCCGCGCTCGCGGGTGGTGTACCAGTCGACGTCGACGCCGAAGGGCTCCAGGGCCTTGTCGGCGCAGGCCATCCAGCGGTCGTACGAGAAGTGCTCGCGCCAGCCGTCGAAGCGGCCGCCGTCCTCGTAGACGGCGCGGATGACGGCGCCGATGCGGCGGTCGCCGCGGGAGAGGAGGCCCTCGACGATGCCGGGCTTGCCGTCGTGGTAGCGGAAGCCGATGGAGCGGCCGTACTTCTTGTCGCCGCGGATCTTGTCGCGGAGTTTCTGGAGCCGGGCGTCCGTCTCCTCGGCGGAGAGCTGCGGCGACCACTGGAAGGGCGTGTGGGGCTTGGGGACGAAGCCGCCGATCGAGACCGTGCAGCGGATGTCGCCGGAGCCGGAGACCTCGCGGCCCTTCTGGATGACGCGGGTGGCCATGTCGGCGATCTGGAGGACGTCGTCGTCGGTCTCGGTGGGCAGGCCGCACATGAAGTACAGCTTCACCTGGCGCCAGCCGTTGCCGTACGCGGTGGCGACGGTGCGGATCAGGTCCTCTTCCGAGACCATCTTGTTGATGACCTTGCGGATGCGCTCGGAGCCGCCCTCGGGGGCGAAGGTGAGGCCCGAGCGGCGGCCGTTGCGGGTCAGCTCGTTGGCCAGGTCGATGTTGAAGGCGTCGACGCGGGTGGAGGGGAGGGACAGGCCGATCTTGTCCTCCTCGTACCGGTCCGCGAGGCCCTTGGCGACGTCGCCGATCTCCGAGTGGTCCGCGGAGGAGAGCGAGAGGAGGCCGACCTCTTCGAAGCCGGTGGCCTTCAGGCCCTTCTCGACCATGTCGCCGATGCCCGTGATGGAGCGCTCGCGCACCGGGCGGGTGATCATGCCGGCCTGGCAGAAGCGGCAGCCGCGGGTGCAGCCGCGGAAGATCTCCACCGACATGCGCTCGTGGACCGTCTCGGCCAGCGGGACGAGGGGCTGCTTGGGGTAGGGCCACTCGTCGAGGTCCATGACGGTGTGCTTGGAGACGCGCCACGGGACGCCCGAGCGGTTGGGGACGACGCGGGCGATACGGCCGTCGGGGAGGTACTCGACGTCGTAGAAGCCGGGGACGTACACGCCGCCGGTCTTCGCCAGGCGGAGGAGGAGTTCCTCGCGGCCGCCGGGGCGGCCCTCGGCCTTCCAGGCACGGATGATCGCGGTGATCTCCAGGACGGCCTGCTCACCGTCGCCGATGACCACGCAGTCGATGAAGTCGGCGATCGGCTCGGGGTTGAAGGCCGCGTGTCCGCCGGCCAGGACGACCGGGTCGTCGATGCCGCGGTCCTTGGACTCCAGCGGGATGCCGGCCAGGTCCAGGGCGGTCAGCATGTTCGTGTAGCCCAGCTCCGTGGAGAAGGAGAGGCCGAAGACGTCGAAGGCCTTCACCGGGCGGTGGCTGTCGACGGTGAACTGCGGGACGGAGTGCTCCCGCATCAGCTCCTCCAGGTCCGGCCACACGCTGTAGGTGCGCTCGGCGAGGACGCCCTGCTGCTCGTTGAGTACCTCGTAGAGGATCATGACGCCCTGGTTGGGCAGACCGACCTCGTAGGCGTCCGGGTACATCAGGGCCCAGCGGACGTCGCAGGATTCCCACTCCTTGACCGTGGAGTTGAGCTCTCCGCCGACGTACTGGATCGGCTTCTGCACATGCGGGAGCAGAGCTTCGAGCTGCGGAAACACAGACTTCACAGGCTCGGCGGCTTCGGCAGGCATCTCAGGGAACCTTTGTGTGCTGGCAAGGGGGACCATCCAGCCTAACCCGGCGAAGGAGGTCCCCCGTACCGCCCGGGGCCCGCCGCCCGGCGGGCCCGTGCTCAGGCGGACATCGGTCTCTGCACCGTGATCGACTGGAGCAGCCCGACCGCCAGCCACACGGCGAACATCGACGAGCCGCCGTACGACACGAAGGGCAGCGGCAGGCCGGTGACCGGCATGATGCCGAGCGTCATGCCGATGTTCTCGAAGGTCTGGAAGGCGAACCAGGCGACGATCCCGGCGGCGACGATCGTGCCGTAGAGGTCGGTGGTCTCGCGGGCGATCCGGCAGGCGCGCCAGAGCACCACGCCGAGCAGGGCGATGATGAGGCCCGCGCCGAGGAAGCCGAGTTCCTCTCCGGCGACCGTGAAGACGAAGTCGGTCTGCTGTTCGGGTACGAAGCGGCCGGTGGTCTGTGAGCCGTTGAAGAGGCCGGAGCCGGTGAGACCGCCGGAGCCGATGGCGATGCGCGCCTGGTTGGTGTTGTAGCCGACGCCCGCGGGGTCGAGTTCCGGGTTGGCGAAGGCGGCGAAGCGGGCGATCTGGTAGTCGTCGAGGATGCCGAGCTGCCAGACGGCGAGCGCGCCGGCGGTTCCGGCCCCGATCAGTCCGAACACCCAGCGGTTGGTGGCGCCGGAGGCGAGCAGCACGCCCAGCACGATGATGACCATGACCATGACCGAGCCGAGGTCGGGCATGAGCATCACGATCAGCATCGGCACGGTGGCCAGGCCCAGGGCCTGGAGCACGGTCCGGTGGTCCGGGTTCGGCCGGTCCCCCGCGTCGACGCGGGCGGCCAGCAGCATCGCCATGCCCAGGATGATCGTGATCTTCACGAACTCCGAGGGCTGGAGGGAGAAACCGCCGGGGAGTTTGATCCAGGAGTGGGCGCCGTTGATGGTCGATCCGAGCGGGGTGAGCACCAGCAGGATCAGGAAGACGGACGCGCCGTAGAGGACCGGCACGGCGGTGCGCAGGGCGCGGTGGCCGAGCCAGATGACGCCGACCATCAGGACGAGCCCGATGCCGGTGTTCAGGAGGTGCCGGGTCAGGAAGTAGTACGGGTCGCCCTGGTTGAGTTCGGTGCGGTTGCGGGTCGCGGAGTAGACGAGGAGCGAGCCCATCAGCGAGAGCGCGACGGCGGCCAGCAGTATCGGCCAGTCGAGTCGGCGCGCCATCGAGTCCCGGGCGAGCAGTCGGGTCCACCCGGCCTTCTCGGGTCCGTATCCGGAGACCTGGAAGCTGTTGGAACCGGTCATGCGCGCGCCCTCCGGCTTCCGCTTCTGCCGGCACCGCGGTTTCCGCTGCCGCGCCGGCCCGCGCCGCCGCGTCGTCGGTGACGGCGCGTGTCGCGGTTGTCGCCGTTCTGCGTCGGCGTCGTCGCTCCCTGCTCCTGTCCGTCGATGGGGGCGTACTCCTCCTCCGGGGAGGCCTTCTCCTTCGGCAGCAGGTCCTTGACGGCGTCCTTGGACATCTTCGGCGCGGGGATGGTGCCGTCCGCCTTGATCGTCGGGAGCTTCGCCTGCGGCTTGGGCAGCAGCCCCTTCTTGCTGTCGACCTCCCCGTCGTCCGAGACGCCGTAGAGCGCGTCGTAGATGTTGCGGACGGCGGGGCCGGAGGCGCCGGAGCCGGTACCGCCCTGGGAGATCGTCATGACGATCGAGTACTCGTCGGTGTACGTGGCGAACCAGGAGGTGGTCTGCTTGCCGTGGACCTCGGCCGTACCGGTCTTGGCGTGCATCGGGATCTTGTCCTGCGGCCAGCCGTCCTGCGCGAACCGCCAGGCGGCGGTGCCGCGGGTGGCGACGCCTTCGAGGGCGTCGTCCATCTTGGCCAGTGTGGTCTTGCTTATCGGCAGCTTGCCGTGCGCCTCGGGCTCGATCGGGCGGATCTCCTTGCCGTCGGGGCTGATGACCGCCTTGCCGATGGTCGGGTCGTACAGGGTGCCGCCGTTGGAGATGGCCGCGTAGATGGTGGCCATCTGGATGGGGGTGGTGAGGGTGTCGCCCTGGCCGATGGAGTAGTTGATGGCGTCACCGGCGCGCATCTTGTTGCCTTCGAGGCAGCCCTCGTAGGCGAGCTTCTCGACGTAGGTGCCGTCCTTCTTGCCGGACTTGCACCAGGCGTCCTTGTTGGCCTCCCAGTAGTCCTGCTTCCACTGGCGGTCGGGGACGCGGCCGGTGACCTCGTTGGGGAGGTCGATGCCGGTCTTCTTACCGAGGCCGAACTCGTGGGCGGCCTTGTAGAAGTAGTCGTTGGGGTTCTTCGGCTTGTTGCCGCCGTCCTTCTTCCACTCCTGGTGGGCCAGGCGGTAGTAGACGGTGTCGCAGGAGAGTTCCAGGGCGCGGCCGATGCTGATCGGGCCGTAGCTGGCGGACTCGTAGTTCTTGAAGACCTGGCCGCCGACGGAGTAGGAGCTGGAGCAGTCGTAGCGGCCGTCGAAGTCGTAGCCGGCCTCCACCGCGGCGGACGAGGAGATGACCTTGAAGATCGAGCCGGGGGCCGCCTGGCCCTGGGTGGCCCGGTTGAGCAGCGGGTAGTTGGAGTCCTTGCCGGTGAGCTTCTTGTAGTCGGCGGCGTCGATGCCGCCGACCCAGGCGTTCGGGTCGTACGTCGGGTTGGAGGCCATGGCGACGACGCGGCCGGTCTTGGCCTCCATCACCACGACGGCGCCGGCGTCGGCCTTGTAGTTCTCGCCGGTGTTGTCGTCGTACTGCTTGCGGGCTTCCTTCATCGCCTCGTTCAACTCGTACTCGGCGACCCGCTGGACGCGGGCGTCGATGCTGGTGACGAGGTTGGAGCCGGGCACGCCGGGGTCGGACTCGGCCTCGCCGATGACGCGGCCGAGGTTGTCGACCTCGTAGCGGGTGACGCCGGCCTTGCCGCGCAGCGCCTTGTCGTACTGGCGTTCCAGGCCGGAGCGGCCGACCTGGTCCGAGCGCAGGAAGGGCGAGTCGGTGTCCTGGGCCTTCTGGATCTCCTCGTCGGTGACGGGCGAGAGGTAGCCGAGGACCTGTGCGGTGTTGGACTTGCCGGGGGCGGCGTAGCGGCGCATCGCCTCGGGCTCGGCGGTGATGCCGGGGAAGTCCTCGGCTCGTTCGCGGATCTGGAGGGCCTGCTTGGGGGTGGCCTCGTCGGTGACGGGGATCGGCTGGTAGGGCGAGCCGTTCCAGCAGGGCTGGGGTGTCTCGGCGTCGCACAGCCGGACCTTGTCCATGACGTCCTTGGGCTTCATGCCCAGGACCCCGGCGAGCTTGGTGAGGACGGCCTTGCCGTCGTCCTTCATCTTGAGCAGGTCGGTGCGGGAGGCGGAGACGACGAGGCGGGTCTCGTTGTCGGCGAGCGCCACGCCGCGGGCGTCCAGGATCGAGCCGCGGGGCGCGGGCTGGACGACCTGCTGGACGTGGTTGCCGGAGGCCTCCTTGGCGTACTCGTCGCCCTGGCGGATCTGGAGGTACCAGAGTCGGCCGCCGAGGGTGGCGAGGAGGGAGAGGACGAGGATCTGGATGACGACGAGCCGGGTCTGGACGCGGGTGCTGCGGCCGGTCTCGGGAATGTTAGTCATGGGCGCGGCCCATTCGGTCAAGGGTGGTGGTGGGCGACGGGTGGGCGTTCGTCACTGCGGCTGCCTCCCCCTCGTGAAGCGCGTGGTCCTTGTGTGCTGCCGCGACGCGCACGGCCGCGTCGTGTGCTGCCGCGTCGTCACAGCCGCTTGACCCCCTTGATGCGTCCGGCCCGGGCGACCCGCGCCCGCGCCGCCCTCACCCGCAGTCCGTTGCGCTGGTTACCGATGCGCAGCCCGGTGCCGCCGGAGAGCCAGCCGGAGGCGATGTCGGTCTTCTGGCCGGCGGAGTTGGTCTCGGCCAGCGGGTCGTTCTCGGCGCGTCTGGCGAGGGCCATGATGCCGGGGACGACGAAGGGCGCGAGCAGCAGGTCGTACAGGGCGGCCGTGAACAGCAGGCTGGGCAGGCCGACATGGCGGGCGGCGGTGTCGCCGACGAGGGCGCCGACGCCTGCGTACAGCAGGGTGGTGCCGAGGGCGGCGACGACCACGACGGCCATGGGGCCGGTGGCCGTCCTGAGCCGGCCGTTCTCCGGTTTGGCGAGGCCGGCGAGGTAGCCGATGACGCAGAGCACCAGGGCGTAGCGGCCGGCGGCGTGGTCGGCGGGCGGGGCGAGGTCGGCGAGCAGTCCGGCGCCGAAGCCGACGAGGGCGCCGCCGACGTGGCCGTAGACCAGGGCGAGGCCGAGGACGGTGAGGAGCAGCAGGTCGGGGACCGCGCCGGGCAGGTGGAGGCGGGCGAGGACGCTCACCTGGAGCACCAGGGCGACGACGACCAGGGAGACGGACAGCAGGATCCGGTTGACACGCATGGGGTGAGAACTCCTACTGCTCGGTCTGCTGGTTCTGCTCGGTCTGCTGGTTCTCTTCGTTCTGCGTCCCCCCGTCGACACCGGCCCCGGCGGACGGGGTCGCGGTCACCGTGACGGTCGGCGTGGGTTTCGGCTTCGGCTTGTCCGGGAGCACCGTGTCGCGCGGGTCCTTCTGCGGGGCCTGGACGACGACGCCGACGATGTCGAGCTTGGTGAAGCTGACGAACGGCGTGACGTCGAGGGTGCGGGTCAGGTCGCCGCCGGAGGGGTCGACGCGGGAGACGACGCCGACGGGCACGCCGGGCACGAACGGCTTGTCGGCCTGGGAGCCGAAGGTGACCAGGCGGTCGCCCTTCTTGACGTCGGCCTTGCCGTTGAGGAGTTCGACGCGCAGCGGCCGGCCGCCCTGGCCGGAGGCGAAGCCGAGTTCGTCACCGGCCTCCATCCGGGTGCCGACGGTGAAGTCGGGGTCGTTGGCGAGCAGCACGGTGGCGGTGCCCGGGCCGACGGTGGTCACGCGTCCCACGAGGCCGTCGCCGTTGAGGACGGTCATGTCGCGCTTGATGCCGTCGTCGGCGCCGGCGTCGATGGTGATGGTCCAGGAGAAGCCCTGCGCGGCTCCTATGGCGATGACCTGGGCGCCCTTGATGCCGTACTGGCCGGCGCCGGCGAGCCCGAGCATCTTGTCGAACTGCTTCAGGCGGCTGCGGCCGCGCTCGTCGCTGCCGAGCTTCGCCTTCAGGGCCGCGTTCTGCGTCTCCAGCTCGGCGAGCCGGTCGTGCCGGTCACCGGAGTCGCGGACGGCGGAGACCGCGTTGCCGATCGGGTCGACCGCGGACGACACCCCGTTCTCGATCGGACCGAAGACGCCCGCCGCGGCCTGCCGGGCACCGTCGACCGGGGAATCCTCCCCACCGCGGATGTCCACCGTGATCAGTGCGAACGCGATGGCGATCAGCAGCACCAGGAGCAGCCGGCTCTCTTTCGTGTCCCTCACGTGCGGCGGCCGTGCCTTCCTCGTCGAATTCGGGAATCTCGGAATGTACGTGGCGGTGTTCAGGAATTCAGCTGATTCGGTACGTCGGGCGCTTCACGCGCATCCGGTACCGCAACCCTCTATATCAACGATCCGCCGCACGAGAGGAGATCGTCTCGTACGGCGGAACCGAAGTGTTACGTCATCTGCGGGGCGAGGCGTCCAGCACCTGCTGGAGTGCCTCGAACTCCTCGACGCACTTGCCGCTGCCGAGCGCCACGCTGTCCAGCGGGTCCTCGGCGATGTGGATCGGCATTCCGGTCTCCCGGCGCAGCCGTTCGTCGAGCCCGCGCAGCAGCGCGCCGCCGCCGGTCAGGACGATGCCCCGGTCCATGATGTCGCCGGACAGCTCCGGCGGACACTTGTCGAGGGTGGTCTTGACGGCGTCGACGATCGCGTTGACCGGCTCCTCGATCGCCTTGCGCACTTCGGCGGCCGAGATGACGACGGTCTTGGGCAGTCCGGAGACGAGGTCCCGGCCACGGATTTCGGTGTGCTCGTCGGAGTCGAGGTCGTACGCCGAACCGATCGTGATCTTGATCTGTTCGGCCGTGCGCTCACCCAGCAGAAGGCTGTACTCCTTCTTCACGTGCTGGATGATCGCGTTGTCCAGCTCGTCACCCGCGACGCGGATGGACTGGGCGGTGACGATGCCGCCGAGCGAGATGACCGCGACCTCCGTGGTGCCGCCGCCGATGTCCACCACCATGTTGCCCGTGGCCTCGTGGACCGGCAGGCCGGAGCCGATGGCCGCGGCCATGGGCTCCTCGATGATGTGCACCTGTCGGGCGCCGGCCTGGGACGACGCCTCGATGACGGCGCGGCGCTCGACGCCCGTGATGCCCGAGGGCACACAGACGACGACCCGCGGGCGAGCCAGATAACGCCGCTTGTGGATCTTCAGGATGAAGTAGCGGAGCATCCGCTCGGTGATCTCGAAGTCGGCGATGACGCCGTCCTTCAGCGGGCGCACGGCAACGATGTTGCCGGGCGTGCGCCCGATCATCTTCTTCGCTTCGGCGCCGACCGCGAGGATGCCACCGGTGTTGGTGTTGATCGCGACGACGGACGGCTCGTTGAGTACGATCCCGCGACCCCTGACGTACACCAGCGTGTTGGCGGTCCCGAGGTCGACAGCCATGTCACGGCCGATGAACGACATTGAGTTCCCCATCAGGATTCGACTGGCCTTCCCAGGAGCTTTTGAGGGCTTTTCAGGTAGGCGAAGTGGGTGCAGTGACGCGTGGAGGCTTCCATCGTAGACGCGCTTTCGCGAACACTGCGCGAGGGTCTTCGCCATTGTCAGCAGATGGCGCGGTGCCTCGCTTGTGGAGACGGGCCAACGGAGGCATCCGTTCCCCCGATCAGGCGCGCATATGCCACAGGGCGGTCGCTTTTACGCGACCGCCCCGGCTCCGCCTCGGCCATTCGGCTGACGGCGTGTCAGAAAAAAGGCCCGTCCGGCGTGTCCCGAAGAAGGTTCAGACCCGACCCGGGAAGAAGATCTTCAGCTCGCGCTCGGCTGACTCCTCGGAGTCGGAGGCGTGGATCAGGTTCTCCCGGACGATCACGCCGAAGTCCCCGCGGATGGAGCCGGGAGCGGCCGCGATCGGGTCGGTGGGGCCGGCCAGCGCGCGCACGCCCTCGATGACCCGCTCACCCTCGACGACCATGGCGACGACCGGACCGGACGCCATGAACTCGACCAGCGGCTCGTAGAAGGGCTTGCCCTTGTGCTCGCCGTAGTGCTGCTCCAGCGTCTCGGCGTCCAGGGTGCGCAGTTCCAGCGCGGTGATCTGCCAGCCGGCCTTGCGCTCGATACGGCTGATGATCTCGCCGGTCAGGCCACGACGGACGGCGTCGGGCTTGAGGAGGACGAGGCTGCGCTGGGTCACGACGGGCTCCCTTGGAGGTGTGCGGTTGTGCGAGGTGATGACTGAGGTTACCGGGCGTGTCGCGGCGCCTGTCACGCAGCGTCAGGCGGCGTCGGGCGCGGAGACCTCGGCCTGGGCCGCGAACCTCGCCTTCGCCTCGTCGATCTTCCGCCCGTAGAACACGGAGGCCCACCACAGGGCGGCGAAGATCGCGCCCAGGAAGAACATGGTCGGCACCACGAAGCCGGAGGCGATCAGCGCGATCTGCAGGGCCCAGCCGAAGGCGATGCCGCCGGGCCTGGTGACCACGCCGCACAGCGCCACGCACAGGAACATCGCGATGCCGCTGACCGTCCACACCGTCGCCACGGACAGGTCCGGGTCCTTCATGGCGACCAGTCCGGCGAAGCCGATCACGAGGAACTCGCTGATCAGAGTCGAAGCACAGAGCGTACGCACGGTTTCTCAGCCCCTCCCGAGGAGCAGTCGGGCCTCGCCGACGGTGATGACGGAACCGGTGACGAGCACACCGCCGCCCGCGAACTCGCCCTCTTCCTCGGCCAGCGTGATCGCGGCCTCCAGGGCGTCCGGCAGCCGCGGCTCGACCTGGACGCGGTCCTCGCCGAACACCTCGACGGCGACCCCGGCCAGCTCGTCGGCGTCCATCGCGCGGTGGCTGGAGTTCTGGGTGACGACGACCTCGGCGAAGACCGGCTCGAAGGCCTCCAGCAGCCCCCGCACGTTCTTGTCGCCGCTCGCGCCGACCACCCCGATGAGCCGGCTGAACTGGAACGCCTCCCCGACCGCCTCGGCGGTGACGCGGGCGCCGGCCGGATTGTGCGCGGCGTCCAGCACCACGGTCGGCGAACGCCGGACGACCTCCATCCGCCCCGGTGAGGCGACGGCGGCGAAGGCCTTGCGCACGGTGTCGATGTCCAGCGGCTCGGGACGCTGCGCGCCGACGCCGAAGAACGCCTCGACGGCGGCCAGCGCCACGGCCGCGTTGTGCGCCTGGTGGGCGCCGTGCAGCGGCAGATAGACCTCGGTGTACTCACCGCCGAGCCCGCGCAGGGTCATCAGCTGCCCGCCGACGGCGACCTGCCGGGCGACGACGCCGAACTCCAGCCCCTCGCGCGCCACGGTGGCGTTGACGTCCACGGCCTTCTTCAGCAGCACCTGCGCCGCGTCCACCGGCTGCTGGGCCAGGATCACGGTGGCGTCCTGCTTGACGATGCCGGCCTTCTCGGTCGCGATCGCGCCGGGCGTCTCGCCGAGCCGGTCGGTGTGGTCCAGGTCGATGGGGGTGACGACGGCGACGTCCCCGTCGATGACGTTGGTCGCGTCCCAGGAGCCGCCCATCCCGACCTCGACGACGGCCACGTCGACGGGCGCGTCGGCGAAGGCGGCGTACGCCATGCCGGTCAGCACCTCGAAGAACGACAGCCGGTACTCCTGCCGGCCGTCCACCATCTCGACGTACGGCTTGATGTCCTCGTACGTCTCGATGAACCGCTCGGCGGAGATCGGCGCCCCGTCCAGGCTGATGCGCTCGGTGACCGACTGCACGTGCGGCGAGGTGTACCGCCCGGTACGCAGCTCGAAGGCGCCGAGCAGGGCCTCGATCATGCGGGCGGTGGTGGTCTTGCCGTTGGTCCCCGTGATGTGGATGGACGGGTACGACCGCTGCGGGTCCCCCAGTACGTCCATCAGCGCGGCGATCCGGGCGACGGACGGCTCCAGCTTGGTCTCGCCCCAGCGGGTCGCGAGCTCCGCCTCCACCTCGCGCAGGGCCTTGTCCACCTCGGGGTCCTCGGGACGCGTGGGGATGTCGGCCTGCGGGGGGCCGCCCTGGGTGCGCAGGGTGCGGCTGCCGGCCTCGATGACGGCGAGGTCGGGGTCGCGGGTGGTCTCCGCGTCGATGATCTCGTCGAAGGAGTCGAGGGGGTCCTGGGGGTCGGGCTGGTCGTTCTCGCCGGGGATGTCGCTCACGGGGACCAGTCTACGGAGGGTCTCCGACGGTGGGGCAGCTGAGGTCCCGTGGCGTGTGCGGGTCCGTCGTGGCTTGTCGCCCAGTTCCCCGCGCCCCTGGGGCGTAAGGACTCCCGGTGCCCACAGGCACCGAGAGCCTTCGTCCACGTACCGGCGGCTACGCCTCCGGCAGCTTCTCCAGCTGGGCCTGGATGCGGGCGATGTCCTCGTCCGCCTTGGCCAGCCGGCCCCGGATCTTGTCCACGACCTGATCCGGCGCCTTGGCGAGGAACGCCTCGTTGCCCAGCTTGGCCGTGGCCTGGGCCTTCTCCTTCTCCGCGGCGGCGAGGTCCTTGGCGAGGCGCTTGCGCTCCGCCGCGAAGTCGATGACACCGGAGAGGTCGAGGGCGACCTCGACGCCCGCCACCGGCAGGGTGGCCGTCGCCGTGAAGTCATCGCCCTCCGGCTGGAGACGCAGCAGCTGCCGGACGGCCGCCTCGTGGGCCGCGAGCGGGCTGCCCGCGAGCGTCAGCCGCGCCGGAACCCGCTGGCCGGGCTGGAGGCCCTGGTCGGCGCGGAACCGGCGGACCTCGGTGATGACGGACTGGACGGTCTCGATCTCCCGCTCCGCGTCCGCGTCCCGGAAGCCGCCCGGGGCGTCGGCCCCAGGAACGAACACAGCGGCGGGCCACTCGGCGACGACGACCGACTCGCCACCCGTGAGCGTCGTCCACAGCGTCTCGGTGACGAAGGGAACGACCGGGTGCAGCAGCCGCAGCGTGACGTCGAGGACCTCGCCGAGGACGCGCTTGCTGACCTCGGCGGCCTCGCCGCCCGCCTGGAACGTCGTCTTGGACAGCTCGACGTACCAGTCGAAGACCTCGTCCCAGGCGAAGTGGAACAGCGCGTCGGACAGCTTCGCGAACTGGTAGTCCTCGTAGTACGCGTCGACCTCGGCGACCACCGAGTTGAGCCGGGAGAGGACCCAGCGGTCGGTCGACGACATCTTCGAGGCGTCCGGCAGCGGGCCCTCGACCGTCGCGCCGTTCATCAGCGCGAAGCGGGTGGCGTTCCAGATCTTGTTGGCGAAGTTGCGGGAGCCCTGGACCCAGTCCTCGCCGATCGGGACGTCGACGCCCGGGTTGGCGCCGCGCGCGAGGGTGAAGCGCAGCGCGTCGGAGCCGTACTTGTCCATCCAGTCCAGCGGGTTCACGACGTTCCCGAAGGACTTGGACATCTTCTTGCCGTTCTGGTCACGGACCATGCCGTGCAGGGCGATGGTGTGGAACGGCGGGGTGCCGTCCATCGCGTAGAGGCCGAACATCATCATCCGGGCGACCCAGAAGAAGAGGATGTCGTAGCCGGTGACCAGGACGGAGTTCGGGTAGAACTTCGCGAGCGAGTCGGTCTGCTCCGGCCAGCCCAGCGTGGAGAACGGCCACAGGCCCGAGGAGAACCAGGTGTCCAGGACGTCGGAGTCCTGGTGCCAGCCCTCACCGCTCGGCGGCTCCTCGTCGGGTCCGACGCAGACGACCTCACCCTCCGGGCCGTACCAGACCGGGATGCGGTGGCCCCACCACAGCTGGCGCGAGATGCACCAGTCGTGGAGGTTGTCGACCCAGTCGAAGTACCGCTTCTCCATCTCCTGCGGGTGGATCTTGACGCGGCCGTCGCGGACGGCGTCACCGGCGGCCTTCGCCAGCGGACCGACCTTGACCCACCACTGCATCGACAGGCGCGGCTCGACGGTGGTCTTGCAGCGCGAGCAGTGGCCGACGCTGTGGACGTACGGCCGCTTCTCGGCGACGATCCGGCCCTCGGCGCGCAGCGCGGCGACGATGGCGGAGCGGGCCTCCAGCCGGTCCAGGCCCTGGAAGGGACCGTGGGCGGTGATGACCGCGTGCTCGTCCATGACCGCGATGGCGGGCAGGTCGTGGCGCCGGCCGATCTCGAAGTCGTTCGGGTCGTGGGCGGGCGTCACCTTGACGGCGCCGGTGCCGAACTCGGGGTCGACGTGCTCGTCGGCGACGACCGGGATGGAGCGGTCGGTCAGCGGCAGCTTGATGAGCTTGCCGATCAGGTGCTTGTACCGCTCGTCCTCCGGGTGGACGGCGACGGCCGTGTCACCGAGCATCGTCTCGGCACGGGTGGTGGCGACGACGATCGTCTCGTCCCCGTCGCCGTACTTCATCGAGACCAGCTCGCCGTCGTCGTCCTGGTACTCGACCTCGATGTCGGAGATGGCCGTCAGACACCTGGGACACCAGTTGATGATGCGCTCGGCGCGGTAGATCAGCTCGTCGTCGTAGAGCCGCTTGAAGATGGTCTGGACGGCCTGGGACAGGCCCTCGTCCATGGTGAACCGCTCACGCGACCAGGCGACACCGTCTCCCAGGCGCCGCATCTGCCCGCCGATCTGCCCGCCGGACTCGCCCTTCCACTGCCAGACCCGCTCGACGAAGGCGTCCCGCCCCAGGTCGTGCCGGGACTTGCCCTCCTTGGCCAGCTCCCGCTCGACGACGTTCTGCGTGGCGATACCGGCGTGGTCCATGCCGGGCTGCCACAGCGTCTCGTACCCCTGCATCCGCTTGCGGCGGGTCAGGGCGTCGATGAGCGTGTGCTCGAAGGCGTGCCCGAGGTGCAGGCTGCCCGTGACGTTCGGCGGCGGGATGACGACGGTGTACGGAGGCTTGTCGCTGTCCGCGTCCGCCTCGAAGTAACCCCGTTCCACCCAGCGCTCGTACAGCTTCCCCTCTACCTCGGCCGGCGCGTACTGGGTCGGCAATTCGGTGGTGGGTGCGGGCTGCGGCTGCTGAGAGTTCTCGGTCACGGGGGTCAGTTTAAGGGCGTCACGACCCTGTCCCGAAACGCGTTTCTCTGTAACGGTGTGGCCCCCGGTGACCTGCGCACGCCAGGCCTGCGTCAGGATGTCAGCACCACGTAAGCATCTGGAGGGGAACCCAGGAATGAGTCACAATCAGCCGGGCCCGTACGGCGGGCAGCCCCAGCAGCCCGGACCGTACGGCCAGCCGGGGCCGTACGGCCAGCAGCCGCCGCAGGCCCCCCAGCCCGGCTACGGCTACCCCCAGCAGACGCCCCCGCCCGCGCAGCCGGGCTACGGCTACCCGCCCCAGCCCCAGCAGGGCGGCGTCCCGCCGCAGCAGCCGCCGTTGTACGGCCAGCAGGCCCCGTACGGCCAGCAGCCTCCCTACGGCCAGCAGCCGTACGGCATGCCCCAGCCCCCGGCGCCGGGCGGCGGCAAGAAGAAGACGGGCCTGATCATCGGCGCGGTCGCTGTCGTGGCGGCGATCGGCGTGGGGGCGTACTTCGTGTTCGGCGGGGGCGGTGGCGCGGGCGGCTCGGACATCGCCGACGACGGCCCGCACAAGCTGACGACTCCGGCGACGGTGCTCGGTGACTACAAGAAGAGCGAGAGCGACAGCGGCACCATGGACGAGAGCGACCTGAAGGACGCCGAGTCCTGGGGGGTGAAGGACGCCCAGGACGTCAGCGCCTCCTACGCGACGGAGAACAAGGACAATCCGCTGGCCAGCAAGCAGATGATGTTCGCCGGTGTCTACGGCACGATCGACGACCCCGAGGCCGCCGTCGACGCGATGTTCGCCCACATGAAGAAGGAGAGCGAGAAGGGCGGCAGTGACGAGGACGTCACGCTGCAGGGCGACCCGAAGGAGTACAAGCCGGACTCCCTGGAGGGCGCCATCATCAAGTGCCAGGAGGCGGAGGTCGACAACTCCAACGGTGGCGCGAACGAGCCCAAGAAGATGAACATGACCTACTGCATCTGGGGTGACCACAGCACGTTGGGCTGGGTCATGCCGATGGAGCTCCTCGACATCGCGGCCGGCAAGAAGACCGATCCCGCCGAGGCTGCCGACCTCGCCGCCAAGCTCCGCGAGGAAGTCCGCGTCAAGGCCTGACGCCGCAGCGGCTACGCGGAAGGGGCCCGGTCGGTCGACCGGGCCCCTTCCGCATGCGCTTCGTACGGTGAGACGGCTACGCCGTCTTCTGCTCCCCCGAACCCCGCCCCCGCGAATCCCGCGGAATCAGCGTCGGGTTGACGTTGGAGAGGACCACGTCGGCGGTGATGACGACGCGGGCGACGTCCTTGCGGGAGGGGACCTCGTACATGACGCCCTGGAGGACTTCCTCCATGATGGCGCGCAGGCCGCGGGCGCCGGTCTGGCGGAGGATGGCCTGGTCGGCGATGGCCTCCAGGGCCTCGCGCTCGAAGTCCAGCTCGACGCCGTCGAGTTCGAAGAGGCGCTCGTACTGCTTGACGAGTGCGTTGCGCGGCTCGACCAGGATCTGGAGCAGGGCCTCGCGGTCGAGGTTGTGGACCGAGGTGATGACGGGGAGCCGGCCGATGAACTCGGGGATCATGCCGAACTTGACCAGGTCCTCGGGCATGACGGACTCGAACTGGTCCTTGGACTCCAGCTCCCGCTTGGAGCGGATCGTCGCGCCGAAGCCGATGCCCTTGGCGCCCGCCCGGCCCTCGATGATCTTCTCCAGGCCGGAGAAGGCGCCGCCCACGATGAACAGCACGTTCGTCGTGTCGATCTGGATGAACTCCTGGTGCGGGTGCTTGCGCCCGCCCTGCGGCGGGACCGAGGCCGTGGTGCCCTCGAGGATCTTCAGCAGGGCCTGCTGGACGCCTTCGCCGCTGACGTCTCGAGTGATCGACGGGTTTTCACTCTTCCGCGCGACCTTGTCGATCTCGTCGATGTAGATGATCCCGGTCTCGGCCTTCTTGACGTCGTAGTCCGCCGCCTGGATCAACTTGAGCAGGATGTTCTCGACGTCCTCGCCGACGTAACCGGCCTCGGTGAGCGCCGTGGCGTCGGCGATCGCGAAGGGGACGTTCAGCATGCGCGCCAGGGTCTGGGCGAGGAGGGTCTTGCCGGAGCCGGTGGGGCCCAGCAGCAGGATGTTGGACTTCGCCAACTCGATGGCGTCCTCGCGTCCTTGGGCGCCGCCGTTCTCGCCGGCCTGGACGCGCTTGTAGTGGTTGTACACCGCTACGGAGAGCGCCTTCTTGGCGGCTTCCTGGCCGACGACGTACCCGTCGAGGAACTCGTAGATCTCGCGGGGCTTGGGGAGCTCCTCCCAGCGCACCTCGCTGGTCTCCGCCAGCTCCTCCTCGATGATCTCGTTGCAGAGGTCGATGCACTCGTCGCAGATGTAGACACCGGGCCCTGCGATGAGCTTCTTGACCTGCTTCTGGCTCTTGCCGCAGAACGAGCACTTGAGCAGATCGCCGCCGTCACCGATGCGTGCCACGGTGTGCTTCCCCTTCGCCTGGGAGACTCCCGGACGTCGACGTCACGTCAACGTCCGGCGGACTCCTGGTGCTGCCTTATGTCCGACGGTACCTTGCCGGGCCCCCCGTCCGGGCCCCCCTTGGCACGGTTCACTTTGACGTGGACCGTGCCAAGGAGCAGCAGACGATACCCGCTCCGTGTCAGCGAACCGACTCGTTGTTCATCTTCCGGGTGGAGATGATCTGGTCGACCAGGCCGTAGGCCAGGGCGTCCTCGGCCGTGAGGATCTTGTCGCGCTCGATGTCGTCGCGGATCTTCTCGACCGGCGTGGTGGAGTGCTTGGCCAGCATGTCCTCCAGCTGGGCGCGCATCCGGAGGATCTCGTTGGCGGCGATCTCCAGGTCGGAGACCTGGCCGCGACCGGTCTCGCTGTACGGCTGGTGGATCAGCACGCGGGCGTTGGGCAGCGCCATGCGCTTGCCCGGCGTGCCGGCGGCCAGCAGGATCGCGGCGGCGGAGGCCGCCTGGCCCATGCAGACCGTCTGGATGTCGGGCTTCACGAACTGCATCGTGTCGTAGATGGCCGTGAGCGCCGTGAAGGAGCCGCCGGGGCTGTTGATGTAGATCGAGATGTCCCGGTCGGGGTCCATCGACTCCAGGCACAGCAGCTGCGCCATGACGTCGTTGGCGGAGGCGTCGTCGATCTGGACGCCGAGGAAGATCACCCGCTCCTCGAAGAGCTTCGCGTACGGGTCGTACTCGCGAACGCCCTGGGAGGTGCGCTCGACGAAGCGCGGGATCACGTAGCGGGACTCGGCGGAGGGGCCGGTGTACTCGGCACGCATGCGGTCGTGCAGGCCGCTGCCGGGGAAGTCGTTCACAGTGTCTCCTGGAAAGGGGCTGAGGCGGTCGGCTCGGGGCTGGCTGGGCGGGCGCGCCGGCCCGCGGGGGGCTCGGCTCGCTCCCGCGGGGCCCGGGACGCCCGGGAGGCCCGCGGTGAGCGGCTCAGGCCCCCGTGCCACCGCCGCCCGGCATGCCGGCGGCCGTGGGGATGACGTCGTCGATGAGGCCGTACTCCTTGGCCTCGAAGGCGTCGAACCAGCGGTCGCGGTCCGAGTCGCGGGTGATCTGCTCGATCGTCTGGCCGGTGTGCTGGGACGTCAGCTCCGCCATGCGCTTCTTGGTGTGCAGCAGCCGCTCGGCGTGGATCTTGATGTCCGAGGCCGAACCGGCCAGGCCGGCGGAGGGCTGGTGGATCAGGATCTCGGCGTTCGGGAGCGCGAAGCGCTTGCCCGGGGTGCCGGCGCTGAGCAGGAACTGACCCATCGAGGCCGCCAGGCCCATCGCGATCGTCACCACGTCGTTCTTGATGAACTGCATGGTGTCGTAGATCGCCATGCCGGCCGTGATCGAGCCGCCGGGGCTGTTGATGTAGAGGAAGATGTCCTTGTCCGGGTCGGCGGCAAGGAGCAGCAGCTGTGCGGTGATCTTGTTGGCGATGTCGTCGTCGACCGGCTGGCCGAGGAAGATGATCCGCTCGCCGAGCAGCCGGTTGTAGACCTGGTCGCCGAGGCCACCACCGATGGAGGGCTCGCCGGCGGCGGAGGGCATCAGATTCGTCACGTATCCACCTGCTCGTCTTACGACGGCGCCGGGCCGTCTCACGTGTTCTGCCGGGGCGCGGGGCCGTCCGGCCGGTTTCGGGGACTCCCCTGCCCTCGTATTCATGGACCCTAACGCGCAGGCCCTGCGGTGCCATCCCGGTTCCGCGGGTGTTCGCTGTGAGCGCATGTCGCTCCGCTGGGTGAGCGGGTGCGGCGCGCCGTGGCGAACGCCGGTCGGGCGGACTCGGGTGCTTCCGTGGCTGAGCGGGCAGTCCCCCGCGCCCCTTGGGGCGCAACCCGACGGGCCCCGAGAAGCGAACGCGTCTCGGGGCCCGTCGTTACGGCGTCACGGTTGCCGTGGGGCTCAGCCCTCGGTCTTCTCGTCGGCCTTCTCCTCGGCCTTGTCGTCACCGGACTCGGCGGACTCGGCGGCGGCCTCCGTGGCCTCCGTCTCCTCCTCCTCGTCCTCCAGGTCGACGACCTCGCCGTTGGTGTCCTTGACCGTGGCCTTCTCGACCACGACGGCCAGGGCCTTGCCGCGGGCGACCTCGCCGACGAGGAGCGGGACCTGGCCCTGCTCGACGACGGCCTGGGCGAACTGGTCGGGGGACATGCCGGAGGAGGCGGCACGGCGCATGAGGTGCTCGGTGAGCTCCTCCTGGCTGACGTTGAGCTTCTCCTGCTTGACCAGCTCGTCGAGGACGAACTGGGTCTTGATGCCCTTGACCGCGGCCTCGCGGGTCTCGGCCTCGAACTCCTCGACGGTCTTGCCCTGGAGTTCCAGGTACTTCTCGAGGTCCAGGCCCATCTGGCCGAGCTGGTGGTGCTCCAGGTTGTGCTTGCGGGTGTTGACCTCGTCCTCGAGGAGCTTCTCGGGGACGGGGACCTCGACCAGCTCGAGGAGCTTGTCGAGCACGCGCTCCTGGGCCTGCGTGGCCTGGTCGTACTGCTTGGTGTTGGCCAGGCGCTTGCGGCTGTCGGCCTGCAGCTCCTCCAGCGTGTCGAACTCCGACGCGAGCTGCGCGAAGTCGTCGTCCAGCTCGGGCAGCTCGCGCTTGGCGACCTGGGTGACCTTGACGGTGACCTCGGCCTCCTTGCCGGCCGCCGAGCCGCCCTTGAGCTCGGAGGTGAAGGTGGCCTCGCCACCGGCCTCCACGCCCTTGACGGCGTCGTCGATGCCTTCCAGCAGCTCGCCGGAGCCGATGGTGTAGGAGACGCCGTCGGCGACGCCGTCCTCCAGGACCTCGCCGTCGACCTTGGCCTGCAGGTCGAGGGTGACGACGTCGCCGTCCTCGGCGGCACGTTCGACCGGGGAGGTGGAGGCGAAGCGCTCGCGCAGCTGCTCCACCGCCTTCTCGACGTCCTCGTCGCTGACCTCGACGGCGTCGACCTCGACCTCGATGCCGGAGTAGTCCGGGATCTCGATGGCCGGGCGGATGTCGACCTCGGCGGTGAAGTTCAGCGTCTCGCCGTCCTTCAGCTCCGTGATGTCGACCTCGGGCTGGCCGAGCGGGTTCAGCTCGGCCTCGTTGACCGCGTCGGTGTAGAACTTCGGAAGCGCGTCGTTGACCGCCTCCTCCAGAACCGCACCGCGGCCGAACCGCTGGTCGATGACTCGGGCCGGGATCTTGCCCTTGCGGAAGCCCTTCACCGTGACCTGCTGGTTGATCTTCTTGTACGCCGCGTCGAGGCTGTCCTTGAGCTCCTCGAAGGGCACCTCGACAGTGAGCCGAACCCGGGTCGGGTTCAGGGTCTCCACGGCGCTCTTCACGGTTCGGTCTCCTTGGTGGCTGACTTCTTGGGTTCTGCCGGAGCCAGAGCGGCATCCGGCAAATTTCGCCGCCCGGAGACTTCAGACGCTGAGACACACGGGCGTGCAGCTTGCATAGTAACGGCAGCGACTACACGGCCCAAAAGGCGATCATCATCAGCGACCGCGGTCTCGGTGGTTGGTCGGGGTGGCGGGATTTGAACCCACGGCCTTCCGCTCCCAAAGCGGACGCGCTACCAAGCTGCGCCACACCCCGTCTGGTGCGAGACGTAGGGTACATGCCGCCAGGCGTCGGGGACCGCCGAGTTTCCCGAGCGTCCGTGAAGGTCCGGCGCGGACCGGAAGGGGTGTGCGGTGAGGGGGGACGACCCGCTACGATGCCTCCAGTGCCGCGGTCAGCGACCTGCGGCGCGCGCTGTGCGGGCGTAGCTCAATGGTAGAGCCCTAGTCTTCCAAACTAGCTACGCGGGTTCGATTCCCGTCGCCCGCTCCAGACGACTCAGGGCCAGGTCGGAGGATCATTCCTCCGCCTGGCCCTGATCGCACTCAAGGCCGCTTCGCCGGCCTTCGTTGCCGACAGCAGGCAGCCGGGCCGTGTCCGATGTGCCGAATCAGTACCTGATGCCACCTCGGCAGGCCTTTTACCGTGCTCACGACACGGGCACGAGGTGCGCTCCACGTGTGAGGCGTGGCACTCCGCCTCGGCGCCAACCGAAACGGGCGGTGAGAGTCCTGGACGGCGTAGCGAACGCAGGTGCCTCCAGCGCGCACCAGCGGAAAGGCGGCTTGGGGCCTCGCGCGTCCCTACTGGGGTCGCTGGTGCTCGCGCTGCTGCTGGGCGCGTTGTCGGCGCTGGTGATGCTTCCGGCGGCCCAGCACCTGCGCTCGCTCCAAGACGGCGAGCGGGCTCGTGCGACGTTGCATACGAGCGGCTCGTGCATGGCGGGCCACTGCCGGGTCGAGTTCGAGGCCGACGGTCGGACCGTGGTGGCGGATCTTCCGATAGGCAGCGGCGGCGGCAAGAGCTCTGTCGGCAGCCCACTGACCGTCCGGTACGAGGCGGACGATCCGCAGACAGTCGCCCGTGAAGAGGACGTCGG
This sequence comes from Streptomyces sp. NPDC058812, assembly GCF_042744565.1. Taxonomy (NCBI): domain Bacteria; kingdom Bacillati; phylum Actinomycetota; class Actinomycetes; order Kitasatosporales; family Streptomycetaceae; genus Streptomyces; species Streptomyces sp. NPDC058812. Next base: position 440,003 of record NZ_JBHYOB010000001.1, read on the forward strand.
GGGCGGCGGGGCAGCCGTACTGGCGGTGCTGTCGGGCGGGGGCGCGCTGCTCTTCCTGATGATCTCGGTCACCGCGGCCGTATTCGTGGTGCGGCAGCGGCTCGCGGGCCTGAGCGCTGACAGGCGCCAGAGGGATCCCCGGGCTAGAACTGGATGGAGTTGAGCGTCTCCGCTATCGAGTCCAGGAACCGCTGGATGTCGTCGGCCATGCCCGTCGAGGCCAGGAAGAAGCCGAAGAGGACCGCGACGATCGCCGGGCCCGCCTTGATGGAGCCTCCTCGCAGCAGCACCACCAGGATGATTGCCAACAGCAGCACCACTGACAGCGAAATGGCCACAACTGATCACACCCTAGGTCGGTCCGCTCTCCCGGCCCGGAGGTGCAGCCCAGCACACCCCCGCCAGAACCATCGTGCCACCAACCGGGCCCCGCTATGCGGCGGGTGACACATCGTCCGGCCGGCTCCCGGGGCGGCACACCTTCCCCGCGCGCGGACGCAGCCAACCATCGCACTCCGTACAGAAATTCGACATGGCACCCGTGTGGGGAATTCCGGCCGCTTCGTTTCGATGCCCACACAACGCGTTCGCAGATATTTCGAATTTTCGCGGGACGCACATCGACGAGCACTCCACAGGGAGTTCACAGGGTCGTCGACGACCTACGTAAGCGCAGTGAAGGGGACATTCCAGCGGAGTCGCCCTCCGGCCTTATGCACTGTTTAGTCATGACGAGTCGTGACAAGTGGGGTGGCCAGGGAGCTGTTTGCGGGCATGGCAACGCACCGCGGTGTGGGAGCCGTCACGCGAACGGAGAGGCCGAGTTCCCCGAAATACCGGGTACTCGCGAAGCGCTCCGGAGGCGAATGCAGGAATGACGTCGAGGGTTTTACGGAAACGCAGGGAGAACGCTAGGGTGCCTCAGATGTTCTACGCTGCCTCGTCCCCCAACAGAGCAGCGAGGTCCTGCGACGACCCGCCGAGTTTCTGGCGGGGGGTTGCATGACGAGCTCGCTGCGACCGCACGGCGACCGGAAGTCGCCGTACCGCTCGGACCAGCAGGCACCGAACCAGCAGACACAGCCGAGTCGGCAGCGCGACGCGTTCTTCGACAACGCCAAGTACCTGGCGATCGTGCTGGTCGGTGTGGGTCACGCCTGGGGACAGATCCTGGACGGGAACCGGACCGTCGAGACCCTGTACCGGGTCCTGTACACGTTCCACATGCCGGCGTTCATCATCATCTCCGGCTACTTCTCGCGCAGTTTCGATCTGAGCCCCAAGCGCGTCAAACGGCTGATCACCGGTGTCGCCGTCCCGTACCTCGTCTTCGAGGTCGCCTACGCGCTGCACCGCCGCGTCAGCGAGGACCCGGCCAACGACATCAGCCTGCTGGATCCCACGTACCTTCTGTGGTTCCTGTGCGCGCTGTTCGTCTGGCGGCTGACCACCCCCATCTGGCAGACGGTCCGCTGGCCGCTGCCGATCGCGCTGGGCATCGCCGCGCTGGCCTCCGTGACGCCCACGGTCGGCAACGACCTGAACATGCAGCGGGTGCTGCAGTTCCTGCCGTGCTTCGTGCTGGGCCTGGTGCTGCGCCCCGAGCACTTCCAGCTGGTGCGGCGCCGCTCGGCGCGGATCCTGTCCGTGCCGGTGGCCGCGGCGGCGGTGGCCGTCGCCTGGTGGTCGGTGCCGCGCATGGAGACCGGCTGGTTCTACCGCAACGCCGCCGTGCAGGACACGGGCGCCCCCTGGTGGACCGGGCCCGTGCTGACGCTCGCCCTCTTCGGCTGCTCGCTGGTGCTGTCCGCGTGCTTCTTCGCCTGGGTGCCGGGCCGGCGCATGTGGTTCACGGCGCTCGGTGCGGGCACGATCTACGGCTACCTGGTGCACGGCTTCCTGGTGAAGGAGGGCAGCTACGCCGGCTGGTTCTCCCACCCCGTGCTGGACTCGCCGCTCGGTGAGATCGCACTCACCGTCCTGGGAGCCGCCGTCATCACCCTGCTGTGCACCAAACCCGTCCAGCGGGTCCTGCGGTGCGTGGTGGAGCCGAGGATGGAGTGGCTCTTCAAGCGGGATCCGGGCGAGGCCGCCCGGGGTCGCGCGAGGCAGGAGAAGGCGGAGAGGACAGAGGTGCGCGAGGCGCGTGCGCCGAGCGAGACCGGCGAGAAGGTCTCCGTCTGAAGCCGGCTTTCCGCTTCAGGCGCCCTCATCCCGACCGACCAGACCGAGAAGTGCGCGCATCCGTGCGTACTTCTCGGTCAGTCGTGTGCGGGTGGCCGTGTCCAGGGCCGCGAGCCGCGCCGGGTCGGCGTTGTGTGCCAGGTCCGCCTCCTTGACCAGCGGTGCGCCGGGCGTGGCGAGGATGCGCGCGGCGTACGCCTCGGGCGGCTCGCCGGCCCGCTTGGTGAGGGTGAGGACGATGTCCTTGGTACGGCGGCTCAGCGCGGCCTCGCGCAGCCATCGCTCGGACAGCGCGTCGTCCTCGACGGCGTCGTGCAGCCAGGCCGCCGCGATCTGCTCGTCGTCCCCGCCGCGCCGCCGCACGCCCTCGGCGACGGCCCGCAGATGTTCGGCGTACGGCCGCCCCGCCTTGTCGGTCTGTCCGGCGTGGGCGGCGCGGGCCGTGGCCTCGATGTCCGCCAGGGAGAGCGGCGGTGCGGGCTCGGGAGTGGGTGGCGGGGTGTGGGACACGCCGTCCAGTGTGTCAGTCCGCCGCCGTCGGGGACTGGGCCGTAGCGCCCTCCCGGCAGATCAGCAGGAGCGCCCGGTCGTCGTTGACGTCCTTGGCGACCGCCTCGATCAGATGCCAGGCGGCGCCGTGGAAGCCGCCCGCGACATAGCGGTCGGCCTCGCCGGTGAGGCGGTCGATGCCCTCGGCGATGTCGCGGTCCGAGGTTTCCACCAGGCCGTCCGTGAACAGCATCAGCACGTCTCCGGGGCGCAGTGAGCCCTTCACCGGGTCGAACTGCGCGCCGTCGTACACACCCAGCAGGGGCCCCTCGGCCGTCTTCTCCTCCCAGCGGCCGGTGCCCGCGCTGAGCTGGAGGCCCGGCGGATGTCCGGCCGAGTACAGCTCGTAGTCGCCGGAGTCGAGGTCCAGTACGAGGTGGATGGAGGTGGCGAAGCCCTCGTCCCAGTCCTGGCGGAGCAGGTAGCCGTTGGCGGCCGGCAGGAAGGCGTGCGGGGGCAGGCTGCCCAGCAGTCCGCCGAACGCGCCCGACAGCAGCAGGGCGCGGGAGCCCGCGTCCATGCCCTTGCCGGACACGTCGGTGAGGACCACTTCGAGCGTCCGGCCGCCGTTGGTGCGGGCCGCGACGACGAAGTCGCCGGAGAAGGACTGGCCGCCGGCCGGGCGCAGCGCCATCTCCCGGTGCCAGCCCGGCGGCAGCTTGGGCAGCTTGCTCTGGACCCGGATGCGTTCGCGCAGGTCGAAGAGCATGGTGCCGCCGCGCCGCCAGGGCACGCCGACCCGGCTGCGGAACTGGGCGACCAGCAGTCCGAAGAAGCCGCAGGCCGCGACGACCAGGACCACGCCGGGGGTGACCCGGGAGGGGCCCTCGGTGTACGGGCCCAGTTGCACCGACTCCACGATCAGCGCCGTGGCCGCCGCCGCGTACAGACCGAGCAGGCTCGCCGGGCGCAGCAGCAGACCGCCCGCGACAATGGGCAGGACCAGTGCGGAGGGGGCGCACCACACCGAGTTCATCATCGTGGTGGCCGCGATGACGGGGATCGTCAGCAGCAGTCCGGCCAGGGCGATCCAGTCCGAGCCGTCGCCGCGGAAGTAGTCGACGGCGGATCGGCGCATGCCGACGCGGGCCCGGTGCCACTGCTTCTTCCACCGGGCCGTGAACGTGTCGGCTTCCGCGCGCCGCTGTCGTCCTGCTGCCATTAGTTCGGGACCCTATCCATCGGACCGGCCGCTTGGCACGGGAGGTCCTGCTTGTCCCCCGTCCGAGGCCCGACTTCACAGTGAACTTCACGAACGGCCGTCGCGCCGCAACCTGGCGGAAATTGTCTCGCCCGGCCCGCGCGGCCCTGGTACGCATGGTCCATGGGACGTTCCACGGGAAACGGCGACGACGACCTGACGACCGAGTTGCGGGTACTGCGGCAGGACGAGTGGGACAAGTGGTACGGGACGCTGATCCGTGCCTTCAGCGGGGTCCCGGAGTCGGCCGAGGAGTTGGAGCTGTTCCACGCCCTGACCGAGGTCGACCGCTCGCTCGGCGTCTGGGAGGGCGACGACTGCGTCGGCACGGCGGGGGCGTTCAGCTTCCGGATGACCGTGCCGGGCGGTACGGAGGTGGCCGCGGCGGGCGTGACGATGGTGAGCGTCGCCGCCACGCACCGGCGCCGGGGTGTGCTGACGTCGATGATGCGGCGGCAGTTGGACGACGTACGGTCCTGGGGCGAGCCGCTGGCCGTGCTGACGGCCTCCGAACCGGCGATCTACGGCAGGTTCGGGTACGGCGCCGCGAGCTTCCAGGTCAACGCGGAGATCGACACGAACCGGGTCCGGCTGTCCGTGCCGGACGGCACGGATGACGTACGGCTTCGGTACGCGGCGCCCGCGGACGTACTCGACGCGTGCGAGGCGGTGTACGCGCGACTGGTGCCCACCCGGCCCGGGATGCTGGCCCGGCGGCCCGGCTGGGAGCGGTTGGGGCTGCTGGACCCGGAGAGCGAGCGGGAGGGGGCGTCGCCGCTGCAGTGCGTGGTCGCCCGGCGGGACGGCGAGGTCACCGGGTACGCGCGGTTCCGGGTGCGGCCGGCCTGGGGGAACGAGGGGCCGGGCGGCACGGTGGTCGTGGAGGACCTGGCCGGGCTGGACCCGGCGACCGAGGCGGCGCTGTGGCGGTTCCTGTTCGACATCGACCTGACGTCGTCGCTGACCGCGCGCGGGCGGCCGGTCGACGAGGCGTGGCGGCACCAGGTGTCGGACATCCGGCGGTGCCGGCCGGTGCTGCGGGACGCCTTGTACGTGCGGCTGGTGGACGTGGGGGCCGCGCTGGCGGCGCGGACGTACCAGACGCCGGTGGACGTGGTGTTCGAGGTCGAGGACGCCTTCTGCCCCTGGAACGCGGGGCGTTGGCGGTTGACCGGGGACGCGAAGGGGGCGTCCTGTGAGCGGACGTCCGACGCGGCGGACCTCGCCCTGACGGTACGGGAGTTGGGGGCGGCGTACCTCGGAGGCGTGAGCCTGGCCTCGCTGGGCGCGGCCGGGCGGGTGCGTGAGGTGCGGCGGGGTGCGCTGGCGGAGGCGTCGGTGGGGTTCGGGTCGGACGTCGCGCCGTGGTTGCCGCACGGGTTCTGACGGGGACGCCCTAGCGCCGCTGGCAGGTGGGGCACCAGAAGAGGTTGCGGGCGGCGAGGTCCGCGGTGCGGATCGCGTCGCCGCAGAGGTGGCAGGACTGGTTGGCCCGGCGGTAGACGTAGACCTCGCCACCGTGGTCGTCGACGCGGGGCGGGCGGCCCATGGCCTCGGGGGTGTGTTCCGGGCGGACGGTGTCGATGCGGTTGTTCCTGACGCCCTCGCGCATGAGGTCGGTGAGGTCGTGCCAGATCGTGTCCCACTCGGTGGGGGTGAGGTCCCTGCCGGGGCGGTACGGGTCGATGCCGTGGCGGAAGAGGACCTCGGCGCGGTAGACGTTGCCGACGCCGGCGATGACCTTCTGGTCCATGAGCAGGGCGGCGATGGTGGAGCGGCTGCGGGAGACGCGGCGGTACGCGGCCCCGGGGTCGGCGTCCGGGCGCAGGGGGTCGGGCCCCAGGCGGTCGTGTATCGCCTGCTTCTCAGGGTCCGTGATCAGGGCGCAGGTGGTGGGGCCGCGGAGGTCGACGTAGGCGGTCTCGTTGACGAGGCGGAGGCGGACGGTGTCCGTGGGCGGGGGCGCGGGGGTTTCTCCGAAGGTGACCTTGCCGAAGAGGCCGAGGTGGATGTGGACCCACTCGGCGGGCTCGGCGGCGCCGAAGCCGAGGAAGAGGTGTTTGCCGTGGGCCTCGGTGCGGGTGAGGGGGGTGCCGGTGAGGAGGGCGGCGGCGTCGGCGAACTTGCCCTGGGGGCTGGTGACGTGGACTGCCGTCCGGGCGAAGGCGGCGGCGTAGTCCTGGGCCAGCCGGTGGATGGTGTGCCCCTCTGGCACGTTGTAGTCCTTTCCTTGCCTTGGCCCACCCGCCCACTCGACGCGGTAGGTCGACAGGCGGGACTCGCCCCGGGGCTCCGCCCCGGCGCCGCGCGTCATCCTGGCCCCGGGCCGTGCCTTTCCCCGACGCACACGCACCGGGGACAGGCACCGTCGGAGGCGCCCCGCGCTACTGCTGCGGGTGGTGCGGCGGGATGGAGGGAAGGTCGCCCGTCGTCTCGTAGGACGTGAGCATGTCGATGCGGCGGATGTGGCGTTCGTCGCCGGAGAACGGGGTGGCGAGGAAGGTCTCGACGAACTTCGTCGCCTCCTCCCGCGTGTGCATGCGGGCGCCGACCGCGACGACGTTGGCGTCGTTGTGCTGGCGGCCGAGGGAGGCCGTCTCCTCGCTCCAGGCCAGCGCCGCGCGCACGCCCTTCACCTTGTTCGCGGCGATCTGCTCGCCGTTGCCGGAGCCGCCGATCACGATGCCGAGGGCGTCGGGGTCGGCGGCCGTCCGCTCCGCGGCGCGGAGGCAGAAGGGCGGGTAGTCGTCCTGGGCGTCGTAGATGTGCGGGCCGCAGTCGACGGGGTCGTGGCCCGCCGCCTTGAGCCACTCGACGAGGTGGTTCTTGAGTTCGTAGCCCGCATGGTCGGAGCCGAGATACACGCGCATGGGTTGAGTGTGACACGCGGGTCATGGGGCGGCGCCGTCGGGTGTCGGGTCTGAAAAGGGTGGGTGAAACAATGGAAGCTCAGGCAAAGCTCAAGTAAAGATCGAGAATCAAAGGTTCCCGATTTCTTTCACCTCCGTTTCACTGGTCCGGCTCGTACACCGCTCGTACGGGAAACTGCTCGACCGGCGCAAAGGAAAACCCTCCATGACTTCGCAGCCGACCCTGACGAAGCCCGAGAACGGGCCCGATCGCCCCGGAGAACCCGGATCCGGGCTCCAGGCCGGGCTCAAGAACCGCCATCTTTCGATGATCGCGATCGGCGGTGTCATCGGGGCCGGGCTGTTCGTGGGATCCAGTTCGGGCATCGCCACCGCCGGGCCCGGCATCCTTCTCTCGTACGCCCTCGTCGGCACCCTCGTGGTGCTGGTGATGCGGATGCTCGGGGAGATGTCCGCGGCCAACCCCACCTCGGGTTCCTTCTCCGCACACGCCGACCGGGCGCTCGGGCCCTGGGCCGGGTTCTCCATCGGCTGGCTGTACTGGTTCTTCTGGGTCGTGGTGCTGGCGGTGGAGGCGACCGCGGGGGCCAAGATCCTCGAAGGGTGGATACCGGCCGTGCCGCAGTGGGGGTGGGCGCTGATCGTGATGGTCGTGCTGACCGCCACCAACCTCGCCTCGGTCGGCTCCTACGGCGAGTTCGAGTTCTGGTTCGCCGGGATCAAGGTCGTCGCGATCGCCGCGTTCATCGTCGTCGGCGGGCTGGCCGTCTTCGGGTTGCTGCCCGGCGTCGACAGCGAGCAGGCGGGGCTGGCCAATCTGACGGAGCACGGCGGATTCCTGCCGAACGGGGCGGGGGCGATCCTGACCGGTGTGCTGCTCGTCGTCTTCTCGTTCATGGGCAGTGAAATCCCCACCCTGGCCGCCGGCGAGTCCGAGGACCCGCAGCGGGCCGTCACCAAGGCGACCAACAGCATCATCTGGCGTATCGCCGTCTTCTACCTCGGTTCGATCTTCGTCGTCGTCGCGCTGCTGCCCTGGGACTCGCAGTCGATCATCGACCAGGGCTCCTACGTGGCCGCCCTCGACTCGCTCGGGATCGCGAACGCCGGTCAGATCATGAACTTCATCGTGCTGACGTCCGTGCTGTCCTGTCTGAACTCCGGGCTGTACACGGCCTCGCGCATGGCCTTCTCGCTCGGTGAGCGCGGTGACGCGCCGAAGGCGTTCGCCCGGACCACCCGGCGCGGTGTGCCGCGCACGGCGATCCTCGTGTCCGTGGTGTTCGGATTCGTCGCCGTGTTCTTCAACTACGAGTTCCCCGACTCCGTCTTCCTCTTCCTCGTCAACTCCTCCGGCGCCGTGGCCCTCTTCGTGTGGCTGGTGATCTGCTTCTCGCAGCTGCGGATGCGGAAGATCATCCAGGCGGAGGCGCCGGAGAAGCTGGTGGTGCGGATGTGGCTGTTCCCGTACCTGACCTGGGCGGCCGCCGCCGTGATCGTCTTCGTGCTCGGCTACATGCTGACCGACACCGAGCACAACGGGCGCACGACCGTGCTGCTGTCGCTGCTCGTGGCGGCGCTCGTCCTCGCCGTCGCCTTCGGCAAGCAGAAGGCCGTCGCGCGGAAGGCCACCGAGCAGAAGGCCGCCGAGCACTAGGCCGCCGCGCGGCAGGCCGTTTCGCCGGGAAAAGCTGACGGCCGCTGTCAGGTAATGCGTTCACGATGCCGTTCATGGACTTCGTGAACGAACTCAAGAGCACCGACGGCCCGCTCGTCCTCCGTCCCGGTGATCCGGGATACGAGGACGAGCTCGCCGGTTTCCAGACCGGGTTCGCCCCGCGCCCCGACGCCGTGTTCGCCGCGTCCTCGGCCGCCGACGTGGCCGCGGCCGTGCGGTACGCGGCGCAGCGGGGCCTGCCGGTCCGCGTCCAGGCCACCGGGCACGGGCTGCCCGGGCCGTCCGAGGGCGGGGTCCTGATCACCACGCGGCGCATGGACGGGGTGAGCGTCGACCCCGTCGCCCGCACCGCCCGGCTCGGGGCCGGCGTGCGCTGGGGGCAGGCGGTCACGGCCGCCGCGCCGCACGGGCTGGCGCCCCTCAACGGTTCCGCGCCGTCCGTCGGCGCCGTGGGATACGTCCTGGGCGGCGGCCTCAGCATCCTGGCCCGGGAGTTCGGCTACGCGGCCGACCACGTCCGCTCCCTCGACGTCGTCACCGCCGACGGGCGGCTCCGGCACGTCACAGCGGAGTCGGAGCCCGACCTGTACTGGGCGCTGCTCGGCGGCGGGGGCGGCCTCGGGGTCGTCACCGGGCTGGAGACCGGCCTGGTGCCCGTCGCCTCGCTGTACGGCGGCTCGGTCTCCTTCGACGGGCGCCGGGTCGGCGCGGCGGCCGTACTGCGGGCCTGGGAGGAGTGGACGCGAACCGTTCCCGAGGGACTGACCTCGTCCTTCGCGGCCGTACCGTACCCGGACCTGCCGGCGCTGCCCCAGGCGTTGCGGGGGCGGTACGTGGTCTCCGTGCGGGTCGCGTACACCGGTGCCGACGGTGACCGGGTCGCCGCTCCGCTGCGGCGGATCGGGCCGACGCTCGCCGACTCGCTGCGACGGATGCCGTACACCGAGAGCCACACCGTCCACAGCGATCCGGACGTCCCGCACGCCTACTACGGGGAGGGCGCGGTGCTGCGCGAGCTGGACCTCGCCGGGGCCGGGGAGCTGCTCGCCCGTACCGGGCCGGACGCGGGCGGCGCCATGTGCGTCGTGCAGGTCAACCAGCTGGGCGGGGCGCTCGCCGCGAGCGGCGCGCCGAACTCGGTGCCGCACCGCGACGGGCGGTTCCTGGTGCGCCTGCTGGCCGTGGGAGACCGGACGGCGGCCCGGGAGCGGCTGGACGCCGCCTTCGCGCCGCTCGGCCCGGTGACGATCGGGCGCGCGCTCAACTTCGCCTTCGGCGCGGGAGACCGCACGGACGGCCTGTGGGACGCGGAGACGCGAAAGAGGCTCGCCCTGATCAGGTCGCGATACGACCCGGCGAGCCTCTTCGGCGGGAACTGAGGCGGTACTACCGCTTGTCGGCCAGCTTCCAGGCGGTGGGCAGCACGCCCATCGCCAGGGCGGCCTTCAGCGCGTCCCCGATCAGGAACGGGGTGAGGCCGGCCGCGATCGCCGCGGTGAGGGACATGTCGGCGGCGAGGGCCAGGTACGGGACGCCGACGGCGTAGATGATCGCCTCGCCGAGCAGCATCGTGCCGGCCATGCGGAGCATCGAGCGGTCGGCGCCGCGGCGGGCCAGGGCGCCCACGACGGTGGCGGCGAGCAGCATGCCGAAGACGTAGCCGAGGGACGGGGCGCCGGTGCCGGAGCCGCCCTCCGCGAACCACGGCACGCCCGCCATGCCGACCAGCGCGTACAGCGCGAGCGAGAGGAGGCCGCGGCGGGCGCCGAGCGAGGTGCCGACGAGCAGCGCCGCGAAGGTCTGGCCGGTCACCGGCACCGGGGAGCCCGGCACGGGCACCGCGATCTGGGCCGCCACGCCGGTGAGCACGGCACCGCCGGCGACGAGCGCGACGTCCCGGACACGGGAGGAGGGGATGAGGTCGGCGAGGACCTGCCCGGATCGGGCGGGGACGGCAGCGGTGCTCATGGGGACTCCGCGGTGGTGTGGACATGTCGGGACACCGCGACGCTATCCCAGCGGATCGGGCCGATCACCAGCAGCGCTCGACAAAGGCCTGATCGGCAGCTTGGTGGGCTCCCGACAAAGACGGGGGGATACACGTGGTTCCGCGTGACACCGGTCACCGAGGAGGGGAGGTGAGCGTCACCCGGAAGCGGAACAATGCATTCGGACGATCACGTTCCGTATCGGCACCGTCCGCATCGTGGGCAACCGCTGTCGCCGGCCGGCGCGAGACCGGAGACTGTGGGCGTTTTTGCCCTGCCCCCGCCCTCCACGCATTGGACGAGCCGCCCCATGTCCAACAGCACCACCGCCAAGGCGCCGCCCGAGTCGGACGACGCCGCCCTCTCCCACGGCCTCAAGCAGCGCCACCTGTCGATGATCGCCCTCGGCGGGGTGATCGGCGCCGGGCTGTTCGTCGGCTCCGGAGCCGGCATCGCCGCCGCCGGGCCGTCGATCGTCGTCGCCTACACCCTCTCCGGCCTCCTCGTGATGCTGGTGATGCGGATGCTGGGCGAGATGTCGGCCGCGTATCCGTCGTCGGGTTCCTTCTCCGCGCACGCCGAGCGGGCGATCGGCCCCTGGGCCGGCTTCACCGCGGGCTGGGCGTTCTGGGTGCTGCTGTGCACGGCCGTCGGCCTGGAGGGCATCGGCGCCGCGGCGATCGTCCACGGCTGGCTGCCGGGCACGCCCGAGTGGGCGTGGGTGGCACTGTTCATGGTGGTGTTCTGCGGGACGAACCTGGCCGCCGTGAAGAACTTCGGCGAGTTCGAGTTCTGGTTCGCCGCCCTCAAGGTGGGCGCGATCTCGCTGTTCCTGGTGCTGGGCGTGCTGGCGATCGCCGGAGTCCTGCCGGGCGCCGACTCCCCCGGCACCTCGCACCTGAGCGACTTCCTGCCGAACGGCGGCGACGGCCTGATCATCGGCCTGCTCGCGTCGGTGTTCGCCTACGGCGGCCTGGAGACGGTGACCATCGCGGCGGCCGAGTCGGAGAACCCGGTCAAGGGCGTGGCGAGCGCCGTGCGGACGGCGATGTGGCGGATCGCGCTGTTCTACATCGGCTCGATGGCGGTCATCGTCACCCTGGTCCCCTGGGACTCCGCGGAGGTCGTCGAGAAGGGTCCGTACGTCGCCGCCCTCGACGAACTGGGCATCCCGGGCGCGGGCCAGCTCATGAACGTCGTCGTGCTGGTCGCCCTGCTGAGCGCGATGAACGCCAACATCTACGGCGCCTCCCGCATCGGCTACTCGCTGGTCGAGCGCGGCCAGGGCCCGAAGGCGCTGGGCCGGGTGTCGGGCGGGGTACCGCGGATCGCGGTGTTCGTCTCCTCCCTCTTCGGCTTCGGCTGCGTGCTGCTCAGCTACTGGCGGCCGGACGACGTCTTCTCCTGGCTGCTGAACATGATCGGCGCGGTCATCCTGGTCGTCTGGATCTTCATCGCCGCCTCCCAGCTGCGGCTGCGCCGCCGGCTGGACCGGGAGGCGCCCGAGAAGCTGGTCGTGCGCATGTGGGGCTTCCCGTACCTGACCTGGGTGGCGCTGGCGGGCATGGCCACGGTGTTCGTGCTGATGGCCCGGGAGCCGGACACGCGGGTGCAGCTGTACTCGACGGGCGCGATGACGCTGGTCCTGGCGGCCGTCGGCTACGCGTGGCAGCGCCGGCGGGCACGCGGCTAGAGCCACCGCCCTGCTTTTCGAGGGCCCTCGCACGGAGACGGTTCCGTGCGGGGGCCCTTTCGCGTGCCACGGCACGCCCGGCCATCCCTCGCGCCCCCGGAGGACTCTTGCTGCTAGTGTGCACTTGCAAGCCTTTTGCAATAAGAGGTCGGAGGGGATCCGCCATGTCCGTCTACACACTTCCTGAACTGCCGTACGACTACTCCGCGCTGGCCCCCGTGATCAGCCCCGAGATCATCGAGCTGCACCACGACAAGCACCACGCGGCCTATGTGAAGGGCGCCAACGACACGCTGGAGCAGCTCGCCGAGGCGCGCGACAAGGAGACGTGGGGATCGATCAACGGCCTGGAGAAGAACCTGGCCTTCCACCTCTCCGGGCACATCCTGCACTCGATCTACTGGCACAACATGACGGGCGACGGCGGCGGTGAACCACTGGCCGCCGACGGCGTGGGCGACCTCGCCGACGCGATCGCCGAGTCCTTCGGCTCCTTCGCCGGTTTCAAGGCGCAGCTCACCAAGGCCGCCGCGACCACCCAGGGCTCCGGCTGGGGTGTGCTGGCGTACGAACCGCTCAGCGGTCGCCTGATCGTCGAGCAGGTCTACGACCACCAGGGCAACGTCGGCCAGGGCGCCACGCCGATCCTGGTCTTCGACGCCTGGGAGCACGCCTTCTACCTCCAGTACAGGAACCAGAAGGTCGACTTCATCGACGCCATGTGGGCCGTCGTCAACTGGCAGGACGTGGCGAAGCGTTACGAGGCCGCCAAGTCCCGTACGAACACGCTGCTGCTGGCGCCGTGACCGGCTGAGTTCCCGAATCGTCCTGTCTCGTGATCGTCTTCTCACCCTTCACGGCGGCAGGCGGAATGAGGGAAGCCCCCGCGAGGACGTGACTCGCGGGGGCTTTCTGCCTGCGCACAGGCGCCCGAAGGGGGCGTCGTCAGGGCTTGCGGGCGAGGCCGCCGTGCTGGCCGATCGGCCGCGGGGCCGTGCCGTCCGGGGCCGGGTCCGGACGCCACAGCGGGACGGACACCAGGCCGGGTTCGACCAGGTCGAGCCCTTCGAAGTACGCCTCGATCTGCTCCACCGGGCGCAGGAAGTACGGGACGGCACCGGTCTCGTTGTAGCCGTCCTGGGCCGCCTCGTAGTCCGGGTCGGTGCCGCGCGAGCCGTCGTTGACGCACAGGTGGCTGCCGGAGGGCAGGCCGGCCATCAGACGGCGGACCAGGTCGCGTGCCTGGTCGTGGTCGGCGACGTGGCCGAGGATGCCGCTGAGGATGAGGGCGGTGGGCCGGGTCAGGTCGAGGGTGCGGCCGGCCGCCTCCAGGATGCGCTCCGGCTCGAAGAGGCTCATGTCCTCGTAGGCCGTGGTGCCCTCGGGGGTGGAGGTGAGCAGGGCGCGGGCGTGCGCGAGGACCAGCGGGTCGTTGTCGACGTAGACGATCCGCGCCTCGGGGGCGTGCCGCTGGGCGACCTCGTGGGTGTTGTCGACGGTCGGCAGCCCGGTGCCGACGTCCAGGAACTGGCGCACACCCGCCTCCAGCACCAGGTACCGGATGCCGCGGCCGAGGAAGGCGCGGCTGCTGCGGGCGATGGTGACGATGCCGGGGAAGACGGCCGTGTAGGCGTCGCCGGCCGCCTCGTCCACGGGGTAGTTGTCCTTGCCGCCCAGCCAGTAGTTCCAGATCCGGGCCGAGTGCGGCACAGAGGTGTCGATCTCCGTCATGGGGTCTCCGTCATGAGGTCTCCGTCATGGGCGCTGTACGCCGCCGAGGTCGTCGTGGTGAGCGTACGGCTCCGGGGGGCGGACCGCGCGCCCGGACCCCAATCGCCCGACCGGGGCGGCGTGTTCACCGGCGCGCCACCATGGCCACCACCGGCGCGCGTGCCCGCCCCGCGCGCCGTACGGACCCCTGTTCCTCCGGCCCCGCCTCTGGCGCGGTGCGCGGGCCACGCGCTGTACTGCCGTCCCGGGACCGGTGCCGGGTCGACGGCGTCCCGGTCCCACGGGCACCGCGGAGGAGCCGATGAGGAAGAGCCTGGCCTGCCCCACCTGCGGGGGGGGATGCAGGACTTCCGCCCGCTCGACGACGCCGAGAAGGCGGCCGTGAAGGAACAGCTGAAGATCCGTACGTGCACGACTACTGGCGCTGCGACGTCGCCGGCTGCGTGCGGTTCCAGCGCTGGGACAAGCAGCGCGACGGCGGTCTGCTGCCGGAGAGGTTCCGCGGGCAGGCCGCCGACGGGGAGAAGTAGCCCTGGTGACCCCTACAGGTTGCTGAAGTCCGGGCCCTTGGTGCGGGTGCGCTTGATCTCGTAGAAGCCGGGGACCGAGGCGACCGCGAGGGTGCCGTCCCAGAGCTTCGCGGCGTCCTCGCCCTTGGGGGCCGGGGTGACGACCGGCCCGAAGAAGGCGAGCTGCCCGCCGTCGGCGCCGGGGACGGCGATGACCGGGGTGCCGACCTCCTGGCCGACCTTGTCGATGCCCTCCTTGTGGGAGGCGCGCAGCTGGGGCTCGTAGGGCGTGGAGTCCCAGTGGTCCATGAGGGACTCGGGCAGGCCCACGTCCTTCAGGGCGGCGGCGACCGTCTCCTTCTCCGGGCCCTCGCCCTGGTTGTGGAAGCGGGTGCCGAGCGCCGTGTAGAGGTCGCCGAGCACCTCGGCGCCGTGCTCCTCCTGGGCGGCGATGACGATCCGGACCGGCCCCCAGGCCTTGGTCCGGAGCATCTCCCGGTACTCCTCGGGCAGCTCGTCGATCTTGTCCTCATTCAGGACGGCGAGGCTCATCACATGCCAGCGGACCTCGATGTCCCGGACCTTCTCCACCTCCAGGACCCAGCGGGAGGTCATCCAGGCCCAGGGGCACAGCGGGTCGAACCAGAAGTCGACGGGCGTCTTCTCCGACATGTCTCTCCTCATGAGGCGCCGAGCGTTTCTCCAGGCAACCCGCCGGCCGCTCCGGCCATTCCCGGCCCGCCCGGGCATTCCCGGCTGCCGCGCGTCAGGGCCGCATGGCAGGATCGGTGCTGTCCGCATACTGAACACCACCCGAGGGAGTGCCGCCCGTGCCCGGTGAGAATCTGTCCCGCGACGAGGCCCGGGAGCGGGCCGCCCTGCTCTCCGTCGACGGGTACGAGGTGTCCCTCGACGTGCGCTCGGCCACCGGTGCGGCGGAGGGCGACGGCCCGCGCACCTTCCGGTCCGTGACCACGGTCCGCTTCCGCTGCAACGAGCCCGGCGCGAGCAGCTTCGCCGACCTGATCGCACCGAGCGTCACCGCGGTCTCCCTCAACGGCCGCGACCTCGACCCGAGCGAGGTCTTCGACGGCTCCCGGATCGCCCTGGAGGACCTGGCCGCCGACAACGAACTGGTCGTCGACGCCCAGTGCGCCTACTCCCGCACCGGCGAGGGCCTGCACCGCTTCGTCGACCCCGAGGACGGCGAGGTGTACCTGTACACGCAGTACGAGCCGGCCGACTCCCGCCGGGTCTTCGCCAACTTCGAGCAGCCGGACCTGAAGGCACCCTTCCGCTTCGAGGTGCGGGCGCCCGAGGAGTGGACGGTGTGGAGCAACGGCGCCGGCGAACGCATCGAAGAAGGGCGCGAAGCGCTTCCGCAGAAGGGTGGTGGTGGGCGACGGGCGGGCGAGGCCTGGCGGTTCGCGGAGACGAAGCCGATCTCGACGTACATCACGTGCGTCGTGGCCGGCCCCTACCACTACGTGACGGACTCCTACGAGCGCGTCTTCGAGGACGGTACGCGGCTGGAGATCCCGCTCGGCGCCCTGTGCCGCAAGGGCCTGGCGCCGCACTTCGACGCCGACGACGTCTTCCTGGTCACCAAGCAGGGCCTGGACTTCTTCCACGACCACTTCGACTACCCGTACCCCTTCGGGAAATACGACCAGGCGTTCGTGCCGGAGTACAACCTCGGCGCGATGGAGAACCCGGGACTGGTCACCTTCCGGGAGGAGTTCATCTTCCGGGGCAAGGTGACGCGGGCGTCCTACGAGGGCCGCGCCAACGTCGTCCTGCACGAGATGGCGCACATGTGGTTCGGCGACCTGGTCACCATGGAGTGGTGGGACGACCTGTGGCTGAAGGAGTCGTTCGCCGACTTCATGGGCACGTTCGTGAACGTCGGCGCGACCCGTTTCAAGGACGCCTGGATCACGTTCGCCAACCGCCGCAAGGCCTGGGCCTACCGTGCGGACCAGTTGCCGTCCACCCACCCGATCACGGCCGACATCCGTGACCTGGAGGACGCCAAGCTCAACTTCGACGGCATCACCTACGCCAAGGGCGCCTCCGTGCTCAAGCAGCTCGTGGCGTACGTCGGCCAGGACGCGTTCCTGGAGGGCGCCCGGCGCTACTTCAAGCGGCACGCGTACGGCAACACGCGCCTCGGCGACCTGCTGTCGGTGCTGGAGGAGACCAGCGGGCGGGACATGGGCGCCTGGGCGCGCTCCTGGCTCCAGACGGCGGGCGTCAACTCGCTGACCCCGCAGGTGCTGCTGGGCGCCGAGGGCCGTGTCGACGAACTGGCGGTGGTGCAGGAGGCCGCTGTGATCGCCCCGGCGGAGCACCCCGAACTGCGCCCGCACCGGGTGGCGGTGGGCCTGTACCGGCGTACGGGCGAGGGCTCCCTGGAGCGGTACGCCCGCGCCGAGGTGGACGTCGACGGGCCGCGCACGGTGGTGGCGGAGCTGGCCGGCGCCGAGGCGCCCGAGCTGGTCCTGGTCAACGACGACGACCTGACGTACTGCAAGACGCGCTTCGACGAAACCTCGCTGGCGACGCTGCGCGACCACTTGGGCGCGCTGACCGACCCGCTGGCCCGTGCCCTGTGCTGGTCGGCGCTGTGGAACATGACCCGGGACGCGCTGCTGCCGGCGCGGGACTTCACCGGCCTGGTGCTGCGGTTCGCGGGACGCGAGTCCGACATCGGCGTCCTCCAGATGCTGCACGCCTGGGCGAACTCGGCGCTGACGCACTACGCGGCCCCCGACTGGCGGGAGACCGGCGCCCGGCTGCTCGGCGAGGGCGCGCTGCGGGAGCTGCGGGACGCGGCGCCGGGCGGCGAGCCGCAGCTGGCATGGGCGCGCTTCCTCGCGGCGGTGGCGTCCGGCGAGAGCGAACTGCGGCTGCTGCGCGGGCTGCTGGAAGGTACGGAGAAGATCGAGGGCCTGGACGTGGACCAGGAGCTGCGCTGGGCGTTCCTGGAGCCGCTCGCCGCGCACGGCGAGGCCGACGAGGACGTGCTGGCCGCCGAACTGGCCCGCGACGACACGGCCTCCGGCAAGCGCCACCAGGTCCGCTGCCTGGCGGCCCGTCCGTCGGCGGCGGTGAAGGCGCAGGCCTGGGCGCAGGTCGTGGAGTCGGACGCGCTGTCGAACGCCCTGGTGGAGGCGACCATCGCGGGCTTCGCGCAGGCCTCGCAGCGGGAGCTGATCGCACCGTACGCGGAGAAGTACTTCGCGGCGATCGAGCGGGTGTGGGCCGAGCGGTCCATCCAGATCGGGATGGACGTGGTCCGGGGCCTGTTCCCGTCCCTGCGCGACTCTCAGGACACCCTCGACGCGACGGACGCGTGGCTGTCCGCGCACGAGGACGCCGCGCCCGCGCTGCGCCGGCTGGTGCTGGAGGCGCGGGACGACCTGGCGCGGGCACTGCGGGGCCAGGCGTGCGACGCGGCGGCGGGCCGCTGAACACACTGACCTCTGGCCAATGATTGAGCGTTCCGTCATCGTTACGGAATTCAGTCAACAGCAGCCGTAACTCCTGGACCGCACTGCGACGGACCAGGGGTTTTCGGCATCCGAACACCCGTCCTTTAGGGCGGTCTTGTCCGGATTCGGCGATGAGCGTGTAACAGCGGTTAAGGGGCGGTTCGGGCGCGGGAAACCCCCGGTCATGACGCACAACACCCCGCTCTCCCCCCGCCCGCTCCACCACCTGGCCAACGGCCGGCGCCGGCTCATGACGGCCGCCCAGTTGCGGGCGCACGGTGTCTCCGCCGCCGAGACCAACGAGCAGTGCCGGCCCGGCGGCCCCTGGCAGCAGCTTCTCCCCAACGTCGTCCTGCTCCACCCGGGGCCGCCGACCAGCGAGGAGCGCCTGCACGCGGTGCTGCTGTACGCGGCGCGGGAGCGGACCGCCGCCGGCGCGAACGGCGGTGCGTCCGCCGGTGTCACCGCCTCCGTGCCGGTCCAGCCCGGCGGGGAGCAGACCCCCGCGCCCGCCTACGCGGAGGCGATGATCACGGGGCTGGCCGCGCTGACGCTGCACGGCTTCTCCGCCGCTCCCCCGCTGCCGTCCCTCGACGCCATCGACGTCCTGGTCCCGAGACTGCGCCGGCTGCGCACGACGGGCTGCGCGCGGATCGTCCGCACGACCGCGCTGCCCACCCCCATGCAGGTAACGGGGGTTCCGGTGGCGCCGGTGGCGCGGGCCCTGGCCGACGCGGTGGCGGAGCTGACGGACCCGGGCGTGGTCCGGCGGCTGCTGACGGAGGCGGTGCGGGGCGGACACTGCGAACCGGCCGCGGTGGTACGGGAACTGAACCGGGCCCGGCTGCTCAGCCGACCGCACGTGGTGGACGCGGTGGACTCGCTGGTCGCCGAGGGGCGGGCGCTGGCCGAACAGCGCCTGTACCGGATGGTGCGCGAGCACGGGCTGCCGGAACCGCTCTGGAACGTCGACCTGCGCCTGCCCGGCGGCCCCCACCTCGGCGGCGTCGACGCCTTCTGGCCCGAGCACTCGGTGGCGCTGGAACTGGACACCCGCGCCCACCGGCAGCAGGAGGACGACGCGGTCTGGGCGGAATACGCCCGCAAGCGCGAGCACTTGGAACGACTGGGCATCACCGTCGTCCACCTCACGCCGCGCAAGCTGCGGGACTGCCCGGAACACCAGGCGACCGTCGTCCGTACGGCGTTGATGGCGGCCGGGGACCGGGAACCCGCCGCGCATGTCGTGGTGCTGCCCCAGTAGTGACGGACCGGGGCGGTCACCAGGAGGGGAGAGGAGGGGCCACCGGGGCCACCGCTGTGCCGGTGGCCCCTCCTCGTGCGTGGAACGCCTCGTGCGTGGAACGCCTCGTGCGTCGGTCGGGGGGAGGGACCGGACGGACGGCGTGAAGGTTGCCGCGCCCCGGGGTGGTTGAGCGCGATTCAGCCCTCCTCGGCCCGCGGGCGTTCCACCCGTCCCGACGGCGGCCTCTCCCGCCACAGCCGCAGACCGATGTCGACCATCGGCACCCGGGTCAGCCCCGGGACGGCGGTCAGGTCCTGCCAGGCCGCCAGGTCCGTGGAGCCACCGACCTCGAACCGCAGGTCACCGCCGGTGACCCGGACCTCGTAGACGAGCTGTACGCCGTGCTGGTCGACGGTTCGCCGCAGCAGTCCTCCGAGTCCGACGCGGCTCGGGCGGGTGACGCGGTGGGAGCCGACGCCGAGCAGGGCGGTGGGCTCGACGCGGTAGCCGGTCTCCTCCTCGACCTCGCGCACGACGGTGTCGTGGGGATCCTCGCCGTGTTCCGTGCCGCCGCCCGGCAGCACCCACTCGGGGACCCCGCCGGGGCCCGGTGACCGGGCGAGCAGTACCTGTCCGTCGCGGACGCATACGGCGTAGGCCGCCACCCTCAGTTTGCGCAGCACTCCGGGACGTTAACCCGTCCGGCCACGACCCGGGCGCGGCTCGCAGGATTGTCACAGCCCGTCCCTTGTGTCCCCGATGGCGTATGGCGGAAGTACGCCATGGCTCCATCCCGCCCCGGACAACTCTCCCCAAACAGCGAACCCTTACGTAAGGCTGAGCGGTCGTCCGGGATCGGATTCCGGACTGCCGCGGCCAGGACCGATCGGCCCCGGTCGTTCACGCATGTTCCTTTACCTACAAGGGATGCCGATGACCCACACCCCCCAGCGCGAACCGATACCGGGCGCGAGACGCGCGGCCCGCGTCGCCGTGGCCACGGGCCTCGTCGCCGCGCTCTGCGCCGTCGGGCCGATACCCATGGCTCTGGCCGCCGACGGCCCCGGGACCACTCCCCCCGTCGACGCCCCCGCCGACGCCTCCGTCAAGTCCGCCCACGACAAGCTCGGTTCGGACGACGCGGACCTGCTCGCCGAGGCGAAGGCCGACGGCACGAAGAACGTCACGATGATGGTCGCCACCGCGCCGGGCCAGACCGAGCAGGTGGCGCGGAAGCTGGACGCGGTCGGCGGCGGCTCCGTCGGCCGGACGTACGACGAGCTGGGCTACGTCCGCGCCACCGTGCCCACCGCCAAGGCGGACTCGGCCATCGCCGCCGCCGCGAAGCTCTCCTCCGTGCACGGCATCGACCTGCGCGACGAGATCCCGCTGGACGACCCGACGCCGGGCGCCGACCGGGCGAAGGGCGCCGAACACCACAAGGGCCGCTCCTACCCCGCGCCGGACCGCCGGACTCCCGCCGAGAACCCGTACAACCCGTCCTTCGAGACGGGCGCCGTCGACTTCGTGAAGAAGTACCCGAAGGCCGACGGCCGCGGCGTCACCATCGGCATCCTCGACTCGGGCGTCGACCTCGCCCACCCGGCGCTGCAGAAGACCACCACCGGCGAGCGCAAGATCGTCGACTGGGTCACCGCCACCGACCCGGTCGTCGACGGCGACCGCACCTGGCGCCCCATGCTCACCTCCGTCTCCGGACCGACCTTCACCTTCGGCGGCGAGACGTGGACGGCGCCCGCGGGCTCGTACCAGGTGAGCACCTTCCTGGAGTCGTACACCACCGGCGGTGACGCCGCGGGCGACGCCAACCGGGACGGCGACACCACCGACTCCTGGGGCGTCCTCTACGACGCGAAGGCCGGCACGGTCCGCGTCGACCTGAACGACAACCACGACTTCGCCGACGACACCCCGATGAAGCCGTACAAGGACGGCTTCCAGATCGGGTACTTCGGCACCGACGACCCGAAGACGGACGTGGCCGAGCGCCAGCCGTTCGTCGTCGAGATCCGCGAGGACGTCGTCCACAACGCGGCCGGCGCCAAGGCCGACTTCGTCAACATCGGCGTCATCGAGGGCTCGCACGGCTCGCACGTGGCCGGACTCGCCGCCGCCAACGGCCTGTTCGGCGGCCGGATGGACGGTGCCGCGCCCGGCGCGAAGATCGTCTCGTCCCGGGCCTGCACCTGGAGCGGCGGCTGCACCAACGTCGCGCTCACCGAGGGCATGATCGACCTCGTCGTCAACCGTGGCGTCGACATCGTCAACATGTCGATCGGCGGCCTCCCCGCGCTGAACGACGGCAACAACGCGCGCGCCGAGCTGTACACGCGGCTCATCGACACCTACGGCGTCCAGCTGGTGATCTCCGCGGGCAACTCCGGCCCCGGCGCCAACACCATCGGCGACCCGTCCCTGGCCGACAAGGTGATCTCGGTCGGCGCGTCCATCTCCCGCGAGACCTGGGCCGCCAACTACGGCTCCGCGGTGAGGACCAAGTACGCCATGATGCCGTTCTCCTCGCGCGGCCCGCGTGAGGACGGCGGCTTCACGCCGACGCTGACCGCGCCCGGCGCGGCGGTCAACACCATCCAGACCTGGGCGCCCGGCGCCCCGGTCCCGGAGGCGGGCTACGACCTCCCCGCCGGCTACGGCATGCTCCAGGGCACCTCGATGGCGTCCCCGCAGGCCGCCGGCGCCTCGGCGCTGCTGCTGTCCGCCGCCGAGCAGGCGGACATCGACCTGCCCCCGGCGAAGCTGCGCACGGCGCTGACCTCCACCGCCGACCACATCAAGGGCGTGCAGGCGTACGAAGAGGGCGCGGGCCTGATCAACATCCCCGACGCCTGGCGATCGATCCGCAAGGGCGCCACCGCCCACGAGTACACGGTCAAGGCACCGGTCGACACCGCGATCGACCAGTTCCTGAAGACGCCGGGCCACGGCACCGGCCTCTACGACCGTGAGGGCGGCCTGAAGGCGGGCGAGCGGAAGACCTACGAGATCACGCTCACCCGCACCTCCGGCGAGGACCGGGCGATCCGGCACGAGCTGCACTTCGAGAACAACGCCGGCCGCACCTTCCGCATCGTCGGCTCCGGCGAGGTGAAGCTGCCGCTGAACGAGCCGGTGACCGTCAAGGTGCAGGCGAAGCCGCGTTCCGAGGGCCTCAAGAGCGCGATCCTCGAGGTCGACGACCCGCGCACCGAGGGCACCGACAAGCTGGTCCTGACCACGGTCGTGGCCTCGGCCCCGCTGGCGTACGACTTCTCCGCGAAGGACTCCGTGCAGCGCAACGACACCGAGTCGTACTTCGTGACCGTCCCCGAGGGCGCGAAGGCGCTCGAGGTGGCGATGAGCGGGCTGAAGGACGGGAGCCAGACCCGGTTCATCGCCATCCACCCGTACGGCGTCCCGGTCGACAGCACCTCCACGCCGTACTGCTACAACAACTACCTCGACGGCAACGGCTGCCGGCCCGACGTGCGCGCGTACGCCGACCCGCAGCCCGGCGTCTGGGAGATCGAGGTCGAGTCGCGGCGCACCTCGCCGCTGCTGGACAACCCGTACCAGCTGGACGTCACCGTCCTCGGCGCCACCTTCGACCCGGAGGTCGTGACCGTGCCCGAGGCCAAGGTCGGTACCCCGGCCTCCGCCTCCTGGAAGGTGACGAACCAGTACGGTCCGATCGAGGGCAAGCTGGTCGGCGGCCCGCTCGGCTCGGCCGAGACGTCCCGCCCGTCGATCAAGCAGGGTGAGACGTCCACGTCGACGGTCGAGGTGCCCGAGGGCGCCGAGTCGCTGGACGTGGCCATCGGCGGTGTCTCCGACGCGGCCGCCGACCTGGACCTGACGGTCTACGACAAGGACGGCAACGTCGTCGGCCAGTCCGCCGACGGCGACTCGGAGGAGACGGTCTCCGTGCCGAAGCCGGCCGCCGGTTCCTACACCGTCGAGGTCGTGGGCTACGCGGTGCCGTCGGGCAGCACGGAGTACGACTACCGGGACGTGTACTTCGCCGCGTCCCTCGGCTCGGTCACCGTGGACGGCTCGGCGCCGGTGAAGCTCGGCACGGGCGACTCGGCGACGGTCTCCGGCAGCGTCACGGCGCTGGCCGCCGCTCCGGAGGGCCGTGAGTTCTTCGGGCAGGTCCAGCTGGTCAACGCCCACGGCACGGCCGCGGGCCTCGGCAGCGTACGGATCGGGAAGGTCGTGCCGTAGTCCGGTGCGGCACCGGGGTGGGCGGGCGCTCCGCGGGGCGCCCGCCCTTTCCGCGTGCCGGGGGTCAGTCGCAGGTGAGGGCGCGGGCCTCGGGCAGGGACGCGGTGATCCAGGCGCGTTCGGTGGCGATGGCCTCCTCGCCGGTGATCACGGCGTCCGGGCTGTCGCCGTACCGGGGGATGCCGATCAGCGCGCGGTCGCCCTCGACGAGCCGGGCGGTGGTGTCGTCCAGGACGAACGTGATCCGCTCGCCCGCCTTCCCCGGCCGTTCCCGCGGCTTGTAGGAGCGGGTCACGTCCAGGGTGATCCGGTGCTGCCCGGCCCCCGGCACCGGTTCGGCGCCGGCCACCGTGCCCTCGGCCACCAGACGGGCACAGGCGAGGTAGCGGGGGCTGCCGAAGGCGACGCCGCCGGACTCGGCGGAGCCCGCCTGCTCGTCGCTCGCCGCGGCCTTGCCGCTCGCCGCGTCTTCGGCTCGGTTCCCGCCCTGCACCACCAGCCAGCCGAGCCCCGTCACCACCACGCCGGCGCATGCCACCGCGAGGGCGCCGAAGGCGACGGCGAGCGGCCGGCGCCGGGGGCGGCGAGCGGGCTCCCGCGCCGTGGAGACCTCGGGGCCGGGAAGCGGCTCGCTCAGCGACCGTCCGACGATCCCCAGCTGTTCGCGCAGCAGCGCCACGTCGGCCGCCGCCGACCGGTACTCCGCATCGGCGTCCGCGCCCGCCCCGGGCGGCGGCGGTTCGCCCGTGATCGCGGCCATCAGCGCGTCGTACCCACCGGGATGCTGTTCGGCGGCCATCTCACACCACCTCGTCCTCGTGCAGGCGGGCCCGCAGCGCCCGTACCGCCGTGTGCAGCCTGCTCTTGACCGTGCCCTCGGGGATGCCCAGCTCCTCGGCGATGCCGCGCACCGGCAGGTCGGCGTAGAAACGCAGGACGAGGACCTGGCGCTGGGCGTCGGGCAGCTCGTCCAGGCCCTGGGCGACGGCGAGGGAGAGCAGGCTGGTGTCCTCCCCGGAGGGGTGCTCCGCCTGGCGGAGCGCGGCCAGGCGCTCGCCGAGCCGGTCCTGGCGGCGCCTGGCCCGGTGCCAGTCCATGGCCAGGTTGGAGGCGACGACCGCCGCCCACGCCGACACGTCGCGCGGCGCCTCGCGTCCGCTCGCCGTCCGCTCCAGCAGCCGCAGGCGGACCTGCTGCACCCCGTCCGGCAGGTCCGCCTGCGGCACGCCGCCCAGTGCGAGCACCGCCCGCACCCGGCGTTCCTGGGCCGCGTCCAGGGGATCGTCGAGTACGCCGTCCCCCTGGCCGCGGCGGGCCTTTCTGCGCAGCACAGCCACCCCTCCCCCAGCCACGTTTCCCCTATGACGCCGGCGGGGCCCGAAACGTTCGCCCGGCAGGCGGACACCCGGTGCGAGGCGTACGTCACATCGTCGTGTGGGGTGGGCAGGGATGGGCAGGGGCGGAACAGCACAGCTTGCGGCGCGGGGCCCGGTAGAGGCGAATCCATGCAGCTCAGCCGGGGTTGCCGCCGAAGGACCGCGCCCGCTGTCCCGGCCGCCGCGTCCCAGGGTGCGGGCATACCGCGCAAAGAATTGGACAGGTGGGCCGGGCTTCGCCCCATGATGGAAAAGTCTCGGCCGAGCAAAGCGCGCGTGAAGACACGCGCACAAACGGAGAAGGAGTCACCGTGAGGGTCGGAATCGTCGGAGCCACCGGTCAGGTCGGCACGGTCATGCGCAGGATCCTCACCGAACGGAACTTCCCGGTCACCGAGCTGCGTCTGTTCGCCTCGGCCCGCAGCGCCGGCAAGGAGCTGGACGGCGTGACGGTGGAGGACGCGGCCACCGCCGACTACTCCGACCTGGACATCGTGCTGTTCTCGGCGGGCGGCGCCACCTCCAGGGCGCTGGCCGAGAAGGTCGCCTCCCAGGGCCCGGTCGTGATCGACAACTCCTCCGCCTGGCGCCGTGACCCCGAGGTCCCGCTGGTGGTGTCCGAGGTGAACCCGCACGCGATCACCGATCGCCCCAAGGGCATCATCGCCAACCCGAACTGCACCACGATGGCCGCGATGCCGGTCCTGCGTCCGCTGCACACGGAGGCGGGCCTGGAAGCGCTGGTCGTCGCCACCTACCAGGCCGTGTCCGGTTCCGGCCTGGCCGGCGTGGACGAGCTGTTCGAGCAGGTCCAGAAGGTCGGCGCGGACGCCCCCAAGCTCACCCACGACGGTTCGGCGGTGGAGTTCCCGAAGCCGGACAAGTACGTGGCGCCGATCGCGTACAACGTGCTGCCGCTGGCCGGCTCCATCGTGGACGACGGCCTGCACGAGACGGACGAGGAGCAGAAGCTCCGCAACGAGTCCCGCAAGATCCTGGAGATCCCCGATCTGAAGGTCTCCGGCACCTGCGTGCGCGTGCCCGTCTTCAGCGGCCACTCCCTCCAGATCAACGCCCGCTTCGCCCGCCCGATCAGCGTCGAGCGCGCCAAGGAGCTGCTGGCCGGCGCCCCGGGCGTCGCGCTCACCGAGGTGCCGACCCCGCTGGAGGCGGCCGGTCAGGACCCCTCGTACGTCGGCCGCATCCGCCAGGACGAGACCGTGGACAACGGCCTCGCCCTGTTCGTCTCCAACGACAACCTGCGCAAGGGCGCGGCCCTGAACGCGGTGCAGATCGCGGAGCTGGTGGCAGCGGAGCTGAAGGGCTAGCCAGGCCCCTGGGGCCAGCCCCGCCTCACCTCGTAGAGGAAGCAGCCGTACTCGACGGCCCGGACGTGGACGAACGCCACGGCCGGGTCGTCGAACGCTTCCCGGAGGGCGGGTGCCAAGGCGTCGGCGCCCTCGACCAGCCGCCCGCCCAGGATGCGCCCGTCGGCCGAGTAGCGGCGCAGGACGCGGTGCGAGTCCGTGAAGGGGAGGCCGTCCGTATCCGGTCCCCCGCACTCCTCCGCGTGGACGAAGACCGGGCCCTGCTCGTCGTACGCGCCCGGGTCGGCGCCCGTCCCGGCCGCCCAGCGGCGCAGCGGGGCGTAGGAGACCAGGGCGATCAGCTCACCGGGGCGGCTGCGGCGCAGGCAGCAGCGCAGGGGCGCGCCGCCCTCGTCGTCGGTGAACGGGGCGGGCACGCGGCCCGCGTCGTCGGCGGTGCGCAGTTCCTTCAGGGCGGCCGGCGGAATCGGCCGTGCGGTGTCGTGCTGCATGCCCTCCAGACTCGCGCCCGCCCGGCCCGTCCACCGGCGGAAAATGGACATCGCGTTCCGTGCGGGCCACGTGGAAGGATGGCGCAACCCACACATAACGAGGAGATGACCGCGTGCCTGGCACAAACCTGACTCGCGAAGAGGCGCGGCAGCGGGCGACGCTGCTGACCGTTGACTCGTACGAGATCGATCTCGACCTCACCGGCGCGCAGGAGGGCGGCACCTACCGGTCCGTGACCACGGTGCGCTTCGACGTCGCGGAGGGCGGCGGCGAGTCCTTCATCGACCTGGTCGCGCCGACGGTCCACGAGGTGACGCTGAACGGCGACTCCCTCGACGCCGCCGAGGTGTTCCAGGACTCCCGCATCGCCCTGGCGGGGCTGCTGCCGGGGCGCAACATCCTGCGCGTGGTCGCCGACTGCGCGTACACCAACACCGGCGAGGGCCTGCACCGGTTCGTCGACCCGGTCGACGACCAGGCCTACCTGTACACCCAGTTCGAGGTGCCGGACGCGCGCCGCGTCTTCGCGAGCTTCGAGCAGCCGGACCTCAAGGCGACCTTCCAGTTCACCGTGAAGGCGCCCGAGGGCTGGACGGTCATCTCCAACTCGCCCACCCCGGAGCCGCAGGACAACGTCTGGGTCTTCGAGCCGACCCCGCGCATCTCGTCGTACATCACGGCGCTGATCGTCGGCCCGTACCACTCCGTGCACAGCGTGTACGAGAAGGACGGCCAGTCCGTCCCGCTCGGCATCTACTGCCGGCCCTCGCTCGCTGAGCACCTCGACGCGGACGCCATCTTCGAGGTGACCCGGCAGGGCTTCGAGTGGTTCCAGGAGAAGTTCGACTACCAGTACCCGTTCAAGAAGTACGACCAGCTCTTCGTGCCCGAGTTCAACGCGGGCGCGATGGAGAACGCGGGCGCGGTGACCATCCGCGACCAGTACGTGTTCCGCTCGAAGGTGACGGACGCCGCGTACGAGGTGCGGGCCGCGACGATCCTGCACGAGCTGGCCCACATGTGGTTCGGCGACCTGGTCACCATGGAGTGGTGGAACGACCTGTGGCTGAACGAGTCGTTCGCCACCTACGCCGAGGCGGCCTGCCAGGCCGACGCGCCCGGCTCGAAGTGGCCGCACTCGTGGACGACGTTCGCCAACCAGATGAAGACCTGGGCGTACCGGCAGGACCAGCTGCCGTCCACGCACCCGATCATGGCGGACATCAGCGACCTGGACGACGTGCTCGTCAACTTCGACGGCATCACGTACGCCAAGGGCGCCTCGGTGCTCAAGCAGCTCGTCGCGTACGTCGGCCAGGACGCGTTCTTCCGGGGCGTGCAGGCGTACTTCAAGCGGCACGCGTTCGGCAACACCCGCCTGTCCGACCTGCTGGGCGCCCTGGAGGAGACCTCCGGCCGCGACCTGAGGACCTGGTCGAAGGCGTGGCTGGAGACGGCGGGCATCAACGTCCTGCGCCCGGAGATCGAGACCGACGCCGAGGGTGTCATCACCTCCTTCGCCGTCCGCCAGGAGGCGCCCGCCCTGCCCGCCGGCGCGAAGGGCCAGTCCACGCTGCGCCCGCACCGCATCGCGATCGGCGCCTACGACCTCGACGCCGGCGGCAAGCTGGTGCGCGGTGAGCGCGTCGAGCTGGACGTGGACGGCGAGCTGACGGCCGTACCGCAGCTCGTCGGCAAGCGCCGTCCGGCGGTCGTACTCCTCAACGACGACGACCTGTCGTACGCCAAGGTCCGCCTCGACGAGCAGTCCCTCGCCGTCGTCACCGAGCACCTCGGCGACTTCACCGAGTCGCTGCCGCGCGCGCTGTGCTGGGCGTCGGCGTGGGACATGACCCGGGACGCGGAGCTGGCGACCCGCGACTACCTCTCCCTGGTCCTGTCCGGCATCGGCAAGGAGTCCGACATCGGCGTGGTGCAGTCGCTGCACCGCCAGGTGAAGCTGGCCATCGACCAGTACGCCGCCCCGACCGCCCGCGAGGCACTGCTCACCCGCTGGACGGAGGCCACGCTGGCCCACCTGCGGGCCGCCGAGGCGGGCAGCGACCACCAGCTGGCGTGGGCGCGCGCGTTCGCGGCGACGGCCAGGACGCCGGAGCAGCTGGACCTGCTCGACGCGCTGCTCGACGGCACGCAGACCGTCGAGGGCCTCGCCGTCGACACCGAGCTGCGGTGGGCGTTCGTGCAGCGGCTGGCGGCGGTGGGCCGGTTCGGCGGCGCGGAGATCCAGAGCGAGTACGAGCGGGACAAGACGGCCGCCGGTGAGCGCCACGCGGCCACCGCGCGTGCCGCCCGTCCGACCGAGGCGGCCAAGGCGGAGGCCTGGGAGTCGGTCGTGGAGTCCGACAAGCTGCCGAACGCCGTGCAGGAGGCGGTCATCGCCGGCTTCGTGCAGACCGACCAGCGTGAGCTGCTGGCGCCGTACACGGAGCGGTACTTCGAGGCGCTCAAGGGTGCCTGGGAGTCCCGTTCGCACGAGATGGCCCAGCAGATCGCGGTCGGCCTGTACCCGGCGGTGCAGGTGTCCCAGGAGACCCTGGACCGCACCGACGCCTGGCTGTTCTCCGCCGAGCCGAACGCGGCCCTGCGCCGACTGGTCTCGGAGTCCCGTTCGGGCGTCGAGCGCGCGCTGCGGGCGCAGGCGGCGGACGCGGCGGCCGGCGAGTAGGCGCTACGTCCTCGGGGGCGTCCGGTGCCCTGTCGCACCGGGCGCCCCTTCCCGTTCTCCGGCGGGGGTCAGGCCGCCGCGCGCACGGAGGCGTCCAGCAGCTCGCCGAGCGCCGCGCGGGCCTGTTGCAGACCGGTGATCCGGGCGTCCAGGTCGGCCAGTCGCTCCCGCAGCCGGTCCTGGACGCAGACGTCGACCTCGGGGCCGTCGCCCAGGAGACAGGGGAGGAGCTCGCGGATGACTCTCGTCGGGAGCCCGGCGGCCAGCAGGGTACGGATGCGCGCGACCTCGGTGACCGCCGCTTCGGTGTAGTGGCGGTGGCCGCCTCCCGCTCGGTGCGGGGCGAGCAGCCCCTGCTCCTCGTAGTACCGCAGCAGGCGGACGCTCACGCCGGTCACGCGGGCCAGTTCACCGATCCTCATGTGCCCCACCGTGTCCCACCTCACACCCGACGGACTTGAACCTCACACCGGTGGGAGATTCTACGGTCGGGGCATGACCACACCGCGAACGCCTCTGTCCCTCTACGGTTTCCTGCGCCCCCGGCCCGAGCGGGCCGACGAGGTCAGACGGATCCTCACGTCCTTCGTCGAGCCCACCCGGCGGGAGGAGGGGAACCTCCAGTACCACCTGCACGAGCACGAGGACGGCCGGTTCTTCCTCTACGAGGTCTGGCGCTCCCAGGCCGACCTGGACCGGCACAACGCCCTGCCGGCCCTGCGGGCGTTCCTGGACCACCTGCCGGACTACCTGGAGGGTGACGTGGAGGGCTACTTCGACACCATGCTGAGTGCCTACCCGGCGGGCGGGGCGGCCTGACGGCCGCCGGAGTCGGGGGCGGCGGCCGTCCGCAGCGCACCCAGCACCCTGCCCACCGCCGTTCCCTCCGCCGCACCCCGGCGCACCGCCGCGACGACGTGCCGCACCGGGCGGTCGGCGTGCAGTTCGCGCATCACGACCCCGTCCCGCGGCACGGCCGCCATGCGCGGTACCAGGGCGACGCCCATGCCCGCCTCGACCATCGCGAGGATCGCCGTCCAGCCCGCCGCCGCGTGGGCCTGGTCGGGCCGGAACCCGGCCGCCTCGCAGGCTCCGCGCGTGATGTCGGACCAGGGCCCGCTGCCGCCGAAGATCCACGGCTCGGCGGCGAGGTCGGCCAGCCGCAGCCCGTCCGCGCGGGCCAGTGGGTGGTCGCCGGGCAGCGCGACGTCCAGCGGGTCGGCGAGGAGCGGGACGCGGGTGAAGCGCGGGTCGGCGGCGCTCGGCGCCTGCGCGGCCAGTGACAACGCGAGGTCCACCGAACCGGCGGCCAGCAGCTCGTACGCCTCCTGCGCCTCGGCCTCCCGCACCCGCACCACGACCCCCGGGTGTGTCGCCCGCAGCGCGGTGACGGCCGGTACGACGAGGGCGGGTACGGCGGTGGAGAAGGCGCCGACCCGCACCTCGCCGGCCTCTCCATGGACGTAGGCCGCCAGCTCGGCGTCGGCGCGTTCCAGTTGCTCGAACACCGCCTCGGCGTGCCGCAGCACCAGCCGGGCCGCGTCCGTCAGCCGGACCCGTCTGCCCTGGGCCTGGAGCAGCTCCACCCCGAGCTGTCTGGAGAGGTTCGTCAGCTGCTGGGAGACGGCGGACGGCGTCATGCGCAGCGCCTCCGCCGTCGCGGTCACCGTGCCCCGTTCCCGCAGCGTCCGCAGGATCTGCAGCTTGCGGATGTCCCAGTCGGCCATGGCGGCAACCTATCCGCGGGCGGCCCCCGTCATCGACGCGGCCCGGTCCCCGTGGCCGCGCCGAGGACGACGCCGCCGAGGATCAGCGCCATGCAGCCCGCCTGCGCCCAGCCGGTCGGCTCGGCGAGCAGCGCCCAGGACAGCAGGGCGACGCACACCGGCTGGAGGTAGTAGACGACCCCGGCGCGGGACGGGCCGATCAGGGAGATCGCCTTGTTCCAGGCGAAGAAGGCGACCGCGGAGGAGGCGACACCGACGTAGAGGAGGGGCAGGACGGTGTCCGGGGTCGGGCTGAAGCCGCCCTGGACGGCGAGGCTGACGCCCTGGGCGGGCAGCAGCAGGACCGTGCCGAACAGGAACGTGGTGAAGAGGAACCCCGTTCCGTCCAGACCGGCGGGCCTGCGGCGCAGCAGCGCGCTGTACGACCCGAAGCAGCAGGCGGCGGCGATCATCCACAGGTCGCCGACCGAGAAGGACGCCCCGCCCGAGACCAGCAGGAGCACGCCCGCGCAGGCGACGAGCAGCCCGGCGACCCGGCGGGCGCCGAGCCGTACGCCGCCCGCCCGCTCGATGACCGCCATCAGGACGGGGGACGCCGCCATGATCATGCCCATGTTGGCGGCGGGGGTGGTGACGCCGGCCTGGTTGACCAGGGTGTTGTAGACGGTCACGCCGAGGAGGGAGGCGAGGAGCACGAAGCCGAGGTGACGCCGGATCAGCGCGCGTTGCCGCCAGGCCCGCCGGGCGCCGAAGGGGGCGACGACCGCCAGGGCCACGACCCAGCGCCAGAACGCGTGCTGGACGGGCGGCACGCTGTCGCCGAGGGCCCGGGAGGTGACGAAGCTCCCGGACCAGACGAGGGTGGCGAGTACGGCGAGCCCGATGCCGAGGGCGACGGGGGCGGCGGGGGCCCCGGCGGGTGTGTGAGCGGGGGTGGTGCTGGTCCGGGGGTCGGCTACGGCCACGGAGGTCCTTTCGGCGGGGCGACGATCGCGGTGGAACTACCGTCGCAGCACCGGACCCGTCAGGTCCATCGAATCTTTTCGACTGTTCTTTGAAGGAAAACTGAAAGGAGAACGGAAAGGAGAACGGAAAGGTACGGAGGGTTCGGCCGCCTTCGCGCGCGGTGCGAGCTGCCCCGCGGCCGTCGCCCCGAACGCCAGCGCCATACCCGCCAGTTGCACCGGCGTCAGCGCCTGGCCGAGCGCCGCCCAGCCGACGACGGCGGCGGTCAGCGGCGAGAGCGGACCGAGGAAGGTGGCCTGGGTGGCGGAGAGCCGGCCGATGCCGCGGAACCAGAGCCAGTACGCCACCGCCGTGTTGGCCAGCGCCAGGTAGAGGTAGCCGCCGACCGCCGGGCCGTCCAGCGCGGGCGGGGCACCCTCGGCCAGGAGGGCGAGCGGCGCGATGAGCAGGCCGCCGGCGGTCAACTGCCAGCCGGTGAGCGCGAGCGGGCCGACACCGTCCGGGCGGCCCCACCGCTTGGTGAGCACGACGCCGGCCGACATGGAGGCGGTGGACGCGAGGGCCGCCAGCACGCCGAGCGCGTCCAGCGCCCCGGCCGCCTTCAGCACCACCAGACTGACGCCGAACGCGGCGACGACGCCGGTGAGCACGGACCGGGCGGTGGGCCGCTGCCCGAGCAGCAGCGCCGAGAGCCCGACGACGATCAGCGGGCCGACCGAGCCGACCGCGGCGGCCATGCCGCCCGGCAACCGGTACGCGGAGAGGAACAGCAGCGGGAAGAAGGCCCCGATGTTCAGCGCGCCCAGCACCGCCGCCTTCCACCACCAGGCGCCGCGCGGCAGCACCCGGGCGATGGCGAGCAGCAGCAGACCGGCGGGCAGGGCCCGCGTCAGCCCGGTGAACAGGGGCCGGTCGACCGGCAGGAACTCGGTGGTCACGGCGTAGGTGGTGCCCCAGGAGACGGGGGCGAGGGCGGTGAGCGCGATGAGGGTGGGGCGGCCGGCGACCATGAGGGCACCCTTCGGGAGACGGGTGAGCGAGAAGCTCAATGAAAAGTAGCTTAGTTCTAAGTAAGATTCGGTCAAGCTACTTTCTTGCGGCCGAGCGGAGTCGTCCCGATACTCGTGGCATGACTGAACGCTCCGAGCCGCCCAAGGACCCCGTCGACGCGATCATCGACCAGTGGGCGGCGGTGCGGCCCGACCTGGACACGGCCGCCATGGAGGTGTTCGGCCGCGTCTTCCGGCTCGCCCGCGCGATGGGCGACCGGATGGAGAAGGCGTACGCGCGCTTCGGGATCTCCCGCGGGGAGTTCGACGCCCTGGCCACGCTGCGCCGCTCCGGCGAGCCCTACACGCTCTCCCCCCGGCAGCTCTCGGCCACGCTGATGCTCACCACCGGCGGCATGACCGGCCGCCTCGACAAACTCGAACGGGCCGGACTGCTGCGCCGCTCCCCCGACCCGCACGACCGCCGGGGACTGCGGGTCACGCTCACCGACCGGGGGCTGGAGCTGATCGACGAGGCGGTCGGCGCGGGCCTCGCCGCCCAGACGGAGGCCCTGTCCGCCCTCGACGACGGACGGGCCGCCCAACTGGCCGACCTGCTGCGGGACCTGCTCGCCGGCACCGAGAAGTAGGCGGCCCGCTCAGCCCACGTACGCGGCGAGGGCCGCCTCGGTCTCCGCCGCGTCCGCGCCGTCCGCCGCCCAGGCCACGTAGCCGTCGGGCCGTACCAGCACCGCCGTACGCCGTCCGCTCGCCCAGCGCTCCACGGCCAGCCGGTCCGTCGCCTTCGGGGGCGGCCCCGGGGTGATCAGCACGAACCGGCCCCCGCGCAGCGCCTCGTACAGCCGGCCGCCGCCCGCGAGGGCCACGTCGGGAACACGGGTGCCGGTCAGCCGGTGGGCACCGCGGGGTGCGGGGTAGCGGTAGCCGATGCCGGTGATCTGGCCGGCCGCCCGGCGGCGGGCGGGGCCCACGTGGTCGAGGACGGTGGTGATCGCCGCCCGGAGCGCCAGTGCCCAGGGGCGTTTGGCCATGGCGAGGCGCACGAGCCCGCCGCTGCTGCGCAGCACCGACCTGCCGACGGGGTGCCGCTCGGCCTGGTAGGTGTCCAGCAGCTCGGGTCCGGCGTGCCCGCGCAGTACGGCCGCCAGCTTCCAGCTCAGGTTCGCCGCGTCCTGGAGTCCGGTGTTCATGCCCTGACCGCCGGCCGGGGTGTGCACGTGCGCCGCGTCACCGGCGAGGAAGACCCGGCCCACGCGATAGGCGGGCGCCTGGCGTTCATCGCTGTGGAAGCGGGACATCCAGCGGGCGTCGCGCATCCCGAAGTCCCGGCCCAGGGCGAGCCGGGTGATCTCCTTGATCTCGTCGAGGCCGAGCGGCTCGCTGTCGGGGACGTTCCGGCCGCGGTGCCAGCCGATCACCCGGTGGTACCCGTCGCCGAACGGCGTGAGCAAGGCGAAGGCGTCCCCGACGGCGTTGACGGTGAGCAGTGTCTCCGGCGGCTCGGCGAGCCGTACGTCGGCGAGCACGACGGACCTGATGACGGAGCGGCCGGGAAAGGGCAGCCCGATGGCCTCGCGCACGGTGCTGCGCATCCCGTCGGCGCCGACGACGTACGCCGCCCGCAGGGTCGCCGCCTCCCCGTCCGGGCCGCGGACCTCGACGGTCACGCCGTCGTCCGGGTCCGCGTCGCCGCCGGCGTCCTGGGCCAGGCCGGTCACCTCGGTCTCGTACCGGAACTCCACCCCCGCCTCCACCGCGTGCCGCTCCAGTACCTTCTCCACCTCGTACTGCGGGACGACGAGGAGGTGGTTGAAGCGGGAGGGGAGGGCACCGAGGTCGACGGTGAGCCGGCCGAAGAGGCCGAGTCGGTCGAGGGGTTGGCCCACGGCTTCCAGCTCGTCGGCGAGCCCCCGGGCGTCGAGCTGTTCGAGGGTGCGGGCGTGCACGGCGAAGGCGCGGGAGAGGTTGCTGATCCGGTGCGGGCGCTTCTCGACGAGGGTGGCGGAGACGCCGGCGGCGGCCAGGTCACCGGCCAGAAGGAGGCCGGTGGGGCCGGAGCCGACGACGATCACGGGGCGGGTGCCGTTCATGTGGCCTCCTGTGGGGTGCGCACGCGCGCCGCACGCTGCTCACTCCTGCCCGGCCGCCGCGCCCGTCACACGCACGCCGAGGGCGCCGGTCCCGCCCGCACACGGCTGACGCGCGTACGTGCGGTGGGACCGGCGCCCTCGGCGGAGCTGAGGTGAGCCGTCAGACCTTGGCGTCGGCCTTGGGCCGGGTCTTGATGTTGCGGGAGGTCACGCGGTGCTCTTCCTTGGACCTGTCCAGGACCATGACCAGGCCCGCGATGACCACGAACAGCACGATCGGGGCCACGACGTAGAGACCCAGCGTCTCGATGACGCTCAGGCCCGTGCCGGGGTCGTCGCCGTCGTCGCGGGTCAGCGCGAGCGCGGGGGACGACATGAGCAGCATCATCAGCGTCGTACCGGCTGCCAGGGCGCCGGCGCGCAGGGCGTTCTTCTTGTCCACGGTGCAAAGTTAGCGAACGGCCGGAAGGGCCGCGCGCCCGGGGTGCCGTACGGGGGCCGAGCCGGCGACTGAGCTGCCTCCGGGCGGACCGCTCAGTCGCCTGCGCGGTCCCGTACGACGTCGATCAGGGCGTGCAGCCGGGCCGAGGCGGCCAGGTCCTCCAGGGTCACGGGGCGGCCCTCGGCGTCGGCGACGGGCAGGCGCCAGTTCGGGTACTGGTCCCAGGTG
This sequence comes from Streptomyces sp. NPDC058812, assembly GCF_042744565.1. Lineage (NCBI taxonomy): Bacteria > Bacillati > Actinomycetota > Actinomycetes > Kitasatosporales > Streptomycetaceae > Streptomyces > Streptomyces sp. NPDC058812. Next base: position 475,733 of record NZ_JBHYOB010000001.1, read on the forward strand.
CCGGGGAGGTTCTGCGGGCGGCGGTCGCCGACGGCGTCCGGGAGCCAGATGCCGGCCATGCGGGCGGGGGTGCGCAGCAGGAAGCGGTGGACGGCCTGGATGCCGGCCTCCTCGGAGGGGGTGCCGGTGTCGCCGCCGGTGCCGTGCAGCAGGCCGAGCCGGGCCAGTACGTCCAGCCACTCGGCCGTGTCCGCCGACGCCTCGGCCCGCTCCTCCTCCAGCGGGCGGGTGAGCAGGCCGAGGCGGTCGCGCAGTTCGACGTGTTCGCCGGTGAGGCGGGCGGCGGTGGACGGCAGGTCGTGGGTGGTGGCGGTGGCCAGGCAGTCGGCGCGCCAGCGCTCGGGGGGCAGGGGCCGGCCGTCGCCCGCCCAGTCGCGCTCGAACCACAGCACGGAGGTGCCGAGCACCCCGCGTTCGCGCAGCGCCTCGCGCACGCCGGGTTCCACGGTGCCCAGGTCCTCGCCGATGACCACGGCGCCGGCCCGCGCCGCCTCCAGGACCAGGACGGCGAGCATCGCCTCGGCGTCGTAGCGGACGTAGGTGCCCTCGGTGGGCGGGTGCCCCTCGGGGACCCACCAGAGCCGGAACAGGCCCATCACGTGGTCGATGCGCAGGGCTCCGGCGTAACGGAACAGGCCCCGCAGCAGGCGCCGGAAAGGTGCGTAGCCGGAGTCGGCGAGGCGGTCGGGGCGCCAGGGCGGCAGACCCCAGTCCTGACCGCGGGCGTTGAAGGCGTCGGGCGGTGCGCCCACCGACATGCCTGCGGCGAAGTACTCCTGCTGCGCCCAGGAGTCGGCGCCCCGCGGATGCACGCCCACGGCGAGGTCGTGGACGATCCCGACCGGCATCCCGGCCTCGCGGGCGGTGCGCTGGGCGGCGGTGAGCTGGGTGTCGGTGAGCCAGGTGAGGCGGGAGTGGAAGTCGACGCGGTCCATCAGCTCGGTGCGGGCGCGGTCGGTCTCGGCCGAGCGGGGGTCGCGCAGGCCCTCGGGCCACCGGTGCCAGTCGGAGCCGTGGACCTCGGCGAGCGCGCACCAGGTCGCGTGGTCCTCCAGGGCCGTGCCCTGTTCGGCGAGGTAGTCGCAGTAGGCGGCGCGGCGGCCGGGTCCGAGGGGGACCTCGCGGAGCAGTTCGAGGGCCTCGCGCTTCAGCTCCCACACGGCGTCCCGGTCGATCAGGGCGTCCTTCCCCAGCACGGCCTCGCGCAGCCGTCCGGCCCGCTCCTGGAGGGCCCGGGCCCGCTCGTGGTCGGTGACGTACGCGAACTCGGGTACGTCCTCGATCCGCAGGTGGACCGGGTCGGGGAAGCGGCGCGAGGAGGGGCGGTACGGGGAGGGGTCGGTGGGCGCGCCGGGCACGGCCGCGTGCAGCGGGTTGACCTGGACGAACCCGGCGCCGAGGGCGCGTCCGGCCCAGGCGGCCAGTTCGCCGAGGTCGCCGAGGTCGCCCATGCCCCAGGAGCGGCGGGAGAGGAGGGAGTAGAGCTGGACGAGGAGTCCGTAGGAGCGCGTGGCGGGGACGGGCAGCCGGGCGGGCGCGACGATCAGGTGGGCCAGGGCGGTCCGGCCGTCGGGCGCGGTGGCGGCCAGGCGGTGGACGCCGGCCGGAAGCCGCCCGGCGTCGGCACGGGTCTCGCCCTGCTCGGTGTCGACGCGCAGCCGGGTGCCCTCGGGCAGGGCGGCCAGGGCGGCGGGGGTGCCGCCGTCGCTCCACGCGACCACGGTGGGCGGCAGCAGGCGTTCGCGCAGCACGGACTCGCGGGCGGCGAGCGCGGCGCGTACGGACTCCGGTGCGCTCGTGTCCACGCCGAGGGCGGCCAGCGCGAGGGTGACGGCGGTGGCCGAGGCCGCGACGGTGCGGTCCGGGGACGGGCTGTAGGAGGTGGCGACGCCGTGCAGGGCGGCGAGCCGGGTCAGATCCTCGGGAAGGTCCTCGGTGGGGGGCTCGGCCGGCCGGGCTGCTGGCATCTGTGACCTCTACGACCTCGTGGGTTCCGGGACGGCGAAGGAGGGGCCGCCCTGCTCCGGCACGTCCGCCGTGAGTTCGGGCGAGGACTCGCTGGTCAGCGGCACGGCGTCGGCGAACGGCGACTCGCTGGTGAGGGGCTCGGCGTCGGGCAGCGGCGGTTCGCTGGTGAGTGGTGCCTCGGCGCAGCTGCCGGTGGCGCCGAAGACGCAGTAGTGCGGGGTGTCGGAGGCGGCGGAGGGCTCCGCCCAGGGGGTGGACGGCTCCGCCACGGGTTTGGACGGGGCCGGGAGCAGAAGCGGTGCCAGTGCAGCCACGGGGGTCTCCTTCGTCGAGCGTTGTTTCGGGCACGCTTTTGGCGCGTTACGGCAGCCCTACCCAGTCCGCGCGAGGACAGGCGCCCCAGCACCGACAACGTGCTCCTGGTCACACTCCATTCTTGCGAACTCTCCGCCAACCCGGACAAAACAGTCACGTAACCCGTCCGAAGATCATGCAAACCGGCCGGTTCCGACGCACCGGACACTCCCCGCCAGCTATTCACTCAGTACATGTACTCAGTGAATAATGCTCGTCATGAGCACCCGTCACATCCTGCTGGGGCTGCTCGCCTCGGGGCCGAGCCATGGCTACGACCTGAAGCGACGCCACGACGAACGCTTCCCGCAGGCCCGTCCGCTGGCCTACGGGCAGGTCTACACGACCCTGCAACGCCTGGTCCGGGACGGTCTGGCGGAGGTCGACGGCACCGTGTCGGACGGCGGTCCGGAGCGGACCGCGTACCGCGCGACGGACGAGGGCGCGCGCGAACTGGCGCGGTGGGCGGGCACGACCGCACCGCCGGCGCCCTTCGTGACGAACGAGATCTTCGCCAAGGTCGTCGTCTCCATCCTCACCGGCGGCGACGCGGGCGCCTATCTGCTGGCCCAGCGCGCCGCCCACATGGGCCGGATGCGGGAGCTCACGGCGGTCAAGACGGCCCCGGGCACGGACCTGACGACCGTGCTCTCGGCCGACTACGCCCTCAACCACCTGGACGCCGACCTCCGTTGGATGACCACCACGGCGGCCCGGCTCACCACCCTGACCGCGGAGGTCCGCACAGCATGACGAACGGGGACACGAACGGGACCACGGCGGGGCCGCTGCTCGCGGCCCGCGGCCTGGTGAAGTCCCACGGCAGGACGGAGGCCCTGCGCGGCGCCTCGGTCGACCTGCGGGCCGGCGAGATCCTCGCCGTCACCGGGGCCAGCGGCAGCGGGAAGTCGACGCTGCTGCACTGCCTGGCCGGGATCGTCCGTCCGGACGCGGGTTCGGTGACGTACGCCGGTCAGCGGCTGGAGGAGCTGCCGGAGAAGCGGCTGAGCGAGCTGCGCCGCACCGACTTCGGGGTGGTCTTCCAGTTCGGGCAGCTGATCCCGGAGCTGACGGCGTTGGACAACGTGGCGCTGCCGCTGATGCTGGCCGGCACCGGTCGCACCGAGGCGCGGGCGCGGGCCGGGGAGTGGCTGGAGCGGTTCGGGGTGCGCGGGCAGGAGGAGCTGCGGCCGGGTGAGATGAGCGGCGGGCAGGCACAGCGGGCGGCGCTGGCCCGCGCGCTGGCCACCGGGCCGAAGGCGGTCTTCGCGGACGAGCCGACCGGGGCGCTGGACTCGCTGGCGAGCGAGCAGGTGATGACGGCGCTGGCGCGCACGGCCCGGGAGTCGGGCACGGCGGTGCTGCTGGTCACGCACGACGCCCAGGTGGCGGCGTACGCGGACCGCGAGGTGCGGCTGCGGGACGGTGCCGTGGCGCCGCTGGAGGTGGCGGCGTGAGCACGGTGGCCTCGGACGTCCGGCTGGCCCGGCAGCTCGTACGCGGGTCGGACCGGCGGGAGTGGTGGCGGATCATGCTGACGGCGACGGGCGCGGCCCTCGCGACGGGCTTCGCGCTGGCGGCCGTCACGCTCGCCTCCCTTCAGGGAGGCCTGACCGTCTCCGTCGGCCACGGCCTGCTGAACGAACCCGGCACCCGGGCCGGAGTGATCGTCAGTCTGTTGATGCTGCTGGTTCCGGTGCTGGGCTTCCTCGGTCAGTGCGCCCGGATCGGCGCCGTCCACCGCGACCGGCGGCTGGCCGGGCTGCGGCTGGCCGGGGCGACGCCCTGGCAGGTGCGGCGGATCGCGGCGCTGGAGACCGGGCTCGCGTGTCTGGCGGGCTCGGCGGTGGTGACCGTCTTCTCCGTCCTGCTCCTGCTGCGCCTGTGGAGCCGACCGACCGCCCTGACCTGGGCGGGCATCGCGCTGGTCGCCGTCGGGGTGCCGGTGCTGGGCGCGGTGGCGGGGGCGTTGGCACTGCGCCGGGTGGTGGCCTCGCCGCTGGGCTGGGTACGCCGGACGCGCCCGACGACGGGCCGTGGCCCCGGGCTCCTCTTCCTGGCCGCGCTCCTGCTGATGGCGGTGATGGCACCGCTCGCCGTGGCCACGACCGGCTCCGCTTCGGCCGGACGGGACTACCGGCAGGGCCCGCTGACCGTGTTCGCCCTCGTCATCGTGGTCGGTGCCGGTGCGGTGTGGCTGTCCGGGGCCACGGCGCGGCTCACCGGGCGGCTGCTCGCCCACCGGGCCCGGACCGCGGCCCCGCTGATCGCGGCGGAACGGCTGCGCGCCGACCCGTGGGCCCCGGCCCGCACCCATGCCGCGGTCCTGCTGGTGACGGTCGCCGGTACGGCCTTCCTGTGCGTCCGGCACGCGATGCTCACCGAGCTGCACTCCCGGGAGGAGCACCTCGGCGCCGACCTGGACTACTACACCACCGGCCTCGACCTGACCGGCGCCGCCGTCCTCGTCGCCCTCGCGATCACCCTCTCCGGCCTCGCCGTGGGCACCGCCGAGTCGCTGACCACCCGCCGCCGGGCCCTGGCCGCCCAGGTCGCGGCGGGCGTGCCGCGTACGGTCCTGAACCGGGCCCTGCTGATGGAAACCGCCGTCCCGCTCGCGCCCGCCCTGCTGCTGGCCGGTGCCGGGGGCCTGGCGGTCGGCGTCTGGTACTCCACGGCGACCGGCGCCGGCTCGGTGCCGTGGACAGCCCTGCTGGTCGCGCCCGCGGTGTACGCGTCCTGCCTGCTGGCTGCGGCGACGGCGCTGCCGCTGCTGGGGCGCTCGGTCCGGCCGGGGGAGCTGCGGTACGCGTGATGGACCATGAGGCACCTCCGTCCTGGCGAGGGCGGGGGTCGTACCGAAAGACGTGAGCATTCGGCGGGTAACTGTCATTTGGGCGCTCAAAGGAGCGGCTTGAGGACAGTAAGGGCATGAGTGCTCACGGTTAAGGAATGACATGGCGTCACTGGCTCATCGGCTCCTCCAGGCACTCGACCGGTTCAACGCCGCTCACCCCTGGGACCACAACGCCCACTACCACCGCTGGATCCTGCGCCAGCTTCCCCGCCGGTTCGGCAGCGCGCTGGACGTCGGCTCGGGCAGCGGTGACCTGGTTCGGCTTCTCGCCACCCGCGCCGACGAAGTCCACGGCGTCGACTCCGACCCTGTGATCACCTCGCGGGCACGCGCGCTGACCCCGGAGGCGACGGCGGCGTCCTTCACTGTCGCGGACGCCCTGACGGGACTCCCCGCCGGACCGCACGACGTCATCACCTGCGTCGCCACCATCCACCATCTGCCGTTCACCGAGGCCCTCAGCACCTTCCGCCGGCACCTGGCTCCCGGCGGCACCCTGGTCGTCGTCGGCCTCTTCCGGCCGCGGACCGCCACGGACCACCTCCTCGGCGCGGCCGCCGTCCCGCTGAACGCAGCCACCGGGTGGCTCAAGAACAGGGGCCGGAGCGCTGCCCCGCCCACCTCGATGACCGCCCGGACCCGACCGGCCGACATGCCCTACTCCTACCTCACCGAAGCGGCCCGCACGGCCCTGCCCGGCGCCCGGCTGCGCCGTCGGCTCTTCTGGCGCTACACACTCACATGGAGCCGCCCCTGAGCGGGCAGCGGCCCCAACTCCCCCGCGAACCTAGCCCAGGCCTGCGGCGCGATGCGAAGTATCGGCCCGCCGGCGGGGATTTTGGAGTCGCGGACGGCCACCGTCCCGGGAACGTTGAGGGCGACCTCGACGCATTCACCAGAGGTGTTGCTGTAGCTGGACTTCACGAAGTCGAATTCGTACACCGGTCACATCTCCTGTCGGATGGCCTCGATGAGGCGAGTGGAGTCACGCTGCGCCAGGCCCCGCCGGGCCGTGCGATCGAAGAGGTCGCCGTACTCGCTGCTCGCCGCTTCGTTCTCCACCCACACGCTGGACGCGATGGTGTCGGCCTGGACCACATCCACCGCCTCGGTTTCATTGAACGACAAGATGGTGAACGGGCCCGTGATGCACGGGTGCCCCCCAGCATGGAACGGCAGGACCTGAAGGCGGACGTTCTCCAGTTCGGCGACCTCCAGGAGCCGTTCGAGCTGCCCTCGCATCGTCCCAGACCC
>NZ_JBHYOB010000001.1:482264-620114 GCF_042744565.1 Streptomyces sp. NPDC058812
AGCCGACACCTTCACTGACCGCCAGCGACCGCGCGTATTCAGGGGTCTGGAAAAGACCTGGCACAAGCGAGAGCTGCCAGGTACGTACGCGACTGGCAGCGTCTTCCATGGCGATGTACTCGGTCAGCGCGCCGGGGTGGGGTGAGTCCTGCCACCACCCCTTCGCCTTGCGCCTCTCACGGTCCAGCCCGGCCAATTCCAGTAGCTGGGCCACGGCTTTCCGGTCCGCCAGGCCATAGAACTCGCACAGCGCACGGATATCCGGATCACGCATCGGCACCCAGCCGCGCTCCATCTTGACGATCTTCGAGTTGGTCGCACTGATGACCTCGGCTGCCTGCTGCTGCGTCTTGGCCGCAGCGTCCCGCAGACGCAGGAGTTCACCACCGAGCCTGCGCCCGAGCACAGTTGACGTCCGGTTCCCGAGTTGCGTGGTTCGAGTCACCCCCACATGTTGCCGGACACAATCCAGTGGAGACGTTACGGAGACAAATGTCTCCGAACTAGTTGCACCCGCGACACAAAGACCACTACGTTGAGCACCCGGTCGCTCACTCAGCGGCTTCGCCCGGCGGAAGTGCACCGTCCTGCCGACACGGAGGCACGGCAGAGCCACCGCCCCCAACACCAGAAGGCACCTCTCCATGACAGAACCCGTGCCCTTGCCCCTACCGCTCCTCCACGAGGACCGCCTCGACTACACCCCCACCCAGCGCAGCGTCCCCCTCGCCCGGCGCCGGGTCGCGCGGCTCGTGGCCGAGTGGGGACGGCCGGACCTCGCCGGGGACGTGGCCCTCGTCGTCTCGGAGTTGATGACCAACGCCCTGCTGCACGGCAGCCTCCGGGGACGACTCGTCCGCGTGCACCTCACACTCGACCACCGGATCCTCCGGGTGGAGGTGAGCGATCCTCGGGGCGAGCGGCTGCCCCGCCCGCGCCCGGTCGGGGCAGCCGACGAGCAGTTCGGGCGGGGACTTCAGCTGGTCGGGGCGCTGGCCGACCGATGGGGATGGGAGCCGCGGACCGTCGGCAAGACGGTGTACGCCGAGTGGGATGCCCCGCCCGGCAGGCCGGATCTCCCCTACGCTGAGCGTGTGGACCCCCGCAGATCCGGAGGAGCCTTGTGACCGTGACCGCTGACAGGCCGCAGATGCTCGTCACCGAGTTCGAGGAACTCGCCCGCCACGCCGACCGGAGCATAGAAGGCGCGCGGCTCGAGTTCATCAACGGACATCTTGGGGGGAAGGCCGTGCCCGACGGCGACCACGGACGGGTCATCCAGTGGCTGACGCGCATTTGCATGCAACATCGACCCGACCTGTGGCTGGATCCGACACAGGGACTGGTGATCGAGGCATACCGTGGCGGTCGCGCCCGACCGGACGGCTCACTGGCCCCGGCGGAGGCCTTCGTCGGCCAGGGCGAATGGGCCGACGCCACCCCCGTCCTCATGGTCGTCGAGGTCACCTCGTACGACTCCGACACCGACCGGCGCGACCGCGTCGAGAAGCCCAGGGCCTACGCCGAGACGGGCATCCCGGTGTACCTCCTGATCGACCGGGACGCCTGCGAGGTGAAGGTGCACAGTCGGCCGGACGGGGGACGGTACGAGACCGTGCAGACGCTGCCCTTCGGCAAGGAGGTCGCGCTTCCCGAGCCGGTCGGGATCACCCTGGACACCGAGTCGCTGAAGAACTGGGTGCGCTGAGCGAGCCCGACCCGGCGTACGCGAAGGCCCGGACCGTCAGGCGGAGATGCCGTCGATCCGGGCCATCGCGTCCTCCGCGCCGTACGGCTGCAAGTACGGCAGCCAGCGCGGGTCCCTATGGCCCGTGCCGATGATGCGCCAGGCCAGGCCGGTGGGCGGGGCGGGTTTGTGGCGCAGGCGCCAGCCGATCTCGCCGAGGTGCCGGTCGGCCTTGACGTGGTTGCAGCGGCGGCAGGACGCCACGACGTTGTCCCACGCGTGCAGGCCACCGCGACTGCGCGGGATGACGTGGTCGACGCTGGTGGCGACGGCGCCGCAGTACATGCAGCGGCCCCCGTCGCGCGCGAAGAGCGCCCGCCTGGTGAGCGGGACGGGCCCCCGGTAGGGAACCCGCACGAATCGCTTGAGCCGGACCACGCTGGGTGCGGGCACGGTGACGGTCGCGCTGTGCAGATAGGCGCCGGACTCCTCAAGGCATACGGCCTTGTTCTCGAGGACGAGGACGAGCGCGCGGCGGAGCGGTACGACGCCGAGTGGCTCGTACGACGCGTTGAGAACCAGGACATGCGGCACGGATGCCTCCTTGTACGCCGGCGGCGCGTGGCTCGCGCCGGGACGATCCGTAGTCAGTTTCCCCTCATGGCTGGTGGAAGCGCCACCATGTCCCGGTAACGGGCTGGGAGTGTTTTCGACCACACGGAATGCATCCCCACGACCGTGACCAGTTCAAGCGCGGGTGAGCACCGTCTCTCTCGCCCATTTCGGGCCGATCCGCGCCCGGTGCCCCGTTAGTGTGGTGCTTCTGCCCGTCCGGTGACCTTTCCGTGACCTTGGAGCGGACCTCGGGTCGGCCTTTGGACCGGACCCTGGACCGGACCTGTGAGGACGGGCCGCCATACCTGGAGGTATCCGCCGTGTCCCTGTCCGCCGTCCTACTGGCCGCCGGTTCGTCGCCGTCCCCGTCCCCGACGGCCCCGGCGGTGCCCTCGCTCCAGGACGCCCAGGAGAGCGCGACGAACGCCGCCGGCTGGGTCGAGGAGAACTGGTCGACGTGGCTCGCGATCGGGCTGCGCGTGCTGCTGATCGTGGTGATAGCGGCGGTGCTCAGGGTGGTGGTGCGGCGGGCGATCACCAAGCTGATAGAGCGGATGAACCGCAGGGCCGGGACAGGCGCCAGCACCGCGCTGAGCAGCCTGCTGGTCAACGCCGAGCGGCGCCGTCAGCGCTCGGAGGCCATCGGCTCCGTACTGCGCTCGGTGGCCAGCTTCCTCATCCTCGGCACCGCGGCGCTGATGGTCCTCGGCACCTTCCAGATCAACCTCGCGCCGCTGCTCGCGTCCGCCGGTGTCGCCGGCGTGGCGATCGGCTTCGGCGCCCGCAATCTGGTCACCGACTTCCTCTCCGGCGTCTTCATGATCCTGGAGGACCAGTACGGGGTCGGCGACAGCATCGACGCGGGCGTGGCCTCCGGCGAGGTCATCGAGGTCGGGCTGCGGGTGACCAAGCTGCGCGGCGACAGCGGCGAGATCTGGTACGTCCGCAATGGCGAGGTCAAGCGGATCGGCAACCTCTCCCAGGGCTGGTCGACGGCCGGCGTGGACGTCACCGTCCGCTCCGGCGAGGAGCTGGACAAGGTGAAGGAGACCATCGCCGCCGTCGGCGAGCGGATGAGCAAGGAAGAGCCCTGGAACGAGATGCTCTGGGGCCCGATCGAGGTGCTCGGCCTGGACTCCGTCCTGCTCGACTCGATGGTGGTGCGGGTCTCCGCGAAGACCATGCCCGGCAAGTCCCTCACCGTCGAGCGCGAGCTGCGCTGGCGCATCAAGCGGGCCTTCGACGCGGCCGACATCCAGATCGTCGGCGGTCCCGAGATCCCGGGGCAGCCGGCCGCGGCCGCCGACCCGACGGCCGGCGTCGCGGCGCCGTCGGCGTACGCGAGCACGGTGTCGCCGCAGTCCGTCGCGGCGTCCCCGATTCCCCCGACGAGCACCACCAAGTAGCGGGCCCGGCGCCCACCCGCCCCCGAGGCAACGCCCGCGTTGCCTCGGGGGCGGTCTCTTGACGCCCCTCTCCAGCGGACCTACGTTTCTTAACCAACAGGAAACTTTCCTAACAGGCCCCCTCCTGGGCGGAGGGCGGTCGCTGGACGGTCGGTGGACTTCCCCCACCGCACACTGAAAAACTGAGCGGTCGAGAGGCAGGTGTGGACACGCATGGCAGGAACCGCCGGCACGCCGGGCACCCCGCGCGTCCTGCGCGCCATGAACGACCGGGCCGCCCTGGACCTCCTGCTGGAGCACGGCCCGCTGTCCCGCACCCGGATCGGCAAGCTCACCGGCCTGTCGAAGCCGACCGCCTCCCAGCTGCTGGCCCGCCTGGAGGCGGCGGGGCTCGTGCTGGCCGGCGGAACGACCGAGGGACGCCCCGGCCCCGGCGCCCAGCTCTACGAGGTCAACCCGGCCGCCGCGTACGCCGCCGGGCTCGACGTCACCCCGGACCGCATCCTCGCCGCGGTCGCCGACGTCACGGGGCGCACGGTCGGCCGGCACGAGCTGCCCACCCCGGGACGGCGCGCCGCCACCCCCGTCGTCCAACAGGTCACCGACGCACTCGACGGCGCGGTGAAGGCCGCCGGACTCGCCCGGGACGACGTCCGCCGCCTCGTCATCGGCACCCCGGGCGCCTTCGACCCGGGCACCGGGCGGCTGCGCTACGCCTCCCACCTGCCGGGCTGGCACTCCCCCACCCTGCTCGACGAACTCGCCGCCGCCCTGCCGATGCCGATCGAGTACGAGAACGACGTGAACCTCGCCGCCGTGGCCGAGCAGCGCATCGGCGCGGCCCGGGGCCACGAGGACTTCGTCCTGCTGTGGAACCAGGAGGGCCTAGGCGCCGCCCTGGTGCTCGGCGGTCGGCTGCACCGCGGCTGGACCGGCGGCGCGGGCGAGGTCGGGTTCCTGCCGGTGCCGGGCGCCCCGCTGGTCCGCAAGGTCAGCCGTACGGGCAGCGGCGGCTTCCAGGAGCTGGCCGGTTCCCAGGCCCTGGCGGGACTGGCCCGGGAGCTCGGCGTCACTTCCCTGCCCTCCGGGTCGTACTGCGAGGTCGCCGCCGCCCTCGTCGCCCGGGCGGCGCAGGCCGCCGACGACACCGACGACAACGACCCGCACCGCCGCCTGCTCCGGACGTACGCCACCCGCCTGGCCACCGGTCTAGCCTCCCTCGTCTCCGTCCTGGACCCCGAACTGGTGGTCCTGAGCGGCACCTCGCTCGCCGCGGGCGGTGAGGCGCTGCGCGCCCTGGTCCAGGACGAGCTGGAGGAGCTGGCCGCGTCCAGGCCCCGGCTCGTCGTCGGTGACGTGACCGAGCATCCCGTCCTGCGCGGCGCACTGGAGAGCGCGCTGGCGACCACCCGCGACGAGGTCTTCGACACCTCGCGCTGAAGCACCCCGCTCACGCTCGCGCTCGCGCCCTTCCCTCCTGTCCCTCCCGCCCCTGCCCCAGGGAGATCCGTCATGCCCGGAACATCCAGAAAACGCGTTCTCCATGAGCAACGGACTGATGACCGCATGAAACTCACCGTGGTCGGCGGCGGTTCGACCTACACACCCGAACTCGTCGACGGCTTCGCCCGGTTGCGGGACACCCTGCCGGTGGAGGAGCTGGTCCTGGTCGATCCCGCGCCGGACCGGCTGGAGTTGGTGGGGGGCCTCGCCCGCCGCATCTTCGCCAGGCAGGGACACGACGGCCGCATCGTCACCACCTCCGACCTGGACGCGGCCGTGGACGGCGCCGACGCCGTACTGCTCCAGCTCCGCGTCGGCGGCCAGGCAGCCCGTGAGCAGGACGAGACCTGGCCCCTGGAGTGCGGCTGCGTCGGCCAGGAGACGACCGGCGCGGGCGGACTGGCCAAGGCGCTGCGCACCGTGCCGGTGGTGCTGGACATCGCCGAGCGGGTCCGCCGGGCCAACCCGGACGCCTGGATCATCGACTTCACCAACCCGGTCGGCATCGTGACCCGGGCACTGCTCCAGGCCGGGCACCGGACGGTCGGCCTGTGCAACGTGGCGATCGGGCTGCAGCGCAAGTTCGCCGCGCTCCTCGGGGTGGCGCCCGCCGACGTCCACCTGGACCACGTGGGCCTCAACCACCTCACCTGGGAGACCGGCGTCCGCCTCGGCGGCCCCGAGGGCGAGGACGTCCTGCCCCGTCTGCTGGCCGAGCACGGGGACGCGGTCGCCGCCGACCTCCGCCTGCCCCGGCCCCTCCTGGACCGCCTGGGCGTCGTCCCCTCCTACTACCTGCGCTACTACTACGCGCACGACGAGGTCGTCGACGAACTGCGCACCAAGCCGTCGCGGGCCGCCGAGGTGGCGGCGATGGAGCGGCAACTGCTGGAGATGTACGGCGATCCGGCCCTGGACGAGAAGCCCGCCCTGCTGGCGAAGCGGGGCGGCGCCTACTACTCGGAGGCGGCCGTGGACCTGGCCGCGGCCCTGCTCGGCGGCGCCGGCTCCCCGTACCAGGTGGTGAACACGTACAACCGGGGCACGCTGCCCTTCCTCCCCGACGACGCGGTGATCGAGGTGCCGGCCGCGGTGGGCGGCAAGGGCGCCGCTCCCCTGCCGGTGCCGGCCGTGGACCCGCTGTACGCGGGCCTGATGGCGAACGTGACGGCGTACGAGGACCTGGCCCTGGACGCGGCCCTGCGCGGCGGCCGGGACCGGGTGTTCCGGGCGCTGCTCGCCCACCCCCTCGTCGGCCAGTACACGTACGCCGAGCAGCTCACCGACCGGCTGATCGCACACAACCGGGAGCACCTGGCGTGGGCCTGACCGCAAGCCTGCTCGCCGTCGACGCGGGCAACAGCAAGACCGACGTGGCCGTGGTGACGGCCGACGGGGACGTCCTCGCCACGGCCCGCGGCGGCGCCTTCCGGCCGCCCGCCGTGGGCGTCGAGCGGGCCGTGGACGCTCTGGCGGAGGCGGTGACGCGGGCCTTCACCGCGGCCGGCGTCACCTCCGTCGAGCACGTCTCGGCGTGCCTGGCCAACGCCGACCTGCCCGTGGAGGAGGAGCAGCTGGCCGCCGCGTTGGACGCGCGCGCGTGGGGCACGAGCGTGGACGTACGCAACGACACGTTCGCCCTCCTGCGGGCGGGCATCGACGAGCCTCTCGGCGTCGCCGTCGTGTGCGGGGCCGGCGTCAACTGCGTCGGCATGCGCCCCGACGGCCGCACCGCCCGCTTCCCGGCCATCGGGCGCCTGTCCGGCGACTGGGGCGGCGGCTGGGGGCTGGCCGAGGAGGCGCTGTGGCACGCGGCGCGGGCGGAGGACGGCCGCGGAGAGCCCACGGAACTGGCCTGCACCCTGCCGGCCCACTTCGGGCTCGGCTCGATGTACGCCCTCATCGAGGCCCTGCACCTACGGCACATCGAGCCCGTCCGGCGCCACGAACTGACTCCCGTCCTGTTCGCCACGGCGGCGGACGGCGACCCGCTCGCCCGGGCGGTCGTCGACCGGCAGGCCGACGAGGTGGTGGCCATGGCCACGGTCGCGCTGACCCGGCTGGACCTGCTCGCGGAGGAGACTCCGGTCCTCCTGGGCGGCAGCGTGCTGGCGGCACGGCACCCGCAACTCGACGACCGGATACGACAACTGCTGACGTCCCGCGCCCCCAAGGCCGTACCGCGGGTGGTGACGGCGCGCCCCGTCCTGGGCGCGGTCCTCCTGGGACTCGACCGGACTGGGGCGGCACCCGGTGCCCACACGCGAGCCCGGGCACACTTCACTGTCTGAGGCCTCCCCCCCCGAAGCCGGCTCCGGGGCCCGGCCCGGGTCCTGACTCGGGGCTCGGGCGCGGGTCCCGACTCCGGGCTCGGGCGCGGGCCCCGATTCCGGGCTCAGGCCCGGGTCCCGACTCCGGGCTCAGGCCCAGGTCTTAACCCCGGCCCGCGTCCGGTCCAGCCCGTGTCCAGTCCGGCCCGCATCCGGTCCCGCCCAAGACCGAGTCCGGGGCCGGGCCGGGGTCCGAGTCCGGGGTCCGGGTCCGAGTCCGGGTCCGAGTCCGAGTCCGGGTCCGGGTCCGGGCTCGGGGTCCGGGTCGGGGTCCGGGCTCGGGGTCCGGGTCTCACCCGAGTCGGACTCCGAGGCCGGTCCCGGACCCGAGTCCAGCCCGGCCCGCATCCAGTCCGGCCCAATACCAAGTCCGGGCCCAGGTCTGACCCGAGTCCGACTCCGAGACCGGTCCCGAACCCGAGTCCAGCCCAGCCCGCATCCAGTCCGGCCCAAGACCAAGTCCGGGCCCAGGTCTGACCCGAGTCCGACTCCGAGACCGGTCCCGGACCCGAGTCCAGCCCAGATCCGAGTCCAGCCCGAGGCCGATTCCGGACCCTGCGCTGGCCCCGTCCGGCCCCGGATCCGAGTCCGGCGCGCGTCCAGTCCGGCCCAAGACTGAGCCCAGCTCCGGGCCCGGGTCTGACCCGAGTCCGTTCCGAGACCGGTTCCGGGCCCGAGTCCAGCCCGGATCCGTTCCCGGACCCAACGCTGGGCCCGCCCGGGCCGGGACCTGGGTCCGGGCCGGGGCCCGGCCCCGAGCCCGGCTCGCGTCCGGTCCGGCCCAAGTCCGGGTCCGGTTCCGGACCCGGACCCCGCACTGGCCCCGCGCGGAGCCCGGATCGGGGAACCGAACCGGTTCCGGTGACGTATTCATGGGCAGGGGTGGGGCGTTACACCTGGATCGCAGCAAGATCGGGTGAAGGTCGGTGCGAATGTCGGTGCGGGCAGGGATACTTGCGGCGACGGATGACCATGGGGGAGGTCAGCAGTGACTCAACCGCCGAAGGGCGGCGCGGCGCCACCGCCGGGCACCGGCGCGCCCACCCTGCCCGCCGTCCCGCCGCAGCCGCAGCCGCAGCCCCGGCCACTGCCCCCGCAGCGGTCGGGCGGCGCCCCCGCCGGGCCCCCGCCCACGGAGCCCCGCCGCACCGCGTTCGCCGAGGGCGTGGACCGGCTGCGCGCCGCGGCCGTCACCGAGCCGGGGCGGCTGCGGATCATCGGCGCGCTGCTCGCCGCGCTCGTCGTCGCCTTCGGCGCCGTCACCGCCTGGCAGATGAACCAGCGGTCCCAGGCCGCCGACGACGTGCTCACCCGCAGCCAGCCCCTCACCTCCGACGCGGCCGACATCTACCGCTCCCTCGCCGACGCCAACACCGCCGCCTCCAGCGGGTTCCTGGCCGGCGGTCAGGAGACCAAGGCGTCCCGGGAACGGTACGAGAAGGGCATCCGCACGGCCGCCGAAGGGCTCGTGACGGCCGCTGCCAACTCCGACGCCGACTCCCCCTCCGCGGCGACCATCACCAAGCTCAACCGCCTCCTGCCCGAGTACAAAGGCCTCATCGAGCGCGCCCGCACCTACAACCGCCAGGGCTTCCCGGTCGGCGGCGCCTATCTGCGCTACGCCAACGAGAAGATGCAGAAGGACATGCTCCCGGCGGCGGAGGACCTCTACAAGAAGGAGAACCAGCGGCTGCGCGCCGACTACGCGGACGCCAGGCCCTACCCCTGGGCCGCGCTGGCCCTCGGCGTCCTCGCGCTCGCCGCCCTGGCCTGGGCGCAGCACCGCAACTACCGGCGCACCAACCGGGTCCTGAACCACGGCCTGGTCGCCGCCACGGCCACCGCCACGATCGTCATGCTCTGGCTGGTCGTCGGCCACAGCGTCGCGCGGTCGAACCTCGGCGACTCCTACGACCACGGCGTACGCTCCCTGGACGTGCTGCACGACGCCCGCATCGCCTCCCTCAAGGCCCGGGGCAACGAGAACCTCACCCTGGTGGCACGCGGCGCGGAGACGAAGAAGGTGGGCGACGAGACGTTCGACGCCTACGACTTCGACTTCGGGAAGAACATGGACACCCTCGGCAAGGGCCTGGCCGAGGCGAAGCGGCTCGCCGACGACGAGGCGGGCGAGCGGCCGGTCTCGGCGGCGAACAGCAACATGGCGGAGTGGAAGAAGCGCCACGCCTCGGCCCGTGAGCAGGACGAGAGCGGCAACTACCAGCAGGCGCTGGACCTGGTCATCGGCGGCAAGGGCGCCACGGTCGAGTGCTTCGACGGCGTCGACACCTCGCTGGCCGCCGCCATCGACCACGAGGAGCGGGAGTTCGAGCAGGCGGCGGGGGACGGGCTGGACGCGATGGGCTACCTGCCGCAGGGCGCCGGCGTCCTGGCCGGGCTCGGCGCGGCCGGCGCGCTGCTGGGCATCGGCCGCAGGCTCTCGGAGTACCGGTGAAGCGGGGCGCGCGCCCGGCGGACGGGCGGGAAAGGATACCTGTGGAAGGAGGCGCGAGGATGCGTGCACGACGACTGCGGGCCGGACTGAGAGGTTGGGGCGGTGTGGGAGCGATGGCCTTCGCCTGCGCCCTCGCCGTGCTCTTCGCCCTGCTCCTGCCGGTGGTCCGCTCGCACGGCGAGGACGGCGGCGCGGGCGCCGGCACCGCCGGCCACGAGGTCGCCCACGGCAGCCAGGCCCGCGCCGCCGAGGAGTGCACGGACCCGGAGAAGCAGACGCTGTCCCCGGACGACGCCGACGGCCCCACCATCGACGAGATCCAGAGCCGCGAGGGCGAGAAGCGCAAGCTGATCGTCGGCGTCGACCAGAACAGCTACCGCTGGGGCTACCGCGACCCGAACAGCGGCGGGGACGCCGAGCTGGAGGGCTTCGACATCGACCTGGTGCACCGCATCGCGGAGGACATCCTCGGCGACCCGGACGCCGTGCAGTTCAAGGCGATCCCCACCGACCAGCGCATACCCGCGATCCAGGACGGCCGGGTCGACATGGTGGTCCGCACGATGACCATCAACTGCGACCGCCTGGAGGACGTCGCCTTCTCCGCGCCCTACTTCGAGACCGGCCAGCAGGTGCTGGCGCCCAAGTCCTCCACCATCACCGGGTACAACGACACGCTCGCTGGCAAGAGGATCTGCGCGGCGGCGGGTTCGACGGCGTTCAGCACGCTGGAGCAGGACCAGCTGGACGGCGAACTGGCGGCCGACGCCGACCTGAGCACCACGGTGCCCAACCAACTGGACTGCCTGGTGCGGCTCCAGCTCGGCGAGGTCGACGCGGTGGTCACCGACGGCGCGCTCGCCGCGAGCCAGGCCGCGCAGGACCCGACGGTCGAGCTGCAGGGTGACGCCTTCACCACCGAGTACTACGGCGTGGCGATGAAGAAGGACGCCGACGATCTGGTACGCCGGGTCAACCAGATCCTGGTGGAGTGGCGCGCGGACAAGGCCGAGGGCTGGCAGCACTCGTACGACGACTGGCTGTCGGAGACCATGGGTGACGACTCGAGGAAATCGGAGCCACCGCCACCGCAGTATCTGCGCGAGAACTGAACGACCACCGCAGCGCAGGAAAAGAGCACGTACAAGTCCGCGACAGCGAGAGGTGATCGATGGGCGACACGGGACCCACCGGGCCGGTGATGGACCGGGACGAGGTGGACCGTGCGCTGGCGCGGCTCGGGGCGGAGCACGAGGCGGTCGAGACCTCGCTCCTCTCCCTCCAGGACCACGCGGGCCGCAGACTCCTCGAAGGCGCCGAGCTCACCGGGGTGACCGGCGAACGCTGGGCCGCCGCGGAGGCGTCGATCACGCTGCTGTGGACCTACTTCGACGCGTACACGGGCGCGCTGCGCACCGCACGGGAGATCCGCTCCCGGCGCCGCTGGTCCAGCCGCGAGGACCTGGCCGAGCTGACCGAACTGCTGCGCGGCGAGGCCGTCACGGTGGCCGGCGGCGCCACCGCCACCGCCACCGCGCCCGCCCTGAACGGCGGCCCGGGCCGGCTCAGCGAGCGCTACTCGCTGGCGACACTGGTCGACCGTATGAACCAGCTGTACGCGACCTCCCTCGACATGGTGGTCGCCGCCGACGCGGTGTGGTCGGCGCTGCCCGCGCGGATCGATCTACTCGCCGCCGAACTCCAGCGCACCCGCCGCCTCGCGCACTCCGTGGGCGTCCGCCCCGGCGAGCACCCGGCCGGTGACGACCTGGAGCGGATCACCCGCACCCTGACGAAGCTGCGCGAGCAGGTGGTGTCCGACCCGCTCGCCTTCTGGCTGCCCGCCGAGGGCAGTTCGGCGCCGGGCGGCGGCCGGCCGGACACCACGGTGTACGACCGCGAGGCGCGCGCCCTGGAGGACGTGCGCCGCGAGATCGACGCCGTGCTGACGGTGCGCCAGGACGCGGAGCACCGGATCATGGCCCTGCGGGACGTGCTCTCCCGCGCGGACCGCACACTCGCCGAGGCCCGCACCGCGCGCGGCGAGGTGCTGGCGAAGATCGCCGCGACGGAGGTGCCGGTCGTCAGCGGGCCGCCGACGGTGCTGCAGGAGCAGCTGGCGGCGGCCGCCGAGTACCGCAGACACGCGCAGTGGCACCGCCTGTCCCCGCTCCTGGAGTCCCTGGAGGAGAAGGCGGAGGACGAACTGCTGCGCGCCCGCGAGTCGCTGACGGCGGTCACCGCGCCGTTGGCGGTCCGCGCGGAGCTGCGCGGCCGGCTCGACGCGTACAAGGCGAAGGTGGCCCGGCTCGGGTTCGCCGAGGATCCCGAGCTGGCCGAGAAGTACGAGAAGGCGCGCCGCATGCTGTGGAGCGCGCCCTGCGACCTGCGCGTCGCCGAGCAGGCCGTGCTGCGCTACCAGCACGCGGCGGCCGACCTGCTCGGCTCCGCCCCGCGCGTGCCCGGTCAGGGCGGGCCGGTGGACCGGACGGGGCCCGGCGCGTGAGCGACAGGGGGTGTCGTTCGGATCAGGCCGGCTCCAGGCAACGGGGCCCTGCAACCGACGACAACGCCGCAGACGCGCGTACCAGACCCCGCGACCCCGGCAAGATCCGAACGACACTACCCAGGGGGAGGCAGCGTCATGAGTGAGGCAGGGCGGACGTGCCAGCGTCCCGGCTGCGGCGGGACCTACGAGGACATGGGCGGCGGCGAGCTGTACTGCGACACGTGCGGTCTCGCGCCGGTCGTCGCCTCCAACGGCATGGTGGGCTCGACGCCGACCGGGGTCACCGGTGGCGGCGGCCGGGGCTCGCGCGGATCACGCGGCTCGGCGGGCAGCGGCAGTTCGCGGTCCGGCAGCCGCAGTTCGCGCACGTCGTCGCAGTCGTCGCGCTCGTCGAGGTCTCGGCGCTCTGTGTCGGGACGGCTCTCGCGGTCGGTGTCGGGACGGTCCACGGGCCGGTCGGTGTCGGTGCGCAGCTCGGGTTCCCCCGCCGGTTCCTCCGCGCGCGGACGCCTCGGCGCCGGCCTGGTCGAGGTCCCGGCGATCCCGCGGCCCGACCCGCGCGCGATGGTCCTGGACAACCCGGAGGTCCCCGAGCGGAAGCGATTCTGCTCGCGCTCGGACTGCGGGGCGCAGGTCGGGCGGGCGCGCGGGGAGCGGCCCGGGCGCACGGAGGGCTTCTGCACCAAGTGCGGCCACCCGTACTCGTTCGTGCCCAAGCTGAAGGCCGGCGACGTCGTGCACGGCCAGTACGAGGTGGTGGGCTGCCTCGCGCACGGCGGGCTCGGCTGGATCTACCTCGCCGTGGACAAGGCGGTCTCCGACCGCTGGGTGGTCCTCAAGGGCCTGCTGGACACCGGCGACCAGGACGCGATGGCGGCGGCCATCTCCGAGCGCCGGTTCCTCGCCGAGATCGAGCACGCCAACATCGTGCGGATCTACAACTTCGTCGAGCACCTCGACCAGCGGACGGGTTCGCTGGACGGCTACATCGTCATGGAGTACGTCGGCGGCAAGTCACTGAAGGAGATCGCCAACGCGCGGCGCTCCCCCGAGGGCAGACGCGACCCACTGCCGGTCGAGCAGGCCTGCGCGTACGGCATCGAGGCGCTGGAGGCGCTGGGCCATCTGCACAGCCGCAACCTGCTCTACTGCGACTTCAAGGTCGACAACGCCATCCAGACCGAGGACCAGCTCAAGCTGATCGACATGGGCGCGGTGCGCCGGACGGACGACGAGGAGTCGGCGATCTACGGCACGGTGGGCTACCAGGCGCCGGAGGTCGCCGACGTCGGCCCGTCGGTGGCGTCCGACCTGTACACCGTCGGCCGCACCCTCGCCGTGCTGACGTTCGACTTCCAGGGCTACACCAACGTCTACGCCGACTCCCTGCCGGACCCGGACACCATCGACGTCTTCAGGCGGTACGAGTCGTTCTACCGGCTGCTGGTGCGCGCCACCGACCCCGATCCGGCCCGCCGGTTCGCCTCCGCGCAGGAGATGGCGGAGCAGCTGACGGGCGTGCTGCGCGAGGTGGTCTCGCTCCAGACGGGCCGCGCCCGGCCCGCCGTGTCCACGCTGTTCGGGCCGGAAGTCAGGGTGACGGACACGGAGTTGTTCCCGCGGCTGGACGGCGACGTGTCCCGCCTGGGGGCCCGGGCGACCGGCACGAGAAGGCGCGGCCCCGCCTCGGCACCGGCGCTGCGGCCGGGCGCCACGGGCAACGGCCCCGCGCTGCCGGGCGGGACGAGCGCGGCGGTCGGGGCGCCGGGCGGGACGGGCACGGCGGTCGGAGCGCCGGGCGGGGCGGCCGGCGGGACGGGCACGAGTGTCGGACCGGCCGTCGGAGCGGGCGCGAGCGCCGCGCTGCCGGGCGCCGTGAGCGTGGTCGGCGGGCTCGACGCCGGTGCCTCGGACCTGGTCAGGTCGGCCGACGCGCCCGCCGCCGCCCTCGCCCTACCGGTGCCCCGGGTCGACGCGGGCGACCCCAACGCGGGTTTCCTGGCGGGCCTCATGGCGTCCGCACCGGGTGAGCTGCTGACCGCGCTGGCCGCCGCGCCGGCGCCGTCGACCGAGACCCGGCTGCGGCAGATCCGGGCGCGGCTGGAGAGCGGCGACGCGCCCGGCGCGCTGGCGGCGCTGGAGACCCTGGAGGCCGAGCGGCCCGACGACTGGCGGGTGGTCTGGTACCGGGGACTGGCCGCGCTGGTGACCGGGGACCACGAGGTCGCCGCGCTGGCCTTCGACGCGATCTATGACGCCTTCCCGGGCGAGATCGCGCCCAAGCTGGCGCTCGGCCTGTGCGCGGAGGTGCTGGGGCAGCTCGACAACGCCGCCGAGTACTACCGCCTGGTGTGGTCGTCCGACCCGAGCCATGTGAGCGCGGCGTTCGGGCTGGCCCGGGTGCAGCTCGCCGGCGGCGAACGGGCCGGTGCCGTACGGACGCTGGAGTCGGTGCCGGAGTCGTCCATACACTGCACGGCCGCGCGCGTCGCGGCCGTGCGGGCACGGCTGCGGCAGCGCACGGCGGGCGCGGGCGACGTGGCCTTCCTGGACGATCTGGTCGCCGCCGCGCGGCAGGTCGAGGCCCTGGACGTGTACGGTCTGGATCCGGCGCGGCGCGAGCAACTGTCGGCCGAGGTCCTCGGCTGCGCGCTGGACTGGGTACTCTCCGGAGGACGGGGTTCCGTCCCACCCGCCGCCGGGGGACGGACGCTGCTCGGCAGCGGCCTGGACGAACGCGGCCTGCGCTTCGGCCTGGAGCGTTCGTACCGCACGCTGGCTCGGCTGGCGCGGGGCGGCGAGGAGAGGATCGACCTGGTGGAACGTGCCAATCGTTACCGCCCCCGGACGTGGGTGTAGTTGATGTCGCAGATGCCCCAGCAGGCCGCTGTGTCGAAGTGCCCGAGCTGCGAGGAACCCCTCGAGTCGGGCGACCGCTTCTGCGGTGCGTGCGGATACGACCTGTCCGCAGTGCCCGCGCGGCCCGACGACAGCCCGACGATCGCCATGAACGGCTCGGTGCCCGCACCGTCCTCGCCGCCGGACGGCGTGGACTGGCCCGTGGCCCGGGACTCGGACGGCTCCGGCCGGCCCGCCCCGGTGCACGCGGCGGCCGAGGTGCCGGGCACCGACTCGGGCGGCTCCCCGCTGCCACCGGCCGCACCGACCGCACCGCCGAGCCCACCCGCCGCACCGCCGATGCCGCCGGCGCCGCCGGAGTCACCCGCGCCCGGCGTGCGGTTCGACCGTCCCGACCGGCCGCGGGAGCCCGAGGAGTACCCGCTTCAGGCGCCCGACCCGCGACTGGCGACCGAGCCGCAGGCCCCCGCCGGACCGGCGGCACCGGCACCGGCCGCCGGCGACAAGGCGTGCGTGGCCTGCCGCGCGGGCCGGGTCGACGACGACGGCTACTGCGAGAACTGCGGACACGCCCAGCCCCGCGAACGCGACCACATGGAGCAGGAGTCGGGCCCCGTCGCCGCGGTCAGCGACCGCGGTCTGCGCCATCACCGCAACGAGGACGCGTTCTCCGTCGGCTGCACCGCGCTGCCCGACGGCGCGCCCGCGACCGTGGCGATCGTCTGCGACGGCGTGTCCTCCGCGACCCGTCCCGACGACGCCTCGCTCGCCGCGTCCCGGGCGGCCGGCGAGTCGCTGCTCACCGCCCTGCCGCGGGGCACGCATCCGCAGCAGGCCATGCACGACGCCATCCTCGCCGCCTCGCACGCCGTCAACGCGCTGGCGGACGAACCCGCCACCGCCCGCGAGCAGGCCCCGCACCAGAACGCGCCCGCCTGCACCCTGGTCGGCGCCGTGGTGGCCTCGGGCCTGCTGGTCGTCGGCTGGGTCGGCGACAGCCGCGTCTACTGGGTGCCGGTCGACCGGAGCACCCCGCCCGCCCGGCTCACCGAGGACGACTCGTGGGCCGCGCAGATGGTCGCGGCCGGCCTGATGAGCGAGGCCGAGGCGTACGCCGACGAGCGCGCCCACGCGATCACCGGCTGGCTCGGCGCCGACGCGTACGAACTGGAGCCGCACACCGCGTCCTTCAAGCCGGACCGCCCGGGCGTGGTCGTGGTCTGCACGGACGGCCTGTGGAACTACGCCGAGTCCGCCGAGGAGATGGCCGAGGCCATGCCCCTCGACGCCGCCGCGCGCCCGCTGCACAGCGCCCGCGTCCTGGTCGGTCACGCCCTGGACGGCGGGGGCCACGACAACGTAACAGTGGCCCTCCTGCCGTTCCCGGCCCCGCCGCAGGGGGCAGGATCGGCCTGAGACCCGCCGCGCGGTACAGGTACGGGTACGGGCGCGGGGTGGTCTCGCGGGCCGCAGGGGGCGGCCCGCGCCGGCAGCCAAACACCCCACCACCGTGGGGACGTAGAGGGGGATGCGATCCGGCATGGCCAATTTCTCGAAGTCGAACGTGCCGCAGTTCTCGGTGGACGTCTACCAGAACGAGTACCTGCCGGAGGGCGGCCGTGAGGTCAACGCCATCGTGACGGTCACCGCGACCGGCGGCGGCACGATCGGGAGCGCGGTCGCCGCGCCCCACCTGTACTCGCCGGGCCAGGGTCCGTCCGCGGCCGTGGCGGTGCTGGTCGACTGCTCGGGCTCGATGGACTACCCGCCCACCAAGATGCGCAACGCCCGCGACGCGACGGCCGCCGCGATCGACACCCTGCGCGACGGCGTGCACTTCGCCGTGGTCGGCGGCACGCACGTCGCCAAGGAGGTCTACCCGGGCGGCGGCCGGCTCGCGGTCGCCGGCGCCGCCACCCGGGAGCAGGCCAAGCAGGCGCTGCGCAAACTGAGCGCGGGCGGCGGCACCGCCATCGGCACCTGGCTCCGGCTGGCCGACCGGCTGCTGTCGTCGGCGGACGTCGCCATCCGGCACGGCATCCTGCTCACCGACGGCCGCAACGAGCACGAGTCGCCGGAGGAGCTCAAGGCGGCGCTCGACGCCTGCGCCGGGCGCTTCACCTGTGACGCCCGCGGCGTGGGCACCGACTGGGAAGTGAAAGAAGTCACAGGCATCGCCTCGGCCATGCTCGGCACCGCCGACATCGTCGCCGACCCGACCGGCCTCGCCGCCGACTTCACGCGGATGATGGAGACGGCCATGGGCAAGGAGGTCGCGGACGTCGCCCTGCGTCTGTGGACCCCGGTCGGCACCACGGTGAAGTTCGTCAAGCAGGTCGCCCCCACGGTCGAGGAGCTGACCGGCCGCCGCACCGAGGCGGGCCCGCGCGCCGGGGACTACCCCACCGGTTCCTGGGGCGACGAGTCCCGTGACTACCACGTCTGCGTGGAGGTACCGGCCGCGAACCTCGGCCAGGAGATGCTGGCCGCCCGCGTCTGCCTGGTCATCCCGGAGCCCGACGGCAGCGTCCAGAACCTCGGCGCGCAGGGTCTCGTGCGGGCCGTGTGGACGGACGACATGGCCGCCTCCACGTCGATCAACCCGCAAGTGGCCCACTACACCGGGCAGGCCGAACTGGCACAGGTCATCCAACAGGGGCTCGATCTGCGCAAAGCGGGAGACTTCGACGGAGCAACGGCCAAACTGGGCCGTGCGGTTCAGCTCGCCGGAGCCTCCGGAAACGCGGATACCGCGAAACTGCTCGCGAAGGTGGTGGACGTCGTCGACGCGGCGGAAGGTACTGTGCGACTGAAAGCGAAGGTCGAGGAGGCCGACGAGATGACTCTCGAGACTCGGTCGACAAAGACTGTTCGTGTAAAGAAGTGACGCAGGACAACACACTCCACAAGCCCGCAAGAGGGGGAAGCTCCGACATGCCGACCTGCCCGAACGGACACCAGTCGGGTTCCGACGACTGGTGCGAGGTCTGCGGTCACCGCATGGCCGGTGCCGTGCCGCCCCCTCCCCCGCCTCCGCCCCCGGGCGGCGGCTACGGCTTCCCACCGCCCGGTGGCGGCGGTCCCGGTGGCCCCGGTGGCCCCGGCGCCGAGCCGCAACTGTGCCCGCAGTGCCGCACGCCGCGTGAGGGCGGGGCACCGTTCTGCGAGGAGTGCCGGTGGAACTTCCTCACCAACACCGCCACCTCGTACACCCCGGCCGCGCCGCGCCCGCCGGCGCCCGGTGGTCCGGCGCCGCACTTCCAGCAGCCGCCGGCGGGGCCGTCGTACGGCGGCGGTGACTCGTACGACTACCAGGGCTCCCGCCCGTCCCAGATGAACCGCCCCGCCGAGCCCATCCCGCCGGGGCCGCCCTTCGGCGGCGACCCGTCGGGGCCGGGTGGTCCGGGCGGTGGCCCCGGTGGTCCGGGCAGCGGCCCCGGCGGACCGGGCGGACCGGGCAGCGGCCCCGGCGGTCCGGGCAGTGGCCCCGGCGGTCCAGGCGGTGGCCCCGGCGGTCCAGGCGGTCCGGGTAGTGGCCCCGGTGGTCCGAACGGCCCCTCCGGCCCCTTCAACCCCGGTGGCCCTGGTGGCCCCGGCGGCCCGCATCGTCCCGGCGGCCCGGGCGGCCCCGGCGGTCCGCCGCCCCCGCCCGGTTTCGGCGCCGACCCGTCGCGGCCGGTTCCGCCGCCGCCCGGCCCCGGTGGGCCCGGGGGCGCCCCGCAGTCCTACCAGCAGTCCGGTCCGCCGGCCCCGCCCGCCTTCCCGCAGGAGACCAACCGCCCGCAGCAGGGCAGCCCGTCCTTCGGCGGCGGTGACGACGACTGGGTGCTCTCCCCGCCGTCGTCCACCGGACAGGGAGGACCGGGCGGACCGGGAGGCCCGAGCCCGGCCCAGGGCGGCGGCTACGGCTACCCGCAGCCCGGCGCCACCCAGGCCCCGCCGCCCCCGCCGGGCGGCGGCTACGGGTTCCCGCAGCAGCCCCAGCGGCCGCAGCAGCCCCAGCAGCCGACGACCTGGACGGCGACCATCGGGCCGGACCGCGATTACTTCATGGCGATGATGCAGCGTTCCGGCCCCGAGGCCGCGGGCCTGAACCTGCCCGCGTACTCGCCCGAACAGCAGCGCACGCTCACCGGCAACCAGTTCACCATCGGCCGTCGCCGGCACTCCACCGGCGACACCCCGGACATCGACCTGGCGGTGCCGCCGGAGGACCCCGGCGTCTCGCACCAGCACGCGGTGCTGGTGCAGCAGCCGGACGGCAGCTGGGCGGTCGTCGACCAGAACTCGACGAACGGCACGACGGTCAACGGCGGCGACGAGCCGATCCAGCCCTTCGTGCCGGTGCCGCTCCAGGACGGCGACCGGGTGCACGTCGGCGCCTGGACGACGATCACGATCCGCCGGGGCTGACGGGACAGGGCCCCGCCGTACCCGTCAGGTGAAGGGCCAGGCGTACGGGCCCTCCGGGTCGTCCAGCCACGCCCAGGCCCGTTCGCCGCTGACGGTGATCCCGTAGCGCTCGCGCTGCGGCGCGTCCTCGCGGTCCCACAGGGCGTACGCCTCCTGCGGGTCGAGGCTGCCCCGGCCGAGCGCCAGCAGGAAGCGGAACAGGTCGTCCTCCCGGGCCCGGCGCGGCACCCCGCCGAGGCCCGGCGTCTCCGGCTCCGACCGGTCCGCGCCGCGCAGCGGCACGAAGTACGCGGGCGTGTGCAGGAAGCGCCCCTCGGCGTGCCCGGCGTCGCGGACCGTGAGAACGACCAGGCCGGTGGCGAGCGGGGTCAGGATCCGGCCGCCGGGGCGGCACTGGGCGAGCCAGGCGCGCGGGATCGAGGGCAGCGCGCAGGTGGCGAGGATCCGGTCGTAGGGGGCGCGTTCGGGCACCCCGCGGGCGCCGTCGCCGGTGACGACGGCCGGGTGGTACCCGGCGGCGGCCAGGTGCCGACGGGCCGACTCGGTGATGTCGGCGTCCAGGTCGACGGTGGTGACCAGGTCGTCGTCGCCGAGCCGGTGGGCGAGCAGGGCGGCGTTGTAACCGGTGCCCGCGCCGATCTCCAGGACCCGGTCGCCGTCTCTCACGCCCAGCTCCACCAGCATCAACGCCATCAGCGACGGCTGGCTGCTGGAGGAGAGCAGTTCGCCGTCGCGCAGCCGGGTGGCCAGCGGGGTGTCGGCGTAGGCGCCGTGCACCCAGCGCTCGCGGGCGTGCCGGTCGGGGTGCTCGCCCCACCGGCGTTCGTAACCGCCCAGGACGCCGACGTAGTAGTACGGGACGAAGAGGTGGCGCGGGACCGCGGCGAAGACCTCCCGCCACACCGGCTCGGCCGCCCAGGCGCCGCTCAGCTCGATCTCCCGCACCAGCTCCGCCCGCGCGGAGGCGGCGAGGCCGTCCAGATCCCGGTGCCCGCCCATGCCTCCACAGTACGGGGGTCCTAAGCCTCGAGTCCTATGTCCCCGCGTCTGAGACCATGGACGACGTGAATGAGATTCGGCGCGGCACGCTTCAGGAGCAGACCTTCTACGAGCAGGTCGGCGGGGAGGAGACCTTCCGCCGGCTCGTCCACCGTTTCTACCAGGGGGTCGCCGAGGACCCGATCCTGCGGCCCATGTACCCGGAGGAGGACCTGGGCCCGGCCGAGGAGCGTTTCGCGCTCTTCCTGATGCAGTACTGGGGCGGCCCGACGACGTACAGCGACAACCGCGGCCACCCGCGGCTGCGGATGCGTCACGCCCCCTTCGCCGTCGACCGGGCGGCGCACGACGCCTGGCTGAAGCACATGCGAGTCGCCGTCGACGAGCTGGGGCTCTCCGAGGAGCACGAGCAGACGCTGTGGAAGTACCTGACGTACGCGGCGGCCTCGATGATCAACACTGCTGACTGACCCCGTGAATCGGCGTCGGAATCCGGTCGTCCGGCGCCGGAATCCGGTCACGATCCGGTCAGTCCGGTTCCCGGGCGCGCGCTTACTTCCGTCCCACGGCCTCTGACAGCATCACCCGAGGGTCTGGACAACGGTGCCGGGAGCCGGGTGGCGGTGTTCGGGGACTCGCGGGGTTCGTGCTGCTGCGCGCGCGGGCGCACCGCCTGCTGCTCGCCGCCGCCCTGCTCGGACTGAGCGGGCCGGAGCGACGACGGACGAGCGGCGACGGATGAGCGACGACGGACGAGCGGCGACGGGGTCAGCGCACGCTGATGCCCAGCGCCCCGGTCCCCGCCCGGCGCAGGGCGACCGACCCGAAGGGCGTGCGCAGCCGCAGCCACGCGCCCGAGGAGAACAGCTGCGGCGCGTCCTCACCGGACGCCCCCGGGGGCCGCAGGAACCCCAGTGACTGGGCCGCGTGCACGGCCCGGACCGGCAGCCCGGTGTCTCCGACCGTCCGGGACCATATCTCCCGCCCGATCCGGTCCAGCTCGGCCCGCGTACGGCCCTCGGGCGGCAACTCGCCCGTGCGGGAGCGGAACTCCGCCACCGCCGCGGCGACCAGCGCGCGCAGGGCGTCCGGGGCGGGCAGCCCCGACTCGGGCCGCCAGCCGCCGCGCGGGGGCAGCACCCCGGCCCACGGAGGCCCGGTCACCGCTCCCGGCACACCGGCGGTGGCCGCCGGCTCGTCCACCGTCTCCAGCAGCTCACCGGCGGACACGGTCACGTCCAGCGTGAAGTCGAGCCCGTTCTCGTACGGCTTGGCCAGCCGCACCGCGCGCACGGCCAGGACCTCGAAGGAGGGCGGCCGGCCGAAGACGGCGAGGGCGGTGCCGGCCGCCTGCAGGCGCACCGCCGCCGAACGGTCGTAGTGGAGCAGGCGGGAGAGGAAGGCGGCGAGATCCGCGGCCTCCCCCTCGTCGGCCAGATGAAGGACCGTCATGCGGCGACGGCCTCCTCCTTGTCGTCCGTGTACTCCTGGAGGAACTCCCGTTCCTCCGCGGTGATCCGGCGCGGCATCTGCGTCTCGAAGTCGAACGGCACGATCACCGTCGAGGCGCGGACATAGACCTGGTCGCCGTCCTTGACCTCGTAGGTGAGCGTGAAGGAGGCGGCCCTTATCTCCGTGACCCACAGCTCGATGTCGACCGGGTGGTGCCGGTGGACGAGCTGCCGCTTGTAGTCGATCTCATGGCGTGCCACCACGGACCCCTGCTTGAAGTCCTTCTCCGGGCGGAACAGGAAGTCGATACGGGCCTCCTCCAGGTAGCGGAGGAAGACCACGTTGTTGACGTGGCCGTACGCGTCCATGTCCGCCCAGCGCAGTGGGCAGCGGTAGATGTGCCGCAAGATCAGCCCCGGGTCAGCTTCTTGTAGGTGGCGCGGTGCGGACGCGCGGCGTCGGCGCCGAGCCGCTCGACCTTGTTCTTCTCGTACGAGTCGAAGTTGCCCTCGAACCAGAACCACTTGGAGTCACCCTCGTAGGCGAGGATGTGGGTGGCGACGCGGTCCAGGAACCACCGGTCGTGGGAGACGACCACGGCGCACCCGGGGAACTCCAGCAGGGCGTTCTCGAGGCTGCCGAGGGTCTCGACGTCGAGGTCGTTGGTCGGCTCGTCGAGGAGGAGCAGGTTGCCGCCCTGCTTGAGGGTGAGCGCGAGGTTGAGCCGGTTGCGCTCACCGCCGGAGAGCACGCCGGCCGGCTTCTGCTGGTCCGGTCCCTTGAAGCCGAAGGCGGACACGTACGCCCGCGAGGGCATCTCGACCTGGCCGACGTTGATGTAGTCCATCTCGTCGGAGACGACCGCCCAGAGCGTCTTCTTCGGGTCGATGTTCTCGCGGCTCTGGTCGACGTACGAGATCTTGACCGTGTCGCCGACCTTGATGGAACCGGAGTCCGGCTCCTCGAAGCCCTGGATCATCTTGAAGAGGGTGGTCTTGCCGGCGCCGTTGGGGCCGATGACACCGACGATGCCGTTGCGCGGCAGCGTGAAGCTCAGGTCGTCGATGAGGACCTTGTCCCCGAAGCCCTTGGTGAGGTTGTTGACCTCGACGACGACGTTGCCCAGGCGCGGGCCCGGCGGGATCTGGATCTCCTCGAAGTCCAGCTTCCGCATCTTGTCGGCCTCGGCCGCCATCTCCTCGTACCGAGCGAGACGCGCCTTGGACTTGGCCTGCCGCCCCTTGGCGTTCGACCGCACCCACTCCAGCTCGTCCTTGAGCCGCTTCGCCCGCTTGGCGTCCTTCTGGCCCTCGACCTTGAGGCGGGTCTGCTTGGTCTCCAGGTACTTGGAGTAGTTGCCCTCGTAGCCGTGCAGCCGGCCGCGGTCGACCTCGCAGATCCACCCGGCGACGTTGTCCAGGAAGTACCGGTCGTGGGTCACGGCCACGACGGTGCCCTCGTACTTGGCGAGGTGCTGCTCCAGCCAGTTCACCGACTCGGCGTCGAGGTGGTTGGTGGGCTCGTCGAGCAGCAGCAGGTCGGGCGCCTCCAGCAGCAGCTTGCACAGCGCCACACGCCGCTTCTCACCACCGGAGAGGTTCACGACGGGCCAGTCACCGGGCGGGCAGCCCAGCGCGTCCATGGCCTGCTCCAGCTGGGCATCCAGATCCCAGGCGTTGGCGTGGTCCAGCTCCTCCTGGAGCTTGCCCATCTCCTCCAGCAGGGCGTCCGAGTAGTCGGTCGCCATCTGCTCGGCGATCTCGTTGAACCGGTCGAGCTTGCCCTTGACCTCGGAGACGCCCTCCTGGACGTTCTCCAGGACGGTCTTCTCCTCGTTCAGCGGGGGCTCCTGGAGCAGGATGCCGACCGTGTAGCCCGGTGACAGGAACGCGTCGCCGTTCGACGGCTGCTCCAGCCCCGCCATGATCTTCAGAACGGTCGACTTACCGGCGCCGTTCGGTCCGACCACACCGATCTTCGCGCCGGGCAGGAAGCTCAGGGTGACGTCATCGAGGATCACCTTGTCGCCGTGCGCCTTGCGCGCCTTGCGCATGGTGTAAATGTACTCAGCCAAGAGAAACCGTCCGGCAGCTTGATCAGGCAGTGGGCAGATACACCCCATCTTGCCGCACCGCCACCCCTGGGAGGAAACGCGTTCCCTGCGGGGGCTCTGACCTGGGGTTTCCTGGATGGCGTCTTGGCTCCACCTGTCACTGTCGGTCGTCGCCGGTCGGCCTCGGGGACCCTCGCACGGCCCAGGGACGGCCCAGCCCGAGGGTGCCGCTCCCCCGCCGCGCGGGGCTACGGTGCTGCCGTGACCAGCTCATCGGAGCGCCCTCTCCTCTTCCTGGACGTGGACGGCCCACTGATCCCGTTCGGGTCTTCGGCCAGCCAGAAGGACGTCGCTGCCGCCTCCTCGACGACCGTCGATCAGGGGAACCCGCTGCTGGCCCGACTCGACCCCGGGATCGGGGCACGCCTCATTGCCTTGGGCTGCCAGCTCGTATGGGCAACGACTTGGATGGAAGAGGCGAACGAAGTAGTCGCCCCGCGCATCGGCCTGCCGAGGCTGCCGGTGCTGGAGTGGCCGGACGCCGACGCAGGAGGAACGCCGCGGGGACTCCACTGGAAGACTCGCCCCATGGTCGAGTGGGCCGCCGGCCGACCCTTCATATGGGTCGACGACGAGATCAACGCGATGGACCGCCTCTGGGTCGACGCCAGCCACCCCGGGCCTTCGCTCCTGCACCAGGTCGAGCCGAACAAGGGCCTCAATGGCGCCGACTTCTCCGCGCTCGCCAGATGGCTCGATGCCGTCGCGCCGAGTTGAGCACATCTCAGGGCTTCGAGGTCCGGGTCCGCTGACGCTAGGGCCGGATGTCAACGGAACACCTGCGGAACTGGGCAGACCTCCAGTGGCTCCTCCGGCCGGTCCGCCCACCGCCACCAAGTATGCCGATCAGCGCACCGCCATAGAGATCGGCAAACCCTCCGGCCGTCGTCGTCTCTCTTGGCCAGCACAAGGCCGCCCGACTTCAAGGGCTGCCTGCACTCGGGACAGGGCGGAGCATCGTCGGCCATATGGCGAACCCTAGGCACGGCTATCGGTTGATCGGGATCTCATAGACGATCTCGCAGTGAGCCGCAGGGACCACGATGTCCGCTGTCTCCACGCACCTACCGTCGTCGCTGTAGTACGTCCGCCGAATGTGCGTGACAAGGGCAGCTTTCTGGATGCCGAGTAGCGACGCCTCCTCAGCAGTCGCCTGCCTCGGCTCTGGCTGCTCCACGGCATGGCTGACGGTGATGCCGATCGCGGCCATACGGTTCACGACGCCCGCTCCAGCATGCGGCCCGCCCTCGGGAAGAACGACGAGAGTGCCGGCGGTGAGTTCGTACGGCTCCCAACTCGTCGACAGCTGCACCGGCCTGCCGTCCGCCAGGAACTCGTACGCGGTCCGCACACACAGTTCACCCTCGTCGATCCCGAGTCGCGCCGCGATGTCTGCGGGGGCCGGCACCTTGGCGTCCGTCCGACTCTCCCAGTCCCCTTGCCTACCCACGGCCTTCATGTCGGCCCGGAATGGCGATCCGCTCGGCTGCTCGCGCGCCGAGGACCGCACCACGCGCACTCGCTGCCGGGGCTCGGCGACGTAGGTACCCGACCCGGCGCGCCCCTCCAGCACGCCTTGGGAAATCAGCAGCTCTTGCGCCCGACGGACCACATTCTCGCCGACGCCGCACTCCTGGCCGATCTGCGTGCGAGAGGGCAGACGGTCTCCCGGCTCCCACAGGTGCTCCGCGATCCGCCGCCGGAGTTCGTCGGCGACGCGGAGATAGGGCGGCTGCTCAGGCATATGGAAAATCTAGTCCACTAGCTCTAATCTAGTTAACCAGCTTTACTTAAAGTGATCGCTGGATGACGGAGGCTGCCCTGTGCCCGCTTCGGGAGTTAGAGCGGCGGCCATCGCCGCCCGGCTGTCCGCCCTCGGGCTTTCCACGCGGGTGGAGGAACAGCACCAGCACACATCGGTGGAAGCGGAGGTGCCGGACACGCTCTCCGCCGAGTCATGGCGGGAGGTCCTAGACGTGGTGGCTGAGGCCGACCAATTCGGGCTCCTCGCCACCAGCTTGAACGGCCGCACCTTATGGGCGGTCGTACACAAAGCGGCCCCCACGACGGGCGATGTCGGGGGACCGAGCCATCAGCGATAGGAGCTGAACAGCGTGCTCAACCGTATCCGCCGCGCCTTCTCTCTCACTAGGGTGCGCAACTCTCCAAGGGGCAGGCGCCGCCGGCCGTTAGTGCCCGCCTTTCCTCCTCCGCCTCTTCCCGTCTCTCGTAGGCCCGATGCCACGTCGACCCCCGTCTCGGGCCGTACAGCCGACGACGCGGCATCTCACCGAAACCTGCTCAGAGGAGAGGACGTGGCCCTGGTCCGCCCGTACGTCCTGGCGATGGAAGGACGCGTCCGGACACGCGCGATGGTCATCGCCCCTCACCTCTCGGCGGACGCCTGGTCAGCGCTGACAGGGGCTTACTGATGCCACATCGTCAACAGCCGCACATCGCAGACGCAGCGTCCGCCCCCTACCGCTCGACTGCATGCCGGATCGGCACGCACCACGTCTGCGCCGACGCTTCCCCGACGCCGGCCCCGTCCGACATCCCGGTGATCTGCGAGGCGTGCGACTGCCCGTGCCACTCGGGCGTTGACCCGTCCGCGTCCTTGGGGGTGACGCGGTGACGGCGTATACCCCCGGCGGCGCGCTGGTCTCCAACATCGAGGTCACCGCGACCACCGTGCAGCGCGGCGACATCATCCAACTCGGCGGCCGTGTCGTCCGGGTGAGAGACCTTTTCCAGCTCCCTCAGGGAGCGAAGCAACTGGTCTTCGAGTCGGGCGAGCTGCTGACCATACATGCGCGTACCCGGCTCGTCGCCGTGCGAATGCTGAGAAGGCGGTGACCGGCTCCATGCGCTCACGCCACCACGACATCGCGGACGACCTCCGGCAGCAGATCACAGTCGGCCGCATCCTGCCGAGTGAACGCCTTCCATCCGAGGCTGCCCTCGCCGACCGCTACGGGATCAGCACGGTGACGCTGCGAAGAGCACTCGCCGTGCTCCAGAGGGAAGGCCTCGTCGAGAAGATCCACGGCAAAGGCAACTTCGTCCGCCGCCCTCACCGCAAGATTATGTACGTCGGCGGCTGGGGCACCCTGGACCCGTGGACCGCCGCCGAACCGGACTTGTGCGTCACCATCCGCAGCACCGCAGTTCAGGCACAAGCGCACTTGGCGACCTTGTTGAAGGTGCCCACGGGCAGCCCCGTCGTGGAGTTCACCTGCCTCAGCCGCGAAGGTGTGTCACCACACGGCCTGGCGCGCGTCTACATGCCGCACGACCTGGTCCCGCCCGAAGCACTCGACGACGCCTCCACATCCAGAGAGGCAGCCAGAAGGTTCGCCTTCCTCGCTCCACCCCCGACTGCTGCCCGAGAGACGGTGAGCGCTCGATTCCCGACGCCGGACGAAGCCTCGGCCCTCCGGATCGGCATCGCGTCAGTCGTCCTCTCCATCACTCGCATCGCCACCGACTCCACGGGCCGCGTCGTCGAAGCCACGCTTCTGGCCTTCCCGGGGGATCGAGTCGACGCCGTGTTCACCACCCACCACGTAATCGACGAAAGGCAGAGCAAGGGATGACGGCACCGACCGAACTGCGACTCCTTCCGTGGTCGGGCCCGGAAGGCAAGCCCTGCTACCTGAGCACCGATGAACGAGGCGGCTACATGTCCCGCCTGGCGGACAACGTCGAGGCCGTCCAACTCGGCACGGCAGCCGAACTCCTGGAGGAAGCCTTCGAAACCATCAACGAGCAGGAGGTGGCCGCCGAGGAGCTCCGGCACCTGGCGAAGGACCTTGTCGGTGCTCTGCGAGATGTCCTCCGCGTCGCGACCAGCCGCGGTCACCTCTTGGCGGTGAATGAGCCGCGAGGTCCATCTACTTGATCACCGGCTCCGCTAACCGGCGAGAATGACGAAGCCCA
Organism: Streptomyces sp. NPDC058812; assembly: GCF_042744565.1. Taxonomy (NCBI): domain Bacteria; kingdom Bacillati; phylum Actinomycetota; class Actinomycetes; order Kitasatosporales; family Streptomycetaceae; genus Streptomyces; species Streptomyces sp. NPDC058812. The sequence goes on from NZ_JBHYOB010000001.1 coordinate 510,545, forward strand.
CGGCTCTGACCAGCTCGGATGCCGTGGGCTTCTGCCGTAGTCGTTAGTGTCGGGTGACCTTAAAAGGCCAGACAACGTCCCGGGACAACTCTCGGCGTCACCACGAACCAATCTCACCTCAGCAACTTGCTTGGCGGCCCCCAAAGAATTTTCAAGGCCGTCGTTCGAACGTCTCGCGTCTTGGCCATTGTTCTTTGACTCCGAGTTCTAACTTTCCGACAGCTTGCGACTCTCGCAGTGTTGAATGCGCTGTTTCAAATCGGGCTCTTCGGCAAGTCGAGCAGGCAAAGTCGTTGTAGAACGCAGGTCAGCGTTTAGGAATGTCCGGGCCGTACAGTCTTGGGCCTCACCAAGGTGGGTCCGATCGAGCTTCGTCTCAACGAAGTAAGTACCCGCCAACTTTGCACCGTGCAGAGTTGCTCCAGTCATATCCGAGCGGGCGAGATCTGCGGAGGAAAGATTAGCTCGCTGTAGAATAGTTCTAACGAAGGTAGCCCCATACATCACCGCACGTGACAAATTAGCTTCGGAGAGGTCAGCCTCGCTCAAATCCGCCCTTGCTAGTAGAGTGTCATTCATTTGAGCACCCACAAGGTATGCACCACTGAGTTGCGCGTCTTCCAATTCGGCTCCCTCCAAATTAGATTCCAGCAAGTACGCACCAGATAGATCGGCCCCTCGTAGGTCAAACTTTGCGAAGTTGGCTCGGAATAGGTGTGCGTTTGCGAGGTGTACGCGGCGCAGGTCGATATCAAATTCTTCCCTCCCTGCCGGTCGCCTACCAAGAACCGTGAGAGCGGCTTGAACATCCTCGCCTAGCGGGCCGCGCTGAAACCGGGCTGGAAGCTCTACGGGGCTCGGTAGCGGTTCGCTTGCGTGCTGCCGAATGAATCCGGCAAGGACTTGGACCACCAAAGCATGATCTTTTTCGAAATCCCGCATGATGCGTTCCAAAGAAAATACAGCTCGCGATCTTTGTCCCGGGTATGCAGGAACAATGACTCGGTTTGTTTATGGCCCTTGTGTGTGTAGTACAAGCCGAGTGCGGCCACAACTCCGGCACCGACGGCCACAAGAGTGGTTCGGAAGCCAGTGATGACCACGCCGTCCGCCGGCTGGAGGTCTTTAGTGCGGAGGTGGTTGCCGTCGAACCACCAGGGGCCTCGCCACAGCAACAGTGCGTAGCTGGTGGCTGCCAAGGCGAGCAGGACGGCGAGCGCGATCCTCTTCGACTTTTGCTTCATGGTGGTAGCTTGGCCTGCTTTGGTCAGATGCAATGGTAAACAGCCGCTGCCAGAGGAGAAGTTGAGGTTTCGGCAGCGGTTTCCCGAGGGACGCCCTCGCCCTCCTCGGATCGATCATGAAAGTGTATGGAGACACGCAGTGTGTCGGAGGTTTGTCGCATGAGCCTGCTACTCGCCCGCGGGTGGGCAACATGCTGGAGATCGTGGAGTAGCCCGTCTACTGATCACCGGTTCCGCTGACCAGCGGCCCTGAAGAAGCCCACGGCTCTGACCAGTTCAGACGCCGTGGGCTTCTGTCGATGTCGGTCGACGTCGGCTGACCTTGGACGGCCCAGTGACGGCCCAAGGCTCGTCACTCGGCACGCCTCTCGCCATCGTGAAGTCGCAACCTCACCTGGTGGTTGTGCTCGGCGTGCCCGATGACTTCACCAACGACGCGGGCCCCGAGCGCGGGTAGTTCCATGCCTTGCGGCATCGTCGTGATTTCGACCAGTGCCATGGCGTCTGGAACGCCATCGACACGGACGAAGGCCCCGAAGGGCTGGCGCCCGATGACTACGCCTCTGACGGAAGCTCCCAAAGGCAGGGCGTAGGTGGTCGATGCCCAACTGAGGGACCGCAGCTCTGCCAGCACCTCGGTGATCGGTGGCCATACGTTCTCGTCCATGGAGCGATCATGCCTCTGCAGCGGCATCTGGACAGCCACAACTGATCACCGACGGCCGTGACCTGCGGCCGCCTAATTAATCAACGCCCTGACCTGCTGCTTAGCTGTCGGTAGCTGTCGACGTTGGTCAACGCTGAGCGCCCTTCCACGGCCCTAGGACGGCCCGGGAGGGCGCTCGTGTCTACGAAGGAGGTACGCCAACTCAGAGCCGATGTCCGCATCTTGAGCTAGGGTGCCTGCGTGAGTTTCCTTGAGGCGTTTGGCATCGTCAGCGGCGTAGCGTCACTAATCGGCCTAGTGCTTGCGGTCAAGTATGCGCGCGATTCTGCCAAGAAGGTAAAAGACCTTCGATATTATTCTGCAATATCGCGTCACCCCGTCATTTCGCAGAAAGGCCTCGAAAAGTATGGGGTTTCTATTTATCACGAGTCGCCGAGCGGGCGTGAATCGGTAGGTAGACTGTATATTCACTATCTTTCGCTCGTGAATTTGGGGCACGAGCCGATCCGACGTGAAGACATTGCCCCGGGAAACCCTCTGCGGATTAAGATGTCAGGTGGGCGCATTCTGGCGCTTTCTCTGGAAAGTGTCACGCGTGATGTCATCCATTTTAAGGTGTCTGCGCCTAGTGATAGCAGTGAGGGTGATGTAACTGCGGACATCTCCTTCGATTATCTGGATTTCCAGGATGGTGGATTGATTCGCATCATCTCTACAGCTCCGCTCAGTTCCCTGGAGGCTACAGGAGATGTCGTGGGAATGCCGACCGGAGTCTCCCCCATGACGGAACTGTCCCGCTCTGGAATTCTCGGGAAAGTGGGGGCCACCCTGTCCTTGCTGCTTCTCCTTGGTTCTCTCTCTAGTACATCGTTGGTCTATCGATGGGTTACAGGGGCATGGGAAGATTCTTGGGTGCTTCTGCTTCCTTTGGCTGCTTTGTTCATTCCGCTCGTAATTATCCTCGTAACGGCTGCTACCGTATGGCCTGACCCTAAGCCGATCCTTCCCCAGAAGATCATCCCTCGCCGTCACGCGCCGAGGTTCTATTTTCCGGGCCCGAGCTACGAAACCGTTAGTTCATTTGGGCCTCATTTGGAAGAGGAGGGTGAGGGGGAGAACTAAGGGCGGTGGAGCGGCTTTGGGCTGGAGCTGCTTTGGGGCGAGTGATCTTGGCCCCGTAAGCTGATGGCGAGTCGGGCAGTCTGTGGACCTGCCCGTTAAAGCACGACGTTGGGGCCAAGATCTTAGAGGCTCGCCCCAAAGTGGCTGCCTAAAGCCGTGGAGCCGACCGCCCCAGCCACAGAGGGTGTCTCCCCACTTCATGCCCGCAGCCGCCGAGCGCGCCGCCGGGCGCGGCCAGCCGGGGCGAAGACAGGAGGCGGGCCGCGCCGTAGAGGCGGCGCGCGCCCGCGCCGTGCGCGGGCCTTGATGAAGTAGGGAAAGTCTTATCCCGCTGGGATGAGGTGCTTGCCGTCGTGGCTTCGTACGTGGGGGCCAGCCCCGTCTAGGGCGTCCAGGAGTCTGATCGCGTAGACCTCGGCCATGCGGTCGCTGACCTCGTCGGGTGTGAGCCAGGAGACGGCTGTGGACTCGCTTGAGGTGCGTTCGGTGCCGCCGGAGGGCTTGCAGCGGAAGACCAGGGCGACGATGCCTCGGGTTGTGTTCTTGTAGACGCCGGTGAGTTCGTCGACCTCGACGTGGATGCCGGTCTCTTCCCAGACTTCGCGGGCTACGCCGGCCTCTGGGGTCTCGTTGAGTTCGAGTACGCCGCCGGGGAGTTCCCAGGTGCCGTTGTCGGCTCGGCGGATGGCCAGGAGGCGGCCGTCTTCGCGCACGACGACTCCGGCTACGGATACGGAGTGGAGGGGCGTCGACGTTGCTTCCTGTGGTTGACTCATGTACAGGAGCATAGGAGGCAGAGAAGGACTATGGGAACTGCGGTAGAGGGGGGCAGGTCCGGGCCTCGGTACGTGCAGATCGCGGACGAGATCGTGCGGCAGATCCGGGCGGGTGTGCTCAAGCCCGGTGACATGGTGCCGAGTGAATCGGAGCTGGTGGACCGCTACGGCGTGTCTGGCGGCACGATCCGTAAGGCCATGGTCGAGGTGCGGGCGAGCGGGCTCGTCGAGACCCGGCACGGCAAGGGTTCGATCGTGAAGGACCGGCCGCCGGTGCGGCACCGTTCCTCCGACCGCTTCCGTCGCTCGCTCCGCCAGGGCGGCAAGGCCGCCTACCTCGCGGAGTCCGCTCAGTCCGGCGCCACCGCCAAGGTGAGCGTCCTCTACATCGGGCCCATGGAAGCCCCCGCGAATGCCGCTCAGCGGCTCGGCGTCCCCGTCGGTACTCAGGTGCTTGCCCGGCGGCGTCTCTACTTCCGCAACGGCACCCCGGTCGAGACGGCCTCCTCGTACCTCCCGTGGGACGTCGTCAAGGACATCCCCGAGCTGTTCGCCGAGAATCCCGGCGGTGGTGGCATCTACGCCCGACTCGAAGACCACGGACACGAGTTCGCCGAGTTCGTCGAGACGCTGCAAGCGCGGCCGGCCTCCAAGGCGGAAGCTTCCGAGCTGGCGTTGAGTCCGGGTGCGCCGGTGGTTCACCTGGTCCGGGAGGCTCGTACGACGGCCGGGGTCGTGGTGGAGGTCTGCGACACGCTCATGGCTGCTGACCAGTTCGTTTTTGAGTATCGGATCCCTGCCGCCGACTGACGCTCGCTCAACTTCTCGCAACCCGTCGTGACTTCGATGTCGCGGCGGGTTGACTCATGTACAGGAGTGGTGCACTCTTCTTCACGTCACTCATGTACATGAGTGACGGAGTTCAGCATCTGTAGAGGAGTGTTCTGCTGTGCGTCAGATCCCCGTTGACACCTCCGCCGCGACCGTGATGGTTGCTAAGACCCCGCAGCCCAAGGTGCGTGACCGCCGTACCGGCGAGATCGCCACCGACGCCGAGACCGGCGCGAAGCTGATGACCGTGGACGTGATGTTCGCGGCCAACGACGAAGTCGAGATCCTGTCCGTCACCGTCCCGGAGACCGGCATCTCCGGTGACCTGACCATGGGCACCCCGGCCGCGCTCACGGGGCTGGTCGCCCGGCCGTGGGAGAACGAGTTCAACGGCCAGAAGCGTCACGGCATCGCCTTCCGCGCGGTCGCCGTCACCTCGCTGGCCACCACGGACACGGGCTCGAAGGCGGCCTGAGCCATGACGTGGCCGACGGTCTTACTGCTGGTGGTCGTCGCCGCTGCGGGTCTCCTGCGGTGGCGGCGTCCCGCCTGGTACTGGATGACCTTCGGGGTCACCCTCGCTGCCGTGCGCGTCCTGGTCCGCTACGCCTCCGTCATGGAGGCCTGCGGGCTGACGGTCCCGCCCTCGCGCTGGCGCCTCATGCTGGCCCGGATGGCCAACCGCCCGGCGCCGGAGTCCCGCGCGCCGCGCATCCTGCGGCTGCGGCCCACCCACACCGGCCTGGTCCTCCGGCTCAAACTCCGCCCGGGACAGGACGCCTTCGACGTCGCCGCCGCCTCTGACCGGCTGCGCCACTCCTTCGGGATGTACGGCGTCACCTCCCGTGAGCTGCGCTCCGGTGTGGTCGAGATCCGGATGACCGGCTACGACGTGCTCAAGCGGGTGCAGATGCCGGCCAAGACCGACACCCGGCCGATGCGTGTTCCGGTCGCGTTGCGGGAGGACGGCTCGGTGCACTACCGCGACTACCGCGCCGTCCCGCACGGTCTGACCCTCGGCGCTACGGAGTCCGGCAAGTCCGTCTATCAGCGCAACCTCGTCGCCGGGCTCGCCCCGCACCACGTTGCGCTGGTCGGCATCGACTGCAAGCAAGGGGTCGAGCTGTTCCCGCTGGCCCGTCGGTTCTCCGCGCTTGCCGACAACCCGGACACCGCGCTGGAGCTGCTGGAGGCGCTGGTGTCCCACATGCAGGACGTCTACCAGCTCATCCGAGCCGAGCAGCGGATCAGCGTCGCTGTGCCGGATGCGGAGATCGCCGCCGATATCTGGGACCTGCCCGAGGACCTGCGGCCGGTGCCGGTCGTCGTCCTGGTCGACGAGGTCGCCGAACTCGCGCTCTTCGCCAGCAAGGAGGAAGAGAAGCGCCGGGACCGGATCATCACCGCCTTGGTCCGCCTCGCTCAGCTCGGCCGCGCGGCCGGCGTCTACCTGGAGATCTGCGGGCAGCGCTTCGGCTCCGAACTCGGCAAGGGCATCACCATGCTCCGCGCCCAGCTCACCGGCCGCACCGCCCACCGCGTCAACGACGAGACGTCCGCGAACATGGCCTTCGGCGACATCGCCCCGGACGCCGTCCTCGCCGCCATCCAGATCCCCGCCGAGACACGCGGCATCGCCATCGCCGGGGACTCCACCGGCGGCTGGCACCGCATCCGCGCCCCGCACACCACGCTGCGCCAGGCCGTGAAGGTCTGCAACAAGCACGCTGACCGCACCCCCGTGCTGCCCGCCCTGGCGCCCTTCCGGCCCGCGGTCGCTCCGCTGCCCTCGGCCCGCGTGCCGCTGTCCAAGACAGCCCCCGCCACCGCCTGACCCCACTCCCTTTCATGGTCGGCGCGACCGTCCCGCGCCGGGTCCTTACCCCCGCCATGCCTGATCACAGGAAGGAGCCGTGATGGCCCGCCCCGCTCTCCGTATCGACGCCGTACTCGTTCAGGCCGTCATTGCCGGGGCGCTGTCTTTCGCCCACTTGCACGACCTCGCCGCCGCTGCCGGACAGACCGGCTGGAAGGCCTGGGCCTATCCCGTCTCGGTCGATCTGCTCCTGGTCGCCGCCTGGCGACGGCTGCGGGCCGATGGGCCGTCCCGGCTGGCCTGGTGCTGGTTCCTCATCGCCCTGGTGGCCTCGCTCGGTGCCAACGTCGCCACCGCCGGGCTCCTCGACCTGGGCGACGTCCCGCCTTGGCTACGCATCCTCGTCGCGGCCTGGCCCGCCCTGGCCTTCATGGGCGGCACCCTCCTCGCCCACTCGCCCGCGGACCCCGCCCCGGCTCCGCCGGCACCCTCCGTCCCGGCTCCGGACTCCGTGCCCGAAACGGCCGCCGCTGAGCCGGGCCCGGCGCCTGAACCCCCCATCACCCCGCAGATCGAGGGCGCCCCCGCTCTGCCCACAGCCGTGCCGGTCCCGGCCGCGCTCGTGGACCACGCCCGCAAAGTCGCCGACGACCACCACGCCCGTACCGGCGCCCCGATCGACGCCGACACCCTCCGCGCCCGCCTCGGCGTCCCACCGCATCTCGCCGATGCCATCGCCGCCCAACTCACCTGACCCGAAAAGGAGACCCGCCGTGATCCGTGACCCGGCCGACCTCACGAGCGCCGACTACCTCGACGGGGCCCGCGAGATGGCCGCCGCGAACCGGCCCTACCTCGCTCACCTGCTCGCCGAGGAAGCCGCCCAGCGCACCACCGACTCCGCCACTGCCGCCGGTATCCGCGCCACCTACCCCGACCCGACCGCCACCCGAGAGGAGACCGGCTGACATGCCCGCCCGCGACTTCTTCCACTCCGTCATGCGGATCGGCCCCGTGCAGATCGGCACTCACCGCGACCGCCGGGGCCAGACCAAACACGCCGCCGTGTGCACCAACGACCGCTGCGGCTGGTCCGCCGACTACTCCAGCCAGTCCGCCGCACAGCTCGCCGCCCGCACCCACCGCTGCCGCGTCAGCTAGGAGGCCACCCGATGGACGTCCCGCTCTGGCTCGCGCTCCTCGCCGTCGGCTACCTCGGCGTCAAGCTCATCCGCCCGCCCTGGTGGCTCATCGCCGTACTCCTCCTCGGCGGCTACCTCCTCGCCGACAGCGTGCTCGCCCCCGTCGTCAACGGCTTCGTCAAGTAGCACGACCCGAAGGGAGAACACCGATGCTCCGCCCGAAGATCCCGACCAACCCCAAGCCCACCGGCCACATCACGCCGCCCGTAGTCGTGGAGCCGACCGCCGTCGTACCGAGTGCGCAGGTCCCGCCCCCTGCTCCGGTCGCTGCCACGCCGTCCCGGCCCACGGTGCAGCTCACCCCCGGCACCGCCCTCGCCCTCGTCGGCGGCGGAACGGCCGTCGTCCTGGTCGTCGGCGCCGTTCTCGTCTCCATGCTCCTGGCCGCCGCCATCACCGGCGCCTCGGTCGCCGTCTGCGCCCTGGTGATCCGCTCCCTCGTCCACGCCGACGCCAAGCGACGCTGACCGGCCCCCGGGCGGCCTCGATACCGCCAAGCATCCGCCGCCCGGGCGCCGTCCCCAACCGATCTCACAACCGGAAGGAAGCACCCAGCATGGCGCACCGCGCCCCGACCGCGCATGCCCCGCTGCTCGACCCGACCACCCTCGGCGACCTCCTCCGCGTCGCCTCGGCCCCCGACTACACCCGATGGGAAGACCAGATTCGCCGCACCGGCGGCTGCTCCGACCCCATCCACCTCACCGGCTGGGCCCTCCACAAGGACAAGACCACCGGCGAGACCCTGCACCACTACACGACCGCCGTTGAGCCCGGCGGACGCCTCCGCCTCGCCTGCGGCAACCGCCGCGCCTCCCGCTGCCCCTCCTGCGCCTGGACCTACGCGGGCGACACCTACCACCTCATCCGCGCTGGCCTGGCCGGAGACGACCGCCGAGACGTCCCCGCCACGGTCCGGGACCACCCGCGCGCGTTCGCCACGCTCACCGCTCCCTCCTTCGGCCCGGTCCACAACCGACCCGACCACGGCACCTGCCGCTGCGGCACCCAACACGCCCCGGACGCCTCAGAACTGGGCACCGCCCTCGCCCCCGCTACGTACGACTACGCGGGCGCCGTCCTGTTCAACAACCACGCCGGACAGCTCTGGCAGCGCTTCACCACCCGCCTGCGCCGCGAACTCGCCGCCCGCGCCGGCCTCACCCGCCGAGAACTCGCCGACCGCCTCCGCGTCTCCTACGGCAAGGTCGCCGAATTCCAGAAGCGCGGCGCCCTGCACTTCCACGCAGTGATCCGGCTCGACGGACCGGACGGACCCGGAACGCCCCCGCCTGCCTGGGCAACGGTCGGCCTCCTCGCCGACGCCATCCATGCCGCCGCAGCGCACTCCTACACCTCCGTCTCCGTCCCGGCCGCCGGGGACCAACCGGCCCGGTCCTTCCGCTGGGGCACACAGCTCGACGTCCGGCCGGTAAAGGCGTTCGGCGACGGCTCCGACATCACCGAACAGGCCGTCGCCTCCTACGTCGCCAAGTACTCCACCAAAGCTGCCGAGAACACCGGCACCCTCGACCGCCGTATCGGCGAACTCTCCGAACTCGACCGCCACCACGTCCCCGACCACACCCGCCGACTCATCACCGCCTGCCGCGACCTGGACCGCCTCTACCCGGACCGGCGGCTGTGGGCCTGGGCTCACATGCTCGGCTTCCGCGGCCACTTCTCCTCCAAATCCCGCCGCTACTCCACCACCCTCGGCGCCCTCCGCCAGACACGCGCCGACTACCGCGCCGCCCAGGACCACGCCGCCCTCGCCCTGGACGACCGCGAGCCGGACACTGTCCTCGTCCTCACCGACTGGCAGTACGCCGGACACGGCCACAGCCCGGGTGAATCCGCCCTCGCCGCCACCATCGCCCGGGACCTACAGCTCAACCGAGAAACCGCACGCGAAGCCCTGCGCGACCAACTCGCCAACGAAGGGAAGTGCTGACCATGCCCTCAGAGCTGCCGCCCCGGTTCCTGACCCCTGAGGACCTGGTCGAGATGTTCGAGCTGCCCAGCGTCGAGACGGTCTACCAGTGGCGACGCAAGCGCACCGGTCCCCGCGGCTTCCGCGTCGGTCGGCACCTCCGCTTCGACCCGAACGACGTGCGGTGCTGGGTCGACTCGCAGCTTGGGGAGGCTGCCTGATGGCCGGCCACATCCAGGACCGCTGGTATCGGACTGAGGTAGGCGCAGACGGCAAGACTCGCAGGGTCAAGACCGACCGCCACGGATCGGGCATGCGCTACCGGGCCCGCTACATCGGACCCGACGGCACCGAGAAGTCCAAGAGCTTCCCGGACAAGCAGAAGCGCTTGGCTGACGCCTGGCTGACCAACATCGAAGCCGACATGGCGCGCGGGCAGTACATCGACCCGCGGGCGGCCCGTGTCACTTTCCGCGAGTACGCGGACCGCTGGCTCGCCGCGCTTACAACCGACCTCACGAGCCGGGCCGCCGTCGAAGGCAGGCTGCGCCTCCATGCCCTGCCGTATCTCGGCACACGCCCGATCGGATCGTTCCAGCCCGAGCACATCCGCGACTGGAACCGCCAGCTTGAAGACGCCGTGGCGTCTGCCCAGTACCGGCGGCTCATCTTCGACGCGGTGTCCTCCGTGCTCAATGCGGCCGTGGATGACCGTCTCCTGGCCTCGAACCCCTGCCGGGCCCGATCGGTCAAGGCACCTCGTCCCGTGCCGTCACGCGTCCATCCCTGGTCCGCTGAGCAGGTCTTCGGCGTACGGGCCGGCCTCCCCGAGCGATACCGGGCCATGGTTGACCTGGGCGCCGGATGCGGACTCCGACAGGGGGAGATCTTTGGTCTAGCGGTCGACAACATCGGCGACCTCGGCTGGCTCTACGTCCACCAGCAGGTCAAGAAGGTACGCGGCACACTCGTCTTCGCCCCGCCGAAGCGAGGCAAGCTCCGTGACGTCCCCCTCGACCCGGAGGTGTCGACTGCGCTCCGCGAGCACATGGCGGCTTTCCCGCCCGTGGACGTCACCTTGCCCTGGCTGACCCCGACCGGTCCCAAGGTCACTCACCGGCTCCTGTTCACCAGCGGTATCGGCTCAGCCATCTGGAGCCAGGCGTTCAACGACCAGTCCTGGAAGCCCGCGCTCGCGTCCGCCGGCATCATCCCGACCCCCCGGAAGGGGGAGCGCTATGCCGCCGCTCGCGAGCACGGCATGCACGCGCTCCGGCACTTCTACGCCTCGGTCCTCCTGGACGCCGGGGAGAGCATCAAGGCCCTGAGCCTCTACCTCGGCCACAGCGACCCGGGGTTCACCCTCCGGGTCTACACGCACCTGATGCCGTCCAGTGAGACGCGGACCCGGAAAGCCATCTCCGCGATGTACCGGGCCGCCGGTCACGCTCACGACGGCCCAGAGACGGCCCAGGCTGCCTGAGACGGCCCCTCATCGGCGAGGAAACCGCTGGTGAGGGGCCTTTTCATGCCCTCTCGCGGTAAGTAACACCCCATCTTGCCGCACCGCCACCCCTGGGAGGAAACGCGTTCCCTGCGGGGGCTCTGACCTGGCCTTCCCGGGCGCCGCCCGATCCTCACCCGTCACTGTCGGCCGCCACCGGTCAGCCTCGGGCACCCTCGCACGCCCAGGGACGGCCCAGCGGAGTTCAGCGCCATGGACCGCCTCTGGGTCGACGCCAGCCACCCCGGTACATGAGGTTCTCTTACGCGCTGTCGGCCGGGACCGGCGACGACGGCTCCTTGGGGCGGGGGCCCGTCGTCACCGTTCGTTCCTTCGGCGGAGGAACAGCAGGACCGCGCCGCCGATCAAGACCAGGCCGATGGCCGCGCCGCCGATCAGGGGCGTCACTCCGGAGCTGCCGGTGTCGGCGAGGTTGGTATTCGGGGTGGGGGTGACGACCCTGGTGGGGGCCGGTTCGCCGAGGGGGCGGGTGGTGTCGGCCAGTGCGGCGCTTCGGGTGCGGCAGTCGAGTACGCCCGTGAAGCGCTGCTCGAAGCCGGCCGGGCCGCGGACGGTGAAGTCGTAGGCGCGGTCCTCCGGCAGCGGGACCGTCATCGTGCGGGTCTCGCCGGGCGCGACGGTGTACTCGGTGTCCAGGAGTTCGAAGGTGAAGGGTTCGTCGCCCTTGTTGAGCGCGGTGATGTCCAGCGCGCCCTCGGCGCAGTTCTTCGTCGCGGACAGGGCGGGTATCGCGCCCTGGTCGGCCCAGGTGGCGGTGGCCGTCGCCGCGACCGTGGACTCGCTGGAGCCGGCCAGGATCTGGGTCTGGCTGCGGCTCTCGGAGGCGAAGGCGCGACCGACCGGCACGGTGGTCGAGGCCTGGACCGCCAGCTCGGCGGTGCCCGCCGCCGCGTCCTTGGGCACGTCGAAGAAGATCTGGGCGCCGCTGGTGACGGAGGTGACCGGCTCACCCTTCTCGTCCACGATCCGCACCCCGCCAGCGGTGGCGTCCACCGGGGGTGTCACCGTCGCCCCGCCGGCGTTGGTGCGCACCGTCACCGGGCCGAGCCGCTCACCGGGGCGGCCCGAGACCGCGGGCGGGTCCAGGGTGAGCGATGCCGCGGGCTCCGCGAGATCGCGGGCGTTCTTCTCCAGGTAGTCGGCGAGCCGCTCGGCCTGGGGGTCGACGGCATCGACGTCGGTGTCGTCCGAGTAGCGCCAGATGGCCACCTGCGTGCCGGCCGCCGCGTCCTGCTCGGTGAGCCCGCCGCGGACTCCCGCCTTCTTCGCGAGCGCGGCGAGGTCGTTGACCTGGGGGTAGGAGTTCCGCAGGATCCAGCGGATGCGGCCGGCGTCCTTGTTGGTGCCCAGTGACGTGCCGCTCCACGGGGTCTCGTGGTACTTGGCGTCCTTCTGCGTCGGGTTCTGGATGTCGACGCAGTACGTCTGCAGCATGCCGCCGCCCTCGACGGACATCTCGAACAGGCCGGCCGGCACCTCCTGGTCGCCGCCCTCCCCGTGGATGACCGCGGTGCCGTGCGTCTTGAGGCCGCCTATGGTGGCCGTCGCCCCGCCCTGCCCCTGCGCCGCCGCGTCCTGGGCGGCGGCTGCCGGGCCGACACCGGTCACCACGCCCGCGACGGCGAGCGCGGACACCAGTGCCGCGGTGGCGCGGCGCGCCGCCCCTCGGCCGGGCAGGGACAGCGCGGTGAGCGAAGAAAACACCAATTTCCCCTTCGAGCAGGACCCGTTGGCGTGGGGGGCACGGTCCTACCAGCAGAATCACCAGCCCCACAGGGCTCGTTCGGCATCCTAAGTACCTGACACACCGTGCTTGCCGGTGATGTTCGTCCCCGCGGTGATCCGACTCGGAATCGTTATCGCCGACAGGGCAGGTGAGCAGGGCTTATCGACAAATCCACCCTGCGGCGCGCGGGGCGCATTCGCCGATAAGCCGCACTTCGGTCAGTTCCGGCGGGCCGTCGGAGTCATGCCACCGCGGCGGCGGGCTCCGGCCGCTGTCCGGTGGGGTCCGCGTCGCCCGACTCCCCTGCCGGCGTCTCCCAGTTGGGCTCCGGCTGCGGCGGAGAGGCCGCCGTCTCCGCCCTCCCGGTGCGCCGGAACGCCGCCGTGCCGCGCGCCAGGTCGTGACCGATCGCCACCGCGTCGATGTCGGCAGAGGTCCAGTTCTGCCCCTCGCGCACGTCCGTGCGCACCTTCAACCGGCCCTGCACGATGACGGGTTCGCCCACCGCCAAGGACGCCGAAGCGTTGGCGGCGAGCTGCCGGTTGGCCCACACCGTGAAGAAGTTGGTGTGGCCGTCGGTCCACGCGCTCTTCTCCCGGTCCCAGTAGCGCGCGGTGACCGCCAGCCGGAACCGCGCCGACGGTCCGTTCGCCAGGTTCCGGAACACCGGCTGCGTGGCCACGTTGCCCACGGCGCAGATCATCGTCTCGTTCATCGCGAGTCCTCCCTCCCGTACGGGCGCGTCCCGTACGGCTGTGTCCGGCGCGGCCGGCGTCGCGTTCCCGTACGCCGCCGCTGCCGCGACGACCGCGTCCGTCACGATCGCCGCGAGGCCAGACTGCCTCCGTCCGGACCGGCCCGCTGCGGCCTGTGGACCGTCCCGGCGCCTGTGGAGAACTCCGTCACCCCAGCGAGTGCGAGCCACGGGCGGCAACCGCAACCGCTACCGCCACGGCAACGGCAACGGCAACGGCAACGGCAACGGCAACGGCAACGACGTCCACAGCCCGAGCCGTGACCCCCCGGCCCCCACCCGTCCACCTCGCCTACCTCGCCGCGGCGCCCGCCCCCGTGACCCGCCCGTACTGCTCCCGCACCTCCCGGTACCGCAGCAGCTCCGCCGCCAGCGGATCCAGCACCCTGGCCCGGCCGCACCCCGCGGCCGCCTCCCGCAACAGGCGTTCTGCCTCGTGACCGTAGCGCCGTGCCGGTCCGCGTGCCGCGATGCGGCAGCTCCATTCGATGAGGGGGCCGCCGATGATCCCGGACAGCATCAACAGCACCGGCACGCCCAGGTTGGGCGGCACGAAACCGATGATCTGGGCCAGCAGCCACAGGCCGCCCACCACCTGCAGCAGGGTCATGGACGCCTGGGCCAGCACGGCCACCGGCCACCAGCCCGGCCGCGGCGGACGCCCCGGCGGCAGCCCCGTGCGCACCGCCAGCTCGTCGAGGGCCTCGGGCAGCCCCTGGGCGCCGCGGACGGCCGCCTCGCGCACCGCCTGCGCCCACGGCGTCGGCAGCCCGGCCGACGCCCGCTCCGACACCGTGCGCACCGCCTGCTCGACGCGCTGACGGGCCGTGGCCTCCTCGTCCGCCTGGGCGCGCAGTGAGAGCCGTCCCGTGGGGGGTTCGCGCCGGTCGTGGTACCAGCGCCACAGCCGCAGCCAGGGCGTGCCGCACGCGCGGTTGGCGTTGCGCAGCCAGGAGCGCTCGGCCGCCTCGCCCGCCGCGGTGGCGCCCACCGCGTCCGCGAGCCGGTCCGCGAACTCCTCCCGCGCCTCCTCGCTGAGCCCGGTCCGCCGCCCGGTGACGTACACCGGACGCAGGCGCCAGGCGGCGGCGTCCACGTCGGCCGCGATGCGGCGCGCCGGGGCCTGCCGCTCGGCGACGAACTGGCCGAGCACTTCGCGCAGTTCGCCGATGCCGTCCCCGGTGAGGGCGGACAGGGCGAGCACGATGGCGCCGGGTTCGCCGTACTCCCCCAGCGCGATGCCGTCCTCGTCGAGCAGCCGCCGCAGGTCGTCGAGGACCTGTTCGGCCGCCTCCCCGGGCAGCCGGTCGACCTGGTTGAGGACGACGAGGGTGACCTCCGCGTGGCCCGCCATCGGCCGCAGATAGCGCTCGTGGAGCACGGCGTCGGCGTACTTCTCCGGGTCCACGACCCAGATGACGGCGTCGACGAGCGCCAGGATGCGGTCCACCTGCTCGCGGTGCTGCACGGCCGCCGAGTCGTGGTCGGGCAGGTCGATCAGGACCAGCCCGCGCAGCGGCGATTCGGCGTCCGGGTGCTGGATCGGGCGGCGGCGCAGCCGGCCGGGGATGCCGAGCCGGTCCAGGAGGCTGGCCGCGCCGTCGCTCCAACTGCACGCGATGGGCGCCGCGGTGGTCGGCCGGCGGACGCCCGTCTCGGAGATCGTGACACCGGCGAGCGTGTTGAACAGCTGCGACTTGCCGCTGCCGGTCGCGCCCGCGATGGCCACCACGGTGTGCTGCCCGGAGAGCCTGCGCCGCGCGGCGGCCTCGTCGAGGACCCGGCCCGCCTCGGCCAGCGTCCCGCTGTCGAGCCGGGTGCGGGAGAGCCCCACCAGCTCGCGCAGCGCGTCCAGCCGCGACCTGAGCTGCCCGTCGTACGCCAGCGGCATCAGGGCCGAGGAACTGGCGGGCCGGCTCGGCACGACGGTGAACTGCTCCGCCCCGCTGTTCTCGTCCACCCGCCGCGCGATCAGCCCGTCACCCCAGGCGCCCTCCGCACCGCCCCCGCCTCCGGACCCGGACCCGGACGGACCGCCGGCCACGTCCTCCGTACGCTCACCGCCTCCCGTACGCTCCGCGCGCTCGTCCCCACGGTCCCGGTCCCGGTCCGTACGGCGGAACGCCCCGCCGTCCCGCACGCGCGCGTGGGAGCCGCGTGCGCGTTCGCTCTCGTCCTTGTCGGCTCCCCGCTCGGGGCCCCGGCCGTCCCCGGAGCCCGTCCGGCCCGTCCGGCCCGTTCGGTCTGCCTGGCCCTTCTGGCCTGCCTCCTCCGTCGTGTGGTCGGTGTGCTCGGTGGGGTCCTGGTCAGTGACGGCGGTCACCGGTCACCTCTCCTTCTGCAGTACGGACAGCGCGGCGATGAGTTCGGCCTGCGGCTCGGGATGCACCTCCAGCCCGTCGAGCGGCGCCAGCCGGCGTTCGCGCTCGACGTGCACGACCCGGTCCACGTACTCGTCGAGCAGCCGCCCGCCCCGGTCGCGCAGCCGCAGCGCGCCGTGGGCGCCGATCCGCTCGGCGAGCCGCTCCCCGGCGATGCGCGCCCGCCGCCCGCCCAGCAGCACGGTGGCGACCAGGGCGGCGACGACCCCTGGGTCCGGTGCCATGCTCCGGTCGAGCTGGCCCACCTCCTCCTCGGCGTACTCCTCCAGCTCCCGCCGCCACCGCCGTACGGCCATCCCGATGCGGTGCTCGGCGCTCTCCGGCGCCGGGTCGCGGTCCGCGAGTTCCGGAGCGGCGGCCGCCGGTTCGCGCTGCCAGGCCTCGTCGACGCGTTCGTCGGCGGCGGTGACGGCGCACAGCAGCAGGGCGCTCAGGCTCTCCACCAGCGAGTCGAGGAGTTCCTCGGGGGAGCAGTCGAGGGGGAAGGCCCGCCACCGCTTCAGCGCGTCCCCGGCGAGCACGGCCCCCGCCTGCAACCGCCCCCGTACGCGCGCGTGCTCGCCGTCGTACGCGCCGTCGACGGCGGCGGTGAGCCGCAGCGCGGCGGCGTACTGGGCGGCGGCGGCGCCGGCCAGTTCGGGCATCCGGGACTTGAGGGAGTCCAGGATGCCGTGCGCCGTACGGGCCATGGCGTGGTGCCGGGCCCCGAGGTCCTGTGCCCGGTGGACGAGCCAGGCCCGCAGCGGCGCCACCGCGCTGGCCGGCAGCAGCCCGCCGCCCCAGGCGGACTCGGGCAGCTCGGGCACGGTGAAGCGGGGCACCTCGCCGAGCCCGGCCTTGGTGAGCAGCGCCCCGTACTGCCGCGACACCTCGGACACCACCTGGTGGGGCACCCGGTCGAGCACGGTGACCAGGGTGGCGTCGTACTCCTTGGCGGTGCGCAGCAGATGCCAGGGGACGGCGTCGGCGTACCGGGCGGCCGTGGTGACCATCACCCAGATGTCGGCGGCGCAGATCAGCTCGGCGGCCAGTACGCGGTTGTCGGCGACGAGGGAGTCGATGTCGGGCGCGTCCAGGAGGGCGATGCCGGGCGGCAGGGTGTCGGCGGTCTCGACGCGCAGTACGCGCGCGGGGTTCTCGCCCGGCAGGAGCAGGTCGTCGTCCGGTTCCCGGTGGGGCACCCACACGCGCGTGAGGTCGGGCAGCACCCGCATGCCGCTGAACCAGTGGTGATCCTCCGGATGGCACACCAGCACCGGCGTCCGGGTCGTGGGCCGCAGCACCCCCGCCTCGCTGACCCGGCGCCCCACGAGGGAGTTCACCAGCGTGGACTTCCCGGCGCCGGTGGATCCGCCCACGACGGCCAGCAGGGGCGCTTCGGGCTCCTTCAGCCGGGGCACCAAGTAGTCGTCGAGCTGTGCGAGCAGTTCGTCGCGGTTGGCACGCGCGCGTGGGGCCCCCGCCAGGGGCAGCGGGAAGCGTGCGGCCGCGACACGGTCGCGCAGGGCGGAGAGTGCGTCGAGCAACTGAGGCCGTACGTCCAAGGTCACCACATGTGAAGAATGCCCAATTTTAGGGGAATTCTGAAGCATATGAGTATGTCTGCGCGCCGACCAGACACTCCGGACGGAAGGGACTACTGGGACGCGAGGGCAGTCCAGGCATAACGAGTGCACAACACCCGATGCGCGAGACGCCAAAAGCGATGCACGATTCGTACCTGCCTGCGATTATCAGGACCGCTTCACCGAACCTCCACATCGAGCCACGGAGGCGAAGCATCAGGGACATGGAGCCGGGAGCCCTATCCTTGTCCCCGGCACCGTCACGGATCAGCCCACACCCGGGCACCACGACCGAGGCCACCACACCAGGCCCCCGTAGCTCAGTGGATAGAGCAGGCGCCTTCTAAGCGCTTGGCCGCAGGTTCGAGTCCTGCCGGGGGCGCCACTGCCCGTTTGGCGGGAGGGACCGGACGACGTGCGACTGCGCTGCGCGGTGCTCGACGACTTCCAGCAGGTGGCGACCGAGATCGCCGACTGGTCCCCGGTCGCGGACGACGTGGACGTCGTGACCTTCGACACTCATTTCGGCGACGAGGACGCCCTCGCCGAGGCGCTCGCCGACGTGGACATCGTGGTCACGCTGCGGGAGCGCGTCTCCTTCCCCGAGTCACTGATCGCCCGGCTGCCCCGGCTGAAACTGATCGTCGCCTCGGGCATGCGCAACAGCGTGATCGACTACGCCGCCGCCGACGCCCACGGCGTCACCGTGTGCGGTACGGCCTCCTCCTCGACCCCGCCCGTCGAACTGACCTGGGCCCTGCTGCTGGGCCTGGCCCGCGGCATCGTCCAGGAGGGCAACGCGCTGCGCGAGGGCGGCCCCTGGCAACAGACGGTGGGCGCCGACCTGCACGGCCGCCGGCTCGGACTGCTGGGCCTGGGCAAGATCGGCGGCCGGGTGGCGCGGGTCGGCCTCGCCTTCGGCATGCGGGTGAGCGCGTGGAGCCGGAACCTCACCGCCGAGCGCGCCGACGAGGTCGGCGTCGAACTCGCCCCCTCCAAGGAGGAGCTGCTCGCGACGGCCGACTTCGTCTCCGTCCACCTGGCCCTCGGCGACCGCACCCGCGGCCTGCTCGGCCCCGCCGAACTGGCCCTGCTCAAGCCGACCGCCTACCTGGTCAACACCTCGCGCGCGGCGATCGTCGACCAGGACGCCCTGCTCGCCGCGCTGCACGAGGGCCGGATCGCGGGTGCGGGCGTGGACGTCTTCGACACCGAACCGCTGCCCGCAGGCCACCCGATGCGCACCGCCCCGCGCCTGCTCGCGACGCCGCACCTCGGCTACGTCTCACGCGCCAACTACGCCACGTACTACGGGCAGGCGGTCGAGGCGGTCCAGGCGTATCTCGCGGGCTCGCCCGTACGCCGTCTACCCGTGCCCCCGGAGCCGGCTCCTGCTCCGGCCCCGGCCCCGGCCCCGGCGTCGGACGCTCAGGCGATCCCCGCCCGGGCGGACTCCGCCGGACGCCAGTAGATTCCGCCGCTCCGGCGCAGGTGGTCGAGGTCCACCAGATGGCGCCGGAGCGTCACATGGTCGACGTCGCCGTCCTCACACCACGGCCGGAGCTTCTCGTCGACGGCGCGCTCCGGGTACTCCACGCCGGGCTCGAAGGTCTGCTCGGCGATGTGCCGCAGCACCACCTTCTTGCGTGTCCAGCGCGCGGGGAGGCGGACCAGCCGCCCGTCCTTGACGAAGGTCCGCACGATCATGCCGGCCGCCCGGTCGTCGTCGCCCGCCCCGGGATTCCCGGCGGCCTCCGCCGCCGGCCGGCCCGCACGGGCCAGGTCCCTGAAGCGGTCATGGGCGACGACGAGTTCACCGCCGTCCCCGTACGTCACCACGCCCTGCTCCCGCAGCCGGCGCAGCGCGGCGGCCGTGTCCTTGGAGGACAGGCCGGCCGTCTCCGCCACCTGTGCGGGACTGCCCGCCCCCAGGGCCACGGCCGCGAAGGCCCGCACCCGGCTCTCCTCGGCGAACAGGCCGGGCAGTGCGGACAGCGCGGACCGCGTCGACTGCGCGGACGGCGCGGACGGCTCCGGCGTTTCCATGGACCGGTCGGGTCGGTCGTTAACCATGCCCGGAGGCTAGTGGACACCCCGGCGCGGAGCGGAGCCTTTTTCCGCCCCCGGACGGCCCCGCTCCACCCTTCTGTTCAAAAAGGGTGATCCTCACATTCCTCCCGTGACCCCTTCGAGACCTGCCGCGTTGGACCGGCAGTGCGGTGGCGCGTCCTGCTGCCGTGCTCCCCGAGTCAGAAGGAGAACGTGATGTCTCGCATCGCGAAGGCCGCCGGTGTCGCGCTCGGCGCCGGTGCCGTAGTCCTCAGCGGCACCGGCCTGGCCATGGCGGACGCGAACGCCGAGGGCGCGGCCATCGGCTCGCCCGGCGTCCTGTCCGGCAACGTCGTCCAGGTCCCGATCCACGTGCCGATCAACCTGTGCGGCAACACCATCAATGTGATCGGCCTGCTCAACCCGGCCTTCGGCAACGCCTGCGTGAACGGCGACGACGACAAGAAGGACGAGAGCGACAAGCACGGCGAGGACGGCAAGAACGGCGGCTACGGCGGCTGAGTCCCGTGAACACCAGGAGAGCCCCGGCCTACCCGGCCGGGGCTCTCCCCATGTCCGCGCCGACCGCTCGGGGCCGGTCGCTCAGCCGTACCGGTAGATCCGGCTGTGGTCCTCCAGCTCGTCCGGAGTCACGTCCCACGGCGGCAGCCTCTCGTGCCGTGCGACGATCCGTCCGCGCTGTGCGCTGCCCCGGCCCGGCGGCTCGGCCGGCTGGTAGCGGGCGCCGCGGTGCCGGGCCTGCCAGCGGGACCACTGGAGGTCGACGAAGGCGTGGTGCAGCCAGAACACCGGGTCGTTGACGGACGCGCCGCCGACCATGGCCCCGCCGACCCAGCGGTGCACGCGGTTGTGGTTGCGCCAGGAGACGCTGCCCCGGCCGGTCCCCCACCCCTCCAGCTTGTTCCGGAAACCCTTGCGGACCGTGGAGTCCCAGGGCGCGGTGTCGTACGCCGGGTCGTCGAGCGCCCACTCCAGGTCGCTCTTGGTGGGCAGCGCGATGGGGTCCTGGGCGCGGCCGAGGTCCCGGGTGAGGTACTCGGTGTCGGTGACGTTCTCCTTGAGGGTCCAGTTGCCCTCGGCGTGGGCGAACGGCCCGGTGGTGACCCGGTGGTCGGAGCGCCGCCCGGTGCCGCCCAGGAGGTCGGCGGTCCAGGGCGCGGAGGTGGTGGTGCGGTCCTTCGTCCAGTCCCAGTACGGCACGGTGACCGACGAGTCGACCCGGCGCAGCGCCTCCTCCAGGTCCAGCAGGAACCTGCGGTGCCAGGGCAGGAAGGACGGCGCCATGTGCGCCGTACGCAGTCCGTCCTCGCCGTCGGAGACGTAGTACTCGATGTGAGTGCGCACGAACTCGTCGTACTCGCCGCGCCGTTTGACCTCCAGCAGCGCCTTGACGAACCGTCGCTTCTCGGTGCGGGTCAGCGTGCTGACGTCCTTACGCGTGTACGCCATGGCTCCCCCCGGGGTGGTTCTGGCCGCCGGCGGCGGCCGGCGTGTCGCGCAGGTGCTCGCCGGGGCCGAGTTCGTCGACGGCACCGCGGGCCGCGGCGAGGGGGGTGGGGTACGACCGGTAGTGGTCGATCATGCTCAGCCAGCTGCCGTCGGCCCGGCGCATCAGGTGCAGCGGGCGGCCGTCCACGGTGACGTGCCAGGTGCCGGCACCGACGGCCCGGCCCGCGGCGGACCGGATGCCGCGGATACGGCGGCCTCGGTAGGTCTCGTCGAACGAGGCGCTCCCGTCCGGCTCGACGTCGCGCGGCTCGGGACGCGCGGGCTCCGCCCCGTGCCCGGTGGCGGGCGCGGGCCCCGCCCCGTGCCCGGTGGCGGCCTGGGAGGGCCGGGAGGCGGCGACCAGGGGGGCCAGCGTCACGGCGAGGGCCGGGGCGAGCAGCCCCCTCATCATCTGCCGCCGGGTGCCGAATGCCGGCCCGACTCTCGCCGGGCCCTCCCCCTGGTGTTCCCGCTGGTGATCCCGCTCCTGCTCCGCGTCGCTCGCTGCTCCGCCCGCGTTGACGACCATGGCTCGCTCCTCGTCCGGTTCCGGTGGTCCGCACCGCTAACCGGTCGGCGGGCTCCGCGGTCACCGCTCGCAGGGCCAGTCGGAGCACGGGCCGCACCCGAGCCGCGAGGCGGGACAGGTCCTAGAGACCCGGCCCGACGCCCAGGTCGGCCACGGGAACCGTCTGGACGGCCGGGGCCAGCAGCCCGGCCTGCGGGAGCTTGGCCGTCGGCAGGCCGAGGGCTTCGGGGTTCGGCGCGGTGAGCGGGGCGTCCAGGGACAGGCCCGGCGCCAGGGTCCGCAACCCGGCGGCGGGGGCGTCGACGGCGGCGTGGTCGAAGTCGTCACCGAGAACGCGCGGCAGCGGCTGGCGCAGGTCGACGCCGGGCAGCCCGCCGCGCACCGGCAACTGCGGAAGCGTCCGCTCCGGCAGCAGCCGGCCCTCGACGTACCGCGGGCCCTCGGGAGCGCCGGCCGTCGGCACGGGCAGTTCGCCGGCCACCTCGGGCAGTTCCATGCCGAGGGCCGTCTCCGCGCCGTCCAACGGCACCGGCACGGGGATCGCGCCGGCCGCGGCGGCGGGGGTCGCGGCTACGCCCACGGCGGCCGCCACACCGGTGACGACGGCGGCCAGGGTTCGTCTGGTGGTCGACTTCATTTCAGGCACGGTCCCTTTCGAGAATGCGAGAAGAACGGTGAAAAGGCGGGGCGGGGCGGCTCAGCCACCCAGCGGAAGGCCGCCGAGCAGCCCGCCCTCGGAGTTCAGGTCGGTGGTCGCGCCCTTCACGGTGTGCAGCACGGAGTCCTTGTTCTCGGTGTCGAGCGCTTCCGACTGGTGCTTGAGCGGCATCACGTCGATGGGCTCCGCGGTGAGCGCGTTCACGGCGCCGTTGAGGCTGGTGGGC
This sequence comes from Streptomyces sp. NPDC058812, assembly GCF_042744565.1. Taxonomy (NCBI): domain Bacteria; kingdom Bacillati; phylum Actinomycetota; class Actinomycetes; order Kitasatosporales; family Streptomycetaceae; genus Streptomyces; species Streptomyces sp. NPDC058812. Next base: position 533,058 of record NZ_JBHYOB010000001.1, read on the forward strand.
GTGATGTCGGCGGCGTCGTAGGCGAACGCGGGCGCGGCGGAGCCGGCGGCGACCAGGGACCCGGCGACGACAGCGGCGGCCTTGAGGGACTTCATCGTGTTCCTTTCTTCGGCAACTCGTGTCACCGGACGAAATGCTGACGCCGTGCCTAACGACCTGCACCGGGCACGGAAACCCCGCGTCCGGAAGACATATGAGATCTCCGGAGGGCCGAATGGAAAGGAAAGGGAATGGAGAATGGCGAAGGGCCGTCGCGTCACCCCGTGAGGGATGGCGCGACGGCCCGGAACGCCGTGGGCGTCAGGAGGGGTTGGCCGGCAGCGGGTTCGCCGGTACCGCGGCTTCCGGAGCGGCGACTTCCGGCGTGGTGGCCTCCGGCGCGGCCGGCAGTGCGGGCAGGCCGGCCAGGTCGGCGGCGGGCAGCCCGCTGCCGACCAGGGTGGCGGCGACGACGTTGACCACGCCGGTCACCACGTCCTCGACGGCCGGGCTCACCTGTTCGGCGGTGCCGGAGGTGGTGGCCTTGACCAGGGCGTCGATCTGCTTCTGCAGAGCGGCGTACGACTGGGCGGTCAGGTCGGCCGCCGCCGCGGTCTCGTCGCTGCCCGGTGCCACGACGGGTGCCGGCAGCGTGACCGGCGTCTCGGCCTCCGGCGCGGTCACGACCGGCGGCTGGGCCGGGGTGCTCGTGCCGGGGGTGGTGGTACCGGGCGTGGTCGTGCCCGGGGTGGTCGCCACGTCGTCGGTGTCGGCGTCCGCCGCGTCGGCCTTGGCGAGGGCGTCCTTGACGGCGGCGGCGAGCTGGTCCGCGTCCGTGGCGGAGAGCTGGCCGTTGTCGGCCTTGAGGACGGCGTTGAGCAGGTCGGTGACCGGCGTGAGCACTCCGCCCAGGCCGGCCAGGCTGCCGACCTGGCTCTGCAGTTCGGCCACGTCGGGGAGGGGTGCGTGGGACGCCGCGTGGGTGCGTTCCCGGACCGATTCGCCATCGGCCGCCATCACCGCCGGCCCGGAGAGACCGATCAGGAGGCCTGCGGTGAGAGCGGTGGTGGCGATTCGCCGTGCGGGCAGACGCATGAGGGGTTCCTTTCGGTGGTGCGTCGGATCTTGTGCCCACCGTGGAAGCGCCCGTGGCACTCTGCAACCGATCGGCGACCGTACGCACTCGGCCGTCTTTCCCCGTCCCGGCGTCCTGCCTGGTGAGACGCCCTGTCAAGGTCTTCCGGTCGTGTCGGCGCCCGCACCCCCCATTCGGGGCAGCACACCGCCGTCCGAGCGGCAACGCGAACCGGCCGCCCGCTCGCGGAGGAACCGCGGTACGGACGGCCGGCGCAAGGGTTTCGAGCCGACGATCAGTCGTTCTCGCACTCATTGCCGAACGCCGGGTTCAGCAGGCCGATGATGTCGATGGTGTTGCCGCAGACGTTGACCGGGATGTGGACCGGAACCTGCAGCACGTTGCCGGACAGGACACCCGGGGAGTGAGCGGCGGCGGCCTGCGCGCCGGCGTCGGCAGCGGCGACACCGGCGGTGCCCGCCACCGCGGCGGCGGCGACGGAGGTCAGGGCCAGGCCCTTCGCGATACGCGACATGGAGAAGTGCTCCTTGGGGTTGACACAAACATCCGGGCGGGTGCCCGGCGCAGTGTCAACGCGTGGCGCACACGTGAGTTGTGCCGCCAAAGGAGTGATCTCCCCGGAGAGCGGCGTTCACGAATCCAACACACTTACCCGGTTTCACCGTATTAGTACGGATAGCGGCTAGAGTCCCACACCATCCGACGCATCCCCGTTGCACGACTGCGGGACATCGGCCGAGGGCACTCTCCGAGAGCTCCGAACGTGGCGGTGACCAGCCGGCCTCCCGGCTCGTTTCCCAGCAGGACGCGGCGTGCGCCGGCGTACGCCGCGTCGCGGCCGACGCCCTGCGGTGAGACGCGTTCACGCCCGTCCCGAGCATTTTCCGTGAGCGAGGAAACGCGTATGCACCTGCCACCGACCGACTCCCGGCCACGGGTTCTGCACGTCACCCAGCCGGTGGACGGCGGGGTCGCCCGTGTCGTGTCGGACCTGACGCGGGCTCAGCTCGCCGCCGGGCTGCGCGTCGCGGTCGCCTGCCCCGACGGGGGTCTCACGGCCGGACTCCGGGCGCTGGGCGCCGATGTGCGGCACTGGCCGGCGACGCGGTCGCCGGGTCCGGCGCTGGTGTCGGAGGTACGGCGGCTCGCCCGCGTGATCGAGGAGGTACGGCCCGACCTGGTGCACGCGCACAGCGCGAAGGCCGGTCTCGCGGCCCGGCTCGCCGTGCGCGGGCGTGTCCCGACCGTTTTCCAGCCGCACGCCTGGTCGTTCGAGGCGGTCGGCGGGGCCGCCGCGGTCCTCGCCCTCGGCTGGGAGCGGTGGGCGGCTCGGTGGGCGGCTCGGACGGTGTGCGTGAGCGAGGCGGAGCGGCTGCGGGGGGTGCGGAGCCGAGTCCGCGGGCGGTGGACGGTGATCCCGAACGGCATCGACCTGGACCGCTTCGACGCGGATGCCGTGGAGGGTGTGGGCGGCGTGGGCGGCGTCGGCGGCGGTGGCGTGGGCGGCGTGGAGGCCGTCGACGACGTACGGCTCCGGCTCGGCGCCGGCGTGCACGGCCCGCTGGTGGTCTGTGTGGGGCGGCTGTGCCGGCAGAAGGGGCAGGACGTCCTGCTGACCGCGTGGCAGTCGGTCCTCGCGCGGGTCCCGGGGGCCCGGCTGGTGCTGGTCGGCGACGGCCCGGACCACGCGCGGCTCGCCGATCGCGCCTCGGCGTACGGATTCCTCGGCGACGGCCCGGCCCGGACTCGGCCCGGTGGCCACCACCCGGCCCCCGAAGCGGGTGGCCACGCGACGGACCCGGCCCGGCCCCACGGCCACGCGACGAACCCGGCCCGCCCCGGAGGCCACCACCCGGCATCCGAGCCCGCCTGCGACGGCCCGGCCCAACCCCGCGCCCACGCGACGAACCCGGGCCGGCCCGGAGGCCACCACCCGGCATACGGGCCGGCCCGGGCCGGGCTCACCGGGCTCACCGGGTACGCCGCGGTAGCCGGTTCGGCCGACGGCGTACCGGCCCCGGCCCGTCCCGGCGAACGCGGCCCCGCGTCGGTGCTGTTCGCGGGCGCCGTCGCCGACGCCAGGCCCTGGTACCGGGCCGCCGACCTGGTCGTCCTGCCGTCCCGGTGGGAGGGCATGGCGCTGGCCCCGCTGGAGGCGATGGCCTGCGGGCGGGCCGTGGTGGTGACCGACGTGGACGGCGCCCGCGAGGGCCTGCCGCCCGCTCTCGTGCCGCACTGCCTGGTGCCGCCCATGGACCCGGAGGCGCTGGCCGACGCGGTCACCGGGCTGCTGCTCGACGCTCCGCTGCGTGCGTCGCTCGGCCGCCGAGGGCGCGCGCACGTCCTGTCCACGCACGACGTACGGCACACGGCCGCGGCGATCACTGCGGTGTACGACGACCTCCTCGGCGACGGGCGGACGACCGGGACGCACACGGTCCCCGGCGGCAGGCCCGCGCTCGTGGGGCGGTCGGCCGTCGTGCCCATCGAGTACAGGGAGTCCACGCACCCGTGACCGCGGAAAGCACCGTCCCCACCCCCGCCGGCCAGCCCCGCGACCTCGGCTCCTCCGCACCCGTCTCGGTGCTGCCGCAGCGGGCCGGCGCCGCGGGTTTCCGGTTCCCCGCCGGGCGTCCCGCACCGCGGCGGGAGTCCCCGCTGCCGCTGCTCGTCGCGGACGGCACGGCGGCGGCGGTGCCGGGGTCGCTGGTCCTCACCGGCACCCCGCACCAACCGCTGCTCGCGGCGCTGCTGGTCGCCGCCTCGCTGCTGCTGCGCCCGCGCGCTCCCCGGCGGCTGCCGGCCGTGCTGGACGAGTTGCCCGCCCTGTGCGGCCGGATCGCGGTGGTCTGGCTGGCGCTGGCGGCGCTCGTCGCGGCGTACGCCCCGGCGCACGCCCTGTCCGCCCGCACGCTGCTCCTCGGCTTCCTGCTGCACACGGCGACGGGCTGCGTCGGCCGGGGCGTCGTGCACCGGTGGCGCCGCACCGCGCTGCTGAACCGCCCGCGCGCGGCCCTGGTCGTCGGTCCCGCCGCGACCGCGCAGCGCGTGGCCTCGGCGGTGCTGCGCCACCCGCGCTGCGGGGTGCGCCCGGTCGGGATCGTCGCCGACGAGCCGGGCGGCGGCACGGGCCTGCCCGTGCTGACCACGGGCGAGGAGGTGCAGCGGGCGGTCGTGCAGAACGGCGTACGGGACGTACTGGCCGTGCACCCTTCCGTACGGACGCGGCAGGGGCCGCTGCTGCGGGCGCTGGCCGAGTCCGGCTGCGCGGTGTGGGAGGTCGACGCGGACGCCCCCGCGTACGCGGGCCGGGACCGGCTCGCCGGGTTCTCCTGCCGGCGTCTGGAGGCGGGGGAACGGCGGCCGGGCGGCGCCGGCAAGCGGGTGCTGGACGTGACGGTGTCCGGGGCGCTGCTGCTCCTGCTGAGCCCGTTGCTGCTGACCTGCGCGACGCTGCTGCGGGTCATCGGCGGGCCCGGCGTGCTGTTCCGGCAGGAGCGCGTCGGCCAGGACGGCAGGCCGTTCACGATGCTGAAGTTCCGCACCCACCGCCCGGCCGACGAGCACGAGTCGGCGACCCGGTGGAGTGTGGCGGACGAGCGCCGGATGCCGTGGTTCTGCCGCTTCCTGCGCCGTACGTCGCTCGACGAGCTGCTCCAGCTGTGGAACGTCTTCCGGGGCGACATGAGCCTGGTCGGGCCGCGCCCCGAACGCCCTTACTTCGTGGCGCGGTTCAGCCAGACCTACCCCGGTTACGCCGCCCGCCACCGGGTGCCGGCCGGCATCACCGGCCTGGCCCAGATCAACGGGCTGCGCGGCGACACCTCCATCGAGGACCGGGCCCGCTTCGACAACGCCTACATCGACGACTGGTCGCTGTGGCAGGACGTCTGCATCCTGCTGCGCACGGCCGTCGCGCTCGTGCGCCCCACCGGGAGCTGAGCGAGGTGGCCCAGACCCCGCCCCTGTGGTCCACCGCGCGCGTACGGCGCCTGCCGCCCGTGCTGGCCGTGGTCGCGGTCGTCGCGCTGCTCGCCCTGCCGGCCGCGGGGGACGGCGAGGGCGGGGCGCATCCGGCGGACGCGGCCTCCGCGCTGGTGGTGCTGTACTGCGCCCTGCGCCTGGTGCGGGACCGGCGGCGCCCCCTGACCCGTACGGCGGCCGTGGTGCTGGGCCTGCCCGTGCTCCCACTGGCCGTCGCCGCCATGGGCGCGGTCTCGCCGGGGGCCGGGCTCACCGGGCTCGGCCGCTACCTCCAGGTCTTCGTCCTCGTCCCCGCCGCCGTGCTGCTGCTGATCCGCGGCCGGGACGACGTACGGCTGCTCACCTGGTCGATGGCGGGGCTGGCGGTGTGGCAGGGGGCGGTCGGCGTGCACCAGTACGTCACCGGGACCGGTGCCTCCTACCAGGGCGAGCAGATCCGGGCCGTGGGCACCTTCGGGCCGCAGGACGTGATGGGGATGGCGACCGTCGTCTCCCTCGGACTGGTCTGCGCGGTCGGGCTGGCGCTGGGCCATGCCCCTGCCCGGCAGCGCGCTCTCGCGGCCGGGTGCGCGATCGCCCTGCTGCTGCCGCTCGCCCTGTCGTTCAGCCGTGGCGCGTGGATCGCCACGGCGGTGACGTGCGCGGCCCAGCTGCTGCTCGCCGGGGCGCGCAGGGCGCTGACGGTGGGGGCGGCCGTGGTCGCGGCGGGCGTGGTGCTGGTCGGCGGGTTCGGGGCCGGTACGGCGATGCTCCAGGAGCGGGTGGGCAGCATCACGCGGGTCACCGGCTCGCCCGACCAGTCGGTGACCGACCGTTACACGATGTGGGCGGCGGCGGCCGGCATGTGGCGCGAGCGGCCGCTGACCGGCGTGGGCCTGAAGGGCTTTCCCGAACACCGGGACGGGCACGCCTCGCTGGCCCTGTCGTCGGGCAGCGAGACCGACGGCGCGGGCGCGGGGTACCGCAAGCAGCCGCTGCTGTCCCCGCACAACATGTACCTGCTGATCCTGGCCGAGCAGGGGCTGATCGGGCTGATCGCGCTGGCGGGGAGCTGGCTGGCGCTGCTCGTCCTGGGGCTGCGCAGGCTCCGGGCGGTACGGCGCTCCGGTGCGGCGTCCGGGACGGACTGCGCGCTGGTCGCCTGCGGGCTGCTGGTGTGGCAGCTGACCGACTTCGCGTACGCCGACATCGGCGGGCCCTCGACCGTGCTGACGGCGGTGTGCTTCGGGCTGGCGGCCTGGTGGGCGCTCGGGGGCGGGGACCGGGGCGGGGGCGGGGGCGGGGCCAGGTCTGGGTCCTGGTCCCGGCCTGGGTCCGGGCTCGGGTCCGGGCCTGGTGCCTGGTCCGGGTCCGGGTCCGGGCTCGGGTCCGGGCCTGGTGCCTGGTCCGGGTCCGGGTCCGGGTCCGGGTCCGGGGCAGGGAACGGCACCGGGGCAGGGAACGGGGCGGGTCCCAGACCCGGGCCCGGTGCGGAGGAGGTGCCGGTGCGATGAAGGTGACGCCCTTCCGGGCCGCCCGGGTGTCCCCGTCCGTCCCGTCGGCCCGGACCGCCGCGCCGGACGCGGACACCCGGGCGGCGGCCGAGGGCCGGTCCTCCGGGGGCTTCCTCGCCCGGGCCGCGCTGCTCACGGCCGTGCTGTCGGTGGCCGGGTCGGTGCTCGGGCTGGCCCGGGACCAGGCGCTCGCCCGGCTGTTCGGGGCCGGCAGCGAGACGGACGCCTTCCTGGTGGCGTGGACCGTGCCGGAGTTCGCGGCGACGCTGCTGATCGAGGACGGGCTGGCCTTCGCGCTGGTCCCGATGTTCAGCCTGGCCCTGGCCCGCCGCGCGCAGGGCGCCCCCGGCGACCCGGTCCGGGCACTGGTCGCCTCGACCCTGCCCCGGCTGGCGCCGGCCTTCGTCGCGGTCGGCGCGCTCGTCGTCGTATGCGCCCCGCAGTTGGTCCGGGCCCTGGCGCCGGGGCTGGCCGACCACGCCCTCGCCGTGGACTGCACCCGGCTCACCGCCACCTGCGTCGTCAGCTTCGGACTCGCCGGGTACTGCAGCGCCGCCCTGCGGGCGCACCGCCGGTTCCTGGCGCCGGCGGCGATCTACGTCGCCTACAACACCGGCATCATCACCGCGATGTTCGTGCTCGGCGGGCGCTGGGGGGTGCGCTCGGCGGCGGTCGGGGTCGCGGCGGGCGGCTTCCTGATGGTGGCGGCGCAGCTGCCCTCGCTGCTGCGGCAGTTGCGGCGCCGGGACGGCGGCGAGCGGCCGGCGGGCACCGGGGACCAGGCGCGTCCGCTGGCCCTCGCCCTGTTCGGCACCGTGCTGCTCTTCGCCCTGTGCCGTCAGTCGCAGGTCCTCATCGAACGGTTCCTCGCCTCCGGGCTCCCCTCCGGCGCCATCTCGCACCTGAACTACGCGCAGAAGGTGGCCCAGATCCCGATGACGCTGTCGCTGATGCTGTGCACGGTCACCTTCCCGGTGATGGCCCGGGCGATGGCCGACGGCGACATCGAACGGGCCCGCGACCGGGTCGAGCGGGACGTGGCGCTGGCGGCCTGTGTGGTGCTGTTGGGCGCGGCCACGGTCGTCGCCTGTGCGCCGCGGATGATCGAACTCCTCTTCCAGCGCGGCGCTTTCACGGCGGCCGACACGGCGGCGACCGCGGACGTCATGCGCGTGTACGCGCTCGGACTGCTCGGCCAGACCGTGGTGGGCGCGCTGGCCCGCTCCTACTTCTCGGCGGGCCGCGCCAGCTGGTACCCGCTCGCCGCGATGGCCGTCGGCATCGCCGCCACGGCCGGTATCGGCGCGTGGGCGGTCGGCCCGTGGGGAGTGACCGGCATCGCGGCCGCCAACGCGGCCGGCATCACCGTCACCGCCGCCCTGCTGCTCGCCGGGATGGGTCCGCGCAGCGTCCCGGTCCGCGTCCGGCGCGTCCTGGGCGACCTGGGCAGGCCGGTGCTGGCGGCGGCCGGGGCGACCGTCGCGGGCGCGCCGGTCGCGGCCCGGTTCACCGTGCCGGCCGTGTCCCTCGCCGCCGGCGTGGTGACCGTCGTCGGCGTCTTCGTCCTGCTCGGCCGGGTCCTGCGCGTCCAAGGCGTCGCGCCGGCCCTCGATTTCGTCCGCTCCGTCACACGAAGGCTCCCGCATGGCCGCTTCGGCTTCCGTTCCCGCATCCGCTTCCGTGACCGTTTCCCCTTCCGTGGACCCCGACCCCGTAGGCCCCGTAGACCCCGTTGACGTCCGCACGCACCCCGGCGTCCGCACGCGCCCCGGCACCGTCCCCTGGGTGGCGATGTACCACTCCGTCGGCGACCGCTCGGACGACCCGTACCGCATCACGGTCACGCCCGACCGGCTGGACGCGCAGCTCGGCTGGCTGCGGCGGCGCGGGCTGCGCGGTGTGCCGGTCGCCGAGCTGCTGGCCGCCCGGGCCCGGGGCGCTGGCCGCGACCTGGTGGGGCTGACGTTCGACGACGGGTACGCCGACTTCGTGGAGCACGCGCTGCCGTGCCTGCGCCGCTGGGACTGCGGGGCCACCCTCTTCGTGCTGCCGGGTCGGCTCGGCGGCGACAACGCGTGGGACCCGCTGGGCCCGCGCAAGCCGCTGCTCACGGCCGACGGCATCCGGCACGCCGCCGCCGAGGGCGTCGAGATCGGCTCGCACGGTCTCACCCACGTTGACCTGACCAAGGCCGACGACGTCGCGCTGAAGGCCGAGACCGCCGAAAGCAGAGCACTGCTCTCGGAGTTGATCAGTGCTCCGGTGACCGGGTTCTGCTACCCGTACGGCACGGTCGACGCCCGCGCCGCCGACGCAGTACGCGCCGCCGGTTACAGCTACGCCTGCGCCATCGACCCCGGCCCGCTGACCGGCCCGCACGCCCTGCCCCGCGTGCACGTCGGGCAGCGGGACACGGCCGTACGCCTGCTGCTGAAGACCCGGCTGCACCGCCTGCGCCGCCGTGCCGCGGCGGGGGTCTGACAGGAAGGGCACGAAGGACATGAAGGCCCTGCACATCATCACCGGCCTCGGCGTCGGCGGCGCCGAACAGCAACTGCGGCTGCTCCTGCGCCACCTCCCCGTCGACTGCGACGTCGTGACGCTCACCAACCCGGGCGCGGTCGCCGACGGACTGCTGGCCGACGGCGTGAACGTCGTCCACCTCGGCATGACCGGCAACCGCGACCTGGCCGCCCTGCCCCGCCTGACCCGCCTCATCCGCACCGGCGGCTACGACCTCGTGCACACCCACCTCTACCGCGCCTGCCTCTACGGCCGCATCGCCGCCCGCCTGGCCGGCGTCCGCGCCGTCGTCGCCACCGAACACTCCCTCGGCGACTCCCAGATGGAGGGCCGCCCGCTCACCCCCGGCGTCCGCGCCCTCTACCTCGCCGGGGAGCGGCTGGGCAGCGCCACGGTCGCCGTCTCCCCCACCGTCGCCGACCGGCTGCGGCGCTGGGGCGTGCCCGCGCCCCGCATCGAGGTCGTCCCCAACGGCGTCGACCTGGCCCGCTTCCGCTTCGACCCCGTCGCGCGACTGCGCACCCGCCGCCGTCTCGGCCTGCCCCAGGGCGCGTACGTCGTCGGCGGCGTGGGCCGGCTGACCACGGCCAAGCGGTTCGACGTCCTGGTCCGCGCCCTGGCCCGGCTCCCGGAGGACTGCTGGCTGCTGCTGGTCGGCGGCGGCCCCGAGGTGCACGTCCTGCGCCGCACCGCCCACGAGGCCGGGGTCGCCGACCGCGTCCTGCTCACCGGCGAACGCCCCTACGTGACCGACGGTTCCCCCGGTCCCGACCTGCCGTCCCTGGCCTCCGCGATGGACGTGCTCGCCTCGCCGTCGCCGGAGGAGGCCTTCGGCCTGGCGGTGGTGGAGGGCCTCGCGTCCGGGCTGCCGGTGCTCTACGCCTCCTGCCCGGCGATCGAGGACCTGCCCCCGGCCGCCGCGCTCACCGCCCGGCAGGTCACCGGTGGCGAGGAGGAATTCGCCCGCGCCCTCGCCGAGGTCCGCGCGTCCGCGGGCCCGGGCCCCGGCCCGCGCATCGCCCCCGAGGCCGCCCGCCACTACTGCGTCACCCGCAGCGCCGCCCAGCTGATGGACGTGTACGCGACCACCCTCACGCACCCGTTGCCCCCGGCACCCCAGGGAGTCAGTTCCGCATGACCGAGCCCCTCACCCAGTCCCCGGCCGAGCCCGCGGCGCCGAACGAGACCGAGCAGCCCGCCCGCCCCCGCCGCGCGCTCGACGCCCTGCGCCGCGTCCCGCGCCGTCTCCGCTCCCTGCCGCCCTGGTCCCCGCTCGCGGCCGGCGTTCTCGCCGGCGGACTGCTCGGCGCCGGCTACGGCCTGGTCGCCACCCCGCAGTACACGGCCACCAGTTACGTCGTCGCCGTCCCCGCCGACAAGTCCGACCCGGCGTCCGCGCTGGGCTTCGCGCAGGCCTACGGCCGGGTCGCCACCCAGCTCGCGGTACTCGGGGACGCGCAGATGCTGGCGGGCGTGCCGGTGGCGACGCTGGAGGAGAGCGTCCGCACGGCGACCTCGCCGGACGCGCCGATGGTCTCGGTGACGGCCACCTCCGCGCACCCGGACCAGGCCGCCGACATGGCCAACGCGGTCGCCCGCGCGCTCACCCAGCACGCGGACGCCGCCGCCGACGACACCCACGTAGAGCTGCGGCGGTTCGCGCGCGCCACCGAGCCCACCGAGGCGTCCTCGGCCTCGGCCGCCGTGACGGGGCTGGTGGGCGCGAGCGCGGGCGGCCTGCTCGGCGGTCTCGCGCTGCTGGTCCGTCCGCGCCTGGCCGCGCGGGAGCCCGGCCGCACGACGGCGGCCGTGCCCGGACCGGCCTCGGCGGCGGACGTCCGCGGTCAGCTGTGACGTACCCGACGTCGTACACGATCGAACTGGTCACCGACGAGCGCGCCTTCGCGGAGCTGACCACGGACTGGGGGCGGCTGTACGGCCGGTGCGCCGCCGCGACCCCGTTCCAGAGCCACGCCTGGCTGCACTCGTGGTGGCGGTCGTACGGCGGGCGCGGCCGGCTGCGGCTGCTGCTGGCCCGCGACGGCCGCGAACTGGTCGCCGCCGCGCCGCTGACGCTCGTACGGCGTCCGGTGCCGTCGCTGGTGCCGCTGGGCGGGGCGATCTCCGACTACGGGGACGTCCTGCTGGACGACGAGCGCGGGGAGGACGCGGTCGCCGCGCTCACCGAGGGCCTGTCCGCGGTGGCCCGTACCGCGCTGATCGACCTGCGCGAGGTACGGCCGGGCGCCGCCGCCGAACGGGTCTACGACCGCTGGCGCGGCCCCCGGCGCCGGGTGGCCGACTCGCTCTGCCTGGAGCTGCCCGCCCTCCCCATGGACGGACTGGCCGCCCGGCTGCCCTCGGCCAAGGGCCGCCAGCGGGTGCGCGCCCAGCTGCGCAGGCTGGACGCGCTCGGCGTCAAGAGCCGGACCGTCCTCCCGGACGAGGTGGACGCCGCGCTGCGGCGGCTGCTGGAGCTGCACCGGCTCCAGTGGCAGGGGCGGAAGGTGACCGGCGAGCATCTGCGGACGCGGTTCCGCGACCACCTGGTGCGGGCGGTGGGCCCGATGGTGCGTTCCGGGGACGCGGTGGTCACCGAGTTCCGGATGGACGACGAGGTGGTGGCCGTGGACGTGACGCTGCTGTCGCGGCGGCTGGCGGGCGGCTATCTGTACGGCGCCCACCCCCGGCTGCGGGAGCGGAAGGCGGACGTGGCGGTGATGCTGCTGGACGCGTGCGCCGAGCACGCCCGCGCCCCGGGGCGCGGCACGCTGAGCCTGCTGCGGGGCGACGAGGCGTACAAACACCACTGGCGCCCGGAACCGGTGCCGAACCAGCGGCTGCTGCTGGCCCGCCGGCACACGGCCCCGCTGCTGTCGGCGACCCTGTGCGGCGTCGCCGCACGCCGGCGGGGCAAGGAACTGCTGCACCACCGGCAAGTGCGCAAGGAGCGGAAGGAGCGCGACGGTGGCGGCAGGACCTGACCGCCCCCGCCGCCACCTCCGTCACCCCCGACACCTCCGTCATCGCCCCCGCCGACGGCTACTTGTCGCGCGAGTACCAGTCGAGGCGCATGCAGAGCTTCCCGCCGAGCCAGTACTCGACCCAGTCGCCGAGCTCCAGCGGCGAGCAGTCGGCCGACGGCTGGGGCGCGGTGGGCGGCACCGCGGGCACGGGCGGTGCGGTGGGCGCGGTGGGTGTGGCCGGCTCCGGGACCGTGGGGTCCGGCTCGTCGGTGCGGCCGAAGAGCACGGACCGGTAGACCGCGGTGGACCGGGGGTTGTCGTCGCACTGCCACACCCCGTGCGGGCAGTAGTCGGTGAGCGTGTTGTACACGGGTTCGTGCTCGTCCATCCACGCGAGCATGCGCCGCATGTACTCGGCGTTGTCGCCGTTGCGGAAGAGCCCCCATTCGGGATAGGAGATGGGCTTTCCGTGGGCCTTGGCGAAATCCACGTGCGCCTGAAGTCCGTACGGCTCCTTCACCTGTTCGTCGAACGCCATTCCGCGTGGCTGGTCGTACGAATCCATGCCGATGATGTCGACCGTGGCGTCCCCCGGATAGCACTGGGTCCAGGGAATCGCGTCCCGGCCGCGGCTCGGGGTGAAGTCGAACCGGAACTTCTGGCCCGGCACCGAGCGCATGGTGGTGACGATCCTGTTCCAGTACGTCTTCCAGGCCTCCGGGTCCGGTCCGCACCGATGGGTGTACGTGGTGCCGTTCATCTCCCAGCCGAGCACGAGGACCGTGTCCGGGACGTTCAGTTCGACCAGCCGTTCGGCGAGGGCCCGGTAGTGGTGGTCGAAGCGTCCGGCGGCGCCCTGGCGCAGCAGTTTCCGGACCTCGTCGTCGTCGACGCCCTCCTCGTTGCGCTCCATCATGGGCACGTTGAGGACGAACATCCGGTCGGCCTCGCGGGTGCGCCAGTCGGCCCACACGTCGAGGAAGCCGGGGGCGCCCTCGATGTTGCTCCAGAGGTCGCCGGGCAGGTAGGTGTGGCCGACGCGCAGTTCGGCGCCGCCCAGCCAGTGGCTGAGCTGCGCCATCCGGGCCACGCCGCGCGGGCCGTAGTCCAGGTACGCGCCGAACGCGGGGGCGGCGCCGGGCTTCCGGTCGGGGACCGCGGAGGCCGGCGCGGGCGGTGCCGGTGCGGGCGGGACCGGTTCGCCGGCGGCGACCTGGGGGCCCGCGGCCAGCAGCGCCGCCGCCGCGACCACCGCCGCGATGCCGCAAGCCGGCCGCCTGGACCGGGCCCGTGACTGCCGTACGGCCATTACCGGCTCCTTTCCTAGCCCTGAATTTTTTACTGCTTACTGACACTCAGTCATATGAAATGCCATCACGCCACCGCCGCTACGGCTTTCGAGTGCGCCGATCGCCCGCACCGGTGACCCGAATCGAATACGAAGGAAGTTTCCCGTGTCGCTGTTCGACACCCGCGTCCCCGCCGTTCTGCTGCGGACCGACCGGAATCCCTTTCACCACGGAACGCTGGGTGCCGTGCGTTCGCTCGGCCGCGCGGGCGTGGACGTACACGTGGTCGCCGACTGCGCGCAGAGCCCGGTCCGCGCCTCCCGTTACGTGAGCCGGCTGCACACGCCGCCGCCGCCCGGGGCGTCGCCCGCCGACATCGCGGTGGTCCTGCGCCGTGTCGCCGCGCGGATCGCGCGTCCCGCCGTACTGATCCCGATGGACGACGCGTGTGCCGTCGCGGTGGGGCGGATGCGGGCGGAACTGGCGCCCGCGTACCTGCTGCCCGACCTGCCGGGCGCGCTGCCCGAACGCGTGGCGGACAAGGCGGAGCTGGCCGGCGTGTGCGCGTCCCTGGGCGTCCCGCACCCCGAGACCCTGGTCCCGGACGGCCCGGCCGAGGCCGCCCGTGCCGCCTGGCGGCTGGGACTGCCGGTGGTGGCGAAGTGGAGCCGGCCCTGGCTGGTGCCGCCGGGCGGCGGACTGCGCAGCACCGTGCTGGTGCGCTCGGCGCGGGAGGCCGGTGAGCTGTACCGGCGGGCCGAGGAGGCGGGCAGCCGGCTGCTGCTCCAGGCGTTCCTGCCGCCGGGACCGGACCGCGACTGGTTCTTCCACGGGTACGCCGACCGCTCGGGCGCGGTGCGGGCGGGCGGTCCCGGCCGCAAGACGCGCGCCAGGCCGCGCGGCGCCGGTCTGACGGCGGTCGGCCGCTGGACGCCGAACCCGCAGGTGCAGGCCCTGGCCGAGCGGATCACCGGCGAGCTGGGCTACCGGGGCATCCTCGACCTCGACTTCCGTCGCTGCGGTACGACGGGCCGCTATCACCTGCTCGACTTCAACCCGCGTCCCGGCGCCCAGTTCCGGCTGTTCACCGACACCGCCGGGCTGGACGTCGTACGCGCCCTGCACCTGGACCTGACCCACCGCACGCTGCCGGACGGGGCGCCGCAGCCGGGGCGGGCGTTCGTGGTGGAGAACTACGCGCCGCTGAGCGCCCTGCGTCCGGCGCCCGGCGGACGCGAGCTGGCCTGGCACGCCCCGGACGACCGGGCGCCCGGCCGGGCCCTGTGGACGCTGTGGGGGCGCCACGTGACCGCACGGCTGCTGGACCGCCTGCGCCGGAAGGACGGCCGCCCGCGCGCCGGGGCACCGGCCCGCGCCCGCGTGGTACGCCAGGCGACCGCCCCCTCCCCCGACCGCTCCGACCGCCCGGACGACGACAGGGCGGGCAGCCACTGACGCGCCGCCCTCCCGGCGCCTGCGCGGGGTGCCGGGAGGGCGGCACCCCGCGGGGCGATGGCCGACGGGGCGCCGGAACATCGGCGCGCAGGCCGCTCGGGGCGGCAGCGGCAGCACGCCCGGCCCCGGCGGAGAGCGCGACGCCTCGGCGGGAAACGCGTACCGGGGCTCGGCGCCTCGGTGGGCCGCTCGTGCCGAGGCCCGGCGCCTCCGCGGGCCACTCGGCCGAGGCGCGACGCCTCCATGTGCCGCTCCCACCGAGGCGCGACGCCTCCGCGGGCCACTCGCCCGAGGCCCGGCGCCTCCGCCTGGCGCAGCGACCGTCCCGGGCGCCGGGCAACACAACGCCCCCGGCGACCGTGCGGGGTCGACCGGGGGCGTCGGGGGCGGGCGGGGGCCGGGGTCAGCGGCGGGAGGCGGCGCGGCCTCGGCGGTACAGGATCGCGCCGCCGGCGATCAGCGCGGCACCGGCGGCCGCGACGGCGGCGGACGTGGCCTCGCTGCCCGTCTCCGCGAGGACTGGAGGCTGCTCCACGTGCGGGGTCGGCGGGGTCTCCTTCTCGCCGGCGGGCGGCGGGGTCTCCTCCTCGCCGGACGGCGGGGGCTCCTCTTCCTCGCCGGGCGGCGGCTCCTCCTCGTCGGTCGGCGGCGTCGTGGGCGGCGGCGGCTCCTCCTCGCCGTAGCCCGGGGGCTCCTCCGCCTGGTTGTCGCAGGAGTTGCCGAAGACCGGGTTGAGCGCGGCGATCACGTCGACGGTGTTGCCGCAGAGGTTCACCGGCACGTCGATCGGCACCTGCGCGTCGTTGCCGGAGCCGACACCGGGCGAGCCCACGGCCGCGCCGTCCGCGGAGGCACCGGACGGGACGCGGACGTCCTCGCCGTACTCTCCGCCGTACCCGCCGTCCTGGTCCGTACCGGCGTCGCCGTGGGGCGCGCCGTGCTTCACGGAGCCGCCGGTCTGCTCGTCGGAGCTGTTCTCGCACTCGTTGCCGAAGGCGGGGTTCAGCGCGGCGACCACGTCGACGGTGTTGCCGCAGGCGTTCACCGGCACGTCGACCGGCACCTGGACGGCGTTGCCGGACGCGACGCCCGGCGAGTTCTTGGCGGCTCCGTCCGCATGCGAATCGGCAAGGGCGGGGCTGCCGCACAGGGAAAGGATGCCCGACGCGGCGGCTGCCGCGACCATCCCCCTGCTCAAGGTCTGTCGCACTCTGGTTGTCTTCCTGCTGGTAGAGATGGCTGGAGAACGGCTGCGGAAAGGGGAAAAGCCGGCCCTGAACCAAACGAGTTGGCCAAGGCCGGCCGGTGACGCAGCCGGACGGCTGGTGCGGAACGACGTCAGTCGTTCACGCACACGTTGCCGAACGCCGGGTTCAGCAGACCAACGACGTTCACGGTGTTGCCGCACACGTTGATAGGAACGTGCACGGGAACCTGGGTGACGTTCCCCGACAGGACCCCCGGGGAGCCGACGGCGGCACCCTTGGCGTCCGCGTCGGCGAAAGCCGGGGTGGCCATGCCGAGGGCCAGGATGGCGCCCGCGACGACAGCAGCGCTCTTCTTCATGAAGTTTCCCTTCTCTGCGGTCATGCCTGAATGACGGCCGAAACCGCGCGAGCACAGCCTTGACGGCTCGCACCATGACCTGCAGCCTGCAAACGAGGAATTGACGGCCGGGGAAACTCCCGAACGTGGGAGCCCGAGAAATTCACTCGTATGCCTCACGATCTGGTACGGCCGTACCTCCAGGAGAGCGACGACGTCATTCCGCTCGCCCGGCGAAAAACCCGGACCGGATGTGACCGGGCGGCCCACGGGGAAGTCAGCGGGCCGCCCGGGCTGGGCGGGATGGGGCTCAGCCCTCGCCGTTCGCCGACAGCACCGCCAGGTCCTCCAGGACGTGCGAGATCGCACCGTCCCGCTTGGCCTGCGTGGAGTTGTCCGCGCACTGCTGAGCCAGGTCGTCCGAGAGGATCGGCACGTCCTGGATGGCGATGACACCGATGTTGATGTCCTCCAAACCGAGGCACGGCTTGTTCAGCGTGCCCTGGACCAGCGACAGCTGCGGGCTCATGTCGCCGTCGGTCGCCGAGTTGCCGAACGACGACGAGGCGCCGTTGCCGTTGGCCACGGCCGGCCCGTTGTCGTCCCCGATGGCAAGCGCCTGGGGAGCGGCGGCAGCCGACATGCCGATCACAGAAGCGGCAGCCGCCGCGGCGACCATTGCCTTCTTGAGCACTTCGCGTTCCTTTCGTCGTAGCGACGCACTGTCCTACGGCCTCATCAACCCGGTACGACATGATTGGTTGCGGGCGTTCACCCGGTTGGCCCGCAAGGGAACTCAAAAGCCCAGGAGAATCCACGGGAAATCGTCCGGTGCCGCGGACCCGCACACATTTCCCGTCGTGGGCCGACCGGGTGAACGGGAGAAACCAGACTGCGCCCGCAGAGTTGACCAGACCGCTCCGGTGGACGGGGTTTCCTCAGAAAGGACTTGCCAGTGATCAAGAAGGTAGTTGCCTACGCGGCGATCGCCGCCTCCGTCATGGGCGCCTCCGCTGCCGCGGCCCCCCAGGCGATGGCGATCGGCGACGACAGCGGGCCCGTCTCCGCGAACGGAAACGGCGCGTCGCAGTACTTCGGCAACTCTGCGACCCACGGCAGCATGAGTCCTCAGATGGCGCTCATCCAGGGCTCGTTCAACAAGCCCTGCATCGCGGTGGATGACATTCCGATCGGCCTGCTCGCCATCCAGGACGTGCCGATCCTGTCGGACGACCTGACCCAGCAGTGTGCGGAGAACTCGACCCAGGCCAAGCGCGACGGCGCGCTGGCACACCTCCTGGAGGACGTGTCGATCCTGTCGGCCAACGGCGAGGGCTGACGACGGCGAAGGGGCGGTCCGCCCGAGCGCATCGGCGGACCGCCCCTTTTGCTGTGCCGCCGCGCCGTCAGCGCCCGGCCGCGTACAGCGCCTCGATCTCGTCCGCGTACGCCGCCACCGCCGCGTGCCGTTTCACCTTCAGCGACGGGGTCAGCAGCCCGTTCTCCTCGGTGAACTCGCCCTCGACGAGCCGGAAGGCGCGGATGGACTCGGCCCGGGAGACGGCCGCGTTGGCGTGGTCGACCGCCTTCTGGACGTCGGCGCGGATCCGCTCGTCCCGTACGACCTCGGACATCGGGGTGTCGGCGGGCAGCCCCCGGACCGACAGCCAGTGGGCGACGGCGTCCGGGTCGAGGGTGACCAGGGCGGCGACGAAGGGGCGGTTGTCGCCGACGACGAGGCACTGGGCGACGGGCGGGCGGCTGCGCAGGCGGTCCTCCAGGACGGCCGGGGAGACGTTCTTGCCGCCGGAGGTGACCAGGAGGTCCTTCTTGCGGCCGGTGATGGTGAGGTAGCCGTCGGCGTCCAGGGAGCCGAGGTCGCCGGTGGCGAACCAGCCGTCGGTGAGGACGGCGTCGGTGGCCTCCGGGTTGTTCCGGTAGGCCCCGAAGACGATCCCGCCCTTGATGAGCACCTCGCCGTCGTCGGCGATGCGCACGGCCGTGCCGGGGACCGGGGGGCCGACGGTGCCGGGGCGGGGTCCCAGGGGCGGGACGATGGCGGCGGCGGCGGTGGTCTCGGTCAGGCCGTAGCCCTCGTAGACCATGATTCCGGCGGCGTAGAAGAACAGGTTGAGGTCGTGGTCGAGCGGAGAGCCGCCGCTGATGGCGTAGCGCATCCGGCCGCCCAGTTCCGCCCGGACCCTGCGGTAGACCAGCAGGTCGTACAGGGCCCAGCCGGCCCACAGGGCGGGCCCGGGGCCCTTGCCACGGCCGAGGAAACGCCCCAGGTGGGCGGCGCCGAAGCGGACGGCGAGGTGGTGGGCGCGGTCGAAGGAGGCGCCGCGGCCGATCTTCTCGGCGGTCGCGCGGCCCGTGTCGTGGATCTTCTCGAAGAGGTACGGGACACCGACCAGGAAGGTCGGGCGGAACGTCTTCAGCGCGGGGCGCAGCTCGTCGGGCTTGATGCTCGGGAAGTGGCCGATCTCGATGCGGGCCAGCAGGCAGGCGATCTGGATGGTGCGGCCGAGGATGTGGGCGAGGGGCAGGAAGAGGAGGGTCGAGGCGGTCTGGCCGGTGACCTCCTTGAAGATCGGGTGCAGCAGCTCGACCGTGTTGGCGGCCTCGGCGTGCAGGTTGGCGTGGGTGAGGACGCAGCCCTTGGGGCGTCCGGTGGTGCCGGAGGTGTAGCAGACCGTCGCCACCGTGTCCGGGGTCAGAGCGGTGCGGCGCTTGGTGACCTCCTCGTCGCTCACGCCCCTGCCGAGGGCGGTGAGGTCGGCGAGCGCGCCGGCGTCGAGTTCCCAGGCGCGCGGGCCCTCGGGGTGGCCGGCGGTGCCGGAGACGACGGTGGCGGTGTTCGCGGCGGTCTCGGTGACCACGTGCCGGGCGCCGGAGTCGCGGACGATCCATTCGACCTGGTCGGCGGAGGAGGTGGCGTAGACGGGGACGGTCTGGCCGCCGGCCGCCCAGATCGCGAAGTCCAGGACCGTCCACTCGTAGCGGGTGCGGGACATGACGGCGACCCGGCCGCCGGGTTCCAGGCCGGCGGCGATCAGGCCCTTGGCCACGGCGGTCACCTCGCGGGCGAACTCCGCCGCCGTGACGGGCCGCCAGACGCCGTTCACCTCGCGGCGCAGGACCACCGCGTCGGGGGCCTCGGCCGCGTTGGTGAACGGGATGTCGGCGGTGCTGCCGGTGGTGGGGCGGGGCGCGAGGGGCGCGGTGCGGGCCTCGCGGACGGTGCCGTCCGCGTCCCGGACGGTCTCGGTCCGGGTGCGGGACGCCAGGTCGCCGCGCTGTTTCGCCCGTTTCAGGTCCCTGCGTACGCCCATGTCGGCTCCCGGTCGCGGATCGGAGTGGTGTTGCGCTGCCTCTTCCCGTTACTTACTTGAGAGTAAACTTACTGGCGCGTAAAGGGTCAACGGGGTGCGGCTCAGGTCAGCCGGTCGGCCTGCCGGACCGCCGCGGCGAGCTGCCCGACGGCCGGGTCCTCCGTGCGGTCGGCCAGCGCGTCGGCACGTTCGGCGAGTTCGCCGAGGCGCGGTGCGCCGGGCAGGGCGCCGTCGCCGTCGTACGGGGCGCGCAGCGCGTCGGCGAGGTAGGCGGCCGTCGCCGTGACCCGCAGGCCGCGGTCCGCGCCCCAGACCGAGTCGGCGAGGGCGCCGGTCTCCACGTCGCCGGTCTCCTCGTGCGGGGCGCGGGTGCGGGGGTCGAGCCAGCGGACGGTGGCCGTGGCGAGGTGGCCGTCGGCGCCGGGCCGGGTGCGGACGGCGTACAGGGCGGTGACCGTGTGGCCGGGGCCGACCTCGCCGCCGTCGACGCGGTCGTCGCGGAAGTCGTCGTCGGCGACCTGGCGGTTGTCGTAGCCGACGAGACGGAACTCGGCGACCGTCTCGGGGTCGAAGGCGACCTGGGCCTTGGCGTCGCGGGCGGTCAGCTCGATGTGGCGCGGGAGTTGCTCGCAGAAGACCTCGCGGGCGTCCTCGGTGTCCGACACGTACGCGGTGTGGCCGTCGCCCTTGTCGGCGAGGCGTTCCATCAGGGCGTCGCCGTAGTCGCTGCCGACACCGACGCCGAAGAGGGTGATGCCGTGCTCGCGGCGGGCGTCCGCGATGCGTTCGAGGATGGCGTCCGCGTCGGTGTCTCCGGTGTTGGCGAGGGCGTCGGAGACGAGGACGACGCGGTTGGTGGCGTCTTCGCGGCGGCCTTCGACGGCGGTGTCGTAGCCGGTCTCGACGCCCGCGCCGAGGTTGGTGGAGTCGGTCGGCTCCAGGCTGTCGATGGCGTCGTGGACCCGGCCGCGGCGGTCGCCGAGCCGGGTCATCGGCAGGACGGTCTCGGCCTCGTCGCTGAAGGTGACGAGCGCGACCGAGTCGTCGTCGCGCAGGCGGTCGGTCATCGTGCCGAGGGACTCCTTGGCGAGGTCGAGCCGGCCGGGCTCGGCCATGGAGCCGGAGATGTCGATGACGAACGTCAGGGCGGCGGGCGGGCGTTCGCCCTCCTGCTCGGCGCCCCGCGTGGCCAGGCCGACGCGGACCAGCGACCAGTCCTCCTCGTCGGTGCGGGCGCCGTCCACGGTGACCGTGAAACCGTCGCCGTCGGGGCGGTCGTAGTCCTGGCGGAAGCTGTTGACGAATTCCTCGGGCCGGACCGTCGACGGGTCGGGCAGCCGGCCCTCGGAGAGGGTGCGGCGGGCGTAGCCGTAGGAGGCGGTGTCGACGTCGAGGGCGAAGGTGGAGAGGTAGTCGGGATCCGGGGCGATCTCGCGGGAGTCCTCGGTCTCCCCGGCTTCCCCGGTCGCCGTGCCGCCGTCGTAGCGCTGTTCGCCCTCGCCCCTGGGGCGGTCGGGCGCGGGCATCGGGGCCGAGCCGCCCCGGGAGTCGGTCGCGGACTCCTTCGTCCCGTGTTCCGCGTCGCCCCCGCCCCCGCAGCCGGTGAGCAGCAGGCCGCCCGCCGCCGTGAGCGCGAGCAGCGCGCCGATCGGCCTTCGTGTCCGGTACCGCTTCATCTTCCGTGCCCCCTGGTTCCGTTGACGCCGGTGTACGTGACTGTGACGGCGCGGCGGGGCGGAACGTGCGGCACGGGGCGTTACGGGTGCGTCTCGAAGTGGGCACGGCGGCGGGCCGTCGAGACCGGTGGGTGATCCTCCGGTGACCCGGGCGAAGTCTCCGCGACGGGACGGGACCGATGGGAGGGCCGAGGGGGCCGGGCACCGGTCCCCTCGACGACCTGCCCGGACCTCGCTTCCCAGGGCCTGTCCGGGGGATCAGGTCGCAGGAAAGCGACGGCGCCTCGTCAGCGCAGGTGAGCGGGGGCGTGCCGGCCACCGCGTCTGCGGCATGATCCGCCGGGCAGGCCTAGGACACGATGTCCTTGCGGGCGAACCCCCGGAAGGCCAGGGCGAACAGCACGAGCGCGTACGTCACCGACAGCGACGTGCCCTGGATCAGGCGGGTCCAGTCCAGCTCGGGCCGGACCGTGTCGAGCCAGGCGTACTGCCAGTGCGCGGGCAGGAAGTCGCGCCAGTCGCCGAGGGCGGTCACCTCGTCCAGGACGTTGCCGATGATGGTCAGGCCGACCGCGCCGCCGACCGCGCCGAGCGGCGCGTCCGTCTTGGTGGAGAGCCAGAACGCCAGGGCGGCGGTGACCAGTTGCGAGACGAAGACGTACGCCACCGTGATGGCCAGCCGCTCGGCCGCGGTGCCGGTGGGCAGGCTGCCGCCGGTGGGCAGCTCCAGCGGCCCCCAGCCGTAGGCGACCGAGCCGACGGCGAGCGCGACCAGCGGCAGCAGGACGATCGCGGCGAGGCTGAGCGTGAGGGCGACGACCAGCTTGGACCAGAGCAGGCGGGCTCGGGGCACCGGTGCCGCGAGCAGATAGCGCAGGGACGACCAGCCGGCCTCCGAGGCGACCGTGTCCCCGAAGAACAGGGCGACGGGCACGACGAGGAGGAAGCCCGCGGAGGCGAAGAGGTTCACCGCGGCGAAGTTGGCTCCGGACGCGGTGGCCGAGTCCATCAGGCTGATCTGGTTGTTCGCGCCGCCCGGCTCGCCGCCGATCCGGAAGGCGACGAGCAGGACGAACGGCAGGGCGAACAGGATGCCGCCCATGACCAGCGTGCGGCGCCGCTTCAGCTGCCGGACCAGCTCGACCCGCACGGGCAGCGTACGGCCCGCGCGGTAGCCCTCGGCGACCTCCTGGGGGCCGGCGGGCGCGGCGCCTTCGGCGAGCGTGCTCATGCCGGGTCTCCGATCAGGGTGAGGAAGGCGTCCTCGAGGCGCCGGTGGGGGCCCACCGACTCCACGGGCACGTCCAGGCGTACGAGTTCGGCGATCAGGCCCCTGGCCGTGCCCCCGGTGTCGAGCCGGACCAGGAGGCCGCCGTCGGTGGCGGCCGCCGAGGCCACGCCCGGCAGGGCGGCGACCTTCTCGACGAGCGGCGTGTCCACGCGCGCGGAGGTGCCCACGAGCAGCGTGTCGCCGGAGCCGACGATCTCGCCGACCGGGCCGGCCTGGACGAGCCTGCCGTGGTCCATGACCACCAGGTGGGTGCAGGTCTGCTCGACCTCGGCCAGCAGGTGGCTGGAGACGATCACCGTGCGCCCGGCGGCCGCGTAGCGGATCATCACCTCGCGCATCTCGCGGATCTGCGGCGGGTCCAGGCCGTTGGTCGGCTCGTCCAGGATGAGCAGGTCGGGCAGGCCCAGCATGGCCTGGGCGATGGCGAGGCGCTGGCGCATGCCCTGGGAGTAGGTGCGCACCGCGCGGGCGAGCGCGTCGCCGAGGCCGGCGATCTCCAGGGCCTCGTCGAGGTGGGCGTCCTCGGGCGGGCGGCCGGTGGCCCGCCAGTACAGCTCCAGGTTCTCGCGGCCGGACAGGTGCGGCAGGAAGCCCGCGCCCTCCACGAAGGCGCCGACGCGGGAGAGCACGGGGGCGCCGGGCGCGATGGCGTGGCCGAAGACGCGGACCTCGCCGCCGTCCGGGGCGATCAGGCCCATCAGCATGCGCAGGGTCGTCGTCTTGCCCGCGCCGTTGGGCCCGAGCAGGCCCAGCACCTGGCCCTTCTCCACCCGGAACGACAGGTCCCGGACGGCGTACCGGTCGGTGGACTTGGCGTACCGCTTGCTCAGGTCCGTGATCTGGAGCGGTACGCCGGCCAGCGCGGGGTCGGGCGGCGGGGCCGTGGTGCGGCGGCGGGCGGTCAGCAGCAGGGCCGCGGCGACCGCGGCTCCCGCGAGGGGCGCCCACCAGACCCAGGCGGGCAGCCCGGCCACCTGTCCGGTCCCGCCGAGCGCCGTCGGCACCATCAGGTCGCCCTTCAGGGAGACGGTGTACGTGGCGGGGGCGGCCGGGGAGGCGTAGCCGAGGTCGGTGGAGGACAGGACCAGGCGCAGCCGGTGGCCGCTCTCGATCTCGTGGTCGACGGCCGGCAGGGTGATCTTCACGTCCCGGCCGGCCCCGGCGTCCGCCACCCTGATGGGTGTGACCAGTTGGGAGGGGAGCACCTGCTGGGCGCCGCCGGGGGCGACGTCGTACACCTTGGCGAAGAGCACGGCCTCGTCGCGGGTGGACTTCACATGGACGGTCGCGGTCGGGGAGCCGGTGATCTGAAGGTCCTCCCGGACGGGCGCCGACTCGAAGGCGGCGAACTGGCCGGGGAAGTCCAGGGAGACGCCGAGTCCGAGCGAGGAGAGCTGGGAGAGTCCGCCGGAGCCGCCGATTCCGGGCAGGGCGGAGACGGCGGGCGGGCTGGCGCCGGCCGGGTTGTCGAAGCTCTGCTCGCGCCCGCGCAGTTCGACCGGGCGGAACTCACTGCCCAGGCCGGGGTAGGAGTCGGCGCTCACGCCCTCCAGGCGGGGTTCGCCGTCGCCGCTGCCGGAGCCGAGGGTGCGGCTGACGCGGAAGGCGGGGCCGGTGCCGGCCGACTCGTCGCCCTTCAGATAGCGGTCGAACCACGCGCCGACCCGGGCCTGGACCCGGTCCGTCTCCAGGTCGCCGCCGTCGTGGCCGCCCGAGATCCAGTCGACGGCCACCGGGGCGCCGTTGGCACGGATCGCCTGCGCGGCCCGGTCGGCCTGGCCGAGCGGGAAGAGGGAGTCGGCCTGGCCCTGCATCAGCAGCGTGGGTACGTCGATGCGGTCGCCGACGGCCTGCGGGCTGCGCTCGCCGAGGAGTTCCACGGCCTCCGGGTCCGGCTGCCCGGACTCGGCGACCCGCTGGTACATGCGGCAGAGCTGGTCCTCGAACCGGTCGCAGCCGCCGCCCAGGTTGACGAAGAGGCCGGCCCACAGCTTCTTGAAGACGCCGTTCGGGAAGAGGGCGTCCGAGAGGTTCCAGTACGTTATGGCGGGGGCGATCGCGTCGACCCGCTTGTCGTGGCCGGCGGCCAGCAGCGCGACCGCGCCGCCGTAGGAGCCGCCGGCGACGCCCACCCGCGGGTCGCCCTTCTCGTCCAGCCGGACCTGCGGCTGCTTCGCCAGCCAGTCGATCAGCCGGGACACGTCGGCGACCTCGCCGTCCGGGGAGTTCAGCCCGATCTTCCCCGTGGACTTCCCGAAGCCGCGCGCCGACCAGGTCAGGACCGCGTACCCGTCCTGCGCGAGGCTCTCCGCCTGCTTCCGCACGTCGGCCTTGCTGCCGCCGAAGCCGTGCGCGAGCAGAACGGCCGGGCGGTCACCGCCGGAGCCCGCGGTGAAGTAGGAGGTGTCCAGGCGCACCCCGTCGCCCACGGCCATGACCCGGTCGGCGCGTCGCACCGGCGGCGCGTCGTCGCCGGCGACGGCCGTCCATGTCCCGGCGCCGGCGAGTACGACGACGGCGGCCGCGGCGGCGAGCATCCGCCGCGGCCCCCGTAGCAGCCCTCGCACGCGGGGCAGTCGAAGATCCATGCGTCAACGGTACGGGCCGCCGCCGACAACGGGGGCAGTCCGGGGGCCGAACCGCCGCCCCTCCCACGGAAGTACGGCGCCGGTGCCGCGTACCACGGGCGCGGTAGGGCGGGCCGCGCGCCGAACGGGCTTCCGGGACGCCGGTCACGGGCACGCGGGCGGGCTCCCGGACGGCCGGTCACCGCCGGGCGGGCCCCGGACCGCCGGTCACGGCCGGGCGGGCTCCCGGACGTCCTCCCGGACGTCCTCCGGGACGGTCACCAGCCAGCGCGTGTCACGGCGCGGGCGCAGGTACAGGGCCCAGTACAGGGTGGCGGCGGCGGTGATGCCGCCGGTCCACAGCAGGTGGCTCGTCTCCTGCTGGGTCAGGACGTAGGCGAGGACCGCGATCAGCAGGACCGGCAGCACGGGCCACAGCGGCATGCGCCACGCGTGGGCGTGCCGGTGGGAACCCCGGCGGGCGAGCAGGGCGGCGACCGCGACGAGCAGGTACATGCCGGTGACGGAGACGCCCGTGACGCCGTACAGGGTGTCCAGGTCGACGAAGCACAGCACGGCGCCGGGCACGCCGACGACGAGGGTGGCGACCCATGGGGAGCCGAACCGGCCGAGCTTGGCGAAGAGGGTGTTCACCGGCGCGGGCCAGGCCTTGTCGCGGGCCGAGGCGAACAGGACGCGCGAGTTCTGGATGACCATCACGATGCCGGCGTTGATGATGGCGAGGGCCACGCAGAGGCTGACGAAGGTGCCGACGGCGGAGTTGGACCAGGCGGTGACCATGGCGCCGATGTCGCCGCCGGTCAGCTCCGCGAGGTCGGAGGCGCCGAGGGTGATGGCGACGACCGGGACCAGGATGATCACGGCGGAGATGCCGAGGGTGGCGAGCACCGTGCGGGCGACGTTGCGGCGCGGGTTCTCCAGTTCCTCGGAGAGGTAGACGGCGGTGGAGAAGCCCTGGGTGACGAACAGGGCGATGGCAAGGCCGGAGACGACCAACATGGCGGTCACGGGGTCCGTGCCGCTGTCCGCGCCGGCCACCTCCATGGAGGTGAGGCTGCCCAGTCCCCGCTCGCCGTGGGCGAAGCCCAGCACCGCGACGACGGCCGCGGCGATGACCTCCAGGACCAGGAAGACACCGGTGATCCAGGCGTTGGCGCGCAGGTCGAGCAGGCCTGCGAGGGTGGCGAGCACCATGACCCCGGCGCCCGCCAGGGAGGGGTCGAGGTGCACGACCGGTTCGAGGTAGTCGGCCGTGCCCATGGCGATCACCGGCGGCACGATCATGACAACGAGAAGCGAGAGCACGAAGACCAGCCACCCCGCCAGTCGCCCGGCCATCGTCGAGACCATGGCGTACTCGCCGCCCGCGCTGGGGATGAGGGTGCCCAGCTCCGAGTAGCAGAACGCCACGGCGACGCAGATCAGGGAGCCGATGGCGATGGTCAGGGCGGTGGCGGTGCCGAGCGAGCCGAACAGGTCGGGGACGACCACGAAGAGCGTGGAGGCGGGGGTCACGCACGAGAGGGTCAGCAGCGTGCCGCCGACGACCCCGATGGAGCGCTTGAGCGTCCCGGGCTCCGGCGGGGCCGGGAGGTCCGGGGGCGCCGCGGCGGCGGTCTCGACGGGGCGGAGCGTGTCGGTCATGGAGCGGTTCCGATCGACTCGTGCGACGTGATTCGGGCGGGAGCGCTATCGCCTCCGGAGGCTGGGTCGTACGTCGTTTCTCGGCCGCTCCCGACGCCAGATGGAATCCCGACGAAAACCGGTGCGTCAATGGCTGTTTATCTACGGAATTCGTTGACCGAGGTCGCCGGTACGCTTGAAAACAGCATCAGCCCCCTTCCCGCCAGGGCCCCTTGAGGCGTACGGGAACCGTAGGGAACGGGGCAAAAAAACGTTCCGCCGTCCGGTATCCGGACGCTGTCGGTGGGGGCCGGTAGAGTCCTGGGCACAGGTGAATCACAGGGACACAGCAACGGGTGGGGACTCATGAAGCTGACATACACCGCCGCCTGGGTGGGACTGACGGCGGCGGCGATGGTCGCGGCGACCGCGTGCGGCTCGGAGGGCGCCAAGACGGCCGCCGAGACCGCCGACCAGGCGGCCGACAAGGCCGTGAGCAAGGCCGACACGATCATGGCCGCGCTCTCCCGGGCCACCGACCGGACCGAGGAGCTGGGCTCCGCCGAGGTCAGGACGACGACCGACCTGGGCACCGGCGAGCCGATCGCCATGGACGGCACGTACTCCTGGGGCGACGGCTACGCGCTCGACGTCGAGATGGACACCGAGGCCGCGCAGATGCAGGAACTCACGGACTCCCCGACCGTGCGCACCCTGTTCGTGGACGGCGCCTACTACTACGACATCGACCCCCAGCCCGCCGGCCCGCTCGCGGGCAAGGAGTGGATGAAGATCGACGGGTCGGCCGTGTTCGGCGAGTCGGGTGCCGCCGCGATGAGCGGGGGCGGCGGCGGTGCCAGCCCGGCGGACTCCATGAAGGGCCTCAAGTACGCGAGCGACGTCGAGGACCTCGGCAAGGAGACCGTCAACGGCAAGTCCACGACCCACTACCGGGCCGTGCTCGACCAGGAGGACATGGGCAAGTTCAAGGAGGCCTTCAGCGGCGCCGACAGCATGCTCAACTCCACCGGCTCCGACTCGATCACCATGGACATATGGGTGGGCGACAAGGACCTGCCGGTGCGCCTGAAGCAGGAGTTCGGCGCCATGGAGGTCACCATGGACTTCGACAAGTTCGGCGCCACCAAGGAGATCGTGGCCCCGCCCGCCGAGCAGACCGGCGACCTCACGGAGGAAGTGAAGAACTCCGGAGCGCAGCAGGGCTGAGACGCGTTCCGGTGCCTCCGTCCCACCGGGTGGGACGGAGGCACCGTGCGTCTCGGACGGCCGCGTCTCAGTGGTTGCGCGGGAAGCCCAGGTCCACGCCCGCCGGGCCGTCGGCCGGGTCCGGCCAGCGGGTGGTGACGACCTTGCCGCGGGTGTAGAAGTGCGTGCCGTCGTTGCCGTAGATGTGGTGGTCGCCGAAGAGCGAGTCCTTCCAGCCACCGAAGGAGTGGTAGCCCACGGGGACCGGGATCGGCACGTTCACGCCGACCATGCCGGCCTCGACCTCCAGCTGGAAGCGGCGGGCCGCGCCGCCGTCCCGGGTGAAGATCGCGGTGCCGTTGCCGAAGGGGGAGGCGTTGATGAGCGCCACGCCCTCCTCGTAGGTCTCGGCGCGCAGCACGCACAGGACCGGGCCGAAGATCTCGTCCTGGTAGGCCTTCGCCGTGGTCGGCACCCGGTCCAGCAGGGAGATGCCGATCCAGTGACCGTCCTCGTGGCCGCCGACCGTGTGTCCGGTGCCGTCCAGGACGACCTCGCAGCCCTCGGCCGCCGCGCCCTCGACGTAGGACGCCACCTTGTCGCGGTGCGCCGCGGTGATGAGGGGGCCCATCTCCGACGCCGGGTCGTCGCCCGGACCGATCTTGATCTTCTCGGCACGCTCGCGGATCTTCTCGACCAACTCGTCGCCGACGGCGCCGACCGCGACGACCGCGGAGATCGCCATGCAGCGCTCGCCGGCCGAGCCGTAGGCCGCGCTCACCGCCGCGTCGGCCGCCGCGTCGAGGTCGGCGTCCGGCAGCACCAGCATGTGGTTCTTGGCGCCGCCGAGCGCCTGCACGCGCTTGCCGTTCGCGGAGGCGGTGGTGTGGATGTAGCGGGCGATCGGGGTCGAGCCGACGAACGAGACCGCCTTGACGTCCGGGTGCTCCAGCAGGCGGTCCACGGCCACCTTGTCACCGTGCACGACGTTGAAGACGCCGTCCGGCAGACCGGCCTCGGAGAGCAGCTCGGCGATCTTCATCGCGGCCGACGGGTCCTTCTCGCTCGGCTTGAGCACGAAGGTGTTGCCGCAGGCGATGGCGATGGGGAACATCCACATCGGCACCATCGCCGGGAAGTTGAACGGCGTGATGCCGGCGACCACGCCGAGCGGCTGCCGGATCGAGGACACGTCGACGCGGGTGGCGACCTGCGTCGACAGCTCGCCCTTGAGCTGCACGGTGATGCCGCAGGCCAGGTCGACGATCTCCAGGCCGCGCGCGACCTCGCCGAGCGCGTCGGAGTGCACCTTGCCGTGCTCGGCGGTGATCAGCTCGGCGATCTCGTCGCGGTGCGCGTCCAGCAGCGCCCGGAACTTGAAGAGGATCGAGGTGCGCTGCGCCAGCGAGGACTGCCCCCAGGCCAGGTACGCGTCCTTGGCGGCGGCGACCGCGGCGTCCACCTCGTCGACGGAGGCGAAGGCGACCTTCGTGGTGACCGCGCCGGTCGCCGGGTTGGTCACCGGCCCGTACGTGCCCGAGGCGCCTTCGGCGGTCTTGCCGCCGATCCAGTGGTTGACGATGTTCGTCATGACCGAGAACTCCTTCACAGATGGCGGCGACGGGTCGAGACGTGCCGTTGGTCCAGCTCACGGGCCGTGACCGGCGACGATCGGGTCGCGGTTACGGCCATGGGTCCATCCCAGCAGCCGGGCGCTCCGGGCGCGCCCGACACTCTGTATGCGGTTTGGGTGTCCGCGTAGACACGTGGGGCAGTGTCGACGGCCCGCTCGGCGACGGGACGCGGAAACCTCCGGCGCGGGGCCGGTGCGAGCGGGGAGTCGGCGCTCGGACTTCGCTCCTGCCAGGGCGAAGCGGCCTTCCCGCGCCGGAGGCGTTGGGTGGGAGAACCGGCGACGGCGGGACGGGACTTGGGCCTCCGGCGATCGGGTCGTGCGCCATCGCGTTCCCCTTCGTGCCCGTCGTTGCCTGCCCGCCGTTGCGTCTCCCCCCGGTTTCTAGCCCCGCGCGTGCGGCCTGTCAATGTTTTGTCCGGACATTCGGACGACATGGCGGACGGCATGGTCCGAGTGGCGGCCCGCCCGCGCGCACCGGACTCCCCAGACCCTCGAAGTCAACGTGCCGCGCCCGGGATCCGGCGTATCCGTTTGCGGCACTCCTGTCACAAAGACGCCCTTCGTGTCACACATGTCACGCGCAGGCGGGCCTTCCGTCACACCCGGGAACGGCCCCTGACCGTCCCCCGCTCCACGTCGTTCACCCCGCACAGGCTTGGTGATCGTCAGCGCAGCGCCCGGCTCCCCCCGGCGGCCGTCCCCGGTCGCCGCCGCGGTGCGCGCAGGGAGGTGCGACTAGTGACCGACCGAAGGCTCTGGTCCTACAAGGACATCGCGGCCCACATCCGGGTCCAACCGGACACCGTGCGGTCTTACCGCAAGCACGGGCTGCTGCCCCCGCCCGACCACGTGGAGGGCGGGAAGCCGTACTGGTACGCGGACACGGTCCGGGCGTGGGTGGCGTCCCGCCCCCGCAACCGGAACCGGTAGACGAAGCCGGCGGACGAAGCCGCTCGAAGAAGCCGGCGGACCGGAAATCCGTTCTGTGCCCCACGGTCTCGTGGGGCACAGTGCCGTGCATGGACTTCTCCGTGAAACCCGTCCTGACCGGCGACAGGACCGTACTGCGACCGTTCACCGAGGCCGACGCCGAGCAGATGTGGGAGATCATCAACGACCCCGAGGTCGAACGCTTCACCGGCTCACCGGGACACCAGCTCACCCCGGAGCTGCTACGCGCCTGGTACGGCTCCCGCGGCGCGCGGCCCGACCGGCTCGACCTGGCGGTCACCGATCCCGCCGACGGCGGACTCCTCGGCGAGGTCGTACTCCACGAATGGGAGCCCGCGAGCCGTACCTGCACCTTCCGCACACTGATCGGCCCGCGGGGCCGCGGCCGGGGCGTCGGCACCGAGGCGACCCGGCTGATCGTCGGGTACGGCTTCGAGGAACTCGGTCTGCACCGGATCCAGTTGGACGCCTACGCCTACAACCACCGGGCCCTGCGGGTCTACGAGAAGGCCGGGTTCGTGGTGGAGGGGGTCCGGCGCGAGGTGGAGTGGCGCGACGGCGCGTGGGCGGACGAGGTGCTGATGGCCGTCCTCGACCACGAGTGGGCCGCCCACCGCGGGCACCCCCGGACCGACAGCTCACGCCCCGGGGCCGGCGTCACGGCTCGATGACCGTCACCCCCGCGCCGGGCGCCGTCCCCATCGCGGCCAGTGCGGCCGGGGCCTCGTCCAGCCCGATGGTGGACGTCACCAGCAGGTCGGGCCGGAGTGCTCCCGTGCGGACCAGCTCCAGCATCGGCGGGTAGGTGTGCGCGGCCATCCCGTGGCTGCCGAGGAGTTCGAGCTCCAGGGCGACGGCTCGGGCCATCGGCACCGGCGCGGTGCCGTCCGGCGAGGGCAGCAGCCCGACCTGGACGTGCCGGCCGCGGCGGCGCAGGCCGTTCACGGACGCGGCGCAGGTGACGGGCGAGCCGAGGGCGTCGAGGGAGAGGTGGGCGCCGCCGCCGGTGAGGTCGCGGACCGCCGCCGCCGGGTCCGGCGTCCGGGCCGCGTCCACGCACTCCGCCGCGCCGAACGCACGCGCCAGCTCCAGCGCCCGGGGCGACACGTCCACGGCGACGACCCGCGCGCCCGCGGCCGCCGCGATCATCACGGCCGACAGGCCGACGCCGCCGCAGCCGTGCACCGCGACCCACTCCCCCGCCGCGAGGCGCCCCTGCCGCACCACGGCCCGGAACGCCGTGGCGAACCGGCAGCCGAGGGAGGCGGCCGTCGCGTACGACATGCCCTCGGGTACGGCGACGAGGTTGACGTCCGCGTGGTCGAGGGCCACGTACTCGGCGAAGGAGCCCCAGTGGGTGAAGCCGGGCTGGGTCTGCCGTTCGCACACCTGCTGGTCGCCCGCCGCACACGCCCCGCAGCTCCCGCAGGCGCAGACGAAGGGCACGGTGACCCGGTCGCCGGGCCGCCACCCGGCCACCCGGTCGCCGACCGCCTCCACGACACCGGCGAGTTCGTGACCGGGCACGTGCGGCAGCTCGATGTCCGGGTCGTGGCCCTGCCACCCGTGCCAGTCGCTGCGGCACAGCCCGGTCGCCTCGACGCGGACCACGACGCCGTGCGGCGCGGGCGCCGGGTCGGGCACCTCCCGTACCCCGGCAGGCTCCCCGAACCGCTCGAACACGACCGCGCGCATCCGTCACCCTCACTTCCGTACCGGCGTTCCCGCTTCCGGTCCCCCATCTCACGGCAGACCGTGCGGTGCTCATACCCCCTAGGGGTACAGTGGGAGGCGAGTGGTCCACGCTGGATCACGGGTACCCGCCCATGAACGCCCCGACGAGGAGTAACGACATGACCGCCCAGACCGACACCCAGGGCTCCGTCACCACCGTCTACAAGGTGAGCGGAATGAGCTGCGGACACTGCGAGGGCGCCGTCTCCGGCGAGATCTCCGAGATCGCCGGCGTCGGCTCGGTGCAGGCCGTCGCCTCGACCGGCGAGGTCACCGTCGTCTCCGAGGCGCCCCTGGACGACGCGGCCGTGCGCGCCGCCGTGGACGAGGCGGGCTTCGAGCTCGTCGGCCGGGTCTGAGCCACGGCGCCACAAGCGCCCACCGCTACCGTCCCAGCGCTCCCAGCGCTCCCAGCGCTCCCAGCAGCACCCACAGCCCCTCCGGCCGGGCCGCGCGGTCCGGCCGGCCGTCTGGAGTCCGGACCATGACCAGCACCACCGCGTCCAGCACCACGGCCTCCACCACCACCCCGGAGACCGCCCCGGCCGCCGAGCCGGACCTCGCCGAGGTCGAGCTGCTCATCGGCGGGATGACCTGCGCCTCCTGCGCGGCCCGCGTGGAGAAGAAGCTCAACCGCATGGACGGCGTCACCGCCACGGTGAACTACGCGACGGAGAAGGCCCGGATCTCCTACCCGGCGGCCACCGGGGTCGCCGACCTGATCGCCACCGTCGTCAGGACCGGGTACACCGCCGAGGAGCCCGCGCCGCCGCCGGAGCCCACCGACGAGGCGGAGCCCCCGGAAGGCACCGGCGCCGACCCCGAGCTGACCGCCCTCCGCGAGCGCCTCGTCGTCTCCGTCCTCCTCGCCGCCCCCGTCGTGCTGCTCGCGATGGTCCCGGCGCTCCAGTTCGACAACTGGCAGTGGCTCTCGCTCACCCTGGCCGCGCCCGTCGTCGTCTGGGGCGGTCTGCCCTTCCACCGCGCCGCCTGGACGAACGTCCGGCACGGCGCGGCCACCATGGACACGCTGGTCTCGCTCGGCACCCTCGCGGCGTTCGGCTGGTCGCTGTGGGCGCTTTTCTTCGGGGACGCGGGCATGCCGGGCATGCGGCACGGCTTCGACCTCACCGTCTCCCGCACCGACGGCGCCTCCGCGATCTACCTGGAGGCCGCCGCCGGGGTCACCGCCTTCCTCCTCCTCGGCCGCTGGCTGGAGGCCCGCTCCAAGCGCCGCGCCGGCGCCGCGCTGCGGGCGCTGATGGAGCTGGGCGCCAAGGACGTCGCCGTTCTGCGGGACGGGCGCGAGGTGCGGATTCCGGTGGCCCGGCTGGCGGTCGGCGACCGGTTCGCCGTACGGCCCGGCGAGAAGATCGCCACCGACGGGACGGTGACCGAGGGGGCCTCCGCCGTGGACGCCTCGATGCTGACCGGCGAGTCGGTGCCGGTGGACGTGACGGCCGGTGACGCCGTCACCGGCGCCACGGTCAACGCCGGCGGCCGGCTGGTCGTCGAGGCCACCCGGGTCGGCGCGGACACCCAGCTGGCGCGGATGGCGAAGCTGGTCGAGGACGCGCAGAGCGGCAAGGCCGAGGTGCAGCGGCTCGCCGACCGGATCTCCGGCGTCTTCGTGCCCGTCGTGCTGCTGATCGCGGTCGCCACCTTCGGCGGGTGGCTGGGCGCCACCGGAGACACGGTCACCGCGTTCACGGCCGCCGTGGCCGTACTGATCATCGCCTGCCCGTGCGCGCTGGGCCTGGCCACACCGACCGCGCTGATGGTCGGCACGGGCCGCGGCGCCCAGCTCGGCATCCTCATCAAGGGACCCGAGGTGCTGGAGTCCACGCGGCGCGTCGACACGGTCGTCCTGGACAAGACCGGCACCGTCACCACCGGCCGCATGACCCTGCACGAGGTCTACGCCGCCGAGGGCACCGACGAGGCGGAGGTGCTGCGGCTCGCGGGCGCCGTCGAGCACGCCTCCGAGCACCCCGTGGCCCGCGCGATCGCGGCCGGTGCCGAGGAGCGGGTCGGCGCGCTGCCGAACGCCGAGAACTTCGAGAACATCCCCGGGCGCGGC
Source organism: Streptomyces sp. NPDC058812 (assembly GCF_042744565.1). Lineage (NCBI taxonomy): Bacteria > Bacillati > Actinomycetota > Actinomycetes > Kitasatosporales > Streptomycetaceae > Streptomyces > Streptomyces sp. NPDC058812. Next base: position 567,505 of record NZ_JBHYOB010000001.1, read on the forward strand.
GTACGCGCACGCGTGGAGGGCCGCGAGGTGGCCGTGGGGCGCCTCTACGACGCTCTCCCACCCGGGGTCGCCCGTGCCAGGGAAGAGGCCGAGAGGGACGGTCGTACGGCCGTCGTGGTCGGCTGGGACGGCGCGGCGCGCGGGGTCGTCTCCGTGGCGGACGCGGTCAAGGAGACCAGCGCCGAGGCGGTGGCCGAGCTGCGCCGGCTGGGCCTCGCCCCCGTGTTGCTGACCGGCGACAACAGGCGCGTCGCCGAGGCGGTCGCCGTAGCGGTCGGCATCGACGAGGTGATCGCCGAGGTGCTGCCCGAGGACAAGGTCGCCGTGGTGGAACGGCTGCGGGCCGAGGGCCGTACGGTCGCCATGGTCGGGGACGGCGTCAACGACGCGGCCGCGCTCGCCGTCGCCGATCTGGGTCTGGCGATGGGCACGGGGACGGACGCGGCGATCGAGGCGGGCGACCTGACGCTGGTGCGCGGGGACCTGCGGGTGGCCGCGGACGCGATCCGGCTGTCCCGGCGCACCCTCTCCACGATCAAGGGCAACCTCGTGTGGGCCTTCGGCTACAACGTGGCCGCCCTGCCACTGGCCGCCGCCGGGATGCTGAACCCGATGATCGCGGGGGCGGCGATGGCCTTCTCCTCGGTGTTCGTGGTCACCAACAGCCTCCGGCTCCGGGCCTTTCACTGAGCGCGCATTTCCCGCAGGTCAAGGGGCAGCGCCTCTGGAGTCCGGCACTCGCCTCACATAAGCTCTTCACAAGGCTCGCGCATCTTCCTTACGCTTGGGTCCCGTTCGACGTACGGGGCTCTTGCGTACCTAACGGACATATGCAAGAGACGCAGATCACAGTGATGCGAACGTAACCATCGAAGGGGTTCGAAGGTCTAAGTTGGCGATGTCAGGCAGCGTCTTGGGGGGCGCCACCTGGCATCTGGGGATGTCTTGGGGGACTTTCCCAGAGCTGCGTTGCCGGGACACGTACACCGGGAAGCTTTGAGCGGCCCTCCCGGGCGTGCGCTGTCCCGGCAGACCGCACGAGCACGACCGCACGACGAGCACGACCGCACAACAGGTACGACCAAGCACAACAGGCGCGACGGGTTTTGCTCGTTGCGCTCAGAACAGCGATTCAGGCGCTGTCCTCACATACGCCCGGCCGGATCCCGTGGGGGGAATCCGCACCGGGACATGGGAAGGCGCCCTGGTTCGTCGGCCCGTGGGGGGACCGGCGCCAGGGCGCCTTCTGCTGTCCGGGACGCCGCCGCCCACAGAAAAATCCCGTACCGCTCGGGGCGGCACGGGACTCTCTGTACGCGCTGCGGGGGTGCCTGGCGGCTCAGCGCTCCTCGACGGGCACGAAGTCGCGCTCGACGACGCCGGTGTAGATCTGGCGCGGGCGGCCGATGCGGGAGCCCGGCTCCTTGATCATCTCGTGCCACTGGGCGATCCAGCCCGGCAGCCGGCCGAGGGCGAACAGGACCGTGAACATCTCGGTCGGGAAGCCCATGGCCCGGTAGATCAGACCGGTGTAGAAGTCGACGTTCGGGTAGAGGCTGCGCGAGACGAAGTAGTCGTCGGAGAGCGCGTGCTCCTCCAGCTTCAGGGCGATGTCCAGCAGCTCGTCGGACTTGCCGAGGGCGGAGAGCACGTCGTGCGCGGCGGCCTTGATGATCTTGGCGCGCGGGTCGAAGTTCTTGTAGACCCGGTGGCCGAAGCCCATCAGGCGGACGCCGTCCTCCTTGTTCTTCACCTTGCGGATGAAGGTGTCGACGTCGCCGCCGGAGTCGCGGATGCCCTCCAGCATCTCCAGCACCGACTGGTTGGCGCCGCCGTGCAGCGGGCCCCAGAGCGCGTTGATGCCGGCGGAGATCGAGGCGAACATGTTCGCCTGCGAGGAGCCGACCAGGCGGACCGTGGAGGTCGAGCAGTTCTGCTCGTGGTCCGCGTGCAGGATCAGCAGCTTGTCCAGCGCGGCGACGACCGTCGGGTCCAGCTCGTACTCCTGCGCCGGCACCGAGAACGTCATGCGCAGGAAGTTCTCGACGTAGCCGAGGTCGTTGCGCGGGTAGACGAACGGGTGGCCGATCGACTTCTTGTACGCGTAGGCCGCGATCGTCGGAAGCTTCGCGAGCAGCCGGATCGTGGAGAGGTTGCGCTGGCGCTCGTCGAACGGGTTGTGGCTGTCCTGGTAGAACGTCGACAGCGCCGAGACGACCGACGACAGCATGGCCATCGGGTGGGCGTCGCGCGGGAAGCCCTTGTAGAAGTTCTTGACGTCCTCGTGCAGCAGGGTGTGCTGCGTGATCTCGTTCTTGAACGCGGTGAGCTCGTCGACGGTCGGCAGCTCGCCGTTGATCAGCAGGTAGGCGACCTCCACGAAGGAGGAGCGCTCGGCCAGCTGCTCGATCGGGTAGCCGCGGTACCGGAGGATGCCGGCTTCGCCGTCCAGATAGGTAATGGCGGATTTGTAGGCGGCGGTGTTGCCGTAACCGCTGTCCAGCGTCACCAGACCGGTCTGGGCGCGGAGCTTCCCGATGTCGAAGCCCTTGTCGCCGACGGTGCTGTCGATCACCGGGTAGGTGTACTCGCCATCGCCGTACCGCAGTACTACAGAGTTGTCGCTCACGTCTTCCCTCACCGACGTAGTGCCTCATCTTCGAGGTGCCCTGACTGTCTCTACCATCCCCCACTTGGCTCAGGAGAGTGCACTCGGGGTCGACCATCGGGCCTATTGGCGGCACTCAGTGCCGCCAACTTGTTCATCCTGCCCCCTCTCTTTCCCTTCCGGAAGTGCTCTGTGACCTTTGCGACTCGTTTGATCGATCATTTTTTTCACACGGGTCGAGAGGTTTGCCGGAGGGTGTTCAGGGTCAGGAGCCCGCCAGCCGGAAGTCGAGCGCCGTGCAGCGCCGGCCGGCCGACACCGTGCGGACCGCCTGTCCGATCGCCTTGCGGGAGCCGACGAGGACGACCAGCTTCTTGGCCCGGGTGACCGCCGTGTACAGCAGGTTCCGTTGGAGCATCATCCACGCGCCGGTCGTCACGGGGATCACGACCGCCGGGTACTCACTCCCCTGGGACCGGTGGATGGTCACCGCGTAGGCGTGGGCCAGCTCGTCCAGTTCGTCGAACTCGTACGGAACCTCCTCGTCCTCGTCCGTCAGCACGGTGAGGCGCTGGTCCACCGGGTCGAGCGAGGTGACCACGCCGACGGTGCCGTTGAAGACGCCGTTCTCACCCTTCTCGTAATTGTTGCGAATCTGGGTGACCTTGTCGCCGACCCGGAAGACACGGCCGCCGAGCCGCTTCTCCGGCACGTCCGGGCGCCCCGGGGTGACGGCCTGCTGGAGCAGTCCGTTGAGCGCGCCCGCGCCGGCGGGCCCCCGGTGCATGGGGGCGAGCACCTGCACGTCCCGGCGCGGGTCGAGCCCGAACTTGGCGGGGATGCGGCGCGCGGCGACGTCCACGGTGAGCCGCCCGGCCTCCTCCGTGTCGTCCTCGACGAAGAGGAAGAAGTCCTTCATCCCGTCGGTGAGCGGGTGCTGCCCGGCGTTGATCCGGTGCGCGTTCGTCACGACTCCCGACTGCTGGGCCTGGCGGAAGACGCGGGTGAGGCGGACGGCGGGGACGGGGCTGCCGGGGGCGAGCAGATCCTGGAGCACTTCCCCCGCGCCCACGCTGGGCAGCTGGTCGACGTCCCCGACGAAGAGCAGGTGGGCGCCCGGGGGCACGGCCTTGACCAGCTTGTTGGCGAGGAGGAGGTCGAGCATGGAGGCCTCGTCGACCACCACCAGGTCGGCGTCCAGCGGCCGGTCCCGGTCGTAGGCGGCGTCGCCGCCGGGCTTCAGCTCCAGCAGGCGGTGCACGGTGGACGCCTCGGCGCCGGTCAGCTCGGCGAGGCGCTTGGCGGCACGGCCGGTGGGCGCGGCGAGGACCACCTTGGCCTTCTTCGCGCGGGCCAGCTCCACGATGGAGCGGACGGTGAAGGACTTGCCGCAGCCCGGCCCGCCGGTGAGGACGGCGACCTTCTCGGTGAGGGCGAGTTTCACGGCGGCCTCCTGCTCGGGGGCCAGGTCGGCGCCGGTGCGGCTCTTGAGCCAGGTGAGGGCCTTGTCCCAGGCGACGTCCCCGAACCCCGGCATCCGGTCCTCACCGGTGCGCAGCAGGCGCAGCAGCTGGGCGGAGAGGGCCAGCTCGGCACGGTGGAAGGGGACGAGGTAGACGGCGGTGACGGGGTCGCCGCCCTCCGGGTCGGGGACCTTCTCGCGTACGACGCCGGGGTCCTCGCCGTCCTCGGGGTCGGCGGCCAGCTCGGCCAGGCACTCGATGACCAGGCCGGTGTCCACCTGGAGCAGCTTCACCGCGTCGGCGATCAGCTTCTCCTCGGGGAGATAGCAGTGCCCCTGGTCGGTGGCCTGCGACAGGGCGTACTGCAGGCCCGCCTTCACCCGGTCCGGGCTGTCGTGCGGGATGCCGACGGACTGGGCGATCCTGTCGGCGGTGAGGAAGCCGATGCCCCAGACATCGGACGCCAGCCGGTAGGGCTGGTTCTTCACGACGGAGATCGACGCGTCGCCGTACTTCTTGTAGATCCGCACCGCGATCGACGTCGACACCTCGACGGTCTGGAGGAAGAGCATGACCTCCTTGATCGCCTTCTGCTCGTCCCACGCGTCGGCGATCTTCTTGGTCCGCTTGGGGCCGAGGCCGGGCACCTCGATGAGCCGCTTGGGCTCCTCCTCGATGATCTGGAGGGTGTCCACGCCGAAGTGTTGCGTGATGCGGTCGGCGAAGACCGGGCCGATGCCCTTGACGAGGCCGGATCCGAGGTAGCGCCGGATGCCCTGGACCGTGGCCGGGAGCACGGTCGTGTAGTTCTCCACGTGGAACTGCTTGCCGTACTGGGGGTGCGAGCCCCAGCGGCCCTCCATCCGCAGCGACTCCCCGGCCTGCGCGCCGAGCAGCGCGCCGACGACCGTGAGGAGGTCGCCGGCGCCTCTGCCGGTGTCGACGCGGGCGACCGTGTAGCCGTTCTCCTCATTGGCGTACGTGATGCGTTCCAGGACGCCTTCGAGGGTGGCGAGTCGCCGTTCACCGGGAGCGGCATCGGACTGGTTCGGCATGATCCGACGGTACCGGTGGGGACTGACACGGGCGGCCCGGGAGAGGGCTTCTCAATACTCTGGGGACATGGACTACGCCAGGATGCGCGCCATCGCCGCGGAGCTCGGGGCCTACTCGGAGCGGCTTGAGGGGTCGTGGAGCGTCGAGATCGGGCCGTCCGGTCCAATACTGGCGATGATGTGCCCGTCGAAACGCCACGAGGGGACTGTCCGCCGCATCTGCAAGCAGTTGGACGCGCAACTGCCCGACACCCACCCAGGCCACATCTGCGCGAACGGCCCCGAGATCGAGCATCCGGCGATCGGCCGCATGCGCCGCCCCGATGCCGTCGTGATCCCCGAAGCCACCCTCGACGAAGAAGGCCTCGCCGTCGACGCGACGCAGGTGGTGGCTGTCGTCGAGATCGTCCCGCCTTCCAACCCGAGCAACGACTACGACGAGAAGCTGACCGAGTATCCGGCCATGGACATCCCGTACTGCATGATCGTGGACCCGCGCAGCGGCACGATCCAGGTGCACTCCGAGCCGTGCAAGGGCCGCTACAGCAGCAAGGAGCCGTACATCTTCGGCGACTCGGTGGCGTTCGGGCCATGGACGGTCGAGACGTCGGAGTTCCGCCGGTACGGCCGGGAGGGTTAAGGACGGGGCGACCGGGTCTTGAGGGCTTCGAGGAAGGGGGCGAAGGCCTCCGGCGGGAAGGTGAGGGTGGCTCGGGCGGGGGCCTTGGTGTCGCGGACGGCTACGTGCGTGGGTGAGTTCGCGATCTCCACGCAGTTGTTGCCATCGCCGCCGCCGGAGTACGAGGACTTGCGCCAGTGGGCAAGGGTGGTCACGGAGCCTCACAGTTCCTTGGCCAGTCGCTGGATGAAGTCACGCGACCGGCTCGGGTCGAGTGACACGCCCTCTACCTTACGGAAGACTGTTCGAAAGACGCCGAGTTGGGCCTCAGAGTCGATGAAACCGGTGCCGTGAGGTGCGTCGCGGACAGCCGTGTCCAGCTGGGGCACGGCCCCACCCGCCAGCATCATGGGGCTCCAAGCCCCACCGAAGCCGTCCAGGTCGAAGGGGATGACACGCAGGGTGATGTGGTCCGCTTCGGAGAGCTCCAGGGCACGGGCGAGTTGGGCTCGCGCGGTGGTGCGATTGCCGACCCGGATGCGCAACGCCGCTTCGTGAACAACGGCCTCGTACGGTACGGGGGTGGGCCGTTCGAAGATCGCCTTGCGCTGCATCCGGTGGCCGACGCGCAGCTCCAGCTCCTCGCGCGGAAGTTCGGGGATCCTTGACGAGAAGGCGGCGTGAGCGTAGTCCGCCGTCTGAAGCAGGCCGGGGACGAACAGGAACTCCACGTCACATCGGTACGTGGAGTGGTGCTCCAGCTCTGCGAGATCGAGGAACGCCGTGGGCAGCCGCCCTCGATACTCCTCCCACCAGCCACGCGAACGGTCGGCCGCCATGACGACTAGGGCATCGACGAACGCCTCGTCCGTGCACGAATAGTGAGCCGCGAGACGACGCAGCCGCTCCTCGCTCACGCCTGCGATCCCGGACTCGATGTGGCTGATCTGCACTCGGCTCGTCCCGAGCAGCGCCGCCGCCTCGGCCGCGGTGAGCCCCGCAGCGTCGCGAAGTCTGCGGAGTTCGGTCGCCAACCGCAATTGCCGCGCGCTCGGTTCGCGCCTCAAGACCATGGACGGCTCCTCGGTTCAACGCGCTTATCGGCACGACCCGTTCGGGGTCACATTAGGCGATCCACTTGCTCCGTATGACATGTTAGCCCTACTGTCAGTGACGTGACGCACACAGTGCGCGCCGGAAGCGCACCGCTCCGCCCTGTCGGGATGGTTGCGGCGATGACACCGGCCCCGCATTCCCCTCTGCTCCTCCGAAACGGAGTCCGCATGCCTGAGAACGAACCGTGGGAGTACTCCCTGTACATCCCCAACGACCTCCGAGCCGTCACCGTCAGCCGTCGCACCCTTCGCCTGATCCTCACCATGCACGGGCTGATCCGACTCGTGGACGTCGCCGAGTTGCTCGCGACGGAGCTGGTCTCCAATGCCGTGCGGCACACCAAGGGTCCGGCCGCCCTGCGTGTGCGCTGGGCGCCGCCCGGGATCCTGCGGATCGGGGCGTGGGATGCGGACCCGGAACCTCCGGAACCGCCCGCGCCGTTCGGGCGGGTGGAGGAGCTGGAGGAAGGGCGGGGGCTGGCGCTGGTGCGGGCCTGCGCCGACGTGTGGGGGTGGCATCCGCTGGCCAGGCACGGCGACCGGGGCAAGTACGTGTGGTGCGAGCTGACCGCCGCCTGACCGCACCCGCAGCAACCAGCACCCCGGCAACACGAGGACACTCACCGGCCACCTGTTGGCCAAGTGCTCATCCGAGCGCCCCAAGTACAACATCAGCCCAACTGCTCACGGTTGAGCGACAGAGCCGACGCCGGGCACCCTCAGAGACCCGCGAACAGCCCCGCGAGGGGGGCCGGGGTGCGCGCGAGGTCCAGGGCCTCGACGAGGACACGGCCGTAGTGGATCTTCCGGCCCTTCTTGGTGCCGAAGAACCGGCGGAGCTGCTGCTGCGCGGTGCGGTCCTGCTGGGCGGGCTGGCGAAGGAAGGTCCGGAGGGGGCGCAGGTCACCCTCCGCCTCGACCAGTTCCTTCACCCGCGTCACACCCAGCGCGCGGATCAGCTCGTCCTCCAGGTCGGCCGCGCAGACGAAGAGACCGTCGGGCGCCGCGTTCGCCCGCGCCAGGGCACGGACGTAGTAGCCCCGCTCCCGCTCGTCGCACAGTCCCGTGAGGCGGAGGTCCAGGCCGGACGGTCCGAGGAGGTCGGCGAAGCGGCCCACGCTCATCGCGCCGCCCATCGGGAGGACGCAGACCCCCTCCGCCGCGAGGTCGCGGCCGTGACGCGCGGCCAGCGCGTCGACCGCCGCCGAGTCGCTCGGCCCCTCCAGGAGGACAGCGGTACGTACTGACAGTCGCGTCGCCAACTCGCGCGCGGGGCCGCCGGGGCCACCGGCCGCCCACGCGGTGACCGAAACCCGGAACGCCCCCATGTCCGCCATGGCACGAGTCTCCGCCCTGGGCGGCCGCGCCGGTAGTGGTTTTCGGCAGAGCCCGGCCGGCTCGTCGGCGACGCCGCCCCACACCTCCGATTGACATGCACCCTTGTGGCTGCCTAACGTGAAAGGCAGCCAATGGGCTGCATGTCAGAGGGGCGGAGATGGACGAGGTCTTCAAGGCGCTGGCCGACAGCAGCCGACGGCGGCTGCTGGACAGCCTGAACGAACGCAACGGGCAGAGCCTGCGCGAGCTGTGTTCCGGGCTGGACATGGCCCGGCAGTCGGTCAGCAAACACCTGGCACTGCTGGAGGCGGCCAACCTGGTCACCACCGTCCGGCGGGGCCGCGAGAAGCTGCACTACCTCAACGCCGAACCGGTCAACGCCATCGCCGAACGCTGGATCAGCCGCTACGACCGCGAGCGGGTGCGCGCACTCGCCGACCTCAAGCACGCGCTGGAGAACACCGCCATGGACAGCAACGCGTTCGTCTACACGACCTACATCAAGACCACGCCGGAGAAGCTGTGGCAGGGCCTGACCGATCCCGCCTTCACCCGGCGCTACTGGGGCGTGGAGTTCGCCACCGACTGGAGGGTCGGATCACCCATGGTCTGGCGGGAGCGGGACGCCGAGACCGCCGACCCCGGACAGGTCGTACTCGAAGCCGACCCGTTCCGGCGCCTGTCGTACACCTGGCACACCTTCACGCCTGGGTGGGCGAAGGCCAACGGGATCGACGACGAGACGCTCGCCGAGCTCGCCGCCGAACAGCGGTCGAAGGTCACCTTCGAGATCGAGGACCTCGGCGGTTCGGTGAAACTGACCATCGTCCACGACGGCTTCGAGCCCGGCAGCACCGCCCGCGAGATGATCCAGCACGGCTGGCCGGCCCTCGTCTCCAGCCTCAAGACACTGCTGGAGACCGGCGACGCCCTTCCGGACCCCGCGTAGGCGACGGCGGGGCCGCTCGCTCAGCGGCGCAGGGCGGTCTCCCGTCGCATGCGCGACAGCTTCTCGGGGTTGCGCACGGCGTAGAGCCCGGTGATCAGGCCGTCGTCGAAACGCAGCGTCATCACGGTGTCGAGCGCGCCGTCGAGCCGGAGGATCAGGGCCGGGTAGCCGTTCACCTCAGCCGGTGCGAACGAGACCGCGGTGGCCTGCTTGAGCAGCCCCCCGACCATGAGGCGGGCCACCTTGAGGGCCCCCATGACGGGCCGCAGGACGGCCCGCTTGATGCCGCCGCCGTCGCCCAGCAGGACGACGTCCGGCGCGAGGATGTCGAGCAGGCCCTGCAAGTCGCCCGTCTCGACCGCCCGCTGGAACGCGGCGAGCGCGTCCCGGCTCTCGTCGGGGGAAACGGCCCCGCGCGGCCGGCGCGCCGCGACGTGCGCGCGTGCCCGGTGCGCGGTCTGGCGGACGGCGGCCGGGCTCTTGTCGACGGCCTCGGCGATCTCGTCGTAGCCGAGGTCGAACACCTCGCGCAGTACGAACACCGCCCGTTCGGTCGGCGTGAGCGTCTCCAGGACCAGCATCATCGCCATCGAGACGCTGTCGGCCAGCTCGACGTCCTCGGCCACGTCGGGCGTGGTGAGCAGCGGCTCGGGCAGCCAGGAGCCGACGTAGGACTCCTTGCGGCGGCCGAGCGTGCGCAGCCGGCCCAGTGCCTGGCGGGTGGTGATCCGGACCAGGTAAGAGCGCCGGTCGCGCACCGTCGCGAGATCGACTCCCGCCCACCGCAGCCAGGTCTCCTGGAGGACGTCCTCGGCGTCGGCGGCCGAGCCGAGCATCTCGTACGCGACGGTGAAGAGCAGGTTGCGGTGGGCGACGAAGGCCTCGGTGGCGGGGTCCGCGCGCCCGCCGCCGCCGGCGGTCCGCCCGGTCGTGTCGTCCGGCTCGCGTCCACTGTTCTCGCTCGCCACCAGCTGCTCCCGCTTGTTCGCCTCGGACGGTGTCATGCGCACAGGACGCCGGTCGCCGCCGCTTTGTGACACCCGTACGCGGTGGCTCACGTCACATCGGCGCCCCGTCACAGGGATCGGGTCGCCGGCGTCTTGTGTTCGTCAACGCGGCACCGAGAGTGAGGACGAGGTCATGGACACCCGATTCAACCTGTTCGAGAACGAGATCGGCGGCAAGTTCGCCAAGCGGTTCGCGGGCACCGGCATGGTGGTTCACCAGTCGTCGCTGCCGAAGTCCACGCAGGAGCTGGTGTCGCTGCGCGCCAGCCAGATCAACGGCTGCGGCCACTGCATCGACATGCACGTCAAGGAGGCCGCGGCCGCCGGTGAGAGCGCGGTCCGGCTCCACCTGGTCGCCGCCTGGCGCGAGTCGACCGTGTTCACCGAGGCCGAGCGGGCCGCGCTGGCACTCGCCGAGGAGGGCACCCGGCTCGCCGACGCCCACCAGGGCGTGTCCGACGAGACCTGGGCCCAGGTGCGGGGGCACTACGACGACGACCAGACCGCCGCGCTGGTCTCCCTGGTCGCCCTCATCAACGCGGCCAACCGGCTCGCCGTGATCACGCACCAGCGGGGCGGCTCGTACGAGGCGGGCATGTTCGCCGCCGCGCTCGGCGACTGAGCCGACCGGCCGTCGCGTCCGGCCCGGCCCGGGGACCTTCGTTCCGGGGCCGGGCCGCCGCATGTCCGGCGGACGCGCGAAACCCGCCGGGTCACGATTGGGTCTCGGCACCCTCTCACCCTCTTGCCAGCCGCCCGTGTAATCGTTTCCAATCCTCCGTGTAATCGATTCCACGAGGAGGTGGAACGGCGATGGCGAGTATCGGCATCAAGGACGTCGCCGCTGAAGCCGGCGTGTCCGTCGCGACGGTCTCGCGCGCGCTCAACGGCCACCCGTCGGTCAGTCCCGCCGCACGCGAGCGTGTGCTGGCCGCCGTCGAGACGCTGGGCTACCGCCCGAACGCCGTCGCCCGGTCGTTGCGCACCGACCAGACCCGCACCCTCGGCCTGGTCATCAGCGACGTCATGAACCCGTACTTCACCGAACTGGCCCGGTCCGTCGAGGAGGAGGCCCGCGCGCTCGGCTACAGCGTCATCATCGGCAACGCCGACGAGCGGCCGGACCTCCAGGACCACCACGTCACGACGCTGCTGGACCGGCGTATCGACGGGCTGCTCGTCTCCCCGACCGACGGCGGCTCCCCGCGGATGCTGGACGCCGCGCGGGCCGGGACGCCGATGGTCTTCGTCGACCGGTGGATTCCGGGTGTCGACGTGCCCGTCGTCCGGTCGGACGGGCGGGCCGCCGTACGGGACCTCGTGGCGCATCTGTACGGCCTCGGGCACCGGCGGCTCGCCATCATCGCCGGGCCCGCCGCCACCACGACCGGACGCGAGCGCGTCGACGCCTTCCGCGAGGCGCTCGGCGCGTACGGGCTCCCCCTGCCCGTCGCCTACATCGGCCAGGGCGACTTCCAGGCCGACAGCGGACGCCGGGTCACCGAGGGCTTCCTCGACCTGCCCGAACCGCCCGAGGTCGTCTTCGCCGCCGACAACCTGATGGCGCTCGGCGCCCTGGACGCCGTACGCGCGCGCGGGCTGCGGGTCCCCGAGGACATCGCGCTCGCCGCGTTCGACGACATCCGCTGGTTCGTGCACACCGATCCGCCCGTCACCGCGATCGCCCAGCCCACGGGCGACCTCGGGCGGGCCGCCGTGCGCGCGCTGGTCGACCGGATCGAGGGGCGGCCCGGCGAGTCCGTCACCCTCCCGGCGCGGCTCGTCGTGCGCCGGTCGTGCGGTGAACCGGCCCTCCGAGAAACCCCGTCCCCGTCCCCCGTACGAAGGAGTACGCCGTGAGCAGCCGCAGTCCGGACGAGTTGCTGCGCATCGAGGGCATCCGCAAGACCTTCCCCGGCGTGGTCGCGCTCGACAGCGTCGACTTCGACCTGCGCCGGGGCGAGGTGCACGTGCTCCTCGGTGAGAACGGCGCGGGCAAGAGCACCCTCATCAAGATGCTCTCCGGCGCCTACACGCCCGACGCCGGGCGGATCCTGGCCGGTGGCGAGGAGGTGCGCATCCACGGTGCGCAGGACTCCGAGCGCCTCGGGATCGCCACCATCTACCAGGAGTTCAACCTCGTCCCCGATCTGACGGTCGCCGAGAACATCTTCCTGGGACGCCAGCCGCGCCGCCTGGGGATGATCGACCGGAAGAAGATGGACGCGGACGCGGAAGTGCTGCTGGAGCGGGTCGGTCTGAGCGTGTCGCCGCGCGCGCGTGTGCGTGAACTCGGCATCGCCCGGCTCCAGATGGTCGAGATCGCCAAGGCGCTCAGCCTGAACGCGCGCGTGCTCATCATGGACGAGCCGACCGCCGTGCTGACCTCCGAGGAGGTCGACAAGCTGTTCGCCATCGTGCGGCGGCTGCGCGAGGACGGCGTCGGGATCGTCTTCATCACCCACCACCTGGAGGAGATCGCCGCCCTCGGCGACCGGGTCACCGTCATCCGGGACGGACGCAGTGTCGGGCAGGTGCCCGCCGCCACGCCCGAGGACGAGCTGGTACGCCTCATGGTCGGGCGGTCGATCGAGCAGCAGTACCCGCGCGAACGCGCCGCCGCCGGTGAGGCGTTGCTCAAGGTGGAGGGACTGACGCGGGACGGCGTCTTCCACGACGTCGGCTTCGAGGTGCGCGCCGGTGAGGTCGTCGGCATCGCGGGTCTCGTCGGCGCCGGGCGGACCGAGGTCGTCCGGGCCGTGTTCGGCGCCGATCCGTACGACGCGGGGACCGTGCACGTCGCGGGCGCCCGGCTCCCCCGCCACGACGTGAACGCCGCCATGGCGGCCGGGATCGGGCTCGTGCCCGAGGACCGGAAGGGTCAGGGGCTCGTCCTGGACGCCTCCGTCGAGGAGAACCTGGGGCTGGTCACCCTCCGTTCCACCTCCCGCGCCGGGCTCGTCGACCTCAAGGGGCAGCACGCGGCGGCCGAGCGGATCGCCGGGCAGCTCGGTGTGCGGATGGCCGGTCTCGGTCAGCACGTGCGCACGCTCTCCGGCGGCAACCAGCAGAAGGTCGTCATCGGCAAGTGGCTGCTGGCGAACACCAAGGTGCTGATCCTCGACGAGCCGACGCGCGGCATCGACGTCGGCGCCAAGGTCGAGATCTACCAGTTGGTCAACGAACTCACCGCCGCCGGTGCCGCCGTGCTGATGATCTCCAGCGACCTGCCCGAAGTGCTCGGCATGAGCGACCGGGTGCTGGTGATGGCGCAGGGCCGGATCGCGGGTGAACTCCCCGCCGGCCAGGCCACCCAGGACGCCGTGATGGCACTCGCCGTCAGCACCCCCCACAGCGACACCCCCCACAGCAACGGAACGGAGGCCTCCCGTGGCCACTGACACGCTCAAGGGCAGGCCGGGCGCGCAGGGCGCCTCGGGCGGTCTGCGCCGCCTGCTGCTCGACAACGGCGCGCTGACCGCGCTGATCGTCCTCGTCGTCGCCATGTCGGCACTGTCCGGGGACTTCCTGACCGCCGACAACCTGCTGAACGTCGGCGTCCAGGCCGCCGTCACCGCGATCCTCGCCTTCGGCGTCACCTTCGTCATCGTCTCCGCCGGCATCGACCTGTCGGTCGGCTCGGTCGCCGCGCTGTCGGCCACCGTGCTGGCCTGGAGCGCCACCGAGGCCGGGATACCGGTCGTGCTCGCGGTGCTGCTGTCCGTCGCGACGGGCATCGCCTGCGGCCTGGTGAACGGCTTCCTCATCTCGTACGGGAAGCTGCCGCCGTTCATCGCGACGCTCGCCATGCTGTCGGTGGGGCGCGGTCTGTCGCTCGTCATCTCGCAGGGCTCGCCGATCGCCTTCCCCGACTCCGTCTCCCACCTCGGCGACACGCTCGGCGGGTGGCTGCCGGTGCCGGTGCTCGTGATGATCGTGATGGGGCTCGTCACGGCGTTCGTCCTCGGGCGGACCTACATCGGCCGCTCCATGTACGCCATCGGCGGCAACGAGGAGGCCGCGCGGCTGTCCGGCCTGCGGGTGAAGCGGCAGAAGCTCGCCGTCTACGCCTTCTCCGGTCTGTTCGCCGCCGCCGCGGGCATCGTGCTCGCCTCCCGGCTCTCCTCCGCGCAGCCGCAGGCCGCGCAGGGCTACGAGCTGGACGCCATCGCGGCCGTCGTCATCGGCGGTGCCTCGCTCGCGGGCGGCACCGGCAAGGCGTCGGGCACGCTGATCGGCGCGCTGATCCTCGCGGTGCTGCGCAACGGCCTCAACCTGCTGTCCGTCTCCGCGTTCTGGCAGCAGGTCGTCATCGGTGTCGTCATCGCACTGGCGGTGCTGCTGGACACCCTGCGGCGCAAGGCCGGGGCGACCACGCCGGCGGCCGGGGCCGGCGGGGGCGGCAAGGGCAAGCAGGCACTGACCTACGTGATCGCGGCGGTCGTGGCCGTGGCCGTCGTGGGTGCGACCTCGCTGCTGCACAACGACTCCTCGGCCGGCAAGACGCGCAAGGTCGGTCTGTCGCTGTCCACGCTCAACAACCCGTTCTTCGTGCAGATCAGGGACGGAGCGGAGGAACAGGCGAAGAAGCTGGGCGTGGACCTGACGGTCACGGACGCGCAGAACGACGCCTCCCAGCAGGCCAACCAGTTGCAGAACTTCACCAGCGAGGGCCTGTCCTCGATCATCGTCAACCCGGTGGACTCCGACGCCGCGAGCCCCTCGGTGCGCTCGGCGAACAAGGACGACATCCCCGTCATCGCCGTGGACCGCGGCGTCAACGACGCGAAGACGGCCGCACTGGTCGCCTCCGACAACGTCGAGGGCGGTGAGCTGGGCGCCAGGGCGCTCGCCGAGAAGCTCGGCGGCAAGGGCACGATCGTCATCCTCCAGGGCCAGGCCGGCACCTCCGCCAGCCGGGAGCGCGGGGCGGGCTTCGCGGCCGGTCTCAAGGAGTACCCGGGCATCAAGGTCGTCGCCAAGCAGCCCGCGGACTTCGACCGCACCAAGGGCCTGGACGTGATGACCAACCTGCTCCAGGCGCACCCCGACATCGACGGCGTCTTCGCGGAGAACGACGAGATGGCGCTCGGCGCGATCAAGGCGCTGGGTTCCAAGGCCGGCAAGTCGGTCCAGGTCGTCGGCTTCGACGGCACCCCGGACGGGCTGAAGGCGGTGCGGGAGGGCACGTTGTTCGCGTCCGTCGCGCAGCAGCCGAAGGAACTGGGCAGGATCGCGGTCGAGAACGCGTTGCGCGCCGCCGACGGCAAGAAGGTGGAGAAGATGGTGAAGGTCCCGGTGAAGGTGGTCACCAAGGAGAACGTGGCCGGCTTCGAGGGCTGACAGGGCGCACGGCAGCGCACGGGCGGGCGGTCATGAGGACCGTCCGCCCGCCTCACTCGAACTCACTCGCATTCACTCGGATTCATTTCGGATTCATTCGGCTCGGGGAGCGATTCATGTACGACTACGACCTCCTGGTCGTGGGGTCGGCCAACGCCGACCTCGTGATCGGCGTCGAGCGGCGGCCGGGTGCCGGCGAGACGGTGCTCGGCACCGACCTGGCCGTCCACCCGGGCGGCAAGGGCGCGAACCAGGCGGTCGCCGCCGCCCGGCTCGGCGCCCGTACGGCGCTGCTGGCCCGGGTCGGCGACGACGACTACGGCCGGCTGCTGCTGGACTCGCAGCGGGCGGCCGGCGTCGACACGGTCGGCGTGCTGGTGGGCGGGGCGCCGACCGGCGTCGCACTGATCACCGTCGACCCGTCCGGGGACAACAGCATCGTGGTGTCGCCGGGCGCGAACGGCCGTCTGGCCCCGGGGGACGTCCGGGCCGCCGCGAGCCTCTTCCACGCGTCCCGGGTCGTCTCCGCGCAGTTGGAGATCCCGCTGGAGACGGTCGTCGAGGTGGTCCGGAGTCTGGCGCCGGACAGCCGCTTCGTGCTGAACCCGTCGCCGCCGCGCCCGCTCCCGCAGGAGGTGCTGGCGGCCTGCGACCCGCTGATCGTCAACGAGCACGAGGCGAAGGTGATCCTCGGCGACGCCCGCGTGAGCGAGCGCCCCGAGGACTGGGCCCGCATCCTGCTGGCCAAGGGGCCGCGTTCGGTGGTCGTGACCCTGGGTGCCGAGGGCGCGCTGGTGGCCTCGGGCGCGGGCGTCTCCCGTGTCCCGTCGGTGAAGGTGGACGCCGTGGACACGACGGGCGCGGGCGACGCGTTCACCGCGGCGCTGGCCTGGCGGCTCGGCACGGGCGAGTCGCTCGCCGAGGCGGCGGCGTACGCGGCCCGGGTCGGCGCGGCGGCCGTCACGAAGGCGGGCGCGCAGGCGTCGTACCCGACGGCGGCGGAGGCGGAGGCATTGTGAAGCGGGCCGGCATACTCAATCGCCACCTCGCGGGCGCCCTCGCCGAACTCGGCCACGGCGACGGCGTCCTGGTGTGCGACGTCGGCATGCCGATCCCGGCCGGTCCACGCGTCGTCGACCTGGCCTTCCGCGCCGGAGTGCCGTCCTTCGCGGAAGTGGTGGACGGACTGCTCGACGAGCTGGTGGTCGAGGGCGCCACGGCGGCGACGGAGGTACGGAAGGCCAATGCGGAGGCCGCCGCGCTGCTCGACGGGCACTTCCCCGCCCTCGTCCTCGTCCCGCACGAGCGGTTGAAGGAACTCTCGGCGGGGGCACGGCTGGTGGTGCGGACCGGGGAGGCCCGCCCCTACGCGAACGTGCTGTTGCGGTGCGGGGTCTTCTTCTGACGGTCGAGGGGCGAAGAACGAAGGGCTTCGAGGGGGCCCGGTCGACCGGGCCCCCTCGGGTTTCCCTCCCCTTCAGAACCCCGTGATCCCCCCCGGGTCCCCCCACTGGGGTTCTGATGCCAAGTACGACCCGCTGAGCGACGAAACGGTTGCACGGGCCGCCGGAGTTTATTTTTCGGCCCCCGCGTGCGCGGCGAACCGCGCCGCCGTCTCGGCGAGCACCTCCCGCCCGTCCCGCGCCCACAGCTCCTCGTTGAACAGCTCGACCTCGATGGCACCGGTGTACCCGGCCGCCTCCACGTACCCCTTCCACTCCCGCATGTCGATCGCGCCGTCCCCGATCTGCCCACGGCCGTTGAGGACGCCCTCGGGCAGCGGAGTGGTCCAGTCGGCGAGCTGGAAGGTGTGGATGCGTCCGCCCGCCCCGGCCCGGGCGATCTGCTCGGGCGCCCGGTCGTCCCACCAGATGTGGTACGTGTCGACGGTGACGCCGACCTGGTGGGCCGGGAAGCGTTCGGCGAGGTCCAGGGCCTGGGTGAGGGTGGAGACCACGCAGCGGTCGGAGGCGTACATGGGGTGCAGGGGCTCGATGGCGAGCCGTACGCCGTGCCGCTCGGCGTACGGGGCCAGCTCCGCCAGGGCGTCGGCGATGCGTTCCCGGGCGGCGCGCAGGTCCTTGTCGCCGGCCGGGAGACCACCCGAGACCAGGACGAGGGTGTCGGTGCCGAGGGTGGCGGCCTCGTCGACGGCACGGCGGTTGTCGGCCAGGGCCTTCGCGCCTTCGTCCGCGTCGGTCGCCGTGAGGAAGCCGCCGCGGCACAGGGTGCTGACGGTCAGGCCCGCGTCGCGGACCAGCTTGGCCGCCGCCTCGACGCCGTACGCCTGGACCGGTTCGCGCCACAGGCCGACGTTTGCGACGCCCAGTTCTCGGCAGGCGGCGGTCAGTTCGGGCAGGGAGAGCTGCTTGACCGTCATCTGGTTGATGCTGAAGCGGCTCAGGCCGGGACCGGGATCGGTGTCGCTCACTGGTTCACTCCGTACAGGCTCAGCAGGTTCCGCATGCGCTCCTCGGCCAGTTTCGGGTCCGGGAACAGGCCGAGGCCGTCGGCGAGTTCGTAGGCGCGCGCGAGGTGGGGCAGGGAGCGGGCCGACTGGAGGCCGCCCACCATGGTGAAGTGGCTCTGGTGGCCGGCCAGCCAGGCCAGGAACACCACGCCCGTCTTGTAGTAGCGGGTGGGGGCCCGGAAGAGGTGGCGGGAGAGTTCGACGGTGGGGTCGAGGAGGGCGCGGAAGCCTTCCGTGTTCCCGGTGTCGAGGACGCGGACCGCCTCGGCGGCCAGCGGGCCCAGCGGGTCGAAGATGCCGAGCAGGGCGTGGCTGAAGCCCTGGTCGTCGCCGGCGATCAGTTCGGGGTAGTTGAAGTCGTCGCCGGTGTAGCAGCGAACGCCCTGCGGGAGGCGGCGGCGCAGGTCGACCTCGCGCTGGGCGTCCAGCAGGGAGACCTTGATGCCGTCGACCTTGTCGGGGTGGGCGGCGATGACGTCCAGGAAGGTGTCGGTGGCCGCGTCGAGGTCCTCCGACCCCCAGTAGCCCTCCAGGGCCGGGTCGAACATCGGCCCGAGCCAGTGCAGGATCACCGGTTCGGCGGCCTGTCGGAGCAGGTGGCCGTAGACCTCCAGGTAGTCCTCGGGGCTCCGCGCCGACGCGGCCAGGGCGCGGGAGGCCATCAGGATGGCCTGGGCGCCCGACTCCTCGACGACGGCGAGCTGTTCCTCGTAGGCCGCCCGGACCTCGGCGAGAGTGCCGCCGGTGATCTGGTCGGTGCCGACGCCGCAGGCGATCCGTCCGCCGCACGCCTTCGCCTCGGCGGCGGAGCGGCGGATCAGCTCGGCGGCGCCGGCCCAGTCCAGGCCCATGCCGCGCTGGGCGGTGTCCATGGCCTCGGCGACGCCGAGTCCGTGGGACCACAGATGGCGGCGGAAGGCGAGGGTGGCGTCCCAGTCGACGGCGGCGGGCGAGTCGGGGGTGGTGTCGGCGTACGGGTCGGCGACGACGTGGGCGGCGGAGAAGACCGTACGGGAGGAGAAAGCGCTTCCCGGGGAGAGCGTCAGGGGCTCGGTGCGCGGCTCGTGGGCGCGCAGGGTGCCGTCCGCGCCCGGCAGGTGGAGGGTCACAGCGCGATCTCCGGTACGTCCAGGCGGCGGCCCTCGGCCGAGGACTTCAGGCCCAGCTCGGCGAGCTGGACGCCGCGGGCACCGGCCAGCAGGTCCCAGTGGTAGGGGGCGTCGGCGTAGACGTGGCGCAGGAACAGTTCCCACTGGGCCTTGAAGCCGTTGTCGAAGTCGCCGTTGTCCGGGACCTCCTGCCACTGGTCGCGGAAGGCCTCGGTGGCGGGGATGTCCGGGTTCCAGACCGGCTTGGGGGTGGCGGAGCGGTGCTGGACCCGGCAGTTCCGCAGTCCGGCGACCGCGGAGCCCTCGGTGCCGTCGACCTGGAACTCGACGAGTTCGTCGCGGTTGACGCGCACCGCCCAGGAGGAGTTGATCTGGGCGATCGTGCCGCCGTCGAGTTCGAAGACGCCGTAGGCGGCGTCGTCGGCGGTGGCGTCGTAGGGCTTGCCGTTCTCGTCCCAGCGCTGCGGGATGTGGGTGGTGGCCAGGGCCTGGACGGACTTCACGCGGCCGAACAGCTCGTGCAGGACGTACTCCCAGTGCGGGAACATGTCGACGACGATGCCGCCGCCGTCCTCGGCGCGGTAGTTCCAGGAGGGCCGCTGGGCGTCCTGCCAGTCACCCTCGAAGACCCAGTAGCCGAACTCGCCGCGCACGGACAGGACGCGGCCGAAGAAGCCGCCGTCGATGAGGCGCTTGAGCTTGAGCAGGCCGGGGAGGAAGAGCTTGTCCTGCACGACGCCGTGCTTGATGCCGGCGGCGTTCGCCAGGCGGGCCAGCTCCAGGGCGCCGTCGAGGCCGGTGGCGGTGGGCTTCTCGGTGTAGACGTGCTTGCCCGCGGCGATCGCCTTCCTGATCGCCTCCTCGCGGGCGGAGGTGACCTGCGCGTCGAAGTAGATGTCCACGGACGGGTCGGCGAGGACCGCGTCCACGTCCGTCGAGACGTGCTCCAGGCCGTGCCGTTCGGCGAGCGTCCGCAGCGCGTGCTCACGGCGGCCGACCAGGATCGGTTCCGGCCACAGCACGGTGCCGTCGCCGAGGTCGAGGCCGCCCTGTTCGCGGAGGGCCAGGATGGAGCGGACGAGGTGCTGGCGGTAGCCCATGCGCCCGGTCACACCGTTCATGGCGATTCGCACCGTCTTGCGTGTCACGTCGTTCCCTTCGTACGGGCGGTGAGGTGGAGGTAGTGCGGTACAGCAAGCGCTTTCTATGCCATACGAAGCTAGCCTGTGGACGGTGGTCTGGACAAGACCGGGGCACGGGCGAGTTGTTCGAGGGGACGAACAGCGGCGGGCCGTGGCCGTAAGGTCACCTGGGACGGGACGACGGCGTTCGGCACACGCGCGATGCGGAGGACGAGGACATGACGGTGACACTGGCGGACGTGGCGGCCCGCGCCCAGGTCTCCCCCGCGACGGTGTCGCGCGTGCTGAACGGGAACTATCCCGTGGCCGCCTCCACCCGGGAACGGGTGCTGAAGGCGGTCGACGACCTGGACTACGTGCTCAACGGCCCCGCGAGCGCGCTGGCGGCGGCGACGTCCGACCTGGTGGGCATCCTGGTCAACGACATCGCCGACCCCTTCTTCGGCATCATGGCCGGCGCGATCCAGTCCGAGATCGGCGGGCCGGGCGGCAGAGCGGGCGGCGAGAGACTCGCCGTGGTCTGCAACACCGGCGGCTCCCCGGAGCGCGAACTGACCTACCTCACCCTGCTGCAGCGGCAGCGGGCGGCGGCCGTCGTGCTGACCGGCGGGGCGATGGAGGACGCGGCGCACCAGGCGGCCGTGGCGGCGAAGCTGCGCAAGCTGGCGGAGGCCGGCACGCGGGTGGTGCTGTGCGGGCGGCCGCCGGCGCCGGACACCGGGGCGATCGCACTGACCTTCGACAACCGCGGGGGCGGCCGGGAGCTGACCGACCACCTGATCGGGCTCGGGCACCGGCGGCTCGGCTACATCGCGGGCCCGGAGGAGCGCACCACGACCCGGCACCGGCTGGAGGGCCACCGCGCCGCGCTCGCCGCGCACGGCATCGAGGAGGACCCCCGCTGGGCCATCCACGGCAGCTACGACCGGCAGTCCGGCTACGAGGCCACGCTCGAACTCCTGCGCAGGGACCCCTCTCTGACGGCCGTCGTCGCCGCGAACGACTCCGTCGCGCTGGGCGCGTGCGCGGCGCTGCGCGACTCGGGGCTGCGCATCCCGGACGACGTGTCCGTGGCCGGCTTCGACGACCTGCCCTTCAGCATCGACGCGGTACCCGCGCTGACGACGGTCCGGCTGCCGCTCGCGGAGGCGGGGGCGCGGGCGGGACGCATCGCGATGGGGCGGGAGGAGGCGCCGCCCGGGGGGATCGCCACGGTGCGGGGGGAATTGATGGTGCGGGGATCCTCCGGAGGGCCGCGGAAGTGAGCGTGCCGTTGGTCTCCCGGCGCCCCGCGCCGGTATGGCGGCACGGCGATTAGTTTTCGGGTCGGCATCGGTCTGTATCGGCGTCGTGCCGTAACGAAACCAGGAGAGCGCCTCCCATGCGTATCGTCATCACAGAGTTCATCAGCCTCGACGGCGTCGTGCAGGCCCCCGGCGGTCCCCAGGAGGACACCGACGGCGGTTTCGCGCACGGTGGGTGGACGCAGGCGTACTTCGACGACGAGGTGGTCGGCGGGGCGTTCGACGCGGCCATCGCCGACAATGACGCGCTGCTGTTCGGACGGCGTACGTGGCAGGCGATGGCGGGGGCCTGGCCCGAGCGGGCGGGGGACCCCTTCGCGGACCGGATCAACGCCCTCCCGAAGTACGTGGTCTCCCGCACCCTCGGCGAGTCCGACCTGACCTGGAACAACACCACCCTCGTCCCCGGGGACGAGGCCGTCGCCCGCATCCGCGAGCTGCGCGAGCGAAGTGGCCGCGGGCTGCTGGTCATGGGCAGCCCCTCGCTCGCCCGCACGCTGGTGCACGAGGGGCTGGTCGACGAACTGCGGCTCATGGTGATGCCGGTGATCCTGGGCGGCGGCAAGTCGGTCTTCCCCACGGACGGTGCGCGGCACGCCTTCGAGCCGGTGTCCACGACCACCTCGCCCAAGGGCGTGCAGCTGTGCGTCTACCGGGCGGCGACACCCAACTGACGGGGAGGAGTACGGACGGCAGGTGCGGGTACGCTCCGTGGTCATGAAGCTGGCGTTCTCCACCCTCGGTGTCCCCGGCCTGCCCCTGACCGACGTGCTGGGGCTCGCGACCGCGCACGGCTACCACGGTGTCGAGTTGCGCGCCCACCCGGAGGAACCGGTGCACCCCGGCCTGGCCCCCGGCGAACGGGCCGCGGTGGCGGCCGGGTTCAAGGAGTCGGGCGTGGAGCTGCTGAGCCTCGCGGGGTACCCGCGGGTCGCCGCACCGGGTGACGACGCCGCCGTGATCGCCGAGATCCGCGCCCTGCTCGACCTGGCCCGCGACCTGGGCGCCCCGTACATCCGGGTCTTCCCCGGCGGCGCCGACCAGAGCCCCGAGGAGGCCGACGCGACGGCGGCCCGGCGGCTGGGCACGGCCGCCGAGTACGCCGCCGAACTGGACGTACGCATCCTCCTGGAGACCCACGACTCGCACCGCACCGGCACCGACGCGATGCGCGTCCTCGGTCTGGTCGGGCACCGCCAGGTCGGTGCCCTGTGGGACGTGATGCACACCTGGCTGGGCGGCGAGCAGCCCTCGGAGAGCTACCTGGCCCTCGCCCCGCACCTCGGCTACGTCCAGGTCAAGGACATCGCGTCCGCCGAGGACACCACCCCGCTGCCGCTCGGCGCCGGCGTGCTGCCGCTCACCGAGGTGGTGGACGTCCTCTCCCGCCACGGCTGGGACGGCTGGCTGTGCTGGGAGTACGAGAAGCGGTGGTACGAGTCGGCCGCACCGTTGCCGGAGCTGCTGGTCGCAGGGCGTGAACACCTCGCCCGGCTGCTCAGCGACGCGGCGTGAGCGTGGGCTCCGCGGGCCGCACCCGGCGCTCCAGCCGCTCGCGGCACTCCGGCCACTGAGCCGCCGTGATCGAGTAGATCGCGGAGTCGCGCAACCGGCCCTCCTCACCCGGCGCCCAGGAGCGGGACCAGTTGCGCAGCACGCCCTCGAAGCGGGCGCCGGCCGACTCGATCGCGGCGCGGGACCGAGCGTTGCGGGCGTCGGTCTTCAGGTCGACCCGGGAGACCCGCCAGACCTCGAAGGCGTGGCGGAACAGCAGCAGCTTGGCCTCGGCGTTGACGCCCGTTCCCTGTGCCGACCGGGCCAGCCAGGTGAAACCGACCTCGATCGCGTCGAGGGCGTCGTCCGTCAGCCAGGAGCGGGGTTCCCAGTAGGAAGTGGCGCCGACCGCCCGGCCGGTGGCGAGGGAGACCTGCGCGTAGGGCGCCAGCCGCCCCGTGGCCGCCCGGGCCAACTGGGCGTCGATGTAGGCGCCGACCTCGTCGGCCCTGGGCACCCACGTGAACGCGTAGGTGCCGCGGTCCTCCTCGGCGGCCACGGCCAGGTCTGCCGCGTGGTGCGGGCCCAGCGGTTCCAGTCGTACCAGCGTGCCTTCGAGGGCCGGGCCCTTCAGGGTGAATGTCACCGGACGGATTCTTCCGCCCGCGCGGTCGGCCGTCCAACGCGTTTCGGGCGGGCCGCGGCCGCGTCCGGCAGCGGGCCCCGGCCGCGCCGGGCGGGCGTGAGCGTCGTCAGTGCCACCCCGCCCACCAGCAGCGCCGCCGCGCACCACCGCAGCGGGGTCACCGACTCGCCGAGGAAGAGCGCCGCCGACGACATGCCGAAGACGGGGACCAGGAGGGAGAACGGCGCGACCGTGGAGGCGGGGTGACGGTGCAGGAGCCAGCCCCAGGCACCGAAGCCGAAGACGGTCGAGATCCAGGCGACGAAGAGGATCGTGCCGGCGCCCTGCCGGTCGAGCCCCCGCAGGGCCGCGAGGTCCTGGGACGGGCCCTCCGTCACGAGGGAGAGGGCCAGCAGCGGGAGCACCGGGACGGTGGACACCCACACCATGAAGTTCAGCGCGTCGGGCGGGGAGGCCTTGCGGGTCAGGACGTTGGACAGGCCCCACGCGGCCGCCGCCCCGACGACCAGCACGAAAGCGCCCAGCGGTCCGGAGGCGCCCTCGTCGAGGGCCGCCACGCCTATGCCGGCCAGCGCCACCACCATGCCCAGCACCCTTGTGCCGGTGGGGCGTTCGCCCAGTACCGCCGCCGCGATCACCGCCGTGAACACCGCCTGGATCTGCAGGACGAGGGAGGACAGGCCGGCCGGCATGCCCGTGTCCATGCCCACGAAGACCAGCCCGAACTTCGCGACTCCCAGCACCAGTCCCACGGCCACGATCCACTTCCAGGCCACCTTCGGCCGGCCCACGAAGAAGACGGCGGGCAGCGCCGCCACGAGGAAGCGCAGGGCGGAGAAGAGCAGCGGCGGGAAGTGGTCGAGGCCGATCTCGATGACCGTGAAGTTCACGCCCCAGACGGCGGCGACGAGCACGGCGAGGAGCAGGTGGGAAGGTCGCATGCGTCGAGGATCACGTCCATCGACCATGAAGCACCAGCGATGATTTCTGCATGGTTGGATGAAGCACTGCTAACTGTTCGCATCAGGGACATCAGGGACTCGCATCAGGGAGCTGCCTCGTGCTCGATCTTCAGCGTCTGCGTGCCCTGCACGCCGTGTCCGTGCACGGCACCGTCGGCGCGGCCGCCGCCGCGCTCGGCTTCACACCGTCCGCCGTGTCCCAGCAGATCGCCAAGCTGGAGCGGGAGACCAGGACCGTGCTCCTGGAGCGGGAGGGGCGCGGGGTGCGGCTCACCGACGAGGCCTGGCAACTGGCCGCCACCGCGGTCGAGTTGCTGGCCGTCGTGGAGCGGGCGGAGACCCGGCTGGAGGAGCGGCGCGGGGTGCCGGCGGGGCGGCTGACCGTGGCCGCGTTCGCGTCGGCGGCGCGCGGTCTGATGCCGTCCGTGCTGGCCGACCTGGCGGCACGGCATCCCGCTCTCGACGCCCGGCTCACCGAGGTGGACCCGCATCTGTCCGTGGACCTGGTGGCGAAGGGCGCCGTCGACCTGGTCGTGGCGCACGACTGGGACATCGCGCCGCTGCCCGCCCCGGCCGGGGTGGAGCAGGCGTCCGTCGGGGAGGACCTGTGCGATCTGCTCGTGCCCGAGGGGCACCGGTTCGCGGGGCGGGCCGGTGTGCGGCGGGAGGAGCTGGGTGGGGAGCGGTGGATCTGCCAGCCGCCCGGTCGGGTCTGCCACGACTGGCTGCTGCGGACCCTGCGGGGCGCGGGGCACGAGCCGGACATCGTCCACCAGGCCGACGAGAACCCGACACTCGTCGCGCTGGTCGCGGCCGGGCTGGGCATCGCCCTGATCCCCCGCCTGGGGCGCGGCCCGCTGCCCGCCGGGGTGGTGGAGGTGCCGCTCGTCCCGACGCCCGTACGGCGGTTGTACGCACTGTGGCGCGCGGGCGCGGCTCGCCGTCCGGCGATCGCGGAGACGGTACGCACGCTACGCGCCCACTGGCCGGACGCCTCGACCCACACCGTCTCGCCCGCACGAGCCGACTGACGGGAGGCGGAGGAGGCGCCGGTGCCGGAGGCGGAGGCCCAGGCGGAGACGGAGGCGGAGGCGGCGCCAGTGCCGGTGCCGGTGCCGGAGGCCGAGACGGTGCCGGAGGCCGAGACGGTGCCGGAGACCGGGGCGGAGAGGCGCCCGTGCCAGAGGCGGTGTCGGGGCCGGGGCCGGGGCCGGAGGCGGAGACGGCGACCGAGGCGGAGGCCCAGGCGGAGACGGAGGCGGAGGCGGCGCCAGTGCCGGTGCCGGTGCCGGTGCCGGAGGCCGAGACGGTGCCGGAGACCGGGGCGGAGACGGCGCCAGCGCCGGTGTCGGCACCGGGGCCGGGGCCGGAGACCGGGGCGGAGACGGCGCCCGTGCCAGTGCCGGAGGCCGAGACCGGGACGGAGGCGGCGCCAGTGCCAGAGGCGGTGTCGGGGCCGGAGCCGGAGGCGGAGACGGCGACCGATGCGGAGGTCCAGGCGGAGGCGGTGGCCGAGGCGGCGCCAGTGCCGGTGCCGGTGCCGGAGGCCGAGACGGTGCCGGAGACCGGGGCGGAGACGGCGCCAATGCCGGTGCCGGAGGCCGAGACCGGGCCGGAGGCGGTGTCGGGGCCGGAGGCGGCGCCAGTGCCGTAGGCGGTGTCGGGGCCGGGGCCGGAGGCGGAGGCGCGGTGTCGGGGCGTCCGTGCGGGTCGGTGGTTCCGCCGGGTGGCTCGGGCGTGGGCGTTCGTCGTCCATCGGTGCTCTCCGCGCCTCGCCCCGGCTCGACCCGCCTCCCGCCCCACGGGCCCCGCGCGCACCGACTTGGGAAAACCGGCCCGACCGGGAACCCCTCCCCGACCCGCGTCGTCCAATCCGCACGCTGCCGGACGAGTCTGCGCGGTGCGGTGTCGGCCTCGCTGCTGGCTGCGATCGCTGACCACCCTCTCCGCCGTACCGCGGCCGGCAGCGCGCCGCCGTCGGCGCGCCCCTCCCTGACGCCGACGGCGGCCCCCTCCGGCTCGCTCTCCGCGGCTTCGGGTGACTCCTGTGCGCTCCCTTGACTGGCAGAAACTTCCCGGATATTGGTGACTCCTTGGAAGTTTCCTTCAGCACCTCTCCAGCGATTCCCCAGCGGATCACTCCGGAAGGAGCGCACGTGCACCACAGCAGCACGGCCGGCACGGGAAGCACCGCACACCCCTCCAGACGTACCGTCCTCTCCGCCACCGCGGTCGTCACCGCGACCCTGGCGGCCGGCGGCGGCACCGCGTACGCCGATGCCCGCAGGCCCGACGACGACAAGCTCCGGGCCCTCATCTCCCGCATGACGCTGGAGGAGAAGGTCGGCCAGCTCTTCGTCATGCGGGTCTACGGCCACTCCGCCACGGACCCCGACCAGGCCGACATCGACGCCAACCTCAAGGAGATCGGCGTCCGCACCGCGGCCGAACTGGTCGCCAAGTACCGGGTCGGCGGCGTCATCTACTTCGCCTGGGCGCACAACACCCGCGACCCGCACCAGATCGCCGACCTGTCCAACGGCATCCAGAAGGCGTCGCTCGAACTGCCGCGCGGCCTTCCGGTGCTCGTCTCCACCGACCAGGAGTACGGGATAGTGGCCCGCGTGGGCGAGCCGGCGACCCTCTTCCCGGGCGCGATGGCCGTCGGGGCGGGCGGATCACGCTCCGACGCCCGCACCCTCGGGCGGATCGCGGGCGCCGAACTGCACGCGATGGGCATCCGCCAGGACTACTCCCCCGTCGCCGACGTGAACGTCAACCCCGCCAACCCCGTGATCGGCGTACGGTCCTTCGGCGCCGATCCGCAGGCGGTGGCGGAGCTGGTGGCCGCCGAGGTGACGGGGTATCAGCGGTCCGGTGTCGCCGCGTGCGCCAAGCACTTCCCCGGGCACGGCGACACCGCCACCGACAGCCACACCGGCCTCCCGGTGATCACGCACAGCCGCGAGCAGTGGGCGGAGCTGGACGCCCCGCCCTTCCGCGCGGCCATCGACGCCGGCATCGACGCGATCATGACCGCCCACCTCGTGGTCCCGGCGCTCGACGACTCCGGCGACCCGGCCACCCTCTCCCGCCCCATCCTCACCGGCATCCTGCGCGAGGAGCTGGGCTACGACGGGGTCGTGGTCACCGACTCCCTCGGCATGGAGGGCGTACGGACCAAGTACGGCGACGAACGGGTGCCGGTGCTGGCGCTGAAGGCCGGCGTCGACCAGCTGCTCAACCCGCCGCACCTGGACCTCGCCTGGAACGCGGTCCTGACGGCCGTACGCGACGGTGAACTGACCGAAGCGCGGCTCGACGAATCGATCCTGCGGGTGCTGCGGCTGAAGGCGAAGCTGGGACTGTTCCGGGACGCCTACACCAGCCGGCGGGACGTCGACCGCACCGTCGGCACCCGGGGGCACCTGGCCGCGGCCGACCGGATCGCCGAGCGGACCACCACGCTGCTCGTCAACGAGGGGCGGCTGCTGCCCCTGTCGCGCGGGGAACACCCGAAGGTGCTCGTCGTGGGCGCCGACCCCGCCTCCCCCTCGGGCACGACCGGGCCGCCCACCGGCGTTCTCGCGGGCGAGCTGACGGAGCTGGGCTTCACGGCCACCGCCCTGTCCACGGGCACCGCGCCGTCCGCCGCCGTCATCGACCGCGCGGTCGCGGCGGCCGGGGACGCCGACGCGGTGGTGGTCGCCACGTACAACGTCACCGCGGCCAGCAGCCAGCGCACGCTGGTCGCACGGCTGCTGGAGACGGGGAAGCCGGTCGTCGCGGTCGCCATCCGCAACCCGTACGACGTGGCCCGGCTCCCGGACGTCCGCGCCTACCTCGCCGCGTACTCCTGGACCGACGTCGAGGTACGGGCGGCGGCCCGGGTGATCGCGGGGCGGGTACGGCCGCGCGGCAAGCTGCCGGTGCCGGTGGTGCGGGCGGACGATCCGACCAAGGTGCTGTACCCCCTCGGGCACGGGCTGTCCTACCGGTCGTAGGACGTAGCGCGGCCTACGCCACGCGCCGGGGGCGCCCCCGGCCGCCCTGCGCAAAGCACCCCGCGCGTCTGGCGTGCGCCCGCTGCGGCGGGTCACGCTGGACCGGGGATCCGGGGGATGGCGATGCGTGAGAGATGGGCTGCGGGGGCGCTCTGCGCCCTGACGGCGCTGTGCGCCGTGCTGCTGACGGGCTGCCAGAGCCCGTCAGGTCTGGCAGGCGGGGAGAGCGGCGGCAAGGGCGCGAGCGGGGACGGGCGGCTCGGCGGGGGGACCGTGTCGGGCTCGGCCCCGGCCGTCGTACGGCCCTCCGGGCACGGGGCGGTGTTCCTCGCGATCGACGAGTGCAGCTCCTTCGGGACGGTCTCGTTCACCGAGGTGCCGTGCGACAGCGAGCGGGCGGCGGCGCGGGTCGTGGCCCGGGAGGACGGCCGTGCGGGCGACGGGCCGCCGTGCCCCGCCACCACCGACTTCGTCCTGCACATCAGCGAGCAGCGCCCCTCGGCCGACGAGGACGGCGACGGGGCCGTGTCACGGGGCTACGCCTGCATGCGGGGGCTCCGGCCGCCGCACCCCGGCGATCCGGGCGGCGGGGGCGGCCCGCGCACCATCGTCGGCGACTGCGTCTACGACGCCGGGGGCGGCAAGGTCCGCGAGACCGCGTGCGACGGCAAGGGCAAGAGGAAACCGCAGTTCAAGGTGGTCGAGGCGGTCACCGTCCGGACGGACTGCCCGGCCTCGACCGGCCTCTACGTCCGCCTCGGCGGCGAACGGCCGGTGGGCTGCGCCCGGCCGCTGTGAGAGTCCGTGCGTCGGAGCGTCTCAGCGGCGGCCGGGCGCGGTCACCGTCCTACGGGCGCAGCGCCGGTTCGCGCTGCACGTCCCGCTTGTCCAGCTTGGCGTCGAACGTCGCCAGCGGCTCGGCCGCCGACGGGTTCTCCCGGACCTCGGCGGAGGCGACGCCCGCCCAGTCGAGGATGCGGGCCGTGGCGAGGGCCTTCTCCTCGGGCACCAGGCCGGCGACGTTGGCGCCGTGGTTCATGCCGGGCGCGGTGAGGACATAGGAGTCGTGCGCGCCGCGCCCGAGACGGAAGGGCTCGGCGCCCCACGGGTCGTTCTCGCCGTACACGAACAGCATCTGGTCGGCGTTGTGCCGCACCCAGCGGTCGACGTCCCGCATCACCCACGGCTCGAACCTCATCGGGATCGACCGGGGCACGAAGTTGCGCGGCGGCTGGTAGCCGTAGCGGATGTACTTCTTCTCGATGTGCGGGAAGTGGATCGTCGGCGCGCCCAGCTGCGTGCCCGCCTGGTAGTAGTACGGCCTGTACGGGGCGAGGCCCTGGTCCGTGTAGAAGGAGAAGCCGGAGATCGTGTTGACGGAGTTCCAGATCTCGTCGTCCGTCGCGTTCTTCGCGTCGGCCGGGATGTCGGCGCAGTCCTTCAGGGTGCTGTACTGCCAGAAGCCCCACACGTAGTCGAGGACGACTGCCTCGTACGCGCGGTCCAGGCTGCCGATGGTGTCGAAGGTGTAGCCGTTCTCGCCCGCGTACGCCTCGTACCGCTCCTTGAGCGGTGCCCGGCGTACCAGTGCCTCGCGCTGCACGCCGTTCAGCCGGTCGCGGCACTCCTCGGTGCCGACGTGTGCGAAGAAGCGGTCGTAGGCCTTGTCCTCGCGGTTCACCACGTCGTTGGGGGCGACGTAGGCGACGACACCGTCCATGTCGCGCGGGTAGAAGCGCTCGTAGTAGGTGGCGGTCATGCCGCCCTTGGAGCCGCCGGTGGAGATCCAGTTCTCGGAGTAGAGCGGCTTGAGTGCCTTGAAGATGCGGTGCTGGTCGCTGGCCGCCTGCCAGATGTCCAGCTTGGACCAGTCGGCCGGCTCGGGCCGGGACGGCGTGAAGTAGCGGTACTCCATGGAGACCTGGTTGCCGTCCACGATCTGGGTCGGCTCGCGGCGGCTGGGGTTCGTGGAGACGCTGTAGCCGCCGGTGTAGAAGACCGTCGGGCGGGCCGTGTCCTTGTGCAGCACGGTGATCCGCTGCTGGAACGTGCCCTTGGACGGGCGCCGGTGGTCGACCGGCTGGGTGTAGTTGAGGACGAAGAAGCGGTAGCCGGTGTACGGCTTCTCCTCGATCAGGCTCATGCCCGGTATGGACAGCAGCCGGTCCTTGATGTCGACGGCCTTCGGCTCGGCGGCGGTGGCCGCGCCCGCCGTGCTGACGGTGCCTATGAGCACCACGAGCGCCAGCAGCCATCTGAGCGCCTTGCGCATGCACCCTCCCTGTGAAACAGATGTGCGCCGGAAGCTATCGGAGCAAGTCACCCGCACACCAGGGGAGATCGAGGATTGGCCGCCGGGAGCCGGCTCAGCAGAGGATCCAGCCGGAGCTGACCGAGCCCCGGGACACCTTGCCCTTCACCCACACGCAGCGCTTCCCGGCGTGCACGGTCACCGGCCCCGCCCGGTAGGCGTACCGCCCCGAGTCCACGACCGGCCGGCCGCCGCGCGCCTGCACGCTGACGGACATCTGCCGCTTGGTGCCGGGCTTCTTCGGGACGGTGACGGCACAGACGTAGCCGCCGCGCTTGTAGACCAGGACGGACCCGGTGGAGAACGGCAGCGTGCGGACCTTGCGGCCCGGGCACGCCGCGGCGGCCTGCGCGTCCTGCGGCACCGCGACGGCGAGCAGCCCGGCCGCGGTCAGCACGGCCGTGCCGCGCGCCAGCCGCCGGCGTGTTCCAGCACCACCCTTGCCCACTGCGGTCCCCTCCCTCTCCGCCGTGCGGCGGCACCGACGTACGGCTGTACGGACGCACGACGTGTGTCGAATGGTTGCGCGAGTGTCACCGCAGCGCGCCGACCGGCTCCTCCGGTTCGGCCGCCCCGACGAAGCTCCGCCACAGTCGCGCGTACCGTCCGTCGAGCGCCAGCAGCTCGTCGTGCGTGCCGTCCTCGGCGACCCGGCCGTCGTCCATGACGACGACGCGGTCCGCGCGGGCGGCCGTGGTCAGCCGGTGCGCGACGACCAGCGTCGTACGGCGGCCCGCGATGCGGTCGGTGGCCTGGTTGACCTGCGCCTCGGTGGCCAGGTCCAGGGCCGCCGTCGCCTCGTCGAGGAGCAGTACGTCGGGGTTGACCAGCTCGGCGCGGGCGAGCGCGATGAGCTGCCGCTGCCCGGCGGAGAGGTTGCGGCCCCGCTCGGCGACCTCGTGGAGGTAACCGCCCTCCAGCGTGGCGATCATCTCGTGGGCGCCGACCGCCCGCGCCGCCGCCTCCACCTCGGCGTCGCCGGCGTCCGGACGGCCGTAGGCGATGGCGTCCCGGACGGTACCGGGGAAGAGGTACGCCTCCTGCGGGACGACGCCCAGCCGGTGCCGGTAGGAGGTGAGGTCGAGGTCGCGCAGGTCCTGCCCGTCGACGGTCACCCGCCCGCCCGTCGGGTCGTAGAACCGGGCCACCAGCTTGACCAGCGTCGACTTGCCCGCGCCGGTCTCACCGACGAAGGCGACGGTCTGCCCGGCGGGGATGCGCAGGTCGATGCCGGTGAGGGCTTCTTCGTCGTCCCCGTACTTGAAGTGCACGTCCTCGAACGTGATCTCGCCGCGCAGGGACCCCACGTCGAGCGGCTTCTCGGGGGCCTTGGTCGAGGTCGGCTCCCGCAGCAGTTCCTGGATGCGGCCGAGGGAGACGGACGCCTGCTGGTAGCCGTCGAAGACCTGGGAGAGCTGCTGGACGGGCGCGAAGAACAGGTCGATGTAGAGCAGGTACGCCACCAGCGCGCCGGTCGTCAGCGTCGCCTCGTCGATCCGCCCGCCGCCGACGACCAGCACGGCCGCGGCGGCGGCCGAGGACAGCAGCTGTACGAACGGGAAGTAGATCGAGATCAGCCACTGCCCCCGGATGCGGGCCTGCCGGTAGCCGTCGCTGCGCTCGGCGAACCGCCGCCCGCCGTCGTGCTCGCGCCCGAAGGCCTGGACGATCCGCAGCCCGGCCACCGACTCCTGGAGGTCGGCGTTGACCGAGGAGACCCGCTCCCGGGCCAGTTCGTACGCCTTCACGCTGGCCCTGCGGAAGAAGTAGGTGGCGATGATCAGTGGCGGCAGGGTCGCGAAGACGACGAGCGCGAGCTGCACGTCGATCACCA
The DNA here is from genome assembly GCF_042744565.1 of Streptomyces sp. NPDC058812. Lineage (NCBI taxonomy): Bacteria > Bacillati > Actinomycetota > Actinomycetes > Kitasatosporales > Streptomycetaceae > Streptomyces > Streptomyces sp. NPDC058812. Next base: position 600,278 of record NZ_JBHYOB010000001.1, read on the forward strand.
GCAGGGCGACCAGGATGCCGAAGAAGGTGACGACCGAGACGAAGGCGGTGACGAGCCCCGTCTGCAGGAACGTCGACAGCGCGTCCACGTCCGTCGTCATCCGCGTCATGATCCGGCCGGTCAGCTCGCGCTCGTAGTAGTCGAGGCCGAGCCGCTGGAGCTGGGCGAAGATCTTCAGCCGGAGTGAGTACAGGATCCGCTCTCCCGTCCGGCCGGTCATGCGGATCTCACCGGTCTGCGCGGTCCACTGGGCGATCACCGCGAGCAGCCCCAGCAGCGAGGCCGCCCAGACCGCCCCAAGGGCGGCCTGCGTGACGCCCTCGTCGATGCCGTGCCGGATCAGGACCGGCAGCAGCAGGCCCATGCCGGCGTCCACGGCGACCAGGGCGAGGCTGATCAGCAGTGGCGCGCGGAAGCCCCGCAGCAGGCGGCGCAGGCCGTACGACTCCTCCGGCGCCACGGCCCGCGCCTCGTCGACGTCCGGGGTCCCGTCGGCCGGGGGCAGCGCGTCGACCTGGGCGAGCAGCTCCGGGGTGGCCGGGGTGCCGGCGAGTGCGGTGTCCTTCGGCACGCGGTCGCCGGTCCACAGCCGTGGCGTGACCCCGCGCTCGGCGTCGAACTCGGCGTCCAGCTCGTCCCGTACGGAGGTGTCCTCGGCGGGTGCGGCGGGCCGGGCGTGTCCCGGTGACACCCCGCCCAGCTCGTCGGGGTCGGTCAGCAGGCGCCGGTAGAGGGCGGAACGCTCCTGGAGCTCCTCGTGGGTGCCGAGGTCGGCGAGGCGGCCGCGGTCGAGGACGGCGATGCGGTCGGCGAGGCCGAGGGTGGAACGGCGGTGCGCGATGAGGAGCGTGGTACGGCCCCGCATGACCTCCTTCAGCGCCTCGTGGATCTCGTGCTCGACGCGGGCGTCCACGGCGGACGTGGCGTCGTCGAGGACCAGCAGCCGGGGGTCGGTGAGGATCGCGCGGGCGAGGGCCACCCGCTGGCGCTGGCCGCCGGAGAGGGTCAGACCGTGCTCGCCGACGGTGGTGTCGTAGCCGTCGGGCAGCTCGGTGATGAACCGGTGGGCCTGCGCGGCCCGGGCCGCGGCCTCGATCTCCTCGTCGGTGGCGTCCGGACGGCCGTACGCGATGTTGGCGCGCACGGTGTCCGAGAAGAGGAAGGAGTCCTCGGGCACGAGCCCGATGGCGGCCCGCAGCGAGTCGAGGGTCAGCTCGCGCACGTCGTGGCCGCCGATGAGGACGGCACCGCGCGTCACGTCGTAGAAGCGCGGCAGGAGCAGGGAGACCGTGGACTTTCCGGAGCCGGAGGAGCCGACGACGGCGAGAGTCTCGCCGGAGCGGATCTCGAAGGAGAGACCGTCGAGGACGGGGCGGCTCTTTCCCGAGGCCGAGTCGTAGCCGAACGCGACGTCGTCGAACTCGACGGTCGCGGGCGCGTCGGCGGGCAGGTCCCTCGTGCCGTCCTCGATCGCGGGCTCGGTGTCGATCAGCTCCAGCACGCGTTCGGTGCCGGCGCGGGCCTGCTGGCCGACGGTGAGGACCATCGCGAGCATCCGGACCGGGCCGACGAGCTGGGCGAGGTAGGTGGAGAAGGCGACGAAGGTACCGAGCGTGATGTTCCCGCGTACGGCCAGCCAGCCGCCGAGGGCGAGCATGGCGACCTGGCCGAGGGCGGGTACGGCCTGGAGGGCGGGGGTGTAGGTGGCGTTCAGCCGGATCGTCCGCAGCCGCCCGGCGAAGAGCCTGCGCCCGACCTCCCTGAGCTTCCCGGTCTCCTGCTCCTCCTGGCCGAAGCCCTTCACCACGCGTACGCCGCTCACCGACCCGTCGACCACGCCGGCGACGGCGGCGGCCTGGGCCTGGGCGTACCAGGTGGCGGGGTGCAGGCGGGTGCGGCTGCGGCGGGCGATGAACCACAGCGCGGGGGCGACGGCGAGTGCGACCAGCGTGAGCGGCAGGGACAGCCACGCCATGATCACCAGGGAGAGCAGGAAGAGCAGGACGTTCCCGATGGTCATCGGGAGCATGAACAGCAGGCTCTGGATCAGCTGGAGGTCACTGGTGGCCCGCCCTACGACCTGCCCTGTGGACAGCTCGTCCTGCCGCCGCCCGTCGAGCCGGGTGATCGTCCCGTACATGTCGGTGCGCAGGTCGTGCTGGACGTCGAGGGCGAGCCGGCCGCCGTAGTAGCGGCGGATGTAGGTGAGGACGTAGACGACGACGGCGGCGCCGATGAGCAGACCGGCCCAGACGGCCATGTCCCTGGTCTTGTCGCCGATCACGTCGTCGATGATCACCTTGGTGATCAACGGGACCAGGGCCATCACGGCCATCCCGCCCAGAGAGGCGCCGAGAGCGAGGACGACGTCCTTGGGATAGCGCCAGGCGTAGCCCGCCAGTCGTCGTGCCCATCCCCGTTGCGCGTCCACGCCGTGCCCTCCGGTCGGTCGTCCTGCTCACCTGATCTACCGGAAGGCACCAACACGGGCGAGCGGGGATTTCATCCCGCCGCGACGATTCAGGCGCGGACCCGGAGCCGCAGGAAGCGCGTCGTCTGTACGGCGTTCTGGTTGTCGTCGCTGACGAGGAGGACGTCCAGGCGGCCCTTGCTCCGGCCGGTGACGGTCAGCCCCTCGAAGTTGTCGAGGAGCGGATTGGGCTGCGGCTGCTTGGCGGTGGCGCCGAGGGAGGGGCAGTCGGCCAGGTCGGCGAGGAGGGTCTTGTCGAGCGCGGTTCCGCCGCGGGGCCGGTCGGTCAGGTACAGGCGGACCGTGTTGCCGACGCCGGAGGTGAAGCCGCGTTCCAGGACGAGCAGGCGGCCGGAGGGGGTCGCGGTGACCTCGGAGACTCCGAGGCCGCCGTCCGTCCGGTACGTGTACTGGGTGCCGAGCCCGAAGTCGCCGTGCCCGGTCCGCCGCCAGCTCTGGAAGCGCACGAGGTCGGCGGGGTCGCCGGCGAGCGGGTACTCCATGGACGCGATCAGGGTCCGGCCGCCGGGCAGGAGGGTCAGCCCCTCGAAGCTGCCGTTGGCCCGGGCGCGGCCCTCCGGGGCGGTGCGCAGGGCGTCCGGCACGGGCAGACGGCCGAGGATCTCGCCGGTACGGGAGTAGCGGCGGACGGACGGCTCGGTCTCGGAGGAGACGAGGTAGGTGCCGTCCCCGTCGGCGACCAGTCCCTCGGCGTCGAGGGCGGCGCCGTTCTCGTCGGCGAGCGGGATCACGTCCCGTGGCTGGAGGGAGCGGGCGTCCAGCCGGAAGAGGGCGGACCGGTCGGAGAGAGCGGCGACCGTGCCCCGCCCGTCGCGGGCGAGTGCGGAGAGGTTGCCGACGTAGGTGCCGTCGTGGGTGGTCTTGTCGAGGGCGTCGGAGTAGCCGGTGAGGGACACGGCGGGCGAGCAGGCGTTCCTCTGCGGACGTTCCTGTGCGACGGCCGGTCCGGCGGCGATGAGACAGCCGGCCGCCGCGAGGCTCGTGGTGAGGGTGGCGAGGGAGGTGCGGAGCATTCTCGGGCGCATGGCCGAAACCCTAGGTCGGAGGAATGGCCAAGAGTTGACCGCTTTCCGAAGGACAGGGTTCGGCGCGGTACCGATGGCAAGTAATGAGCCATGCCAGACCAGAACGAGAGCGGCCACAAACTGGCCGGTCGGCTGTACGCGACGATGCGGGTACTGAAGTTCCTCACCAAGCCCTCTGGGGCCAAACCGGTCGCCGATGAGGAACTCAAAGGCCAGGACAGTCCGAGCGAACGCATCCGGGCCCTGGAGCTGGACCTCTTCAAGGACCTGGTGGCCACCGTCCAGAAGGGCCGGCACGCTAAGGCGGCGGGCGAAGTGTTCCGCGCGATACCCGCCCTGGTGCCCAGGCAGAGCGTCGCCTTCGAGAAGAACCTCGGCGTGCACGGACTGGCCGAATTCAACGCCGGTTATCGCGCTCAGCTCGCCGACTTCAAGGAGGCCTTTCCCGAACTGGTCGAGTGACGGCTCGCCTTCAGCGCAACCGCATGCCCCGGCTCTCCGCGACGCGGTGCACCTCGGTGAGTGCCTCGCGCATGCGGTGCAGCATGAGCGGAGCTGTTCGGGCGTCGCCCGAGCGTCCGCGAGCAGGGCGGCGGCGTGGTCCAACAGGTCCTCCGCCATGTCGTGGTGGGTGGTCTCGACGACGTCGGCGATCCGGGACAGCGGGCCGTCGCCGTCGGTCAGCAGGTAGCAGGGTTTGCCCTCGGAGCCGGTCCAGGGCAGCAGCCGGGCCGGGCGCGCGCCGGGCCTCACCGTGCCACCTCCACGTCGTGCGGTACCCGGGGCCCGAGGTCGATGCCGTGCACCGCGAACCGGAGCGCGCGGCGCCGGGCCTGGCGCCGTCGGGCCTCCTCCTGCCGTTCGTGGGCGAGGAGGTAGGGGCGTACGAGCACGTGTCCTCTCCGCGCAGGGCCGGCATGCCGGTGCGGCGGACGGTCACGTCCGGGGTGTACGGGGATTCGGCGGGTTCCGTCGTGGGAGGACGTCGGCGGCGGCGCCCTGAGCCGGGTAGCAGGAGGGCGAGCAGTGAAAGCAGGGGCAGCCCGGCGAGGCGGGCGATACGGTGACGCATGTCGTCGGCTCCGTGGAGATCGGTGACCATGCCCCCGGACCGGTGCGACGGTCGCGGGGGTCTCGCTTTCCGTAGCGATGCGCGTACAGAGTGAAACGGGCGGAGCTAGGCTCGCCAGGGGTGCGGATGTGACGGCGCCTTTGTCACACGGGAGTCGAACGGATGAGCAACATCTACGGCGACTGGCTCAAGCAGCAGCGCGAAGCGGCCGACCTGACGCAGCAGCAGCTGGCCGACATGGCCATCATGACGCGGTCGCATATCGCGCACATCGAGGCGGGGCGCCGGGTGCCGTCGAAGGAGGACGCGCGACGGCTGGACCGCGCCCTGAACACGGGGAATGTGCTGAGCAGCTTCCTTCCGGAGGAGGACGCGGCGGTCGCGGACTACTTCGAGGCGGCGCGGCAACTGGAGTCGCAGGCGGTGATGATTCGTGAGTTCGCGCTGTCCTTCGTGCCGGGCATTCTTCAGACGGAGGGGTACGCACGTGCGGTTCTGAGTACGACGTTCCCTCGCATCAGTGAGGAGGAATGTGACAGGCGCCTTGTCACACGCCTGGAGCGCGCGAAGGTTCTGGACGATCCCGTCACGCCCGTAGTATGGGTGCTGCTCGACGAAGCAGTGCTCCACCGCCGGATCGGCGGGCGGCGCGTCATGGCAGAGCAGCTGAGGCATCTCGCGAGCCTCGCCCGAGGTGGCCGGATCCAAGTGCACGTGCTGCCGTTCACGCTGGGAACCCACCCTCTTCTGAGCAACATGCTCACCCTGATGTGGTTCGAGGACCAGCCGCCCGTGGCGTACGCCGAGGGCTTGCACATGGGCATGCTCCACGACACCCCGTCCGTGGTCCAGGAACTGCAGCATCGCTACGATTTCGCCCTGGGCAACGCCCTGCCACTCGAGGAGACGCTGGCTCTGCTCGAAGCGACAGCAAGGGGCTATGAAGGCGATGACTGACCGGACCATACGCAACGCCGCGACTCTGAAGGGCTGGCGCAAGTCCTCGCACAGCAATGACCAAGGGGGGAGTTGCCTGGAGGTGGTGGATGGTCACCCTGGTGGGATACCGGTGCGGGATTCGAAGATTCCCACCGGGCCGGCGCTGCTCCTCTCGACTTCCGGCTGGACGTCGTTCCTCACGTCCCTCAAGGAAGACCCCCCTCCCTCCAAAGCGTGAACACTCCGCCCCCGACTGTCCTCCAGTCGCTCATCCGAGTACCCAGATGACATTCACCCCTCACATGCTCACGCTTTTCCCGACCATGGGGCCATGAGCCCCGCCTCTTGGCCGTACCGCAACCCCCTCGGCACCGTGAACGTGATCAGCACGGTGCGCACCCTCATGCGCACCGACGGCCTGAACGTGTCCGTGACCGCCATCGCCCGCGCCTCCGGGACCTCGCGCAACTACCTCTACGAGAACTGGAAGACCGCCTCCAGGCTTCGCCTGCGCGCGCTCCAGACGGAACTCGGCCGTGCCTTCGACGAGGCGGACCGTACTCACCCGAGCGACGGCACCGTTGACGGAATCGTGCGGCACCTGACACAGGTCGTACGCATCGTCCGGCGCCATCCGACGACGGCGGCCATTGCCCGAACCTCGCACACGGCGCTCCCCCGGGCGCATGCCGCGACCGACGGCCCCTTGGTGCAGACGATCACCGGACACGTCAGCGATCTGCTGCACCCCCTGGCCCCGCGCGGCGGCGTGTGGAGCGATGCCGCCCTGTTCTCCAGGCCTTGGAAGGTCCTGTGGATCGCCCGTCCCGCCGCTCTCTGTCCCGAGGCCGTCGGTGACCAGGAGCGGGAGGACACCTTGGACGCGGCCTTCGCCGAGTTGCTGCGCGATCTGCTCGCCCCATGGACCCCGGGGGACTGAGCGCGGCCCGGGATTCACAGCTCGCCCCAAGTCGGAGCACAGCCCCCGCCCAACGCCGAGGGACACGGTGGCGTGGTGACATCTGCCACCGCTCCCCTGCAAGCGGCCCCCGAACCGCCGCCCGCGCCGACCCCCGCACCCGGCTCGCCACGCTGGTCTCTGCCGGCTTTGCTCGCCGTCCTCGCCCTGGCGGCGGGGCTGTACTCCTGGAACCTGTCCGGGGCCGGCCTCAACAGCTTCTACAGCGCCGCCGTGCTCAGCGGCACCGAGAGCTGGAAGGCTTGGTTCTTCGGCTCGCTCGACGCGGGGAACTTCCTGACCGTCGACAAGCCGCCCTTCGCCCTGATGGTCATGGGGCTGTCCTGCCGCCTCCTCGGCTACGGCACCTGGCAGATGATGCTGCCGCTGATCCTGGCCGCGCTGGCGACGATCTGGATCCTGCACTCGTCCGTCAAGCGGGTGTGGGGCCACGGCGCGGCGGTGGTCGCCGCCCTGGTGCTGGCGCTCACGCCGATCACGGTCGCCATCAACCGGGACAACAACCCGGACACGCTCCTGGTGTTCCTGATGGTGGGCGGGGCGGCCCTCGGCCTGCGCGCGGTCCGCGACGGGCGGCTGTTGCCCTTGATCGGCTCGGCGGTCTGCTTCGGGCTGGCGTTCAACACGAAGATGCTGCAGGGCTACATCGCCTTGCCGGCGGTCTTCGTCGTGTACGCGTACGCGACGCATTCGGGTTGGTCGAAGCGGATCAGGAACCTGTTGCTCGCCGCCGTCGCCCTGGTGGTCTCCAGCTTCTGGTGGGCGGCCGCGGTGTCCTTGGTCCCCGCGTCCGAGCGGCCGTACATCGGCGGTTCGACGGACGGCACGGCCTGGGACCTGATCACGGGCTACAACGGGCTCGGCCGGATCTTCGGCGGCGACGGCAACATGGGCGGCGGAGGTGGCGGCGGGGGCGGCTTCTCCGGCGCCGCGGGCGTCGGGCGGATGTTCAACGACGTTCTCGGCGGCCAGATCTCCTGGCTGCTCCCCTTCGCGGGCGTCGTGCTCGTCGGCGGCCTGGTGCTGTGCGGCCGGGCACCCCGCACCGACCTCACGCGCGCCGCTCTGGTGCTCTGGGGCGGCTGGACGCTCCTGCACTACCTGACCTTCGCCATGGCCGAGGGCACCATGCACCCGTATTACACGACCGCGCTCGCGCCGGGCATCGCGGCGCTGTGCGGGGGCGGTGGCGTCATGCTGCTGCACGCCTTCCGGGCCGACCGGCGCTGGGTGTGGGTGCTGCCGCTCGCCCTCGGTGTCACCGGCGTCTGGGCGATCGTGCTGCTGCGTCGAGCCCCGGGCTGGAACACCTGGCTGTGGCCGACCATCGCGGTGGTCATGGCGCTGGCCATCGCGGGGCTCCTCGTCTTCCGTTCGGGGCGCCGGATGCGGCTGCTGGCGGTGTCCGTGGCGGCGGCCGTCGTCGCCGGGGTCGCGGGTCCGGCGGCGTACGCCTGGTCGGTGCCGTCCGGTTCGGGCGGCGGCATGGGCGGGACCAACCCGACCGCCGGGCCGTCGACAGGCGGCGGCATGGGCGGACCTGGCGGCGCGGACGGCCGGGGTGGGTTCCCGGGCGGCGGGGAGGGCGGGCCCGGTACCGCAGGGCCCGGCGGTGAACAGCCCGATGGGGAGGGGACCGGCGGGCAGCCACAGGCCGGCCCCGGCGGGGGCTCGTTCCCGGGCGATGGGGAGGAGGACCAGGCTCCGGGCGGTGCGACCGGTTCGGCACCGAACGGCACACCGCCGGGGAACGGCACCGCCGCGAACGGTGACACGGAAGCGACCGACGGCACGGGCCAAGACGCGGGAGTGTCCGCAGGCATCGGCGCGGACGGGCAGCCGGGCAGCGCGGACCGCTTCGGCGGAGGCGGCGGTATGGGCGGCGCGAGCACCGAGCTGGTCGCCTACCTGAAGAAGCACCAGGACGGCGCCAAGTGGCTGCTGGCGGTGTCCAGTTCGCAGAGCGCCGCCCAACTCATCCTCAGCAGTGGCGAACCGGTCATCTCCATGTGGGGCTGGTCGGGCAGCGACAACGCGATGACCCTCGCCCGGCTCAAGGAGCTGGTGAAGAAGGGCGAGTTGCACTACGTCCAGGTCCAAGGGGGCATGGGCGGCGGCTCCGGGACCAGTTCCGAGGTGACCCAGTGGGTGCAGGAGCACGGCACGGCCGTGGAGGCGAGCGAGTACGGCGCCTCCTCCACGTCGGAGTCCTCCACGGGCCTCTACCGGCTGGACCCCTCAGACGTCACCTGACGTCCCCTCAGTGACACGACGGCCCTCGACCACCCTGGTCGGGGGCCGTCGTCACGCAATCGCCACCCTCCGTACACCCCGTCTCCTACATGTCCATGCCACGCTCGAACCACCGCTCCACTCCACACGCGTAGATCGGACACCCCACATGCTCGCGATACGCACCCGGCGCCGGAAAGCGGTGGCCCTCGCCACGGCCGCCGTCCTCGCCGCCCTCGCCGCCCCCTCGCTGTCCGCGACCCCGGCCACGGCGACGACCACGGCGGCACCGGCCACGGCATCGGACTACGACTCGACGTACTACAAGGACGCGATCGGGAAGACGGGCGACAGCCTCAAGTCCTCCCTGCACACCATCATCAGCGACCAGACCAAGCTCTCCTACTCGGCGGTCTGGGACGCCCTGAAGGTCACCGACCAGGACCCGGCCGACGGCCGCAACGTCATCCTGCTCTACTCGGGCATCTCCCGCAGCAAGTCGCTGAACGGCGGCGACACCGGCGACTGGAACCGCGAGCACGTGTGGGCCAAGTCCCACGGCGACTTCGGCACCTCGACCGGGCCCGGCACGGACATCCACCACCTGCGTCCCGAGGACGTGCGGGTCAACGGCGTCCGGGGCAACAAGGACTTCGACAACGGCGGCAGCGGCTTCACCGACAGCGGCGGCAGCCTCACCGACTCCGACTCCTTCGAGCCCCGCGACGCCGTCAAGGGCGACGTGGCCCGCATGATCTTCTACATGGCGGTCCGCTACGAGGGCGGCGACGGCTGGGCCGACCTGGAGGTCAACGGCAGTGTCGACAACGGCAGCAGCCCGTACACCGGCAAGCTCGACGTGCTGAAGCAGTGGAGCGACGAGGACCCGCCGGACGCCTTCGAGGAGCGGCGCAACCAGGTCATCTACGACGACTACCAGCACAACCGCAACCCGTTCGTCGACCACCCGGAGTGGGTCGAGGCGATCTGGTAGGTCCAGCCGTCCTCAGTCCAGGTGCGTCGGCGCGAACATGCGCAGTACGGCGGGGAGGACGACCACCGAGGGCCCCGGTGCGGCCAGGGCCTTCGCCAGGTCGGCCTCCAGCGCCTCCGGCGACGTACGCACGCCCGGGACGCCGAACGACTCGGCGAGGGCCACGTAGTCGGGGCGGGTCAGCTCCGTCGCCGTCGGCTCGCCGAAGGCGTCGGTCATGTACTCGCGCAGGATGCCGTAGCCGCCGTCGTCGACGATCAGCCAGGTGACGTTCAGGTCGTACTGGCGGGCGGTGGCCAGTTCGGCGATGGAGTACAGGGCTCCGCCGTCGCCGGAGACCGCCAGGACCGGGTGGGTGGGGTCGGCCGCCGCTGCTCCCAGGGCCGCCGGGAAGCCGTAGCCGAGACCGCCGGCGCCCTGGGCGGAGTGCATGGTGTTCGGGGCCTTGGCGTCGAAGGCCGACCACGCCCAGTAGGCCAGGATGGTCATGTCCCAGAAGGACGGGGCGCCGGGCGGGAGGGCCCCCCGGACGGCGGCGAGGACGTCCTGTTCGAGGGTCAGCTCCTGGGACGCGATGCGCTCGCGCACCTTCTCCAGAACCGCCCGCACGCGCTCCGGGGCCGCCGGGTCCGTCCGCTCCCCCACCGTCTCCAGCAGCGCCTGGAGGGCGAGGCGGGCGTCGGCGTGGATGCCGAGCGCCGGGTGGTTGGACTCCAGTTTGCCGAGGTCCGCCTCGATCTGGACGACCCGGCCGCGCGGCTTGAACGTGTGGTAGTTCGAGGAGAGTTCGCCGAGGCCGGAGCCGACGACGAGGAGTACGTCGGCGTCCTCCAGGAAGTCCGTGGTGTGGCGGTCCTCCAGCCAGGACTGGAGGGACAAGGGATGCGTCCACGGGAAGGCGCCCTTGCCGCCGAAGGTGGTGACGACGGGGGCCTGGAGGCGTTCCGCGAGCTGCCGGAGCTTCTTCGACGCGTCGGCCCGGACGACTCCGCCGCCCGCGACGATCACGGGGCGCTCCGCGCGCGTCAGCAGGTCGGCGGCGACCGCCGTCAGTTCGGGGCGCGGGGGCAGTTCCTCGGGGAAGGTGTCGCCGCCGGTCACGACCGGGATCGGCGTCTCGGCCAGGAGGACGTCCTGCGGGATCTCCACCCACACGGGGCCGTGCGGGACGGTCAGCGCCGACGTCCACGCCTCGGCGATGGCGGACGGGATCTGGGACTGGGTGCGGACCGTGTGGACGGACTTCACCACACCCCGGAAGGACGCCGCCTGGTCGGGGAGTTCGTGCAGGTAGCCGTGGCGTCCGCCGCCGAGGCCGGCCGTCGGCACCTGGCTGCTGATCGCGAGGACGGGGGCGGAGGCCGCCCGCGCCTCCTGGAGCGCGGCGAGGGAGGTGAGGGCTCCGGGGCCGGTCGACAGGAGCAGTGGGGCGGCCTCACCGGTGATCCGGCCGTAGGCGTCGGCGGCGAAACCGGCGTTGTTCTCCACCCGCAGGCCGATGTAGCGCAGGTCCGAGCGGCGCAGCGCGTCGAACATGCCGAGGGCGTGCTGGCCGGGCAGGCCGAAGACGGTGGTCGCGCCGAGCCCGGCCAGGGTCTCCACGACCAGGTCTCCGCCGTTGCGGCCGGGGGGAGGATTCAGCGCGGCCTCCGTCTGTGCGGCGGTCGGACGGAGCACCAGGTCGTGGTCGTGGGTCACTTCGCGCGGGCCTCTGCAATCTGGCGGGACATGATGGTGGTCAGTTCGTACGCGGTGTGGGAGGCCGCGACGGAGGTGATCTCCGCGTGGTCGTAGGCCGGGGCGACCTCGACGACGTCGGCCGACACCAGGTTGCAGGATGCCAGGCCGCGCAGGATCTCCAGCAGTTCGCGGGAGGTCATGCCGCCGGCCTCGGGGGTGCCGGTGCCGGGGGCGTGGGCGGGGTCCAGGCAGTCGATGTCGATGGAGATGTAGAGGGGCCGGTCGCCGATGCGCTGGCGGAGCTGGTCGGCCACCTCGTCGGCGCCGCGTCGGTAGACGTCGGCGGAGGTGACGATGCCGAAGCCCATCTTCTCGTCGTCGGTGAGGTCCTGCTTGCCGTACAACGGGCCGCGGGTGCCGACGTGGGAGAGCGCGGAGGTGTCGAGGATGCCCTCCTCGACCGCGCGCCGGAACGGGGTGCCGTGCGTGTACTCGGCGCCGAAGTAGGTGTCCCAGGTGTCCAGGTGGGCGTCGAAGTGGAGCAGGGCGACCGGGCCGTGCTTCTTGGCGACCGAGCGGAGCAGCGGGAGGGCGATGGTGTGGTCGCCGCCCAGGGTCATCAGACGGGCGCCGGTGCCGAGGAGGTCGTCGGCGGCGGCCTCGACGGTCTCGACGGCCTCGTTGATGTTGAAGGGGTTGACGGCGATGTCGCCGCCGTCGGCGACCTGCGCGAGGGCGAAGGGGGAGGCGTCCTGGGCCGGGTTGTAGGGGCGCAGCAGGCGGGAGGCCTCGCGGATGGCGTTGCCGCCGAAGCGGGCTCCCGGCCGGTAGGAGACGCCCGAGTCGAACGGCACGCCCACCACGGCGACGTCGGCGGTCCCGACCTCGTCGAGGCGGGGCAGCCGGGCGAAGGTCGCGGGTCCCGCGTACCGCGGGACGCGGGAGGAGTCGACGGGGCCGCGGGGCGTCTCGTTGCTGCTCATGTACTGCCTTCCTTCTTACGCTTCGTCGCGTATGTACTACTGCGGTCCGACTCTACTGGTGAGCCGGGACCGCCGGTTCGGACAGGGTTTCGGGAGCCCGTCCGGCGAGGCGTTCGCGCCAGGCGGTGAGGATCGCCTCGTCGGTGGGGCGGGTCGCCAGGGAGACGGCGACGTAGACGGCGAGGGAGGCCGGCAGGCCGTAGTAGACGGGCTCGTTGGCGAGGATGCCGTAGGCCGCCATCAGGCCGACGACCGCGAGGCCGCCGACGGCTACGGCGGCGAGGGCGCCCTGTGCGGTGCCGCGTTTCCACAGCAGCCCGCCGAGGATGGGGACGAGGAGGCCGCCGACGAGGAGGTTGTAGGCGACGGTGAGGGCTTCGACGACGTCGTTGAGGGCGATCGCGATGACGATCACCGCGACACCCATCGCGAGGATGAAGGCGCGGTTGCCCCTCACCTCGTCGTGCGCCTCGTCGGGCTCGCCCTCCGCCCCGCGCACCACGCCGCGCAGCCGCGACCAGATGTCGTTGTTGGCGACGGTGGCGCAGGCGATGAGGGCGCCGGAGGACGTGGACATCACGGCGGCCAGGGCGGCGGCCAGCACGAGTCCGCGCACGCCCATGGGCAGCTCGTCCTTGACGATGGTGGCGAAGGCGTCGTCGGGGCTGCCGAGCTTGGGGTAGAGCACCTTGGCCGCCGTGCCGATGATGGCGCCGGCGACGGCGTAGACGAGGCAGTAGGTGCCGGCGATGGCGCCGCCCCACTTGGCGGTCCGGTCGCTGCCCGCGGTGAAGACGCGCTGCCAGATGTCCTGCCCGATGAGCATGCCGAAGGTGTAGATCAGCACGTAGGTGAAGATGGTCTCGCCGCCGACGCCCAGCGGGTCGAAGTACGAGGTCGGCAGCTGGGCCTTCATCTCGCTGAAGCCGCCGGCCTTGACGACCGCGATGGGCAGCAGCAGGAGCAGTACGCCGATGGTCTTCACCACGAACTGCACCATGTCGGTGAGCGTGATGGACCACATGCCGCCGAGCGTGGAGTAGGCGACGACGATGGAGCCGCCGAGGATGATCGCGAGGGTGCGGTTCACGTCGAAGAGGACGTCGAAGATCGTGGCGTAGGCGATGGTGGAGGTGACGGCGAGCATCAGGGTGTACGCCCACATGACGACGCCGGAGATGACGCCCGCCTTGCCGCCGTAGCGGAGGTCGAGCATCTCGGAGACGGTGTAGACCTTCAGGCGGGCGATGCGCGCGGAGAAGAAGACGGACAGCGCGAGCAGGCCGAGGCCGATGGTGACGACCATCCAGGCGCCGGACAGTCCGTACTGGTAGCCGAGGCCGACGCCGCCGATGGTGGACGCGCCGCCGAGGACGATCGCCGCCATGGTGCCGGAGTACATCGCGGGGCCGAGACGGCGGCCGGCGACGAGGAACTCGCTCTTGGACTTGGCGCGGCGCATGCCCCACCAGCCCATGGCCAGCATGCCGGCGAGATAGACGACGATCACTATGTAGTCGACGGCCATGGGGGCCTCCTTCGCCTGTGTCGGTGGCGTGTCGTGCGGTGGGGAGTTGTCCGGTGGCTGGTCGCGGGGACATCCGCCCGTACCCGCGGCCGCCGGTCGAGGTTGACCCTAGGTGGCTGAAAAGCGACTGCGAAGTGTACGTTTCATCCAGTCGGCATCACTCGGATGGAGGGAACATCCATCATGCAGGAGTCGGCCGTTCCGCCCACGCCTCCCACTCCCCCGGTGTCGCTCGCGGCCCTGCTGGCCCGTGACGACCTGGGGCTGCGCCTGCTGGCCGGACCATCGGCGGCGGACGTGACGGTCCACTGGGCGCACACCTCGGAGATGTCCGACCCCTTCCCGTACCTGCTGGGCGGTGAACTGCTGCTGACGGCGGGCGTGCACATCCCGGAGGGGGCGGACTCGGGGACGTACTTCGACGCCTACGTCTCGCGGATCGTGGCGGCCGGCGGCGCCGCGCTCGGCTTCGGGGTGGCGCCGGTGCACGACACCGTGCCGGGGGCGCTGGTCGCGGCCTGCGAGGCGTACGGGCTGCCGCTGGTGGAGGTGCCGCCGAGGACGACGTTCTCGGGTGTGGCCCGCGCGGTGTGGCAGCTGATGGCGCAGGCCCGGCTCGCCGAGCTGCGCCGGGTCTCCGAGGCCCAGCAGGGTCTGGCGGCCGCGGCCTCCCGTCCGGACCCGGTGCCGTCGGTACTGCGCCGGCTGGCGACCCGGCTCGACGGGCGGGCGGTGCTGTACGGGCCGGAGGGCGCGGAGATCGCGGCGGCGGGGCGGGAGCCCGGGGGTGAGGTGGGGCGGGCGCTGGCGGAGCTGGCCCGGTACGTCACCGGCCACGCCTCCAGCACCGCCACGGACACGGTCGCCGGCACCCGTCTCGCCGCGTACGCCCTCGGCACCGGGCAGGGCTTCGTGCTCGGGGTGGCGGCCCCGCACCGGGAGTCCGGGGACCACACCATCGCCTCGGTCGCCGCCGTCCTGCTCTCCCTCCTCACCGGCGAGCACCAGAGCGGCACGGGCGCGGCCCGCTCCTCGGCTCTCGTACGCCTGCTGCTGGGCGCCCGCCCCGAGGAGGTCGCGCCGCTGCTCGGCGGAGGGGGCGGCGAGGGCGTCACCCACTGGCACGTCGTACACGCCCGCCCCGCCGCCGGGGCCCCCGACCCGGTCTCCGCCTCCGCACTGGGCACGGCCCTCGGCTCCCCACTGGTCGACACGGCCGGGGACGTCGTACGGGTGCTCGTACCGGCCTCCCGGCACGCCGACGCGGAGGGAGGGCCCGGGGTTGGGACCGGCGCGGGCCCCGCACGCACAACCGCCGCGGGGGCCGGGGCCGGGGCGGGCCCGACACCCACAACCGACTCGGGGGCCGGGGCCGGGGGGCCGGCGACCGTCACCGGCCCGGCCGCTCAGCCCGGCTGGACCCTCGGCGTCAGCTCCCCCGTCGCCCCCGCCGAGTGGCCGGCCGCCGATGCCCAGGCGGCCCGCGCGCTGGCCCGGGCCAGGGCCACCCGGGTGCCGCTGGTCCGACACAGCGCGCGGCCCGCGCTGGCCGACCTCGTGCCGGACGGCGAGGCCGAGGCGCACGCGCGTGCGCTGCTAGCGCCGGTCGCGGCGGTTCCGGCGCTCACCGAGACCCTGCGCGCCTGGCTCTCCCTGCACGGCAGTTGGGACCGCACCGCCGTCGCCCTGTCCGTGCACCGCAACACCGTCCGGCAGCGCATCGCCCGCTGCGCGGCCCTGCTGGACGCCGACCTCGACGACCCGGACGTACGGATGGAGTTGTGGTTCGCGCTGCGGAGGTGACCCACGTCCCAGCGTGCGATATGCCCAAGACGCCGACTGACGGCTGCCTCACAATGGAGCCATGCCGATACCCGGGACACCCAGCCGCGCCGAACTCGCCGAACACCTCGTCAGAACCCGTATCGCGGGCGACGTCGCCACGCCCCGCGAGAACAACCTCTCCCACTACCGGAAGCTGGCGAACGGCGACCGCAACTTCTGGCTCGGCCTGGAGCTGGGCGACCGCTGGAGCGACGAGCAGGACGTGCTGGCGGTGATGGCGGAGCGGGTCGGCGTCAACGACGACCCCGAGTACCGGTACGGCCAGGACACCATCGACCCCGAGCTGACCGTGGCCGCGCTGGAGCGCATGGCCGGCCGGCTGCGCAAGGCGGCCGACGGCGGGCAGCGCGTGCTGTTCGCGACCGGCCACCCCGGCGGTCTGCTCGACGTGCACCGCGCCACGGCCGACGCGCTGCGCACCGCCGGATGCGAGATCGTCGTGATCCCGGAGGGGCTGACGACGGAGGAGGGGTACGTCCAGCAGTTCGCGGACGTGGCCGTGCTGGAGCACGGTGCCTCGCTGTGGCACACCCATTCCGGTGAACCGATGAAGGCGATCCTCACGGGTCTGGAGCGCGCGGGCCGCCCGCTGCCGGACCTGGTCGTCGCCGACCACGGCTGGGCCGGTTACGCCGCTCAGCACGGCGTCGACTCCGTCGGTTACGCCGACTGCAACGACCCGGCGCTCTTCCTCGCCGAGTCCGAGGGCACCCTCCAGGTCGCGGTGCCGCTGGACGACCACGTGGTCAGCCCGCGCTACTACGACCCGATGACGGCGTATCTGCTGACGGAGGCGGGACTCAAGTAGCCCCGCCTGCCCCGCCGCCCCTCAAGGCCAGGGGTTGAGCCCCTCCGAGCGGCGCTGCGCGAATCCGGGCGTCGGGTCCAGGTAGACCCGGCGGATCATCGGGAACTCCTCGCGCAGCCGCTGCTCGGCCCGTTCGCTCGCCCACTCGATCTGCGCCGCCGTCGCCACGTCCCGGAAGTCGACCTTGGCGGCGACCAGCGCCTCCCGCGGGCCCTGCACGAGAGTGGTCAGCTCCAGTACGGCCTCGATGTGTTCGACGGCCACCAGTTCCGCCCGGATCCGCTCCCGCACGGTGCGGGGCAGCGGGCGGCCGATGAGGAACTCGGCGTTGGAGCGGCCCAGCACCCAGGCGACGTACAGCAGCAGGGCGCCGATGCAGAGCGAGGCGACGCCGTCCCAGACGCCGGAACCGGTGAGCTGCCCGCCGAGCAGGCCGCCGGCGGCCAGCAGCAGGCCGGCGAGGGCGGCGGTGTCCTCCATGACGACGGCCTTCACGGCGGTGTCGGGGGTGCGGCGCAGATAGCGACCGAAGGGCACCTTGTAGTGGCGGGCCTCGCCGCGCGCCTGTTTCAGGCCGGTGCGCAGGGAGTAGCCCTCCAGGAGGAAGGCCACGGCCAGGACGACGTACGCCACCAGCGGGTCGCCGGGTTCCTCGGCGTGGGTGAGGGCGTGGACGCCGTCGTAGAGGGCGAAGACCGCGCCGCCGACGAAGGTGGCGACGGCGGCGAGCAGGGCCCAGATGTAGCGTTCGGGGCCGTGGCCGAGGGGGTGGTCCTCGTCGGCGGGGCGGGCGCTGCGTCTGAGCGAGGTCAGCAGCAGGACCTCCGTGACGGTGTCGGCGACCGAGTGCGCGGCCTCCGACAGCATCGCGCTGGACCCGGTGAGCACGCCGGCCACCGCCTTGGCGACGGCGATGCCCAGATTGGCTAGGGCGGCGACGATCACCGTGAAGGTGCTGTCGCCGCCGCCGTCGGTCGCATGCCGCTCGCGTGCAGGTTCGGCCATGCCCTCAGTGTTCCCGAGGGACGCGCACCACACCTTCCTGGATGACCGAGACGGCGAGCCGCCCGTCCTGGGTGTGGATCCTGGCCTGGCCGAGGCCCCGGCCGCCGGACGCGGACGGCGACTGCTGGTCGTACAGCAGCCACTCGTCGGCGCGGAAGGGCCGGTGGAACCACATCGCGTGGTCGAGCGAGGCCCCGACGACGTCACCGACGGCCCAGCCGCCGCGGCCGTGCGCGAGCAGGACCGAGTCGAGGAGGGTCATGTCGGAGACGTAGGTGGCGAGGACGACGTGCAGGAGGGGGTCGTCCGAGAGCTTGCCGTTGGTGCGGAACCAGACCTGGGAGTGCGGCTCGCGGGGCGTGCCGAAGTCGCCGAAGGGCGGGTCGTCGACGTAGCGGAGGTCGACGGCGGCGCGGGCCTCCAGGAAGCGCTCGACGGTCTCGGCGGGCAGGTGCGGGTAGCCGCGCAGCCGTTCCTCGCCGGTGGGGAGGGTCGCCGGGTCCGGTGCGGGCGGCATGGGGGCCTGGTGGTCGAGGCCCTCCTCGTACGTCTGGAAGGACGCCGACAGGGTGAAGATCGGCTTGCCGTGCTGGACGGCGACGACGCGGCGGGTGGTGAAGGAGCGGCCGTCGCGCAGGCGGTCGACGTTGTAGACGATGGGGGCGCCCGGGTCGCCGGGGCGCAGGAAGTACGCGTGCAGGGAGTGCGCGTGCCGGTCCTCGGGGACCGTGCGGCCGGCGGCGACCAGCGCCTGGGCCGCCACCTGCCCGCCGAAGACCCGGGGGACGACGGCGGAGCGGGAGTGGCCGCGGTAGATGTCCTCCTCGATCCGCTCGAGGTCGAGCAGATCGAGGAGGGACTGGAGTGCTTCGCTCATGCCCCGTGGTTCACAGGCCCATGTTCTTCGCGATGATCATCTTCATGACCTCGCTGGTGCCGCCGTAGATGCGGTTGACGCGGTTGTCCGCGTACAGGCGGGCGATCGGGTACTCGTTCATGTAGCCGTAGCCGCCGTGCAGCTGGAGGCAGCGGTCGATGACGCGGTGCGCGACCTCGGTGCAGAACAGCTTGGCGCTGGCGGCCTCGGCGGGGGTGAGCTCGCCGGCGTCCAGGGCCTCGGTGGCGCGGTCGGCGACGGCCTCGGCGGCGTCCACCTCTGCCTGGCAGGCGGCCAGCTCGAACTTGGTGTTCTGGAAGTGGGCGACCGGCTTGCCGAAGACGGTGCGGTCCTGCACGTACTGCTTGGCGAAGCGGACTGCGGCCTTGGCCTGGGCGTAGGCGCCGAAGGCGATGCCCCAGCGCTCGGAGGCCAGGTTGTGGCCGAGGTAGGAGAAGCCCTTGTTCTCCTCGCCGAGCAGGTCCTCGACGGGCACCTTGACGTCGACGAACGCCAGCTCGGCGGTGTCGGAGGTGCGCAGGCCCAGCTTGTCCAGCTTGCGGCCCACCGAGTAGCCCTCGGACTTGGTGTCCACGGCGAACAGGGAGATGCCGTGGCGGCGGTCCTCGGCCGTGGGCGCGGCGGTGCGGGCGCAGACGATCACCTTGTCGGCGTGCACGCCGCCGGTGATGAAGGTCTTGGCGCCGTTGAGGACGTAGTGGGTGCCGTCCTCGGAGAGCTTGGCGGTGGACTTCATGCCGGCCAGGTCGGAACCGGTGCCCGGCTCCGTCATCGCGATGGCCCACATCTCCTCGCCGGAGACGAACTTCGGCAGGAAGCGCTTCTTCTGCTCGTCGGTGGCCAGCATCTTGATGTACGGCAGGGCGAGCAGCACGTGCACGCCGGAGCCGCCGAACTGGACGCCCGCGCGGGCGGTCTCCTCGTAGAGGACGGCCTCGAACTTGTGGCTGTCCATGCCCGCGCCGCCGAACTCCTCGGGCACGTTGATGCCGAAGATGCCCAGCTCGCCGAGCTTGTAGTAGAAGTCGCGCGGCGCCTGGCCCGCGGCGAACCACTCGTCGTAGACGGGGACGACCTCGGCCTCGATGAAGGCGCGGATGGTCTCCCGGAACGCCTCGTGGTCCTCGTTGAACACCGTACGGCGCACCGCGCCACCTCCAGGGTACGTATCTAAGCGCTTGCTCAGACTTCACCGTACCGGCGGGTAGGGGAGGCGTCCAGGGTGGGGCGTGGGTAACCCTCGTCACTCCCCGGCGCCCCTTGCCCCCCCCCCCCCCCCCCCCCCCCCCCGCCCGGGGGCCCCCCCCCCCCCCCCCCCCCCGCGCGGGGGGCCCCCCCCGCGCCGCGGGCCCGCGGGG